>NZ_JAAUWV010000003.1 GCF_014694405.1 Pseudoalteromonas sp. S16_S37
GTAATTTTCCGAGTTAAGGCTGCGCTCCCAATTCTTTAGAGAAATTCACAGAATCCATCATCAACAACAGAAAAAATAAACCCCGCTGAAAAAAGTGGGGTTTATCATCAATCTGAAGCCGCTGAAGCGGCTTTTTTCTTAACTAAATCTTAGTGATCTCTTGCAACTGACAACTGTGCAAGTGCTACTAATGCTTGCTTATACGGCGAGTCTGTTAAAACATCCAAATACTCAATGGCCTTTTGTGCTTCATTTCTGGCTTTTTCCATTGCGAACTCTAAAGCATTGGTCTGCTCTAACGTAGTAAGAATATCATCGAGGTAAGTCATACCATTGCCGGTACTGATTGCCTCTCTGATCTGCTTTACCTGTTGCTCAGTACCATGTTGCATAGCATAAATAAGCGGTAACGTTGGCTTACCTTCGGCCAAATCATCACCCAAATTTTTACCCATTTGCTCAGCATTTGCACTGTAATCGAGTACATCATCTACTAATTGAAAAGCGGTGCCTAAATGCATTCCGTACAATTTAAGTGCTTCTTGAATTTCTTCTGATTTTTTTAGTACAACAGCGGGTAACATGGTAGCGGCTTCAAAAAGTTTGGCGGTTTTGCTGTAGATAACCTGCATATAACTTTTTTCTGTGGTGTCTGGGTCGTTGCAATTCATTAGTTGCAGCACCTCACCTTCGGCTATCACATTTGTGGCATCGGCGAGAATTTGCATCACTTGCATATTGTTCAAACCAACCATAAGTTGAAATGAACGAGTGTAAATAAAATCACCTACTAAAACACTGGCCGCGTTACCAAACTCAGCGTTAGCTGTAGGCTCACCTCGTCGCAGAGCCGACTCATCTACTACATCATCATGCAGTAAAGTGGCGGTATGAATAAATTCAATAATCGTTGCTAAAGTGATGTGTTGGTCGTCAGAGCACTCAAGCGCTTTGGCTGTGAGTAAAGTTAACATAGGTCGAATACGCTTGCCGCCGCTATTAACGATATAAAGGCCCAGCTGGTTAACCAAGGCGACATCGGACTGCATTTGCGCATGAATAAGTTGATTGACGTTAAGCATATCAGGTTCGATTAACGTCTGGATAGTTTTGATATCCATTGTGCTCCAAGCCAAAAATAAATTTATGAGATACAGCGCGAGTGTACTACAAAATTTTAACTAGCTCGATATTTTGTCCAGTTCAGGCTAAAAAAATAACTTAGTGGACATATATTGTTGATTATTTAGACTACTTTGTTGTTGTACTTATCTGTTTATATAAACGTCTTAAAAGTGTAAAAAAGCGCTTTGGTTTATTAGCTTTTTTGGATAGACTAGCAAAAAATAATGATTCGCCCTCATTGCAGTTATTTTTTATTCATTTTATACAAAAATAGGCTTGCTTGTAGCTTTGTATTAGCGTAAACTTCGCGCCCTATTGAAGAATATTAAGTTGCGTCGATTTGAGGGCGCACAGACGGAGTTAATTATGTACGCGGTTTTCCAAAGTGGTGGTAAACAGCACCGTGTGACTGAAGGTCAAACAATTCGTCTAGAGAAATTAGACGTTGAAACTGGTGCAGCAGTTGAATTCGATTCAGTACTTCTAGTTGCTGATGGTGAGAAAATCGAGATCGGTGCACCGTTCGTAAACGGTGGCAAGGTAACAGCTGAGGTTGTTTCACATGGTCGCGGTGAGAAGATTAAGATCGTTAAATTTAGACGTCGTAAGCATTCTCGTAAGCAGATGGGCCATCGTCAATGGTTCACTGAAGTTAAAATCACTGGCATTAGCGCTTAATTTAGAGGTACAGAAAGATGGCACATAAGAAGGCAGCTGGTAGTACTCGTAACGGTCGCGATTCAGAAAGTAAACGCTTAGGTGTTAAGCGTTTCGGTGGTGAATCAGTATTAGCGGGTAACATCATTGTTCGTCAACGTGGTACTAAGTTCCACGCTGGCACTAACGCAGGTATCGGTAAAGACCACACAATTTTTGCAAAAGCAGACGGTAAAGTTGTTTTTGAACAAAAAGGTCCTCTAAACCGTAAATACGTTAGCATCGTTGCTGAGTAATCGGTAAAAGATTAAAAAAACCCCGCTACGGCGGGGTTTTTTGTTTGTCCAAAGCAAAGCTTTATCAACTAAAGGCGGTTTTTGTTGCTCAAAGCAATAATGACTAAAGCTTTATTGGTAAAGGTATTATACTTCGGTATTAGAATCCCCCATTCAAAAGTCAAAAGAGAGTAACCATGAAGTTTGTCGATGAAGTTGAAATTCGCGCAGAAGCGGGCGATGGCGGTAGTGGCATTGTGTCATTTCGTCGTGAAAAATTTGTCCCCGATGGTGGCCCTGACGGCGGCGATGGCGGCGATGGCGGTAGTGTATACCTAATTGCAGACGAAAACTGGAACACCCTGATTGACTATCAGTTTGAACGTTTCCATCGTGCAGAGCGTGGCACAAACGGCCAGTCAAGAAATTGTACGGGTAAAAAAGGCGAAGACTTATTTTTGAAAGTGCCTGTTGGTACGCGTGTTACTGATGTAGATACCGAAGAGTCTTTGGGGGACTTAACGCAACATGGTCAAAAACTTTTAGTTGCTAAGGGTGGCTTCCATGGTCTTGGTAATGCTCGTTTTAAATCAAGTGTTAACCGTGCACCTCGTCAAAAAACATTGGGTACGCCTGGTGAAGTACGCAACCTGAAGTTAGAGCTATTACTACTGGCTGACGTTGGCTTGTTAGGGTTGCCAAATGCAGGTAAATCAACGTTTATCCGTAGTGTATCGGCTGCCAAACCAAAAGTGGCTGATTACCCATTTACTACGCTTATTCCTAACTTAGGTGTCGTGAGACCAGAAGCCAGTAAGTCTTTTGTTATCGCAGATATCCCGGGCTTGATTGAAGGGGCATCTGAAGGTGCCGGCTTAGGTATTCGCTTCTTAAAGCACTTAGAGCGTTGTCGAGTGCTATTGCACATTATTGATGTTATGCCTGTTGATGGCTCAGATCCGGTTGATAACGCATTTGCAATCATCAATGAGTTGCACCAGTACAGTCCAAAATTAGCAGAAAAGCCGCGTTGGCTAATCTTAAATAAAATTGACCTGCTTCCAGAAGATGAAGCGGATGAAATTTGTCAGCGTATCGAAACTGAGTTAGATGCGCAGCAGGTTTACCGTATTTCGGCAATCAATAAGCTTAATACACAAGCGCTGTGCTACGACATCATGGCATTACTTGATAGTATGCCAAAAGATAAGTTTGAAGCAGAAACACAGCAAGAAGAAGTTGAGTTTAAGTGGGATACTTATCACCGTAAAGCTACTAAAGAAGCCAGTGATGACGATTGGGACGATGATTGGGACGACGACGATTATGATGTTGAAGTCATCTATGAAAGATAAGTAAACTTACATAAATAATTAAGGGCTAGTTGGCCCTTTTTTTAACACTAAATTACTAGAGAGGTTCAATGTGATAATTTCTATGATTGCGGCGATGGCAAACAATAGAGTCATAGGTCAAGATAACCAAATGCCATGGCATTTACCAGCCGATCTACAGCATTTCAAACGAGTCACGATGCAAAAGCCTGTCGTTATGGGCAGGAAAACATTTGAATCTATAGGTCGCCCTTTACCCGGCCGACGCAATATTGTGATCACCCGCAATGATGCATATCAGGCACAGGGCATTGAAGTTGTAAACTCTCCGGAAGCTGCGTTGGCATTACTTTCAGAAGCTGAAGAGGTAATGATCATTGGAGGCGGACATGTTTATGAACAGTTCTTACCAACATGTGAAAAGCTATATTTAACATTTATCGACCTAGATGTTGAAGGTGATACATGTTTCCCTGACTATACTAAAGTTGCAAATTGGCAAGTAGTCGACGAGCAGAATTGTGAAGCGGACGAAAGCAATCCATATAATTATAAATTCGTAACGCTGAACAAAAAAGTATGAGTTTATTGCTAATTTTTGTGCAGCTTGATACAATTACACTCGATTTGGGGTACGAATAAAGTATTAGAGGGTGTTTTAGATGAAATTAACTACCGTGCTAGTGTCAGCTTCAATTGTTGTCGCGTCAATGTCATTTAGCAATCAAGCCAATGCAGATGAGCAATTAGCTGTGTCACTGTGTGAATATATTGCAGCGGATGATAAAGGCAGCTTGCGTAAAAAGCTTAAAAGCTCACGTGTAAAAATCCGCAATATTTTTGATTCAGTTCAATGTAATGGCAACAACATGCTTCGCCACGCAATCGCAAGCAATGCAGCAGATACTGGTGAGTTTATTGTAAAGAACCTACCAAAAAGCTCTTTAGAAGATGGTGCCGACATTGCTTGGGCCGAAGGTAATGGCCACGGTGGTTCTCCTCTTATTGCAATAATTAAAGAGCGCGCAGGTCTTTAATTAGCAGCTTACTAAGTTTGGTTAAGTGCAAATAATCAAACTGACTAAAAGCCTCACTCCGGTGGGGTTTTTTTGTGGCTATGTTTTAGGGAACAGAGTAAGAGAGGTATGTTGGATGGTGTTCCCCGGCATCGCGGATGCGGATGTCAGCCCTTGAACCCTAAGGTTCAAGGCGGAAAGCAACAGCTCGCCGTAGGCTTCTCGGTACATGCCGAGCCTGCTCAGTAGCAAGCAAACTACATTCCTTAATAAAGTTTATCGGCTCAGGGACTTAATCTACTGTCCTACGAGCTAGGGAACACCCTCAGTATATAAAACATAGTGACAAGTCGAAACCATAAAACGCAAATAGTTGTCTGTTTGCTGAGTTTTTATCCGCTGCTGCTAATAAACTAATCACAGTGCTGGAATTTTACTCCATAGGATACAATTGCTTGGAGTTGCTATACTTGCAGTGTTAGCATTGAGCAACTATATGCGAAGAAAGTTTATCTGATGAGCGAATTAAATGACTACACACAAGCACAGTTGCTGCTTGAAAAACACGATATTTTTGTTGCCCCAGCTGAAGTACATGGTGCCATCAGTGGGTTATTGGCATGTGGTTTAAATATTGAAGAAAAAGAATACTTAGGACTGCTTAGTGATGTGTTCAATGAAGGGCAAAACTTTAGTGAAGTACTAAAACAGTTTTTTGCCGGCATGTACAAGCATGTTGTTGAGCACTTTAATAACTCTGAGTTTCACTTCGAGCTGTTTTTGCCAAGTGAAGATGAATCGTTAAGCGACCAAGCCAATGCGCTAGTAAACTGGGTATCAGGTTTTTTGCTCGGGTTTGGTTTAAAGCAAAAAGATTATGGCAAGCTCTCTGGTGACGTTAAAGAGGTTATTGAAGATTTTACTGAAATAACTAAGTTAGATGCTCACTTTGATGATACTGAAGAAGATCAGCAAGCCTTACATGAGATCGTTGAATATATCCGCGTATCAGCCATGTTGTGCTTTGCTGAGATGGGTAAAGATCCTGCTACAACTTCCAAGACGATACACTAATGATTGAAATAACTGAATTTTTAGAACGCCGAATGCGTCTGCTGTCACAGCTGGATAAAAACTCGGTGGCAGTGATCCCCGCGGCTGTTGAACTCACTCGTAGCCGTGATACCGAATATCCTTTTCGCCAAGACAGTGACTTTTTTTATTTAACAAACTTTGTTGAACCTGATGCTGTACTTGTGCTTTGCAAAGACAGGGATGAGCAGGTTGCGAGCCATCTATTTTGTCGCAATAAAGATAAAATTGCAGAGATTTGGCATGGCCGTCGTGTCGGTTATGAGCAGGCTAAAGAGCGCTATTTATTCGATAATACTTACCCGCTTAGTGAACTTGATGAACAATTAAAAGAACTCGTAAATAACAAGCGTGTGTTGTACTACGGACAAGGCACTTACAGTGACTTTGACGACAAAATTTGGAGCTTACTAAACACGTTGCGCGGCGCACCGAAAAAAGGCTATAGAGCGCCAGAGATCATCAAAGATATTCGCCCGCTAGTGCATGAAATGCGTTTGTTTAAATCCGCAGCTGAAATAGCTGTGATGCGAAAGGCTGCACAAATTAGCTGTGAAGCACATAAAAGAGCCATGTGTTTTGCCAAAGCTGGTGCAACAGAATACCAGCTTGAGGCCGAAATTCATCACCACTATGCAATGAGCGGCGCACGTCACCCAGCGTACGGCACCATCGTTGGCTCTGGCAACAATGCCAACATTTTACATTACACAGAGAACAGCGATGAGCTTAAAGAAGGTGATTTGGTACTGATAGACTCAGGGTGTGAGTTAGAAGGTTATGCCGCAGATATCACGCGTACCTTTCCTGTTTCTGGTAAATTTAGCGAGCCACAAAAGCAACTATATGAGCTAGTGCTAAAAGCGCAGCAAGCGGCCTTTGTGTTGGTGAAACCAGGTAGTACCTTGGTACAGGCTAATCAGGCTGCGATGAAAGTAATGACAGAAGGATTGATCCAGCTCGGTATTTTGGCTGGAGATTTAGATACACTACTAGAAAATCAGGCTTGCAAAGCGTTTTACATGCATGGTTTAGGACATTGGTTAGGTTTAGATGTGCATGATGTTGGTGAGTATAAGCTCGATGAAGCCGACAGAGCATTTGAGCCGGGTATGGTGTTAACCATAGAGCCAGGTTTGTATTTTGATGAAGATGCACAAGTGCCAGAGCAATTTAAAGGCATTGGTATTCGCATTGAAGATGATTTACTCATAACAGAAGACGGCTTTGAAAACCTCACCGCGGGAGTCCCTAAAGCTGTTGCTGAAATAGAAGCGCTCATGCAACGTTAGGAGAGTAGGTTGCAACAATTCGATATCCTTATTGTGGGTGGTGGCATGGCAGGTGCCACCGCTGCATTGGCAATTAACAAACTTAAAGCAAATTATAAAATTGCCGTTGTTGAAGCATTCGCACCGAAAAGTAGTGTTCACCCAAGCTTTGATGATAGAAGTATTGCGCTTGCTCATCAGTCTGTTGAGTATCTGGAGCAGTTGGGTTTGTTCAAAACACAATGGCCTTTTGCACAGCCTATTAAGCAAGTGAATGTCTCTGATCGAGGGCATTTTGGTAAAACGCAAATAAACCATCAAGATCATCACTGTGACGCTTTAGGCTATGTTGTTGAAGTGAACCCATATGGTGCATTTTTGCATCAGCAGCTAAATGATGCGGGGGTAAGCTTGTTTTGTCCTGCCAATGTCGCTCAATTGACCTTATGCCAATCTCACGTTGAAGTAACTCTAAATGATGAACAGCAACTGCGTGCCAAACTATTGGTGGTGGCTGATGGTGCTCATTCTCCCACCCGAGACTTATTGAAATTAAACTTCAATAGTACTGCTTACGAGCAAGGTGCCTTGATAGCCAATATCGAAGTGCAAGGTGGTCACAGCGGGAAAGCATTCGAGCGTTTTACCGAGCATGGTCCCATGGCATTATTACCGATGAGCGAAAGCCGATACTCGCTAGTATGGTGTATGCCGCAAGCCCAGCTAGAGCAGTACCAGCACATGCCACCGGAGGAGTTTATTGCAAAGCTTCATGACGCATTTGGTTATCGGGCTGGTTTGTTTACCCAAGTGGGTATGCGTGCCAGTTATCCGCTGGCACTGGGGCGAGTCGATAAAGTGGTGGGTCATCGTAGCATCGTGATTGGTAACGCAGCGCATGCCATTCACCCGATTGCTGGGCAGGGCTTTAATCTTGGCGTGCGTGATATTCAATGTTTGGTTGAACTATTGGCAACTGCTGATAAAGAATCCCTCGGGGAATATGCTTTTACGCGTCAATATGAGCAATCTCGTCAACAGGATATCAATACGGTTATGACATTGACCGACTCACTGGTGCGGTTATTTTCTAATTCTTCACGCCTGATGGCACTGGGTCGCAGCTGCGGTTTGTTTGCCATGGCATTGTCTTCACGTTTAAAAGCGCCATTAGCAAAACAGTTAATGGGGCATGTGAGCAAAGGTAATATTTAATGAAGCAAGTGCAAGTATGTATTGTTGGTGGTGGGGCTGTGGGCTTAACGCTTGCGTTAGGCCTTGCTCAAGCCAATGTCAGTGTCCAAGTGATTGATAGCAAGCCTGCACCTAAACCACTCGGTGAGCAATATGGTAATCGTGTTAGCGCCATTAGCCTTGCCAGCCAAACCCTGTTTGAACGCTTAGGGGTATGGCAAGACTTACTCTCAGCCAGAGCGTCAGCTTACACCGATATGGATGTTCGCGATCAAGACAGCTTTGGAAAAATTGCATTTAACAGCAAAGATTTGGAGCTTAACGAGCTGGGTCATATTATTGAAAATGACGCGATACGTTATGCGCTCTACAGCAAGCTGTTGCAATGTAACAATGTTACCTTAGCTTTTGATACCAGCTATCAGAGCATTCACCAAACGGATACCGATGTACTTATAACTCTGGCTTCAGGTGAGCCTGTTATGGCCAAGTTATTGGTTGCTGCAGATGGTGCCAATTCAGCGATTCGTCAGCAGTTTAATATGCCATTGACGTTTTGGGACTATGATCACCACGCGATAGTGGCAACCGTCAAAACGGAGTCTCCCCACGACTCAACCGCGCGTCAGGTATTTTTACCGACTGGCCCGTTAGCGTTTTTACCTTTGTCTGATGAGCATCACCACTCTATTGTTTGGTCTACCTCGCCAGAGTATGCCGCGCATTTAATGTCTTTGTCCAATGACGCATTTAATAAGGCACTTAACGTTGCCATTGATGGGCAGTGTGGATTGTGTGAAGTGGCAGATGACAGAGCCGTATTTCCACTGAGAATGCGTTATGCAAAACAGTGGTTAAATAACAAAGTCGTGTTAATCGGTGATGCAGCTCATACCATTCACCCGCTGGCTGGACTTGGCATGAACTTAGGGCTCAAAGATGTAGCGCTATTAATTGAGCTATTATCAGCGCAACAAGGGCAGGAGTTTGCAAGCCATAGAGCACTTCGAGAATACGAACGCACCCGTAAACTCGATGCACAAAAACATATTGCCATGATGCAAGGTTTAAAAGCACTATTTGATGGAAATAATCCTGTTAAAAAGCTAATCAGAGGGATTGGTTTAAGTGCGGTTGATAACTTGGGGCCAATCAAACATCTGTTTGCTAAAGAAGCTGTCGGTAAGTAAGCGCCAACAAAAATTATCAAATATGGCAACGTTGACTATATACACGTTGCCAGATGTAGGTCTAGTTATCCCAACCTGAGCGCAATGAATTCGGCTAGTTTATCTACCGCATTAACTGACTCGGCCGAGTTTTTAACTAAACAAATGCCAATTTGTCCAAGCTCGGGTAAACGATTGGTGTGGCTTTGATAGTTCAATTCACTTGGCACGGTGCTTTTTGCCAGCACGGTGATCCCCAACCCTTCTTTGAGCGCAGCAATCAGACCCGTTAAATCGGCGTTGCTATAAATGATGCGATGCCTCAAACCAGCTTGTTGCAATGCCTCAATGGCTCGGCGGCGATAAATACACCCCTCAGGCGCGGTCACAAGCGTGACTATTTCATCATTTGCTTTGGATAAATCTCCTACCCAAACGAGTTGATCTTGCATAAAGATTGGATATTTTGCTGAGTCGAGTTGCTCGTTCAAGGCTAAAACTAAATCAAACTGGTCCTGTCGAGCATCTGAGAGCAAATGCTTACTAAGGCGAGATTTTACTTCCAAAGACACGTCTGGATATAAAGAAACAAAATCGCCGATGATGGAGGGCAATATACGCGCAGCAAATTCACTGGGAATACCCAAACGAACTTTACCGGTGACGCTCTCGGAGGTGAACTGCTGAATAATGGCGTCATTTTGCTGTAGCATCTGTTTAGCCAAGGGTAAAAGCAGCTCACCATATTGATTGAGCACTTGGCGCTGACCTTGCTTTTTAAATAGTTTGCAGTTAAGCATGTCTTCTAAGCGCTTGATTTGTAATGATACAGCAGGTTGTGAAAGGCCCAGCAGTTCGCCCGCCTTGGCAAAGCCGCCCACGTCAACCACCGTTACTAAGGTGCGTAAGCCATCAATTGATAAGTTCTTCATATTAATAAATACTATTTAACAAAGCTAATTACATTAATATTATTTATCAATGGATAAATAATTACAATTTGTTGTTGGCTTTTACCCAAAATATACTCTGTGCTTATCGAATTTTAATTAAGGTGTCATTATGACTTTTGCACCCACAATGTTTGCTAAGCACCGTCAAGGCACAGCCCCTGCGGTAAACACTATGGTGGCAACTCAAAACCTAACTGTATTAGATTTCAGCGGTTTTGAAGCTACACCTTTTTTAAATCAGCAAATGGGCCTAAATCTTAATAAATTGATGGCGCCGGGCCTTGGTATTCAAGGGCAGCTCGAGGGTGGACAGCTCTACAGCGTTTACTATTTCAGCGAAACGGCTTACCGCTTTGTGGTAGACACCAATGCGGTGGCCATTCTAGAGCAGTTTGTTGCTAAGCATGTTGAAGATTATGATATCGAGCTAGTGGTAAGAGACGACTTAGCCATCACCACCTTATCTGGCCAACAGGCATTTGATACGCTAATTTCTAGCTTTGAGCTTACACCGGGCTTGAGGTTATCAGATGAACTTGTTTGCTACGGCAGACAAAGCGGTGAAGTATTCGTAACCTCTTTATTAGAGGAAGGTGAGCAGCGCTATCAACTCATTGCACAATCGCCAATTCTTAATAAATGGCAAGCAACATTGCAAGCACAAGGCTTTAACCTAAACTAGAACAAAACAACAAGGGCACTCTGTATTAGAGCGCCCTTGTTGCTATTGAATTAACCCCACCTCAATTGAGGCTATGTTCAGTAAGACAACTTGCTGAGAATGACAAAGTGAAGGACAGATATGACTTCTAAAACAGTATTACATGCTAAGCACCTTGAAGCTGGCGCGAAAATGGTGGACTTCCACGGTTGGGAAATGCCAATCAACTATGGTTCACAAATTGAAGAGCACAATGCGGTGCGCAATGATGCTGGTATGTTTGACGTTTCTCACATGACGATTGTTGATGTTGTAGGCGATGATGCAAAAGCATTTTTGCGCAAGTTAGTTGCCAACGACGTAGCTAAGCTCACTAAGCCTGGTAAAGCGCTTTACACTGGCATGCTGAACGAGCAAGGTGGCGTGATTGATGACTTGATCATCTACTTCTTCACAGAAACAAATTATCGTTTAGTGGTTAACTCTGCTACGCGCGAAAAAGATTTAGCACACATTGCAAAAGTATCTGAAGGCTATGCGGTAGAAGTAACCGAGCGTCCTGAGTATGCGATGATTGCAGTGCAAGGTCCTAATGCTAAAGCAAAAACGGCTGCGGTATTAAGTGATGAGCAAAAAGCAGCGGTAGAAGGCATGAAGCCATTCTTTGGTGTACAAGCGGGCGACCTTTTCATTGCCACTACAGGCTACACAGGTGAAGACGGCTACGAAATCGTTGTGCATAACGATGGTGCTGCTGATCTTTGGCAAAAATTATTAGAAGCAGGCGTGGCTCCTGCTGGCTTAGGTGCGCGTGATACGCTACGTTTAGAAGCGGGCATGAATCTATATGGTTTAGATATGGATGAGTCGGTATCACCGTTGGCTGCAAACATGGCTTGGACCATTGCTTGGGAGCCTGAAGACCGTGATTTTATTGGTCGTTCAGCGCTTGAGCAACAACGTGCAGACAAGAGCACAGATAAATTAGTTGGCTTAGTTTTAGAAACTAAAGGTGTACTTCGAGGTGGTTCTAAAGTTATCGTAGAAGGTGGCGAAGGGGTTATCACTTCTGGTACATTCTCGCCAACTTTGGGCTATAGCGTTGCATTGGCACGCGTACCTCGCTCTACAGGTGATACAGCCCAAGTTGAAATGCGCAAAAAGCTTGTTGACGTTAAAGTAGTGAAGCCTTGCTTCGTACGTAACGGCAAAGCAGTTATTTAATATTAAAAAGGGCGGGTTAACCGTCCTAAACACCGGACCAAAGGAACAAAAAGATGAGCAACATTCCTAGCGAGTTAAAGTACGCGTCTTCACATGAGTGGGTTCGCGATGAAGGCGATGGCACTTACACTGTAGGCATCACTGAGCATGCTCAAGAACTTCTAGGCGACATGGTATTCGTAGAATTACCAGAAGTTGATGATGAAGTTGATGCAGGTGAAGACTGTGCAGTTGCTGAGTCTGTTAAAGCAGCTTCTGACATTTACGCACCAATCTCAGGCACTATCGTTGCTATCAACGAAGAGTTAGAAGATGCACCTGAAACGGTAAACAACGACGCTTACGGCGACGGTTGGTTATTCCGTATTAAAGCGTCTGATGAGTCAGAGCTTGATAATCTTCTAAGCGCTGAAGATTACGCAAATACTATCGACGAAGACTAATCGTTTTCTGTCTTTTTAAAGGCCCCATTTATTGGGGCTTTTATAATTAATCCCCGTTGAGAAATACATTCTCAAATTCGGGGGGTTAATAAAATGCACAAATTTTTTGGCTTCGGTGAGATGCCGTGGCCAATTTTGTTTTGTTACTCTGCTGTTACCAAGGCTGCTGTGACAAACACACTTTTTAATTTGGATCATAGGAATCTGGACTAATGTCAAACGCCAAATCTCTTGAACAATTAGAGCAAAAGCAAGATTTTATTCGTCGCCATATCGGCCCAAGCCCGGCGCAAGTAACTGACATGCTGAACGCTCTTGGGGTATCGAGTGTTGAAGAGCTGATCGGTCAAACTGTACCTGCGGCTATCCGTTTAGAGCAAGGGTTAAACATCGGTGAAAGTCGTACTGAAGTTGAAACGCTTAGCTACCTAAAATCAGTTGCAAGCAAAAACAAGATATTCAAGTCGTACATCGGTCAGGGTTACCACCCAACGCATGTACCAAACGTAATTTTACGTAACGTACTTGAAAATCCAGGTTGGTACACGGCTTATACTCCTTATCAGCCAGAGATCGCGCAAGGCCGTTTAGAATCATTATTAAACTTCCAGACACTGACTATTGACCTAACAGGTTTAGACCTAGCGTCTGCCTCGCTACTTGACGAAGCAACGGCAGCGGCTGAAGCAATGGCGCTTGCTAAGCGTGTTGCTAAAGCAAAAAAAGCAAACATTTTCTTTATTGCTGATGACGTACACACACAAACTATCGACGTAGTTGCAACACGCGCAGAGCAGTTTGGTTTTGAAGTAGTGGTAGGTCCTGCAAGTGACGCTGCAAACCACGAGATTTTTGGCGCCTTATTCCAATACCCAAGCACAACGGGTGAAGTGGTTGACGTACAAGACTTAATCGCACAAGTACAAAGCAAAAAGGCGATTGCCTGTGTTGCTGCCGACATCATGAGCTTATTGCTACTTAAAGCACCGGGCAAACTAGGTGCCGACGTAGTACTTGGCTCTGCACAGCGTTTTGGTGTGCCTATGGGCTACGGTGGTCCTCACGCAGCATTCTTTGCAACGCGTGATGAATATAAACGTTCACTGCCAGGTCGTATCATTGGTGTATCAAAAGACCGTTTAGGTAACGATGCACTTCGTATGGCGATGCAAACACGTGAGCAGCACATCCGCCGCGAAAAAGCTAACTCAAACATTTGTACAGCGCAAGTATTGCTCGCTAACATGGCGGCATTCTACGCGGTGTACCACGGTCCACAGGGCCTTAAAACAATTGCTCAGCGTATTAACCGTTTTGCAAGTATCCTAGCGACTGGTCTTAAATCTAAAGGCGTGGCGCTTAAGCACGACACTTGGTTTGATACATTAACGGTTGTTGCTGACAACAAAGACGACGTAGTTGCACGTGCATTGGCGGCAGAGGTTAACTTTGCAACAAACCACGCTGGCGAGTACTCAATCTCTGTAAACGAAACAACCACACGTGCTGATGTAGCACAGTTGTTCGACATTATCCTTGGCGAAGGCCACGGCTTAGATGTTGATGCGCTAGATGCTCAAGTAAGCAAAGACGACATCACAGGTATTCCTGCAAGCTTAGTACGCGATGATGAAATTTTAACGCACCCTAACTTCAACTCGTACCACAGCGAGACTGAAATGCTGCGTTACATCAAGCGTCTTGAAAATAAAGACTTAGCGCTTAACCACTCAATGATCTCGTTAGGTTCATGTACCATGAAGCTAAACGCGACGGCTGAGATGATCCCAGTAACTTGGCCAGAGTTTGCAGAGCTACACCCGTTCTGCCCACTTGATCAAGCGCAAGGCTACCAGATCATGATCAACGAGTTGCACGACTGGTTAGTAGACATCACAGGTTACGATGCAGTTTCACTACAGCCTAACTCAGGTGCACAAGGCGAATACGCAGGTCTTATCGCGATTCGTAAATACCACGAGTCACGTGGCGAAGGTCACCGTAACATCTGCTTGATCCCAAGCTCTGCACACGGTACTAACCCTGCATCTGCGCAAATGGCCAGCATGAAAGTTGTGGTGGTTGGCTGTGATAAGAACGGTAACATCGATATGGAAGACCTACGCGCCAAAGCCGCTGACGTAGCAGAAAACCTATCGTGTATCATGGTAACTTACCCATCTACACACGGTGTTTACGAGCAAACGATTAAAGAAGTATGCGACATCGTACACCAGTACGGTGGTCAGGTTTACATGGACGGCGCAAACATGAACGCGCAAGTGGGCGTAACCAGCCCAGGTTCAATCGGCTCTGACGTATCGCACCTTAACTTACACAAAACATTCTGTATTCCACACGGTGGCGGCGGCCCAGGTGTTGGTCCAATCGGTGTTAAATCGCACCTTGCACCATTTATGCCTAACCACAGCGTGATCAACGTTGCGGGCACGACTGAAGGTAACGGTGCGGTTTCTGCAGCACCTTACGGCTCAGCGGCAATCCTACCTATCTCTTGGGCATACATTGCCATGATGGGCAGCGAAGGCTTAAAGCAAGCAACAGAAATGGCGATTGTGAACGCTAACTACCTAACTGAGAAGTTAAGCGAACACTACCCAATCTTGTACCGTGGTCAAAACAACCGCGTTGCGCACGAGTGTATTGTTGACTTACGTCCAATCAAAGAAGCCTCTGGTATCACTGAAATGGATGTGGCGAAGCGTTTACAAGACTACGGCTTCCACTCACCAACTATGTCGTTCCCAGTAGCGGGCACCTTGATGATTGAGCCAACCGAATCTGAGTCTAAAGTTGAAATTGACCGCTTTATCGAAGCGATGGTGTCAATCAAGGGCGAAATCGACAAGATCATCTCAGGCGAGTGGTCAATCGAAAACAACCCACTGGTATTTGCACCACACACGCAAGCTGACGTACTTGGCAACGAGTGGAACCGTGCATACGACCGTTTCTACGCGGCATTCCCAGTACCAAGCGTAGCAAAAGACAAATTCTGGCCAACGGTAACCCGTATCGACGATGTATACGGCGACCGTAACCTAATTTGTTCATGCCCAGCGGTAGAAACTTACGCAGAGTAAGGGTTGGGTAAAAGCCAAGTTTAGATAGAGTTTGGCTTTGATTAGATTTAAAAACCGCCTTGTGAAAGCAAGGCGGTTTTTTTGTGGGTGGTGCAAAGGGTTAACGACAGCGAACGCAGTGAGTGCGTTTCCTTTGCGCAAGGTGAAATGAGATAGTTTAACCACTGTTACGGGAATCTTCGTCGTCGGATGGCGGCGCTGCGCGCCTTATGCCGACCTACGAGTTTGATGTGTAGGTTGGAAAAGCCGAAGGCGCCTTCCAACAATGGCTCTTAGTTCAAATATCCGAAAATTTATACTTTTGAATTAAGTCTGTTTTTGTTTGTGTGAATGCTCGTTCTGCAATATTGAGTTCTTCAATAGCGAAAATTACATCATCCGTGTTGCTGAATATATCCCTGTAGAGCTCAAGGTTTTGTTTTACAGTGTTTATTTGTCCCACTCCTTTAGCTATTAATAATACGACTAACTCAGCACTATCTTCATCGAGTTTATCTTTTAACTTATTAGTTGCCACAGCAGTAGACTTTACTTTCCAACGAAATGTATTGGAATATGGTCCAATAATTGGCTCTTGATCTATTTCTTTCGGGAAAAAGTCATTTAATGCCTCACATCCAGCTCTATCTAGCTCATTAAACATATCAACAAAAAATGCTAAAAGGTGTTGCTGTTTGTCATGTTGCATCTCCTGTTCTTGAAGCTTTCGTTGTTCTACTAGATTATTTGCATTATTTTCTGTTGATAATTCCATTGCTTCGGCAGCTTGCTTGTTTGCTTTTGCTTGTTCTGTATTGCTTTTGGATTGAAGATATATTGCGTAAAGAACGCCAATAAAAGAAAAAAATGAAAGTGTTGGGCTTGAGACTCCACCGAAAAAGCTACCGAAATGAGCCCAAGTTTCTGTCGTACCACCAAAACCAACTCCCAAGCCTATGTTCCACAAAATGTAGACACCTAAAACAGCTACAATAGCAAAAATCACAAGGATTATGAGTGGGTATTTTATTGAATCAGTTGCGTTCACATTTGACATATATATCCTAAAATAATTTGTATTAAGAACGTCTAGTGTAGGTTGGAAAAGCCAGAGGCGCCTTCCAACAAAGGTGTAAACGGTTCGCGACTAGGCTCTTTTACGCAAGGTGAAACAGCTCATTTAACCATTGCTAAGGAACTCTCAATCGTCGGATGGCGCTTCGCTTATCCGACCTACAAAAATAAATGAAATCACAAGGAGGTGGTATGCGGTATCGGCGCAATTATGTGGCGGGTGGCACGTATTTTTTCACGGTGAATTTGTTGAACCGCAACAGCGCATTGCTGGTGGAGCATATTGATGTTTTGCGGGAGTCTGTGCGTTGGGTGAAGCATCGGCAGCCGTTTGATATTAATGCTTGGGTGGTATTGCCTGATCATCTGCATGCGGTGTTGACCTTACCTGATGATGATCATGATTACTCTAACCGTTGGCGCGAGATCAAAAAGCGCTTTGTTAAATCATTACCAAAAACAGAGCCGTTAACGGGAGCGCATAAACGAAAAGGCGAGCGCGTTATTTGGCAGCGACGTTTTTGGGAGCACACCATTCGTGACGAGCGTGATTATTGGCATCATGTTAATTACGTTCATTTTAACCCCATGAAACATAGTTTGGTAAACCGTATTATTGATAGGCCGTATTCAAGTTTTCACAAAGCGGTGGAACGGGGGATTTATCAGCCAAGTTGGTGTGGTGAGGGATTGAATCTTAAACTGTAGGTTGGAAAAGCCGAAGGCGCCTTCCAACAAAGGTCTAAAGGCGCTCATTTTACGCAATGCGCCTGTTTAACCATTGCTAAGAGACTCACCATAGTCGGATGGCGGCGCTTCGCGCTAAAGAAAGTAGTGTTTTGGAACTGATTAATCCTCAGGCCCTTGCAACGTAAACGTTAAGTGCTTGCGCATATCTTTTAAAATCACGCCTTTTTTAAGCATGGCGGCGCTTAAGCGTTTTTGCCATTTGAGTAAGTCGGGTTTGGCGGTCTCTAATGCTTGCTCATCTTCAAATTGAAAACACAAAAGTAGTGAGCCGGGGAACAGGTGATATTCTACATCAAACCAACATTGCACCATGCCGGGGATCTCGCTGCGGGCTTGCTCTTCGAGCATCTCGGCGACGTTGAGCACCAAGGTTTGTTGTTTTTGTTGAACTTTCGAGAGCTTTTTCATGGGGCATTCCAAATTAACGGCTAAATAGAGCGACAAAGTGGGATTATAGCCGAGCGCTTAGAGGTGTGGAAAGTTGAAAAAAGCACAGGGAGTTAGGGCAAAAGAATCGTCCAAGGCTATATGATGTTAACAGTTGGCGGACAACTGCGTGGCTCGCAATCATCCGGCAATATTTTGTTCAATAACGAATTAAGCTCAGATAAAAGGTTACTGCTAGAGTCTTTGCATCGTTTGAATTATCTAACCCCTTTATCTACCTGTGTATGTAAGTCAGAGAAAGTATCAAAGTTCATATTAGCATCCATTACTACCTTATACACACCTGGTCTGACTTTGGTGAGTATTTGGCCTTTCCATTTTTTATTGAAATATGTGTTTATAGTACTTTTTTTCCAGCCTATCTTTTTCTCTAAAGTGTTGGCTTCAACCTCTTGACCTAAATTAGATGAAAATAAAGTGAATGCATTTTTTACTTTGACAGTTTCTGCCATAACTACCCCTAAGAATAAAGTTAAAAGGAATAGCCCTACCGCAAAATGAGCTGATTTTATAAATATGTTTGAATAAAAAAAATACAAGTAGTACGAGCGAAAAACCTGAAAATATTATCGATAGAAGTATCTTTGGGGAAAACCGGAGCAGGCTCCGGCTTTGATATTTTAAGAGGGTTTATTTCTCTTGCAAGAAGTTAAGTAGGTCTTGATTCAGTCTATCTTTATGCGTATCTGCAAGGCCGTGTGGGGCGTCTTTGTAGATGATAAACTTTGCGCCTTTAATTAGTTTTGCTGATACTTCACCCGATACTTCAATTGGCACCACTTGGTCATCATCACCGTGTATCACTAGAGCCGGTACATCAATTTTTGCTAAATCTGGGCGAAAATCGGTAGCCGAGAACGCTGCGATTGAATCATAGGTATTTTTCGCGCCGCCCATCATGCCTTGTCTCCAGAAGGATTGAATTAACCCCTGCGATACTTTTGCGCCCTCACGGTTAAAGCTATAAAACGGGCCAGATGCAATATCCAAGTATAACTGCGAGCGATTGTCGTTAGATGCTTTGCGTATGCCATCAAATAGCGCTTTTTCTATGCCATTTGGGTTGGTTTCGGTTTTTACCATCAAAGGTGTAACAGCGCTGACCAAGGCAACTTTATTTACGCGCTTTGTACCATGGCGGCCAATGTAGCGGGCTACTTCACCGCCGCCAGTTGAAAAGCCAACGAGGGTGACTTTGTCTAACTTCAATGCATCAAGCACGGCTGCTAAGTCGTCTGCGTAATGGTCCATGTCGTTGCCTTCCCAAGGTTGGCTTGAGCGACCGTGACCGCGGCGGTCGTGGGCAATGACGCGATAGCCTTTGTCAGCCAAAAATTGCATTTGCGACTCCCAACTGTCTGAGCTTAGCGGCCAGCCGTGGCTGAACGTGACCACTTCGCCATCTTTAGGGCCCCAATCTCTATAGTAAAGTTGCACGTTGTCGCTGGTGGTGATTGTACTGGCAGTGCGTTGGTAGTTTGTGTCAGCTTGCACTGCTGTTGCAGATAACGCTAAAACGCTTGTTAATACGGTTGCTTTAAATAAATTTGTTAAGTTTTTCATCATCAATCTCCAATGGTTTTAATTTGCTTTTAATAACTGAGCGGTTTGTTCCTTCGCTCTGTTGATGGGTGTCATTGTGCCCCGCATTGCGATATGATTTATCTCAGATAGTCTTCAAAACATTGCAGATCGTATTTTTATGGTGGATCGTCTCGCTTCTTTATTTGAGCACTTCTCGTTAAGTGCGCACACTTTTCAATCGGGCCCTCTATGTGGCACTAATCCTGTTGTAACAGATGTGTCTTATGGGCAATTGCATCTAATTCGAGAGGGCAGTGTGGAGGTATGGCATGGTCGCACCAAGGAATATTGCATTACTGAGCCGAGTTTGCTGTTTTATCCGCGCCCGCTTAAAAGGCATTTTGTGGTCGCGCAAGATACGCAAACACAGTTTTTATGTGCAAATGTGTCGTTCGAGGGCAATGATGCAAACCCCATCGCCAATGCGCTGCCTGATAGCTTGTGCTTGCCGCTGACCTCACTACCCAATTGCGAAAAGGTCTTGTCATTGTTATTTGAAGAGGCCGAGGCTTGTTACTGCGGCCGTCAGGTGTTGCTCGATAGGCTTCTGGAGGTGTTTTTAGTTCAACTACTAAGAGAGTTGATGGAAAACCAAGAAATTAAAATTGGTATGCTGGCGGGTCTGGCACATCAAAATCTACGTAGAGCCATTGTCGCTATGCATGAAAAGCCTGAAGTCGATTGGACGGTTGAAAGCCTAGCGTCAGAGGCGCATATGTCTCGCAGTGTGTTTTCCAATTTATTTCGTGAAACAATCGGCGAAACGCCTGCAAAGTACCTACAAAATTGGCGCATAGGTTTGGTACAAAAATGGCTAAAAAATGGTATGCCGCTTAAGTTGATAGCTGAAGAAGCGGGTTATAAAAGTGAGTCGGCTTTGTCGCGCGCCTTTAAAGCGCAAAGTGGCATGTCACCAAGGCAGTGGCTTATCAAAGAAAGTAAATAACTAAAGTTAAAACGTTTTGCGTATTTTAAAAAATGATTAACGAGCACGGCTCATGCTCACGAGTAGATACGAGCATTATGAGCAGGGTGTTAGATACTTTAATCGCTTATCTGGCTCGTAACGTATTGCTTGGCTGTTTTTATGCCCTGCTTAGCAATAAAAAACGTTAGATAGGACACTCAGAAGATGCTAATTAAGATCCTAGTTTGCTCTGACTGTAACAGTAATAGTGTCTGAGTAGGTGCCGGCTTCATTCAGTCCGTTAGTTAAAGGGGTGATTTTAAGTAATGTTGATTTGGTTTCACCAGCATCGCCCGTGCCTGCAGACGTGGCTTTTTCATGGGTATAGGTACCAGCTTGTAAATCAATACCTGTTTTATCACCAATGCTGAGTGTATAGGCCAACTTGCTGCCAAGGCTGTTGTCTGCAACTAAATAACCGCCATTTGCAGAGCTGTATTCAGTGGTTGCGTTATCATTGGTATTGCACCAAACATCTAACGTACCAATTTCTTGTGTTGTTTGTGAAGCGTCAAGCGTTAAGCCGGTTACACTATTTGCACCACTACTTGTTTTACATATAGGTTCTACCGTGCCTTCAAAAAAATACTTCGCTTCGCTACTGGTGGCATCAACAACCTCAGCTGTTGCCTGTAACGACAAAACCGTCGATGCGATAAGTAAAGATTTAAGTAAAGTGTGCATGGCATCTCCCCCTTAGATAAAGTACAGCAGTTGTGTTTCAATTTGCAACTTTTCTAACGTACTAAAGGAAAGTTTTTTATATGGATAGGAAGGGGAGTCAGGTTTTTTACAAATAGTAGATGTAGGCAAATGTCGGACTGCATATATGCTAATCCGACAGGTTTGCTTTACTTTAGGGCATGAGAGACGCTGAGGCCTCTCATTGTTACTATATTGTGATTAGTTAGGGCTTACTGTAACCGTGATAGTATCTGAGTAAGTGCCTGCATCGTTTAAGCCATTTGACTTAGGTGTGATTTTTAAAGTTGTTGCTTTTGTATCACCAGTCACACCGGTACCTGCCAGTGTTGAAGTATGCTTATAAGCACCAGTTTGCAAATCGATACCTGTTGTGTCACCGATGTCTAAGGTGTATGCAATTTTACTGCCTTGTGCATTACCCGCTTTTAAGAAACCACCGTTTGCTGACGTATACTCGGTTGTTGCATTTTCACCTGTGTTACACCAAACGTCTAAAGTACCGATAGTTTGCGTTTCTTGTGACGCGTCTAGCTTTAAGCCTGTTACGCTGTTTGAACCGCTGCTTGTTTTACAAAGTGGCGCAATGGTGCCCTCAAATGAGAAGCTTGCTTGGTTGCTACTTGACGTTGTAACCGCAGCCGCAGCTGATAATGATGTGATAGCAGACGCGACAAAAAGAGACTTAAGTAATGTGTTCATGGTGTTTCCCCTGAAAAAGTACAGCATTTGTATTTAAATAATTAGGTTCTTACCTATTTGCTATACTCAAGCACGGAGCGTGCCAGAATTTTTTATCATAAAGGTGTTTATAGTTGTTTTTTTGTTATTTTAAAAATAATTCTTTTTTATCAGGTGTTTACCTCGGGTATACGGTGAGTGATAAATGATCTCTGTAAACGCCAGCTGGCATCATTTCGGTATTCCCCAAGATAAACTCAAAGCCAAACCACTTATTTCTGACGCCTGGATAAAAGTTATAACTACGCATTAGGCGCTCGGAAGACGAAATTTTGACGTTATCAAAACCTAGGGTGTAGTCAATCAATGAGCTAGTGTCAGTTTCATGACGCAAGCCATTGTATTCAGAATCCAAAACAATATCGTAAGAACTATTACTCAGAATTTTTATACCCCAATAAAAGCGCATATTCGTTCTGAGTTCACCCAAATCAATTTGGTAGTTGCCACTGCTACCAGAGACTTTACCTTGGCTAGTGCTATCGAGCGTAATGGCAACTTGAGGTTGAGAATTATAAGTAATACTTAAATACTGTTCTTTGATCACACGATTACGGCGCACGATGGAGACTTTTACGCCGCCATAGTATGCGCCTGCAGGAAACAAGCTATAGTGTTTCAATCGTATCCACATTTGTGTGGTGTGATTATATAAAGGGGTGCGCCAGATCCCATTGCTTGCCCACATATTATTAAACTGGGCATCCAGCAAATTTGCATACTTGTATTCTGTTGGGCCGGAAAATACTAATGAGTAGTAATATATATCTTCTACCCAAATCTCATCGGCACAATCAAGCAAAGCATCAGACACTTGTATCTTTAAAGGGAGATATACCGACACCTGATTACCGTATTCTTCGATGACTTCAGTAGAGCTGGAGGTTGCGGTTAAGTTGCCAGTACAGCGTTTTGCAAGTGCTGTTGGGGTAATAATCCAATAGCTCAGAACAAGCAGTACAAAGATCTTTAATTTCATTCTTTTAAGTCTCCTTTTAACTGTGTTTGTTCAAGCTTAATGGTCCCAATTCGAATAAATCTGTTTTCAACATCTGTAATGCTAAAAGCGCCTTTTGCATCATCTAACTCAATTATGTAGTCACCAACACTTATTCCTTCCACGACAAAGCGGCCTGTACGGTTAGTGAAAAATGCTCGACGAAGTGTTTGTGTAGCACCATCGTCATTGTTTCGTCGTTTTATTACGTGACCACGTTGCATTGCAATAGCTGTGCCTTTGGCATCAACTAAAGTTCCTATCACGGTATAGGATAAGTCTGAGCCTACCTGAATATGATGGCCAGTGTTTGCTCCGCCAGTAATAAGATACATACCAGGGCCCCAGTCATAACCCAGTGGTGCTTCAGGTACATCAATATTGAATTGTGTATTAGTATAACCTGAGCCAAGGTTTATTAACGCACCAATCGCGTTATTGGGTTTAGTTTGTGCTCTGCCAAGTCGGTCAACGTTAACCAATACATCGGTATTTTTGAGTGTTTTATGCTTAGTTACTACTGCAAAAGGGGCTGTAGTGGTCGCGCCCATACCTAGGTGACCATCAGCTACGCCGAGACTGGTAGATAGGTTTATGCCAACGCTACTGTCGGCGCTGACGTTAGAACGTGTATAATTAGTGGCGTTCACATCAGCTCTGAAAAATGCACCTGTATAGCTGGCCCTAACTTGTTCCTGTCTATAATTACTGCCTTTTTCAGCGCGCAGTTCATAGCCATAGTCATTTAGGAAATTATTGTTGGTTTTAGCATAGCTGGCACTGGCCACTTTAGTTGAACTATTATACTGCGCTCTAGTACGGGTATGAGCGTCTCTATCATAGCCATTCCACGTGAAATTCAGTACAAATTGGTTTTCAGATATCACACGAGGGTCGTCGCTTGAGTTGTGATTAAAACCTACTTTTAAGCGCATGTCTTCATAGCGGAAATTAAAACTGGCCGAAGCATTTTCACTGGCCACATTGTTGTCATTGACAGTGCGTGTGGCATTGAGATTAAAGTCACTATAATCGTCGATAATATAGCTGTAATCAAAAAAAGCTCTGGAGTTATCGGCAATGGTATTAAAGGTTTGCCAAGGCGTGTTGGTAAAGTTGCGTTTTAATTCATAGCCTAAGCGCAAATTTGGTGAGCCATAATTGCCGTTACCAAAAATGCTGTGCTCTGTTTCTATTGAGAATGCTTCACCTGTTTGCTCGCTCATTTCACTTTGTGAATAACGTAGCGATATATTACCAAATGGACTGCCCAAAGTGACTATCGAGCCTAATACGTGCCCTTGAGGGTGAATTGCACCATTTAAACCTAAAGTAAGTTTATCATTGAAGCCATATTCATAATTACCAGAAACTAAAAGCTCGTCATCATATTCATAGTGGCCATTATCTAATGATGAGACATAGCCAACTTTCAACGAGTAGTCACTTAATCCTGGTGCCAATAGTCTCGCGTTGTAGTGCGTTGCAAAATGAAAGTCTTGCGTTTCGCCGTTTGCATATCGAGCCACAACGTGAATATTGTTCACCCCAGAGGTAAGTGGCAGATCGCTTAAATTGTAGCGACCAGCTCGCAATCTTAGCCTCGAAATTAAAAACTCGTTAATAAACACTTCCAAGGTTGCTGCACGAGGCAAGACAAACTGCTGACTATTACTCGGTGTGATCCTTCTCTGTGGTTGCAGTTTTGAATAGGCTTTTTCTATGCCTAGACCAGCTAGCTGCGTACCTGATAGGTGCCCGCTGTTAGTGA
This sequence comes from Pseudoalteromonas sp. S16_S37, assembly GCF_014694405.1. Classification (GTDB taxonomy): domain Bacteria; phylum Pseudomonadota; class Gammaproteobacteria; order Enterobacterales; family Alteromonadaceae; genus Pseudoalteromonas. The sequence continues at coordinate 24,531 of NZ_JAAUWV010000003.1, forward strand.
CCTGCGTATCACCTAAGGTAAAGCGCATTGGTAAGTCAGGTCTATCATAAAATGCAAAAGTATCGCCGCGATAAAAGTGGCTGTCTTGGTTGTCACCGTTGTCACCGCTTTCCCAAAAGGCGGAGCTACGAACGTTTAGTCCATCAGCGCCACCTATGTTGGCATTCATCAGCCATTCGAACTGAGTGTGCTCGGTGCGGTTGTTGTCACTTCTCTCATGGTTTAGATTGAGGTTATTTAAAATCGCCCATTTGGCCTCGCCTTTGGGGAGTTCAAAATGCCTATCTTTACCATAAGTTAGGCTGTCGGTAGCCATTGCCGACTCTGCGAGAGACATTTCTATCGTTAAGTCTTGTGGTTGTAGGGTGAGTGATATGCCGTGAGCTTTGAACTGTTCGATGGTGATGTCTTCGTCGCCTTTACTTGCCAGCCATGTCAGCACCTTGTCACTTAAAACACTATGTAAATTCTCTTTCACTTCTAAAGCTGAAATGGATTTTAATTCAAAACCGTCGACAGCGGCAGAAACTAGCCCTATTTCGGCAACATTTAGCCGCACGGGAAAGTCCATGTGATAAACCGCGGAAAATGCAGATCGATGCCATGCAAAAAGAAGTGTAAAAAAGACACACTGCAATAATGCAGGCCTAGAGTTAAAGCCCAGTATTAACATCGTTTAGTGATTACTTTTTATCAAGAAGGTTAACTAAAGTTGCAGTTTTGGTTGGCTTGTCTGCTAATAATGTCTTTAAATCTACGCTCATTGAGTGACCTGGCATAATAAAACGGCCAGATGTAACTGACTGAAATTGAGCCCAGTTCACTACAGTGTTGCCTTGGTGAAAGTGGTATTCAAACTGTGACAAGTCTAATACGCGCTTACCTTGATTCGAAATAGTAAGTTTGCAGTCGTCTAACTTTTTACAGCTTAAGTCACTCTTTTGTGCTGCTTTAATCCCATCAGGGCTAACAAATACCAGTGTTGCAAAGTTAAATACCATTTTTACGCCAGATTTTTGCTCATCCTCAGGTAGTGGCAGCTGTTTAAAAACGATGCGGTATGAGTGCGTTTCTTCAAGCTCGGGGGCGCCTAAATATTTGGCACGAAAAACCTGATAGCCATTGGCTGGCACCTCGATTTGTGGTGGCAGTACAATAAAGTCTTCTTCAGCGCTTACTAATACTTCTTTTTGATTGTCGTCGAAGGTACGTTTAAATACTTCTATTTCAATGGGTAACGGGCTACTTCCTGGATTTTGCAAACGATAGGTAACTAACGAGTCTTTGCCATGCGACGCAAGGTCGACAATCATAGGTTGAACTTGATAGGCCATTGCAGGAAGCGACAAGCACAGTAGTAACAACAGTTTACGCATCTGAACTCCAACTAACAGGCGTGACTTACAATTTTGCTATACGATACCGTGACTATTTGTTAATACAAGCGTAATTTGTGTGGTTTATGAAATATTGTACTTATAACAGGGAGAAGTACGCGGTTTTGTAGCAAACACAATGAATATCAACAAAGATAGTTCAAGTTAATATCATATTGCTTCGTTTTTCAATGCATCTTTGTTGAGAAACGGTACTGCTACACCATGGAATGCTTGCATTATTTTTCATCTAGCCATTAGTACTGATAGTTAAGCGATAAATAGGCACTCACGCCTTCACGCGCTGGTAAAGTGTTAAGTGGGTAAAACACCGGTGTGTCATTAGGTTGATAGACTGATTCATCTAGTAAGTTTTTCAGTTCAAGAGATACCGTCAGCTTATCACGCGTACTAAGGGTAAATTTACGGCTTGCTTTAAGTGTTAGCCAGTCATAGCCATTGGCGGGGGGGTTAACCAACTCGCGTTTTGGGTCAAACAAAATATTGTCGTGATATGTCGAGTAACTTAATAAGTACATACCTATCTGCCACTGGCTGTCGTCATACCCTAATCCCAATTTAAAGTTATTGTTGGGCGATAAGTTGATATTTTTGGTATCTAAATTGTCTTTGTTACGTTGATGTGTGGCTGAAAGTTCAATGTACCAGCTCGGTGTAAATTGATGCTTATATTCTATCTCAACACCATAAGAAGAAATTGCACCACTGTTTTTATTTTCTAAGGCAAAATTAGGATCGCTTGAGGGCTTAAGTAATATCAAATCTTGCTCTTCACTGTTGTACACAGTTAAGGTAAACAGCTTTTCAGCGGTTTGGTAAAACAGCTGGGCTTCAGTGGTTGCGATAGTTTCCGAATTGAGATCGGGAGTGCCTTTTTGGATACCAGGTGTTTCTATGGTTCGCTCGCCAGAAGATGGGTGCCGATAAGCCTCTGCGTGGCGAAGCTTAAATGTCCAATGCTGATTTAAATGATAAGTCAGTCCAAATCTTGGAATAAAATCAGCCTGATTTTTGATGTTATTGACAAGCTCAACAGAGGTAATATATTGACCGCCAATCTCAATATTGAGATTGTCGGTGAGGGCGTGCCTGATTTGAGTATATACACTGGCATAACGCTCTTTTACATCAGGTATAGTAGATGCTTCAAAGACTCGCCTGTGTTCATGATTGGCACCAATGAGTAATTTGGTTCGCTCAGTCAAAGCGCCTGTAAGGTTAAACTCCAATAGCCTAATGTTTAAAGGTGATCTGATCCTAACTGCGTTGTCTGCAATGCCATTACTACTCCATTCCATTATTTTTTTGATATTGGTGTAGTGGCTAGCAAGCTGCCAGTTATCCGTAAAACTGTGTTTGTAACTTAAATTGCTAAAAGTTGACGGGTGGCGTTTTGACCAAGGAATATAGCGCGTTTGTGGGGCATCCCAAAAGTTCGCAAATTTATCTTGGACGCTACGAAAATGCGCAAAAGAAACGCCTTGGTAAGAGGCATTGAAATGGAGCGTTTTTTCCTTTTGAAAAGCTTTTTTACTAAATGCTTGTTGTGAGGTTGGGTCGATTGTGGTTGCATCCCAACCATCAATATCCGTGTAAAGTAAGTGCAGTGCACCTTCAAAATCATCTTGTTGAAATAAATAGCTACCATCAAGAATTTTTGAGTTAAAGCTACCAACCGTCACTCTTTGATTTGCACGCCAACCGTTTGTATTGGGGGTGGTGGTAATGATATTGAACACCCCTTGATAAGCATTAGTTCCATAAAGCACAGAACCTGGACCGCGAATGTATTCTATGCGCTCAATAGACGATAGTGGAATGGAAGTGTATAAGTTGTGCGCGCCAGATAGATTGCCAAAGGGCCGACCATTTAATAACCCCAAGTGCTGCAATATACCCGTCCAAGGTTTGCTCCCTCGGGTCGACAGCGCCGTTATTACCCCAAAATTACTATTTACAGACACAATACGCTCAAGCACTTCATATAAGCTATGGGCGCCAAATAACTCAATTTGCTGACGTGAGATAACAGATACACTTGCATTGGTATCTCGTAATGATTCTTCTTGTTTGGAGGCCGTGGTTACTTGCATGTTGAGTAGCTCTTCAAGCGAAACCTCAAAAAGCTCAGAATTACTATCATTTGCACATGCACTTTTGATGCAAAGTAGCATCGTGGGAAGCAGCAGGCACGGTAGATAATTTTTGTAATTAGGCATTTAAATATGGATTAAAATAAAGTGCTTAGAAAAAGATAGCAGAGATCGGGGGGGATTCAATAAATCTGCAGGCTCGCTCCAGCGAAGTACTTGATAACAAGCTACCCGACTATATCTGATAACGCACCAAACTATTTTCGTTTTTATATGGTCTAAGTAATTCTTAAATCCGTTCAAAATTGATAACGTAGGCCTGCGTAAAATCGTCTGCCGTTTGCATATATGCCAGTAGGTGCATATTCGTTACGATCAAAGGTATAAATTTGCTCGTCGGTTAAATTGATAAACTCAAATTGCAGATCAAGCTGATGGGTGAGTTTTATGCTCAGGTTGCCATCCAATTGACCGTAGTTGTCCATCATGGTCTCTCCTATGCCCGTGGCAAAACGGGTTCGATAGTTGTAACTGAGTCGAATGCTGATTTGATGGTCTTCATAGTAAGCTGTGATATTGGCACTATGCCTGGATGTGCCCGGGACGGAGGTGCCCGGGACGGAGGTGCCCGGGACGGAGGTGCCCGAGACGGAGGTGCCCGGGACGGAGGTGCCCGGGACGTTATTTGGTGCGTTATCGCGTTTACCATCGACAAATGTGTAATTTGCTATCACACCGAAGCCATAAGCAAGAGCTTGCTGGTAGCTCAACTCCATTCCTCTGATACTGCCGCCAGCACCATTATTGGGTCTGTCGATAGACATTAAAATACCTTCGTGATGCTCTAACTTCCGCTCAAACTCAATGAATGACTCAACATCTTTATTAAAAACAGCAATAGAGGCAAGGCCAGCGTCGGCAAAATACCACTCTAAGCTTGCATCGAACTGGGCTGCACGGTAGGGATCTAAATTGGCGTTCCCGCCTTGTCCTTGTGCTTGTGTGACGTTGTAGTTTGTTGAGGGCATAAGGTGATGAAACTGCGCACGCGACATTACTCTGGCCATGGCAAAACGCGCTACCACAGCGTCATTAATGTCTACTTTTAAATTAGCACTGGGTAAAATATCGGTGTAATGTCGGCTCTCTTGCTGCCAAAGGTAGCTATCTGGCGCTTCAATTGGTGAGGCCACACGTTTAAACGCTCCTGAGTCTTGAATAGTTTTTACCAATCGCATACCGATATTGGCAGAAAAGGATTCGGTGGATAATTGTAATTGCCCGTAACTTGCCAAGGTTTGTTCACTAATATTAAAGCGGCTGGCTTTTTCAACTTCTTGCTGAAAATTAAGCGTGTCAAAGTCTCTAGCCAACATGGATAAATTAGCATAGCTATAGTGTTTAAGAGTTTGCTCGTTACCTATGTCCTTTAGGTAGTTTTTGGGCAAGCTTGCGGAGTAATCAGCCAAGGTTGTTTTAAGTTGACCTGCAAGACCATTGAGCCCTCCATCTTGTGAGCGGTAACGTATAAAATCTCGCTGGTGGTCTTTGAGTTTAAAACCGAATTTAAATGCATCGACAACTTTACTGTTAAAGGCATAGGTAAAATCAGCTTGCGCAAAATAGGCATCGTCTTGAGCGTTTTGGCTATCTTTTCTTGCCTGTGTTAAAAACCAATTAGCACCATCACTTGGGGAGGTGGTGTAGTTAGTGAGGATATTTTTTCGACCAGACGTATTGACCCAAAAGCCTGTATTGGCAGCAAATTGCGAAGTAACATCTGCCGCAGTGCCGCCATCACCCAAACTAGCACCAAGTTGCCATTGTGTTGACCAATAGATGCCATCGTAATGCAAATCTAAATGTGCACTTTTGGTACTCAGTTGTGAATCTCTCCAAATCGCTTCCATACCGGTGTTAAATGGTCCATCCACAGGCAAATAATGTGCATTAACGAGCGTACCATCAATGACTTCAATATCCTTAACTGCTCCACCAAAGTCCAGCGACTGTGCACTTTGCCATAAAAAGTTTTGGTTGTTATTGTCGGCATTAAGGTGAGAGTAAAGTACATAGGTGTCGAGTCGCCAGCGTGGTGAAAACTGAATTGCAGCATCGATAGTGTAAGCATGTAACTCTCTTTGTTGTTGGAATAGTGCTGAGCCACCACCGCCAGGAAACCATAGCGTTTGTTGTTTTGCAGATGGTGATTGCGCTTTGCCGAACCAATTATTGTCGCTACCTTGAAACAGCGTTCGTTCATGCCAGCCCCATGACTCGAGTCCGTCACGTCGTAAGCTTCTGTCTCGCTTGGTTGCGGTAAATAACAGCGCATAGTTATGGTCTGGGCTGTGGTAGTTATACACGGCAGACAGCTGCGGATCGACTTCATCGCTTAAGTCATTGTATTGTAGTTGCGCAGTCACAACAGCGTATCCTGAGGGGGTCAGTAAAGGGTCTCGGGTTTTTATATTGATAGCACCGCCGAGCGAACCTTCATCTTGAGACGCTTGGGGAGTTTTATAGACTTCTAAACTAGAGACTATTTCGCTAGGTAGCAGCGTAAAGTTAAATCCTCTGCTAGGTTGGCTTGAAATCCACCAGTCGGCAGAAGCCAGATATTGGCCATTGAGGTAGGTTCTGTTTTGTTCGGGCGTTGTGCCACGAACACCAATACGTTCTCCTTCGCCTTGCGCTCTGGATAGAGAAATCCCCGTAATTCGTTGTAAAGCCTCTGCGACATTTTTATCGGGGAACTTGCCTATATCTTCGGCACTGATCGTATCTGAAACTTGTTGATTGTGTCGTTTATTACTGAGAGACTTGACAACGCTGTCATTAAAGGCGCGAATTTCAATGCGTTCAAGTGCATTTTCAGTTGTATGATCTTGCTCATTAGCATAACTTGAACTTGCAATAACTATGATACTGCAAGCTGTTGTACGGATTAGAAATTCAGACATAGTGATCAACTTAAAATACAAGCTAGTTACCTTTGATTGATACCCATAATACGCTTTTATTACAAGCCTAACCATAGTTAAAGAAAGTTTTAGTCGTGGATGGTAGATAACCTAAATAAACGTTTTTTAATCAATGAGATACTGATCGATTTTGACAATTTATCTGTGAAAGTCGACGGCTCTAAAAGAAGCATCGAAGCGAAGCATGCCGCATTGTTATATCTATTGATTAGCAATAAAGGGCAGGTTGTTACACGCGAAGAAATCCTTAACGCTGTATGGCCCGGTACCATTGTCAGTGATAACTCTGTCAGTCAATTAGTGGCTCAGCTCAGGCGATTGCTTGGTGACAACTCTTCTAATTCAAAAATTATTAAAACCGTGCCGCGCATCGGCTATCAATGTATTGCGCAAATCGAAAAGGCCCCCTCGTTACTTGAAAAAGTAGAAGTGCTCTCACGAGGTCGCGGCGCCCATTTTGGTGCAATGGGGTTTGTGGTTGGCGTGTTAATCACGGCACTTATCGCTGTAGGGCTCGAATATTGGTATCAACAAACTCAGCAAAGTGATTTGCAAGAAACGCGAATTACCTCATCACCGGGTGCAGAAGTATTTATTCGTTTTTCGCCTAACGGTAAATACCTTGCTTATAGTTATCTTGCGCAGGGCGCCGATCAGTTTGATTTAGCGGTTTACGACCTTGAGACAAAGATCACTCACACGATTAAAAATAGCGGCTACAGCGAAGAGTCGGCTAGTTGGTCAAATGACGGACAGTGGCTGATTTATTCTCGTTCAGATCCCGTTTCTTGCGAAGTGCGTGCGCTAAATACCAAAGGACCAATTGAAACCTGGCGGCTGGCAAGAGACATGGTTTTAGAGCGTTGTAATAGTGCTCAGGACTCTGCACCTTGGTTGGAGTATCAGCCGGGTTACTTTATCTCTAAGGCGTGGGACAAACATGGTGCATATTTGCAGCTGGTTGAAGTGGCCTTAGAAAGCGACTCTGTCCGTGTTATAGCCAAAAAGCCCCTACCGTTTAGGGACATTACCCACTACCAAGTTAAAGCTCAAAGCCTATTGTATCAGTCACAAGGTGAGGGGATTTATAGCGTTCATTTTCGCAACTTAGGGCAAGCTGACTTTGAATCAGCGCAACTATCGTCTCAAACTTACGCAACCGTTTCTCAAGGCCTTGATAAAGATACGCTGTTGGTTGCAAAGCAAGGAATTGAACTATGGGACAAGCATGAAAAGCGCACCGTGTATGCGGGGTTTGGAGGGATATCGGAGCTGGATGTTAATAGGCAATCTTCAATATCGGCTCACACTGAAGGAATAGCGGAAATTAACTTCTACGAACTTGAAATCACAGACACATTTATTACTACGCAAAAACAGCTCACTTCTTCATCAAGGATGGACCTAAATGCTACAGTTTCTAAAGATGGTGCAAATTTTGTTTATGCTTCGGTAAGTGCCAATAATCGAAATCAACAGCAGTTTGAGCTGTGGCATAAACATGTCTTTAGGCCAACATCGAGCTTATTAGGTATGCTGCCTGTAGGCGAAGTGCCGCATATGCTGTTGCTAGCGCCTGATGGTGATTATTTAGCGGTGCTTAGTAAAGCTAACCGCGTATTTTTGGTGAGCATGTTTACCAAAGAAGTTAAAAAAGTCATAGATGGATTTACGCAGATTGCTAATCTCTCCTGGGATGAAAAAGGTAAACGCTTATTTTATAAAGCTAAACTCGGTAATGAACAGCCATGGCAAGCGTGGTCATTTGATATATCGATAGGACAAAGTGAGCGCAAGCAATCAAGTATTTCTGACTCGTCACTACCGATAGAGCAAAAAAATATCAGCTTTATTAATTATCAAGACCAGTTGCGCCGTTTGTTGATAAATAAGTTAGATAGCCAATTTGATGTTGAGCAATTGCGGGTGTCGTTATCGTTATATCAACCAGCAGCCTATCAAGATGGAATTTACTTTGTATTAAAAAAAGGTCATCAATTGCTGTTATATCGTTACTTAAGCAAAGATGATACAGTCAAACTGATTCAACCCATTGGTTTACATCTTTATTCTGGTGTTTCTGAGTTACAAGTGGTGTCCAGTTTTGATGGCTCAAAAGTGATCTTTAACCGCATCAATAATTACGAAAGCGATATTGTACTATTACGCCATTAATAGTGTCCCCTCTGGGGGACGTTGTTTTAGTCGAAGATAATTGGAGGTAATAAAGGGAAATGACGATAGAGATTAGAAAGGCAACTTTGCACGATGCACAAGCAATTAGCCAGTTGATCACAACACTTACTGAAAAATATGTGTGTCCAACTTGTGAGGATTCGGCGCGTGATATCTTACGTAACTCAATGTCAGTGCAATGTATTGCATCCTATTTATCCGACAACTATCTATACATGGTTGCGATAAATGAAAGGGATGAAATAGTGGGCGTTGCAGGTATTAAAGATAGTAGTCATCTGTACCATCTTTTTGTTAGTGATGATTATCAAGGACTCGGCTTATCACGTAGGCTATGGGAATGTGTTAAAGCGCAGGCTCTAAATAATGGCAATACAGGGCGTTTTACCGTTAATTCAGCACTTAATGCGGAAAGTGTGTATCTTCGTTTTGGTTTTAAGCGTCTTGAAGGGGTTAGAAATCGACAAGGGGTGTTAGATATCCCTATGGCATTAGAAATCCAGTAACGTATATCTGCCTGTAAAAATTTAATTTAAAGTGGCTAAACTCGCTAAAAATTCAGTTATTTTTTGGCTACTCCAGTGGCGTTTATTCGCTGAGTTTAGTGCTTGCGTAGCAAGTTTTTTGGCATCCGATGGCGATGCGGCAAGCTTTGCACAAAGTAAGAGCAATTGCGGATGATGCGCATCAATTTTCAGCCCTTTATCCAGCCATAATTTTGTTTTATCTCGATATATATTTTGTGTGACGTATCTATCGGTCAATTTGATAATGGAGCGCAAGTGATCTTGTTCAGAGGCTTCTTCTAGGAGCTTGATAGCTTGTCCAGTATCCGCGTCATTTCCATTTTTAAGTAAGAGCGTGGCTAATCGGTATTTGGCGATGTCCATTGTTTTTGCTGCATGTGCTAACCAAAGCGCAGCTAGGGCGTGATTATTAGATGTCAGCAACTGTGTGGCGATACGATACTGGGCGATATTCAAGCCATTTTTGGCCGCCGCCAGCAGTAGCTCATCCGTTGGATTATCTGAGCGCCAGTGATAGCGCAATAGCTGATAGGCGTTGTAGTCTTTCATGCTTAGCCAGTTGGCGATTTTATATTGAACTTGCGCCATACCTTGCTCCGCGGCATTGATGCTTTGCCGTAACTCAGTTTCGTAGGCCTTTTTCTGAATTGGCAGTGTCTGTTTGTACTGCTCTCCTTTATACGTTGTAAAGTGATACACCAACGTATGATTTTGTTTAGCATCGCTATAACGCCACCTTTCGACGGCGTTGAGCAAGCTGGCGGTAAATATATGTTTAGGATAACTATCGACCACTTCAATGTTGATTGCTTTGCCACTGTCATCTATATCGAATTCTAACCATACCCATCCCTCAATGCCTTGGCGCACCGCTTCTTGTGGGTATTTTGGCAGTTCATCATGGACTTTGTATATGGTTGGCTCATTTGATAGTTGGGTTAGGTCGTTTAGCGTAGCATTTAAGCGATATGCAGACTGGAGCTGTGTTCTTTGTTGTTGCAAGGTTTTGCGTAGTTTTTCTGGCTCAGTAGATTGTTGCAATACCAAGTGGGCAGTTTGCGAGGCTTCTAAAATGCCAAAATCATTTGCTAACGAAAACCACACAAACGCTTTTTCAATACTTTTTTGTGTACCTTGTCCGTGCAGATACATCACCGCGAGGTTATACATCGCATCTGCATTGCCTATCTTGGCAAGGTGATTAAATTCTGTAAAAGCTAACGGATAGTCGGCTTCTTGGTAGGCTAGTGTGGCACTGTATAGATCTGCTTTGACCAGCCAGCTACAGCCAAGTAAGTAATAAATAGTAAGTCGAGTAATGAGATTATTGCGCATCTTATTGGGTGACTCATCCTTTGACTTATGTTTATTAAAAGATATTGATTTTGGACTGATTATCTAACCACACTATGGGGAAAATATAAATAATAAAAGCTGATAGCGTTGGCTATCAGCTTTTAAACCCCGGGCAGGGAGTTTATTAAGTCGACCCTGTGTTAGCAAAATACGACTTAATCCTTTTCGACATAGCTTGCGCCTGTCATGAAACTTATGCAGATCTTAAATATAGGTGCATAAGTTGTGTTTGTCGTTTGTTGGGCATTAGAAGTTAAATCTAATGCCTGCGCTATAACGCCTTCCGTCAGCATAAACACTGGTCAGTGCTTGCTTAACGCCCTCTTTTTGATAGCTAAATGTATGCTCGTCGGTGAGATTAATTGCTTCAATCACCAAAGCAATATTGTCACTGTAGTTATAAGTAACATTGGCATCTACCTGACCATAGTCATCAATATAACCCGGATAATCGCGGCCGCTATCATACCCTGTTCGATAGTTGTATGAGAGGCGGGCACTAATGAATTCGTTTTCATAGTAAGAACTCAAATTAACCGTATGCTCCGAGTTACCAGGGATGGTGATGTCGTTGCCATCGTTATCTTTAGCTTCACCATCAACATAGGTATAGTTTGCGCTAATACCTAACCCTTCATATAGCTCCTGTTGATAGCCAAACTCTAACCCTTGAATTCGTCCAGCCTTGCCATTGATGGGGCGACTGATAAGGACTTCTTTACCTTCATGAACTTCCAAAGCGGGTTTGCTTTCGATGAATGACTGTATGTCTTTGTAGAAAAAGACCGCAGAGAATAGACCCGCATCGTTGAAGTACCATTCAATACCTGCGTCGAATTGAGTGGCACGGTATGGGTCGATATTGGGGTTGCCACCTGTACCAGTTTGAGTTTCTAAGTTATATGACGTAGATGCCGTCATATCCGCATAGTCAGGGCGAGACATAACGCGTGCAGCAGAGAATCGCATCAATAAATCTTCATCTAAATCAACGGCTAGGTTAACGCTAGGTAAAATATCAAAGTAGTCTTTCTCTTGCGTTGTCCATACCTGTGCACCAGCTTGGCCCGCGTAAGCTGAAGATGTTTGTTTGGTATTCACAAGCCTCACCCCTAAGTTACCCCGTAAGCCATCGGCATCTAAGTTGGCTTTGATATAGGCGGCGGTGATTTTTTCATTAATATCAAAGGTACTGGCCTTCAGTACTCGATAATTCCAACCAAGAGCATCGCCGTGTTGGCGAATTTTATCTGAGTCTGTAATTGCGTAGCTGCGCGTCGTACCGTCTGATCCAAGTCCTGATAGATAATCAGATGGCATCGACTTTGAGTAATCTGCTAAGTTCCAGTTGAGGTCGGTGCGGTTATCAGTTGTATGCTTGGTGTTGAAGCGCGAATGATCTCTGTACTTTATACCGACTTTGAGTTGGTTAAAAATGGCAACATCGATAGGGCGCTTAAAGTCTGCTTGAAAATAAGTTTCATCGTCTTTGGCATCGTTGTTATCGTAGCGTAAAAACCCCAGATCCCATTTTTGCGCATCTTTTGGATCTGCCGCGTAGCTGGTACGTACATCTTCGATATGTGATGTATCAAAGCTATGCACGTAGTTCCCTTCCCAACCGACAGAGCGATCGGCTTGAGAGCCACCAGAACCTTTGGTATAACCGATGTGATATGACGACTGCCAAAGTTCTCCCAGATGGTCCACTTTCAAGTCATATGACTTGGTTTTAAGTTCTGAATCACGTACTTTGGTTTCATCTAGAATGTTGTTGCCATCAGGTGATAGGCCCAGTGTACCGCCAACAACCATTTTTCCTACTGTACTATGATCAATCACCGTAATATCGGTGTACTTAGAATTTCCATAGCCCGGCAACCATAAGAAATTTTGGTTAGTATTGTCCGCTTCTAAAGTTGAATCCAAGGCATTAAACGCAATATCCATACTGTCGTTTGGACGATATTGCAGTGCCAAGTTAATCCCAGTACGAATACGCTGTTGTGTAAACATGGCCGAACCACCACCGCCTGGGCTGTAGACGTTTTTAACTTCAGTGCCGTTTTCTAAGGTGATATCGCGGTAGGTCCAAGACCAAGCTTCTAAGCCATCTCGGCGCAGGTTACGCTCTTGTCTCACCACTGAAATAAGCGCACCAAAATCCTCTTCTTGTGTTTTAAAATTATACATAGCAGAGAGCTGCGGGTCGGTTTCACCCGATATTTGACTGTGCTGTGCAATGATGGAACCAGCTATTTTATTAGCTTCTAAATCAAGAGGTTTACGTGTTCTCACAATAACAGTACCGCCAATAGAGCCTTCATCAATGTCGGCTTCAGGTGACTTGTATACTTCTAGACCTGAAATGATTTCAGAGGGCAGCATAGTATAATTGAAACCTCGGTTAGCCGCAGAGTTGGTCCACCAATCGGCTGAGCCTACGGCCTGACCATTAAGTAATGTTCTGTTTTGGCTTTCACCTGTACCGCGAATACTCACTCGCTCACCTTCACCATATTGACGGGTAATTGAAACCCCAGTGATCCGTTGCAATGATTCAGCAACGTTTTGGTCCGGAAACTTACCGATATCTTCGGCGGTTACCGCATCAACAATGGCGTCGGAGTATCTTTTGGTATTGAGTGATTTAACAACGCTGCCACGAATACCGCGAACTTGAATGACTTCTACATCACTTTGTGTATTTGCTTGGTTATTGTCTTGAGCGAGCACTAACTCAGGTGCTAATAGCACTGACCCAAGTAACGATTGGCTAATAATAACTGCCAGTTTCTTCTTGTTATTTTTGAACATAACTTCCCCTTAAGAGCTTATAAGTGTTGATGAGTTTTTATTTTCAACAATTAAAACACTGGGGAAGTTGTTAAATCTTGAATTGAAATGAATCATTGTGATTTGTATAAATATAGCGCTAAATTATTTTTAACTAATTGAAATTTAAATTTATAAATTTAATCCGTAGATGGCGTGATAGGTAATGAGTAAAGTTTACTTATAGGTTGGAGAAGCATTTTTGGTTAACATTCACAACTTTAAATGTGGCTGGGCAGTCAAACTTGTTTATGGGTTGGTATTATTTAGTATTGATGATGGCGTAAAAGTTGTGCGTTTAAGTGCTTAACAAGGCTTTTAACCATAATACCAACACTGGTATCCTTAGGGTTTTAAGAATTGAAAGAGTGATGCAGCTATGATCAACGATAACGATGTAATCGATACGCTAGAGGGGCTTGAGTCTTTTTTACGTGCGGTTGAAAACGGCGGACTTGGATTGGAAAATGCGGCAGGTGTTGCACTGGCCACCAATAATAGTGATGGTCGTCCTTTTGTTGCCGTGCTTGATGATAAACATCAGCTGTTATTGGGGCGCTGGGTAACGCAAGAAGTGTTCGATAATGGTAAAGACATGGTGCAAAACGGCATTAAAAAAGCTCATTAATTAATTGCTAAAGTAAATTACATTGGTTAGGTAAAAAGATGTCAGCTGATATTTGAACGCAGTTTGACCATGCGTGCGGGCGATAACTTCGGTTACGCATACAATCTAGTGCTTTTAACAGAAGTTGTTGGGGAATGAAGTTCAAACTAGTCGTACTGTTTTCAAAGTGAAAAAAGAGACTTCTTATTGCACCTCTCGCCTTGAACACATTTTGTGTTGAGCGTGTTGCAAGTATTCCCTACAATAGCGCAAATTTATTTTTTTGAAGAACTAAGACAATGACAGATACAACCTCAAGACCAGATATTCCAGATCAGCTTTCTATTAATCCACGCAGTCGCTTTTACAATGAAGAAGTGTTACAGCACGAGATTGGCGTGCGTATTAATGGCAAAGAGCGCAACGATGTGGAAGAGTATTGCATTAGCGAAGGTTGGATCAAAGTAGCTTCACCAAAAGCATTAGACCGTCGCGGCCAACCATTATTATTGAAAACAAAGGGTACGGTAGAAGTATTCTATCGTTAATTTTGTATGGGGCAGCTTTTTAGACTGCCCCGCTTTAGAAGCACGTTTTTCTCTAAAAACTTTCCACATCAAAAAGCACTGCGCGCAATATAGTCTAGCAAACACTTAACTAATCCTTGCTGAGGCACATTATTTGGCCATACGGCATATAACGGGATATCTTCTACTTGCCACTTTGGGAACAGGTGCACCATTTTTTGCTGTTCAATATAGTCTTTCACTAGGTAATCCGGTGGTGTTGCCACACCAAGGCCTTGCAGACATAGCTCAGTCATGGCTTCGATACTATTGACGGTAACATTACTTTGGTACTTGATCTGGAAAGTTTCGCCTCGTTCGTTAAATACATTACGGTTATGAGGCAGCATGGCCAAGCTTATCCAATTCCAATCAGCGAGATCGCGAATATGTTTTGGAGCGGCTTTTGCCCCAAAGTACGAGCTTGAACATACCATAAGGCGTTTGATAACGCCCAAACGCCGAGACTTTAGGTTGCTACTAGGCAGGTAGCCCGCGCGCACGGCTAAGTCTATCCCTTCGTAAATAAGATCACTGCGTTCATCTTTGTACTGAACATTAAGCGTCACTTTGGGGAACTGCTTACTGAATTGCGCTAAATACTGTGTGATGGGTGCCTTTATTAACGCTGTTGGTAGGCTAATGGTCAATTTGCCTTTTAGCTGTTGGTGATTTTGGTTAATTTCGCTCAAACCAGTTTGTGCCGCTGTTAACATAGCTTGTGCATGCTGATAGAGCTTTTCGCCTTCATTTGTGAGAGATAATTTCCTTGTTGAGCGATATAAAAGCGCCACACCTAAGCGCTTTTCTAAGCCACTTACTTGATAGCTGACCACCGAAGGAGAAAGTTGTAGCGACAGCGCTGCGGATCGAAATGAACCTTGCTTGACGGTTTCGGCAAAAATAGCCAGTGCTCTCAATTCATCGATCATAGCTTAATAGTTAAGGGTTTTAGAATAGTAATTTCTAATTGTGCTATCTAGTTTAATTAAAGTCCAGCGGCATACTATCGCTAATGTTAATGATAGGAGTCTGCTGTGTCAGTTATATTTGCCATGGGCTTGTTTGCCCTTTCTATGTCTATTTCGCCTGGGCCTGTGAACTTAATCACGCTCTCAGTGGGAACCAATCACGGCACCAAAAAGGCAATGCCATTTGTGTCAGGGGCGACTATTGGGTTTACTTTGTTACTGTATTTGTTGGGCTTGAGCTACTTCCAGCTATTAGCGCAATACAGTACTTTGCTAAACATTTTAGGGGTATTTGGCAACGCGTTTATTTTTTATATGGGTTATCAATTAATGGTCAGTCGCTCTTTGTTAAAAATAGAGGATGGGTTGCAGCCTCGGTTTGCACAAGGATTTTTATTGCAATGGTTGAATCCTAAAGCTTGGGGGGCCTGTATTGCTGGGATCTCAGCATTTAATTTGTCGCACTCTCATCAGCAGCTGTTACTCTTTGTATCTATCTATTTTGTTGTGTGTTACCTATCTATCGCAGCTTGGGCGGTCTTTGGTGATAAGCTCAGCCGCTTTTTATATAACCCTCAACGGCTAAAGTTATTTAATGTATTGATGGGAGGCTGCTTGATTTTTATTGCCATATACCTAGTTGCGCAACAGCTTTTTAGCGCTGCCACTTGAAGGCGTTAGCGCTAAAAAAAGCAGCCAATAGCTGCTTTTTTTGTGGTTATATCTAAGGGAGATATGTCTGATCAATTGTTACATTTTCTGCCTTTACAAGGCTTATCGGGGCCGCCGCTATTGGTGTTAGTAACAGTCACTGTTACCCAACTCGTCCACGAAGAACTTGCCACATCATTGTTGGCACGTACTCTATAGCGGAAAGTTCCAGTGTCACTGACATCACTATAATCAGCGCTATCAGCACTTAATAGCGCAACAATTTGAGGTGCCTGCCAACGGCCGCTTTTGTGTTGGGACTCTCTTTGCACTTCAAAAGTTTGCTCATTAGTGCTGTTATCTTGCCAGCTTAACAAGGCTGTAGCATTTTGCCCGTCGACAGCGCTTAAGTTACTGGGTGCTGCGGGTGGCTCAGCTTTTGGCTGTGTAGCGAGGGTTGTTGCACAGACACTTTGTGAAGCGAGCGTGGTATTGCCACTGATATCTTTTGCTTGAACACTAAAGCAATATGGTGTCAGTGGTGTCAGGTTTGTCGCAATGTAATTAACATCATTTTGCCAACCGCTGCTTGTGCACTGAGCTGTGTTTTGAGTGCAGCTAAATAGATAACTAACCATGGTGCCACTGTCATCAGTTGCAACGGTGGCTTGCATTGCAATTTGCGTATCACTGATTGCATTAGGAGCTTGCGCAAAGCCCATCGGGTTTGGATCTGGTGGTGTTGTATCGGGCGTTGAGGGCACAATATTACCTTGCAAGTAAAAGTGTCCTTGGCTTGCATAGTCACTGGCGTAAGGTCCCGCGGCACCAAATATTTCAAGAGTGTGAATACCCTCTGCAAGGTCGATTTGAATGCTGGCGCTGGTTTCACTGTTGCTATTGCTGGTGGCAATAAGCGCACCAGTGCTGTCGTATAACCGCATGCCAATATCTAAATTAGCGCCTCGTCTGGTACTGCGTGTGAAAGCATCCCATGCGGGTGTGGCATACAACTCAGCGGGGCCAGCGCCTGCGCTAAATTGAAACCAGTCGCTGTCACCTACTTGAATGCTGTCTTTGTTTTCGGCAATGATGCTGTCAGGGTCAATTTCCCGATTGGTTGCCGAAAAATGCCCGCTGCTATCCACATATAACGATACAGGGCTTGCAGCTTGTCCATGTGTATCTGCTGAACCGCCAAGCTTATCGTTGATAATGGCAATATCATCTTGAGTCTGGCTCGCGTCTGGATACTCGCCTTTGCTCCACTGTGTGACGTTTTTGTAGTAACCGACGCCCATTATAGGTGCCCAGCTACTTGGTTAGCTATCACTGCCTAAACCTGTGTAATAACTTTGTGTTGAAGTGCCATCATGGCTTAAGCCAAGGTTGTGACCAAGTTCATGAGAGCCAGCCTCTGCCATATACGGTGCAAAACCGCTGCCCAGCCTGTTGTAATAAACAAATGCTGGTTGATAGTAAGCGTAGTTGCTGCGCCCCCAGACGTTTACATAGGCCACGCCTCCAGCCCCTTGATGTGGCATGGCCCCACCAGATGTATCTACATCTTTGGTAAATAACACCCAGCCAGTGTTGGCGTTAAATTCGCTAGGGGCTTCAGTGGTTACATCAATATCAAACGCTGCAAAGTCATCCGCCATACGATTCCAAATTTCATGGATGCGTGCTCGCTCGGTATCGTTAAAAGTAGTTGGGTCGCCATCTAAATCGTAAGGAGTTGCATTGTAGCTTGCGCCGCCACCCCATGCTTTACCACTAATTTGCCCGCCATCAAAATCTAAGAATACTTTGTTGGCAGAACTTGGATTACTGTGTAATTTGAATACATCAACCGTCGGTAAAGTGTATTGTTCGTCACTGATAACGGCTTGCTCTGTTAAACCTTCTTCGATGTAAAATAATTCACCACTGTTGTCTGCTTCCATCAGTAGCATATCAAGGGCTGGGATCCCTAATGCTTGAAGTTGCACGAGCACTTTTTGTTGTGCATGTGGTGGCAGGTTTTCAAGACTTTTTTTGAGTTTTCCCTCAGGTAAGTTTTCAATCGCTTGTGTTGGCAGTGCTGCTTTTGTTGCAACATTGGGGGCGGCATGGGCCGCAGAGCTGAAAGCAAAACTAATACAACCATATAATATGGCTAGTTTGCCTTTTGTTAATAACATCATGTACTTTGCTCCAAATATAAACAACTTGGTCATTTGGAACGGAAAGATAGGCAGCACAATAGCTTGGCTGCGCTAGCAATCCCGCTATCATAGGACATTATGTCCCTTAGACCGGTGACTTTGCGCCCCATCCTTTCGAATGGTTTGCCCATTGCGTCGAAATTAGCCGACAACAAAACACTAACAAATAATTGTGAAAAATAAAACAAATGATTGTCAGGTGTTTATTTAGGGTAATATTACTAATGAGAGGGGGTACAAAATTTAGGGGGATATAGTCTAATGGCGTATGTGTCGTTAGACGAAAACCTTGCACATGCAGTGGTTGATGAGCCTAAGATGCAAACTTGGTTGTTCGCTTATGACTAGCTGCTAGGGTAGGCTAAACAGCAAGTTATCGCATAACGACAATCAGCCAGTCCACATCGCTGGCAAGTAAGGAATGTGCAGCTATATTTTAATTTTACTCAGTCACAGCGTATTCAATCGCATAGATGCCGAGTTAACATTGAGCCTGAGTGTTTTTCAATTGGACAAAGTCGATTTGGTTTGAGTTTTGATATCAATCCTATCACTCAACAACTAGCGTTGGTTGAATCGCTCATTGCACAAAGTGACATAGTAAGGATAACTTTTTGAACATAAAAAATTAATGTAATTGCTCTAGAAGCTAAAATAGGAATGTGTATAATCGGCGTCCCTGTTATAGGGTGTTTCTTTTTAGCAAAGACATTGTTATAGGTTGAAGGATTGAAAATGAACACGGACGATATAGATAAGCATATTGCACTGATGCAAAGCAACAAAGTTCAACGCTTAGACATGAGTTTGAAAAGTTAAGGCCTAGCGGCACCGCGTTATTTTTTCGTGCGATTTTTGGCATATTTATACTGTTAGGGATCATTACACTGTTTCCACAGATCTTGGCTCAGCCGATTTCTTATTTATTATTGTTTTTAATATTTCTTGTGGCGTTTGGCACATACTACGAAAGTCATCGAGTAAATAAGCGTTTGGATACTTTATATCAGTTACTTAAAGATGAGTGAACAAAACCTCTGTTGTTAGACAGTTCGCTAGCACTTAAATCCTTGATTGTGTAGCATAACAACTTTATTAACCTGAACTCGGGATAATGGATATGACAAAGTTAGTTGTATCAATCCATTACCAGACCAAATCATACAGTGTTGCTATTTTTGTGCAGTTCAAGGCGAGTTCGCGTACGTAATAGCGAGCTATTGCTAGCGAATTAAACGCAGAAATACGCGAAAAGAGCAGTGCTGTAGCATGTTGCTTATCCCAAGTTCAGGTTTACAAGTTGATGAACTGTTGTATGTATTATCTTGGTGTTGTCACCCTTGTTTGGGCTTTTTCGTTTAGTTTAATTGGAGTTTACTTGGCGGGCCAAGTTGACCCATGGTTCAGCGTGCTCACACGTATCGCTTTAGCTGCGTGTGTGTTTTTACCGTTTCTTAAAATACCTCTTAACAACAAGATGTTAGTTGGCAAGCTTATGCTCATTGGTGCCATTCAATTGGGCGTAATGTATGGCTTTTATTATCACTCCTTTTTATATTTAAGCGTGCCAGAAGTATTACTGTTTACGGTAATGACGCCTTTGTATATCACCTTACTTAACGATTTACTTAATAAGCATGTTAACGGTAAATTTTTATTCGCTGCACTTGTGGCAGTAGCTGGGGCTGTTGCTATTCGTTATGAAGGTGTTGATGGTCAATTTATTGTTGGTATGTTGCTAGTGCAAGGCGCCAACCTGTGCTTTGCCGCAGGGCAGGTGGGTTATAAACGCTTGATGAAAAATCGTGAACTAAATCAGCATAATGTGTTTGGTTGGTTTTTTATTGGGGCTCTAATTGTTGCGCTAAGTTGTTTTGCGCTGTTTGGAAATGCACAGCGGTTGCCCACAACGTTTACTCAATGGGGTGTATTAGTCTACTTAGGCATTGTTGCATCTGGGTTGGGTTATTTTGCTTGGAATAAAGGAGCAACCCAAGTTGACGTGGGAACCTTAGCGGTGATGAATAATATGCTGATCCCAGCGGGTATCTTAGTTAATGTGGTGATTTGGAACCGAGATGCAGACATACCTCGCTTAATTATTGGTGGCACTATCATCATGGTCGCGCTGTGGCTAAATCAGAAACTGAGTGTTAATCGTTAGTTGTGCTAGATTATAGAGCAAGCCCAACAGTAAAAGTGTTGGGCTGTTTTTACATGAAGCTTAGCGGGTTGGTTATCTATTCACAGTCGATGATAACGCCAGTTGGGCTGTAGCAAGTTGCGATTTGTTGGATCAAATTTTTATAAGTATAAGCTATGTTATTTTCTAACTTATTGAAATAGGTGCCATATATCGCTGTGCCACTCATGTTATAGTCAACTCGCCATTCATAATATGAGTATGGCGCAGTGCTTTGGTCCTCTAACCAACGTTTAAACACCACACTTGAAACAATATCGTACAGTGTGGTTGGTCTTACAACAAAACTGCGCCAACCTTTATCAAAACCAGTATGTGTGCCTGGCATTTCTACCACGGTATTGGCCGCTTTGTAGTATGGGTTGGTGAAGTTACTTTTTTTATCCACTTTTGATAGCAGGCCTTGCCAATCGTCTACCCAAGTGATCCCTTCACAGCTGTCAAGGAAAAGTACCCCTTTATCATCACCTGAGCCACAACTACCTTGCGGAAACATATCTGCAGTCCATATGTAATCGGCATTTTTCCCGCCTTCAATTTTGGCTTCGTATTCAGTTGAAGACGTAATGATCACATCGTTGCCACTGCCACCATGTTGTTCAGAGTTTTCATGATAGGTAAACAGAATATCATCACCTCCATTGCCATAGGCTTTATGCCAGCGAACGCTGTTGATTTCGTCATCGCCACTTTCGAACAGGGCATCATTGCCGTTACCACCGTAGAGCCTATCTTCTCTCCCGCTGTTACCTGTTAGGTAATCGTCACCGTCGTCGCCATACAGCTTATCATTACCCGCATCACCACTGAGTACATCATCTCCAGGGCCACCAAATAAGGTATCGTCACCGTCATTGTTACTATTGCAGCCAGTTTGCTCAAAGATATAACCATTGCCAGCATTTGCTAGACGGCATCCACCACCAAGATAATCGTTATCGGCACCACCTATTAGGATATCTCTGCCTTGACCACCCATCAGCAAGTCGCCTCCCGCATCGCCCATCAGCATGTCTTCGTTATTATCGCCAAAAAGCTGGTCATGATGGTTGCCGCCCGATATATGGTCATTGCCTGCACCACCGTGGATTACGTCTTGTCCGTCTTCACCAAAAAGACGGTCGTTACCGCCATTACCCGATATGGTGTCATCTCCTGCACCACCATAGATGGTGTCAGCTTGGTTTCCTGACGTTAGCGTATCGTTGCCATCTTCGCCAAATAGCATTTGCTGTATGGCAATATTTTTGGCATCAAAGCTGTCATCACCTTTGCCGAGTCGAGCGTCAATCATTCTAATTTGGCTTAAGAAAAAAGACTCACAACTTGAACTATTGCCTACCTTTCTGGTAACGGTAAGCTCATCACCTGAAGAGCTTAATGAATAGCTTTCACTGTCATTTGAGCCGGTGATCTTTAGCAACATGCCATCTAGGTAAACCGATGCATCACCGGCAATACCACTGCACGATGCTACAGCATAATTAGATAAGCCCAGAGATAGGGCTAGGCACAGAGAGTTTAGTTTGAACGCCATTGTTTGTTCCTTAAATTTATAATGATTTCTGAGTGCGATAAATTCAGTGGCGCGAGGCTAAGTTGCAATAGTGCAAGAAATATGGAGTGTTAAAAGGTGCGGGTGAAATTACTTGTGTTGGCACTGAAATTGGTGTTTAAGCGGAAGATAAAAAACTTCTCAATTGCTATATGGGAACCGAGAAAAACAAAGGCACCCGATAGTGCCTTTTTGGTATTTGTTAATACGGCTTAGCTATCGAGATTCATCACTTTGGTCCATGCTTTTACGGGATCATCAATAAATTTTTGTTAGCAAATAAAAACGATTGCTTTCATCGAAAAACTTGATGTTAAGTCACGATTTCATATGGCAGGCAGTACACACAAAGCCTAGATGCTTTGTGTGTTATCTACATTTTAAAGGTCGCTATAGACTGCTTGTGAGTGCTTTTGGAAGATTCGCTTGTGATAAGGTTAATTCGCTTTGCACAGGCGTCATTTGTTTAATGCCACTTGGACGTGTGAGTAAAAAGCGAGGAGAGATCATTTGTAATTGGCTATGGTTTAATGACATAAACTGAATGCCGCCACTTTGCGTGCTGCGTCCACCTGTAGGTAAGCCAATAAGTTGTGCAAAATGGTAATCTTGAACTGTATTGGCAAAGACGATAGCTGATGAATAAGTGCCTGTGCCAATTAGTAATGACGTTTTGCCGTGATAAAAATTATCGAGTTCTGGCTCTGGCTGAATTAAACGAGTATTTTCACCTTGTTCTATATCACCAACTATCTGCCCAGGATCTCGGTATTTCAATAGTATTTTTGAACGATAAGTTGAAAAGTGTCTGTAAGGTTTATCGGCAATGTAGCGCAGAATACCAGCCATCCACATATCGTCATTACCACCACCGTTATTGCGAATGTCGATAACTAAATGGTCCACATTTCTTTCTTTGATTGCGCTAAAAGTATTGTCCATAAAATCAAGAAACTGTTTGAAATCATCCCAAGCGAACGTATTTACCGTCAGTAAAGCCGTTGTATTGCTGTAGGTAATGTTAAACGCTTGCGCAAATGATTGTTTAGCAAGGCTGCTCGGAATGGCCGCTTTTGCTTTAACGGTGATATTGTGAATATTATTATTGCGCTCCAGCGTGATAGAAAATGTATCCTGAGGACCAAAGGTCATATAAAACAGTCGATTAAACTGGCTTTGCAAAACATTTTCACGAAACGCCAAAGTATCGCCATGTGTGTTTGTGAGAAGTGTGTTTAAGATAGCTTCGCCACTTTTACCATTAACAGAAACTATTTTAGCCCCTTTATATTGACTATCTTGTTCAGCTAACTCGCTGTTTATAATAATTAAACCATCTGATATTTGCACTTCATATGGAAATAAAGCAACGCCTTCGCTTATCCACTGACGCCATTGAGCTGATGAACCGTGTCCCACTTTTAGGTGACCATCGGCGAGCAAAGAATTAAGTGGCGCCATTTTTTGCCATAATTGCATTGCGCTTAGTGGGGCATTTATTGATGCTTTGATTTGTGCAACAGTGTTATAAAACTCATCGACATTTTTAACACTATGAGACAAATCTGGGTGAGTTTGGTGTAACCAGTTAAACCATTGCTCAATGTCTTCCAAAGCTTGAGCGACGCTGAGGTGATGGGCAAATGGTTTTACAGAAGCCTCAGATGCTACTGCGTTGGTGGCAAAGATAAGCATGGCGATGCTTGCAAAAAT
Organism: Pseudoalteromonas sp. S16_S37; assembly: GCF_014694405.1. GTDB lineage: Bacteria > Pseudomonadota > Gammaproteobacteria > Enterobacterales > Alteromonadaceae > Pseudoalteromonas. Next base: position 48,392 of record NZ_JAAUWV010000003.1, read on the forward strand.
TAAGCGTAATCCATTTTGTAGAGGGCGCATTAAGTTTTCCTTGTTTGTTTTCTTCATTAAGACGCGCCACGGTGGCAAAAGGTTTAAAACAATACAACTGCGATAATTTACAGGTGTCTAGATTATTGACTAAAAATCAATTTTTGTTGATTCGTTAGCCGCTAGAAGTTGCTCAAATTCTGAAAACGTCATTGGTTTGTAAAACAAGTATCCTTGGATCCGATAACAGCCTAAATAGTGTAAGGTTTTCAATTGCTCTTTGGTCTCGACGCCTTCTGTGATCACATCAAAGCCGAGAAAGTTAGCTAAGCTGCTAATGGTATGTATTAGCACCGGACTTTTTTCATCACTTTCGAGTTTATCAATAAATGTTTTATCTATTTTCAAACAGTCAATGGGCAGCTCTAGCAACTGATTGAAACAGGTGTAGCCTGTACCAAAATCATCAATGGCAATTTTAAAGCCAATTTCGGCAAGCTCTGCGAGCACATGTTTAACATGTGTTTCATTCTTCATTATGGATGTTTCTGTTATTTCTAATAAAATATGGCGGGCAGAGAGGTCATATTTAGCAAGCTCAGAGGTAATAAATTTCAGAAAATCCGGTTGGCACAACTGGTTATTTGAAATATTGATAGAGATGTATTTTAACAGCCCAGAGTCAATATGCTCGGACATCTTACTTAATTCTCCGAAGGCATGGATTATTACCCATTCACCAATTAGATTAATAAGACCAATAGATTCTGCGACGGGTATAAATACCGCAGGAGAAATTTCCCCTCTAGGAGTTGTGCAGCGCAGTAATACTTCTCCAGCAATTACTTTATTACTCGATAGGTCCACAATTGGCTGAATGACCAATGAAAAACTTTCATCGTTAATGGCTCGCCTTAAGTCATAGACAATATCGAATTTGTTTTTCATTTGCGAGTCAAGATGTGGGTCATATTCTAAAATTGCATCGCGGCCCTTATCTTTTGCTTCGTACATCGCTGTATCGGCTTTTCGTACAAGTGTATTGGCACTTTCATATGCACCATAACCCATCGAAAAGCCAATACTGCAGCTTAAATAAACAATTTGATCGAGCACATTGAAGGGCTCTTTTAGCCGTTGGTTTATTTTATGAGCGAGTGTTTTGACTTGAGCAACATCATCGACATTGTCACACAACACCACAAATTCATCGCCACCAAAACGAGAAAGCGTATCGCCTGGATTAATAGTTCCTAAAAGGCGGTTTGCAGCCGACACCAACAACATATCGCCAAAGTCGTGACCAAAAATATCGTTGATAGATTTAAAGTGATCTAAATCGATAAATAACAGCGCAACTTTAGTATTGGTATTATGAGAGCGGCGCAATGCGGTAGATAACCTACGGTGAAACAGAGAGCGATTAGGTAAATGGGTAAGTGTATCGTGGTTAGCTTGCCATTCGAGCTGCTCATGCTGTTCTTTTTGCTCAGAAATATCAACGATAGTGACGGTTAACACCTGCAAACCACTTGAGCTGGTTTTGGCAATTGAAGCATTGGCTGGAAATTCAGAGCCATCTTTTCTATAGCCATATATTTCTTGGCGACTGCCCATTTTGCGTTGCGTATCTTTAGCCTGTAAAAACTGCTTAAAGTGCAGGTCATGCTTATCTCTAAAGCGAGGGGGGATCAAATGGATAATATGTAGCCCAATTAACTCTTCAATTTGCATAACCAAATAAAATAGTTGCAGACTCATTTGCGACAATAATATGCCCTGTTTCATCCGTGGCTATCACAGCGACGTCAGCGTGCGCGAGGACTTGATCTGACAGTTGGGGGGTATAGTCGCCCTTAGACTCGTATATCGCTAAATTAGCGTCTTCACTGCCCACAAGCGGGATGATCTTCACTCTAAATTGGTATCCATCAGCAGAGTTACCCATCATAAACATGGGCTCTTTGCTGGCGAAATATTCTGTAAGGGCATGTTTTTCTGCCACTAAACCGGTGTGGATATAATCCGGAAGGTCATATATAGGTTTGTGATTTACTAGGCAGTCCATCACCTCGCGATATGAAAATATTTTAACAAGCTGCCAGCTTGCAATGTTTAACTTGGGCTCCTCATGTGGCGTAAAGTTGTCTAGCCCAGACTGTTCAAAGTGGTGCTTATATCGATGTGGGATCACAGGCTTGATTTGCCCAAATGATTCAATGATTTCGAACTCGCCCGATTGATTGCACCGACTCAAGTAGTTATTAACATAAGCATGATGCGTTATAGGGTCCATTTTGACATGGCCTTGAGGGCTATCTACTTCTATGGTCTCAAGTGCGCTGATGATTGCGTCGGTGTCTAAGGAGTTAGCTTGCTCAACAGCTTTCGCAAATGCTTTAACACACAAGTAGGTACCTTCGCCAAAATTAGTTAAGCCGCCGTTGCGATCTGGTAATAGCCCATCTATCGATTCTAAGCGTTGCAATCGCTCAAGGTAACGTTGGTTTTCTTCTGTGGGTACCGACATAAAGTAAGTATTGCTTGAATAAAAGCCACTTTTTACTTCCATCGGTAAGGTTGCGGCCATGACTTCGTCAAAATGGCCCATTACCACTGCCATACGACCTTTGAGTTTCATTTCAGAAAATTGTGTTAGCAAGTTTACTTGGTCGGCGCCAGCAAAGTAGGACACAAATACATCAGCGCCTGAGGTATAAAGCCGATAAAGCATACTGCGAAAATCAATCGAACCTTGCTGAAGGTACTCTTCGCCAACTACTTCTCCCCCTATCTGGGCTAGCGCATGCTTGGCCGCATCAATAGAGCCTCTGGGCCATTCGTAATTGGCGCCCGCGAAGAAAAACTTCATACCATAGCGAGCAGCTATATAGGGGATCATTTTGTCGATTTGCTGATTAGGTAAAGCCGCAAACGAGAAAAAATACCGCCCCTTAATTGACCCTTCATAAAATGAAAAACTCAGATAAGGAACCTTTTCTACCTCTGCAACATCAAGGTTAACAGCAATACGTGAACTCGACAGTAGGTTGCCAATGAGAACATCACAGTGGTATTCATGCACCAGTTTTTTAGCTGCAGGTACGGCTGTTTGTGGCACACTGCCATCGTCTAAAATAATCAATTGGAGTTTTTTGCCAAGTACACCACCAGCTTCGTTAATTTCATCACAGGCAATTTTGGTTGCCTTGCTCATCACCTTACCTTTACCTATTACGGTGAGCATTTTAGGAGAGCTAGATTGGGGGCCGGTACTGTCTGGCTACCTTGCAGTGCTTTTACTGGGCAGTGCTTATATGGCCATTGGTCTTGCGGTGTCTGCACGGTGTGATAATCAAATTGTAAGCTTGTTAGTTGCGAGTGCCGTGTGTGGTGGTTTCTATTTTGTTGGCACAGCGGCTATCACCGACTTTTTCACTCATAGTAATGCAGAGCTTTTTCGCCAACTTGGTACTGGTGCGCGTTTTGAAGATATCACCCGAGGCGTGATTGACTTAAGAGACTTGTATTATTATGTCTCACTGTGCGTGGTATTTTTAGTATTGAACACCTACTTTCTTGAGCAAGAGCGTTGGGTTTTACACAAGCGCACCACGCATCACAAGCGTTGGCAGGCAATGAGTGCTTTATTGGCAATCAATGTGCTGGCAGCCAACTTATGGTTAGGGCAGCTCCCCAAGTTACGACTAGACACGACACAAGGCCAACAGTACTCCATTTCTGACGCCACGCAAATGTACTTGGCGCAATTGCAAGAGCCTTTATTGATCCGTGGTTACTTCAGTGACAAAACTCACCCATTGCTCGCCCCATTGGTGCCGCAATTAACAGATTTATTGGAAGAGTATCAAGTGGTAGCTGATGGGCGCGTGCGAGTGGAAATTATCGACCCGCAACAGCATCCTGAGCTTGAAGCGCAGGCCAATCAGCAATTTGGTATTAAACCCGTGCCATTCCAAGTAGCAGACAGATACCAAGCATCGGTTGTCAGCTCTTACTTTAACGTGGTGGTGCAATATGGTGATGAACATCAAGTGTTAGGCTTTAGAGACTTGATTGAAGTGAATGCCCGAGCAGAGTCTGACGTTGAAGTGTTGCTGCGTAACCCTGAGCACGATATCACTCGCGCAATCAAATCGGTGCTGCAAGATTACCAAAGCGCGGGCAACCTATTTGATACTGTGCGCCAGCCGCTCACCTTTACTGGTTATATCTCAGCGGATGACAAATTGCCTGAACAGTTGGTTACTTTTAAACAAACACTTAACGAGCAACTTCAACAGGTTGAGTTAAAAGCACAAGGCAAATTTACAATTAACCTGATTGAGCCTGAAGCCAATGGTGGACTGGTAGCTCAACAAATCGGCCAGGATTATGGCTTTGAACCAATGAGCACAAGCTTATTTTCAAATGAGTCATTTTATTTTTATTTAACGCTGTCAGGTGGTGAGCAAGTTGTACAAATTCCTCTTGAAGATATGCAAGCCTCAAGCTTTGAGCGTAACCTAAATGCGGCTATTAAACGCTTTGCCAAAGGCTTTACCAAAAACGTGGCGTTTGTAGCAGCAACTAAGCCTGGTGGCTATGGTATGCCACAAGCCCAGTTTAGAAATCTTGAGCAGATGTTAGGCGCGCAGCTTAATGTACAAAAAGAGGATTTAACTGATGGACAAGTCTCAGGTGAGGCGGACATCTTGATGCTAATGGCACCTGATTCATTGGACGAAAAGCAGTTATTTGCCGTGGATCAGTTCTTGATGAAAGGCGGTACTGTGGTGGCAGCAACTTCGCCGTACAGTGTGGATTTAAGTCGCGGTACGCTGGCCATGCAACATCATCAAAGCGGCTTAAATGATTGGTTAGCGCATCATGGTTTAACAATCGAAGACAGCTTAGTTATGGACCCAAGCAATGCGGCATTCCCGATTCCGATAACGCGCAATGTAGGAGGATTCCAATTACAGGAAATGCGCATGCTAGATTACCCATACTTTGTAGATGTCAGAGATGGCCTCAACAAAGACAACTTAATTACTTCGCAGTTACCACAGTTGACCATGGCTTGGGCATCGCCTATTGCAGTTGATAAAGCGCGCAGTGACATTGCTTACACACCTTTGATTGAAAGCTCCGACAAAGCTTGGACTTCGTCATCTGTTGACATCATGCCAAAGCTCAATGAGCAAGGTGAAGCAAGCTATCTCTCTGAAAGTGAGACCAGCAAGCGCTTACTGGGTGTTATAGCGCAAGGCAAGTTCAATTCTTTCTTTGCCGATAAAGAAAACCCGTTGTTAACAAAACAGCAAACACAAGAAGATGCAGAGCAAGACACTGAGACAGCCCCAGAGCCTCAAACGCTAGAAGTCTCTAGTGTGATCAAACACGCCAGCGACAGCGCTCGGATTATCTTGTTTAGCTCTAATGATTTTGTACAAGATCAGGTGCTACAGCTGAGCGGGGGCGTATCGCAAAGTGATTATTTAAATGCCCTACAGCTGATGGTAAATGCAGTGGATTGGGCACTTGAAGATACAGCCTTAATGAGTATTCGCTCACGAGGCAGCTTTAATCGTACTTTGGCGCCATTGGAGCAAAGTGAGCAACAAGCGTGGGAATATGGCAACTATGCTTTTGCGCTACTGATGCTATTAGCAATGGCGTTTTGGGCACAAATGCAGCGCAAGCGCAAACAGCAGCAGTACCTTGCTTGGATAGCACAATAGGAGTGTAAGTTATGAGTAAATACTTAAATGGTTTATTTGCGTTACTGGCACTGCAACTGACGGTCGCTGGGTGGTTATATTTCAAAGATGCTCAGCAAGGTGAATTTGTGACTACGCCGATACTGTCGCTGGACGCGCAGAACATAACCCAAGTTGATATTCAACAAGGAGATAAGCAACTTTCACTGCATAAAAAAGACGCTGATTGGTATTTAGAAAGCTACCCTGAACTGGCTTTGAATAGCACTCATGTTAATACGGTTATCAATCAACTTAGTGCACTAAAAGCGGTGTGGCCCGTGGTTGACTCAAAAGCCAGTCATAGTCGGTTTACCGTGGCTGAAGATAACTTTGTCAAACAAGTAACCTACACCTTAAGTGATGGCACCAAGCAAACACTACTACTGGGTAAATCACCGAGTTTTAAAAAGCTATATGTACGTAATAGCGAGCAAGATGACGTGTACAGTGTTGAGTTTAGCGCTTATCAAGTGAGTGCTGATGCAGATGCTTGGCTGGATAAATCATCGCTTGCTGTAGGTGATATAACACGTATTGAACACAACTCTTTAGTGTTAGAAAAGCAAAATAAAAAATGGCAGTTGGCAACGTCAATAACACCGCAAGATAGTGAGCAGGAAATTGACTCCCAAAAAGTGCAAAGCGTTGCTGATACCTTCTCACAGCTTAGTTTTATTACTGTATCAGCACAGCAGTACGAACCAAGCGAGCAGTTGAGTGTGATAGGCAATAATGGCAAGCAATACACGTTTGCGTTTACAGAGCAAAATGATAGCCGCTTTGTAAAACGCACTGACTTGCCTTATTGGTTTGAAGTATCACAAGCAACCTATGATAGCTTGGCTGATCTCAAGCTAGAGCAGCTTATTAGCAAACCAAAACAAGATGAAACGCCAGCTGAGTCACTTTCTGAATAATCAAGCTTTGCTGTAAATCTGCCAAGGCCTTAAGCGCTGCTTAAGGCCTTTTTCGGTGCATTGAATCGTGAGTTTGGTCAGCCTATTTCAAATGACGTAACACCAAAAATGCGTGCCAGTGGTAAATCCGGACTATCCCCTGTGTACATTCGAGCGGTTTCAAATGAGGGTTGCATCTCATAGTGCTGCGCCAAAGCAAGCGCCTTCGCATTTACCTCTGGTACATCCAGAAAAATAGCCTCAGAAGCAGAGACTTTCGCACTTAAGGCTAAAAATAAAGAATCGGCCAATTCACTACTATCGGCAAATAAAGGTGCAATTTTAAAGCCTGTTTGGCATGGACGAATAACACCGTAACCTGCTAGTTGACCTTGCTCTAAGATGCCCAGCGCATAGCAACCCGGTTGTGTGATCCATTGTTGTAAAAAACGTGGGCGTTCGACTGGGAAAAAATCAGCCTCGTATTGACAGAGCTGCTCAAACGGTAATTCTGATAGCGGCACGATGTTTGGATTAGCGGGAGCGATTGCACCGCCTTTGCCTTCATAACGAATATTGCTATAAGCCAGTTTAAATCCTGACTTTTTATAATTGTCTTGCTGCGCAAGCACACCATCAAGGCCAATATTACAGCCCTTTAGATACTCAAGACCCGCTTGCCAGAGTTGCCAACCATAACCTTGGCCACGATATTCAGGCTTAACGATATAAAACCCCAAAAAACCAAACTCATTGTTGTATTTAACCACGGAAATAGAGGCGATAGGCTCACCCCCTAAGTAGCCCATTAAAAAGCCGTTCGAGTCTGCTGCGTAGTAACAGTCGGCGTCACTGAGCCCCGGATTCCATCCTTCTTGCGCGGCCCATTCAACAGCGAGTGCCAAATCGGTTTTGCTCATCGTTTTGATTGTAAATTGCGTGTTGTGCATGGTATATCCTTAACGCGCCAAAGTTGGCTTGGTGTTACCATACTAGCAAGCTTGTTTTTGCGCGCAAAGTTTTAAGAACAGCGAAAATTTGAGACTGAATAAATATCGTTAGTTTGGTATTTTGAGGTATAGCTGATGAATGGGGCTCAAATAAACATCATGATTGGTTATTTTGTAAAAGGCTTAACATTGGCGTGCTGTTGTTTTGCATTTATTGTATGTCTAACTGTTTATAGCGCAGCAAATCCTTCTTTGGCACGAACGTCTCTTGTCCAAGCCGAAGGTTCTCAAGAACAGCAGCGACATTACCAACTGTATATGACTTTAGATACTGATGAGTCGGCTGCCATTGAGGTTAAGCAAAAACTTGCTCAGCTTTTCACCGATAAAGCATTGGCGTATACGTCACATGTCGATATTTGTGTGTTAGTACTTAACAACCTCATCAGTAAGCAAGCGCAAAATGGGCAGAGATATTTTAACTTAGTTGTCGCATTGTCAAACCGCAAGCGGCATTTGGAGATGATTAAGCAGCGCTTAGAACAAGCAGGGTTTGTCGGTGGGCACTATTATATGCTGCAAGTAGAGGGGGGGAAAGCATGTCACGGTTGAGCACGCCAGTACAGATGTCTCAGTTATATAAAAACTATCATTTCATGTTTTTAGACAAAAGCAACCCATGCTTTTATACGACCAGTCAATATGCCGACAAAATTGATTATTCAAGCGTCGATACACTGATAAACCGAGGGTTGGTAGAGCTTTGCGAACAGGGCTTACTTTTTTACCAAATAACGCGATATGCATGATGTCCTCACAGCGATGTGCAAATAACTTAGTTGCAGCTCAAGGTGGGGTGTATGTGAGTGACCACCATGGTGCCTTTAACAATCTTCATTTGGTCGCTCGTTATCTTCATGTTGTACAAGTTGATGTTGCTAAACAGTGGCAAACAGTAAGCGTACAAACATCCTTACCATTTGAGAACCCAAAGCCAATATGGATAATGACATGGTTGGTGATGCAAAAGCTTTTTATGAGCTGCTGCAAGCTAAGAAAATTGACATCTGGAAGCGAAATTATTGGTGATCCCAGAGGCTAATCATGAAACAGCATTCCCAACCACCGCTGTACAGGGGTTGTATTGGATATACAAAAACAACAAAGAATAGACTATAAAATGAAGTAACTATATGAAAAACAGCTCTCTTATTCTTAGTTTATTTGGCGCGATTGTGTCATTTTACACTTCAGCTGCGACTATCCTCGACGCCATACCTGAGTCGGTAGCTGCAAACGATAAATTTGTTTTTTACTCGCATGGCTACATTGTAGAGGGGGATAACCCAAAGCCTGTGGAAACAAAAAATGGTTGGGGGGAGTACGACTTTCCCGCAGTTAAGCAAGCCTTAGCCGACGATAGCTACACGCTAATAGCGCATCACAGGGCAAAGAATACCGACCCATTTGATTATGCCTATGAGCTCAATAGGCAAGTTCGCACTTTGGTTGCAAAAGGCGTAAAGCCTGAGCATATCACTTTAGTTGGTTTTTCACGTGGTGCTTTTATTACCGGACTGGCATCGGATAAGTTGTCAGACTTGGCTGTCAATACGGTAATTTTGGCTGGTTGCGGGCGCTTGATTTGGAAAAAACACACCGACATTAAAGTGTATGGTCATGTGCTGTCGATATACGAAAAGTCTGATAAATCAGGAAGCTGTGCCGACCTCGATAAAAAAAGTACCCAAACGCGCTCTTTTGAAGAAATAGAGATCAATACAGGGCTGTCGCATGGCGCGTTTTATCGACCTGTTAAGGTGTGGGTGGAGCCTGTGAAAGCGTGGATCAAGGCACGAATGACGTAGTGAGCAGAATAAGCGATACGTTAACTCGTAACTTCACTATGATGCTAATTTAATGTCGGATGGCGTGACTTTGCCACTTATCCAACCTACAGGGATATGCATGTAGGTTGGATAAGCCTAAGGCGCCATCCAACAATTTGATAGTACAGCAGTGCTGTATTACAACCTAAAAATTAAAGCTGATACGACCGTAGAAGTAACGACCTCTAGCGCTGTATGTAGAAGGATCGTGTCCGCCATCTACAGTAGACGCTAAAATCGGTGGATCTTGGTCAAATACGTTATCAATACCAAAGGTGAGTTTGCTTTCCCAAAAATCTGGTAGTTGGTAGCTCAGCTGTAAATCATGCTTAAAGTAGTCATCCACCTTAGGGCGTTCAACCATATCGTTGTCATCATCCACTAGGCTGTCGATGTAGCTTACATTCCAACTTGCGCTCCAATTATCTAACGTCCAGTTTAGTGCACCACTGACTTTAAGTTCGGGGTATGAAGCGCCGTTTGTTACCAATCCAGTTGCATCATTGCGGTTTTCTTCACCGCTACGAATCTCAATATCAACCCACTCTTTGAGTTTAGAAACGCCCAGCTGCAAGCTGTAGTTGCCTGATTGGGTATCTTTGATATCGTAACGACCCTCAATTTCCCAGCCTGATAATTCGCGACGGTCAACGTTTTCATAGATATCTCTGACTTCAACAATGGCACCAGAGTTTGGATTTCGGATCACGGTGTTTGACCAAAGTGCTGGATTGGCAGCATTTTCAGACACTTTGCGGGTTGCGCCATAAGTGGCTACCACGTTGGTTTGTTCAATGCTCCAATAATCAAAGGTGATAGAGAGGCCATCAACCAGTGACTCAGGTGTCCATACAAAACCCGTAGTGAAAGACTCGGCTTCTTCCGCTTCTAGGTCTTGGTTACCGCCAGTTTTCGCTGTATATCCTAAATCTCCCGGTGCCCTTACACTACAACCAGGCAAATTTGACCAGTTATCTGTGGTACATGGGTCAGTATCGTTTACAAACCCTTTTTGGCTGGGTGTGTATAGTTCACCAAAAGTGGGTGCTCTAAAACCTTCGCTGTAGCTGTAACGAACTAATAAATCGGGATTTACTTGCCACTTTAGACCAACTTTGGGATTGGTGGTGTTACCAAAGTCGCTATAACGAGAATATCGCACGGCAAGCTCCAGTTCTAACGATTCAACCAGTGGCATATCGCTCAGTAGTGGCAGCACTGCCTCAAGGTAGGCTTCTTCTATTTTTCGAGTCGGAGCGGTGGTGTCAGATACTTGTTCAATAAAGGCTACATCGCCAGTGTTTAAACCCACATCATGGCTGACAGAGGCATCTTCCCAGCGCACTTCTGCACCCGTTGCGATATAAACAGGGCCAGCAGGTAACTCAAAGGGGGCGCCGGTGATATTAGCGTTCAAAAAGCGCAATGTATTGTCGTAGATGCTGGTGGGCTTGTGAGCGAAAATGTAGTTCATCATCTCTTGGTTAACCGAGCCATACGGACCAATTAAATCTAAAGGTACACAGCCGTCATCGCGATCAAGACAAGTTTGTGAATCACCCGCTGCTGCACGCAAGCGTGCCAATGACATTTGTTTACCGCGGGTTTCAACAACCTTGCTGCGCTGGTGGCTATATACAAAGTCATAATCCCAATCTTCAATGCTGCCTTTTAAGCCAAAGGTAAAGCGGTCAACATCTGAGTCTGCATCCCTTGGGCGTAAAATACCATTTTCAGTGATACGGCGCTGTACAATCACATCTTCATCAAATGGGTTGTATTGGTTGTTTTTAGACACAATGATGTTATCGCCAAACTCCAGTGCACCTGGGGCAAAATAGTTAATGCTATTAACATCTGCCGAGTTATATTCCATAAATAGCGATGCGTCTGGCGCTATTTCGTATTCACCAGATACCCACACTGTGGTGGATTGATATTCGTTAGAGCCTGTTTCATAGTCATGGTAGTTAAAGCTATCACACAGGGCACTGGCACCACAGTGTGCACCATCTGATGGCGTATCAGACCAATAACCATTAAACGGCCTAAAGTCGTTCACATCATAGCCGGTGGTTGGGCTCCATGTTGCACCATCTACAGCTGTCACGCCTAAGCGCTCATAATCGGTTGAAAAAATCCACGAGCGAGGGCTTTTACTTGAGCGTAAATTGGTACCTGCTTCACCAAAGCGGCGTAAATCGGCTTCACTACTGATGTCTCTGTCGCGGCGCATCCAGCCATCATCATTAAAGTGGCTGGCACTGACTAACCAGTTGGCTTTATCGGTATTGCCACCAAAGGTAAATGACACGCGCTTTTGCCCCGCATCACCATGGCGGCTTTCACCCGCTTCTAAATTGATTTTCAGGCCATCGTAGTCAGAGTGCATGATAAGGTTTACAACGCCAGCAATGGCGTCGGAGCCATATACAGCGGACGCACCATCTTTGAGCACTTCAACGCGTTCAACGGCATCAAAAGGAATGGTTTCTAAATCTACCGATGAGCTAACGCCACGGGTACTTACACGACGACCATTGATAAGTACTAGGGTGTTGTTTGAAGATAAACCTCTTAAGCGCACTGTCGCTGCACCGTTATTATTACCGCCAGAGCGCGGGCTTGCTGGGCTACCAACAACCGATGGCAAGCGCAGCAACAATTCACCAACGGTACTGACGCCCGAACGTTCTATTGCAACTTTATCTAATACCGTGACAGGTGAGCTGGTGGTGAGCTCTTGGCGTTTAATCCGAGAACCTGTGACAGTAATAACTTCAGCTTCTTCCGCTATTGAATCGGTTTGTGCCAAAGTCGGTGCACTTATCGCAAAGCCTGCGATAGCCCCCATGCAAAGAGTAAGGCGATTTAAGTTAAAGGTATTGTTAGACATGGTTAGATCTCCATTAGAGCTTGTAATTATTATGTTTGGCTTTAACCTTTCATCGCTAACAATATATTGTATACAATATATTCACAAGTAATGAAACGGTATAACGAAGTGTTATTTGCATATAAAGAGGAATAGTTGAGAAAAAAGTTTAAATAAGATCAAGGTAGTTAATTGATAAAGAGTAACTCTTGCAACAATTACTAAAAATTTAGTGAGGTGAGTTGCGCTTTTTGTACGGCGAATTCACTGTAATACCGTAAAAGCTGTTCCGTCATTAGGTGTTGATACAGCTTTGATACGGCCCTTATGGCGGTGAATTATTGGCAAGTGCATCGCAAGCCCCTAATTGGGGCTTGCTAAGTGAGGAGGTTGCTCAATAGCTGACTTCGGTACTTTTTTGGTTACACCAAATAGCATGCTTAACACCACACTTCGCTTTATCAGTTCGTAGCCTAAGTAGCATCCAGCAACAGTCAGTAATAACAAAATAAGTGATTCGATGGTGGGGTGTATTACTAATCCTTTTAACCACCAGGCAAATACAATAATCAGCGTTTGGTGGAGTATGTAATAGGGTAAAACGGCGCGATTAGCATAGTTGATAAGCGTGTTTTTTCGATTGAGGTAGTAACCTGCAAAACCAACCACAGTAAACATCCACAGCCAATGATTCGCCCCATGTATCATGGCATACAATAATTTAACCGACAGGTTAGTTTGATACAGGCTGGCAAGTGTTGCCCAAACGCCATGGCGGTCGGCAATGATAAATGCGTAACAACACAGCGCCATTGCCAGCATAATAACCCGATGTTTAATAACGCTTTGCCACCAATTGTGTTGTATGGCAAATACAAAGCCTGTCAAAAAGACGAAGAAGTATTTGCCATGGTTGTACCAGTCATTAATTAAGTCATGGGTTTTTGGATAACTGGCACTGAGCGCCCACCAAATTGCGATTAACGCGGCCACGCAAAATAACACCATAACGGCCAAAGGCACTTGTTTTAACCTGCGTGTATTGGCAAATAAAATGAGTGGCTGTTTAAACAAAAGCGCAATGATGCTATACACCCATAGATAGGGCAAAAACCATAGGTGATTCCATGTCAATAAACCTATGGCAGAGTGATGTTCTCTAAGTAAAGTTGTAGCGGGGTTGATATAGGCGAGCCAAAATTGCCAAAAGCCAGGTTCGATAAGGTTTTGACTCAATGCCTCAAAATAAACCTGAGGGCTGACAATCACAAACATGCCAAATAGTAAGGGTATAAATAATCGGCGACTTTTCAAAGCAATGAGTTTTACTACGCTATATTTATGACTGTTTAAAGCGTTCGCTAAAGCATTCGCTAAAGCAACACCCGAGATAAAAAATAGCAGCGACATGCGCCACGGGTTTGTGAGGATCATCACATCTTGCAGCCATTCATACGTGGTGGCACTTTTGATATGCCACCCCCAATTGGCTACATAGTACATACCGATGTGATATAAAATAAGCACTGCAAACGCAAGCACGCGCAGGGCATCAATATCATAACGTCGTTGGTTCATTGTTTTGCTCGTCTTTTGCTGTTATTGGTGCTCAAAGTTTGGCAAAGTAATATGCGCTAAAACACAGCTAACTGACTGACTGGTAAGCTTTTAGTGATAAACGGTGGAATACAGGGATAAATACAATTGAATTGGCAGCGAATAGACAACAATAGGGTACTGCTCGGTTATTTTGCCGCGGCGCTGTATCTTTTTATCAACAACACTATTAATGCATTGTCGGTTTGGACTGAGCATTCTCGCCAAGGTGAGCCCAGTATCGCGCTTTGGGAGCCATTTCTTTGGGAATACACGAGTGCCTTGAGTGTGTTGGTTATTTTGCCATTGTTATTTCATTTTTTTAGCCGTTTTCCTCTGCACTTTGCACAACCCAAAAAGCAACTGTTAGTACATCTGCTTGGTAGTGTGGTTTTTGCCAGCCTACATATATTGTTGATGGTGACATTACGCGAAATGGGTTATGCCATAAATGGTGGCGATTATGACTTTGGGCCTCTTGCGCGCGAGTTCTGGTATGAATACCGCAAAGATGCTTGGGGATATGTTATTTGGATGGTGGTGTATAACGTCACGCAAATTGTTTACGCTCGACTAAAAGGTGAGGCGAGTGTGATTGCAGGTAGTGAACAAGAGGCGCAAGCGCAAGACTCTCAACGCGCAGCGCCAGAGCACTTTTTGGTGAAAAAGCTCGATAAAGAATTTTTAGTTAAAGTCGCCGATATTGAATATTTAGAATCAGCTGGTAACTACGTGAACTTATACAGCCAAGGACGTATTTACCCACTGCGCTCAACGCTTGGCGAGCTATGTCAGCGCCTCAGCGCAAAAGGGTTTAGCCGCATCCATCGCAGTTACGGCGTTAACCACAACGCGGTTGATAGTATCAGCTACCAACCAAGTGGCGATGGTGAGATCACCCTTAAATCAGGGAAAAAACTCAACCTATCAAGGCGATATAAGGATGAGTTTAAGCAAAGCCTGAGCTGAAAAACCCAGTAATTAACCGTTGTAGCGTGATTGTATGTAAATTACTTTATTTTTATACCCAAAGCCAGCGATACTAAAGTGCCTAATAGCGTTGTAAATACCACAGAAACCAAAGAGCCTATTAGTACATACTCTGTCATGCTGCGACCTTCTTGCTTGTTTAACTCACCAAATCTAAAAATTGACTTTGCCGCTAATACAAAGCCCACCGCGGCGTAACTGCCAACCAGTGTAAAAGTGAGTATCAATACGCGCTCTAAATATCCAATCAGCTTACCGCCCGATACAATACCTTCAGCACAAGGATTATTTTCTGGTACTGGGTAGTTCTTTAATACTGCGCTTATCACGATAGACGTTGGTTTGAGTACAAGTAAATAAGCAAAACCGATTAAAACTATGTCTGAGAATTTTTTATTACCTAATACGCTGCTTATTGTTAGCCCCTCGGTCATGTGAAAGGCAATCATGGCGAGCACGCAAATGTGCAAAGCTTGGTCGATTACAAAATAACTTAAACTATCACCATTTACCTTTGTTACCTTCCACCAGTCGATAACAAAGTGGCTGATTGCGACAATCGTTACCAAGCACAAGGTTGAGCGCCAATCTAAACCTAAGATCAGTGCCGGGATAAGCAGCAAAATACCATGCAGAATTGAGTGGTAATATAACGCAGCACTTCGATAGGTATGCTGTTTTTTTTCTGTAATCCATTTGTTAGGTTGCAAATAGAAATCGGCCAGCATGTGTATAAACAAAAAAGGCATAAATACAGCTAAAAAATCATCCATGATAGAGCCTCGTAACCTGAGTGATAAAGCGTACATTAAGTTCATTGAGCAACGGCCAACCGGACGCTTTGAGCGATTTACTGGCGGTGGCAGTGGCGATATCGAGCTGTTGTGCTAAATCGCTAACAGATAGCGCCGCGTTGTTTTGTAACATGGGCAATAACACTTCGCACTGGCGAGCGGTAAGCTCTGTGAGTTGTTTATCAAGGTACTTAAAAAGTAAATCGAACTGAGCGGTGAGTTCGTCACAGTCAGAGCTAAACAATAAGCGGTCATGCTTTAAATGCTTGAGCCCTCGACCAGAGAGAGTAAAAGCGGCTCCCGTGGATTCAGACACCGAATCTCGCAAACAAGCATTTGCAGCAATGGCAAAACTAATGCGACAGTCAAAGGCTTTGCCAAGTGCCTTAATACCAACCCGATAAAGAATGGCGTACCTGAGCACATTTTGAATATCGAATATGAGACTTTGAAACTCATCACCGCGCTCAATGCTATGGCTATTGGCAGCGTGCTCTACACTTATCCATTTCTGGGTTTGCTTCACTCGTGAGAGTAGCCGTTCAAACTGCTCAGAAGTCAGTTTAGTAGAGTTAATAATATCACCGCTGATCACTGCGATAGTGGGGTTGGCAGCTGTCACTTTAAATCCTTATAACAGTCGATTTAGGTCATTTTGATAATCAATGAAATTAGCTAAAAATAGCTAATAAGTCAAATTTAGCTTTATTTGGCTAAATTTTTATTTTTAGCCTTTATTGGCTAATTTATCGCTGGCGAGCACCGTATCACTGCTTGCTGGTTTGCTCTATAAAAGCAAAAATTCATCTCGTGATACGCAGTAAAAAACGGCTCTTTATTATCGCAATAAAAACAGTCTAATAATTTTGAGTGCTAGGTGTTAAAGATGGGTGTAAAAACGCCGGAATTGGATTGGGGGTTGCGTTCGCAAGCCTTGGCTGTTTATTTAGTTTTTATTTTCAACGGCTGAACCTTGAGAATAATAAATGTCTAGCCAATCCCCCAAAGTTGCAGGTGTTGGCCATGAGGTTAGACAAGTGTAGCGGCTATCTATTAGCGCAATATATGGGCATAGTCAGCACTGGCCATTACTGGAAGAAACTCTGTGATTGAGTATGTTACATGGCCGCTTTGTACAAAAGGGTCTGCATTGAGTACGGCTCTAAGCGCTCTTTCGCTTTGATGTTTTGATAGCAAAATGCCCCCTGTTCTTGGTATTTTTCTGCCACCAAACATCAGATTATTAGACTTATATTCCTTTTCTAAATACGTTTTATGTTGCTCGGTTAGCTCTGGCGTAATTTGCTCTAAATCTACAAATGTCATATCAACTAGAAACATTGCTTTTCTCCTTGTTAGGGCGTTATAGTGGTGCTACTTATTTCGTAGCAAAACTATACCGCTACTTTTTTAGAAGCGCAATAATTATGAGTACACCTTTACCTAATCAAGCTGTTCGCGGATCAACTTCGGGCGTGCCTATCATGGCCGTTTTCGACTTACTTGGTCGAAAATGGAATATGCGAATATTATGGGAATTAAATAATAAACCAATGAGCTTTAGGGGACTGCAGGCTCGATGTGATGGTATGTCACCTTCAGTGTTAAACACGCGAATTAAGCAACTGAGCGAAGCCAAACTCATTGATAAAACAGAACAAGGTTATCAGTTAAGCGACATGGGCCAATCACTTATGCTGACCTTAAATCCACTGCGCGAATGGTCTCATAAATGGCATAAGGTGTTAGACAGTGACTACAAGTAGTTTGGATAAGTGAGGTGGCTTACGAGTATTTAGACAATCGAAGGGTAGGCACTTTTAAAAATAGCGTTTTGAGTGACTTAACAACTAAGCTCCAATCGGTTTATTGCGTAACTTTTTCTCAAGCAGTTTACGCTCTGCTTTGCTAACGTGCTTGCTCACCCATTTGGTCAGTTTTTTCATTAGCTCTGGTGGGAAGTTATGACCCATTCCGGGCACAACTTTTAATTTTGCTTTATGTATTTGTTGCGCGGTTTTTTGTCCTGCCGAGAGCGGAATAATGGGATCGGCTAAGCCGTGGATCACCAAAGTCGGCGCCTTTATTTTTTGCAGTAAATGATCTTTTGACTGACTATGAGTGAGCGCGACTAACTGGCGTTTAAAGCCATCGGGGGTGTGCGCGCGCGATACATTCAAACGTGCTTGTTGTTTAAGAAGTTGCTCATCTTGTGGGTAATCAGGGCTCCCAATGAGTTGATTGAGTTTTACGAGGTATTCAACGGCGCTCTCTTGATTTTGTGCCGTTGGCTTTAAGCGCACAAGCTTCAACAATAATCCTAAGTTTGAACGCGACAGTGCTGGCACAGAACTTGACGACATAATAGAGGTTAAACTGAGGACTTTCTTTTTATGCTTGGCGGCAAGCAATTGCGCTATCATGCCACCCATTGAAGCGCCTACAAAGTGAGCCTTTTTTATTTTTAGCGCTTTCATCAGTTCTAAAACGTCTTGGCACATGTCTTCAAGGGTATATGGGGCTTTGCTTGAGATTGGCAGTCGCCGACTGAGCCAAGCTTTTATTAAGCTGGGGCGACCACAATGCTCAAGTTGTGATGATAAGCCTGTATCTCTATTGTCAAAGCGGATAACACGGAAACCGTTTTCCACCAGCCCATAATAAAAAGAGTCAGGCCACACGGTCATTTGTGCGCCTAGTCCCATAATCAAAACAATTGCGGGAGCATCGAGCGCGCCTTCATCTTGATAGTTCAGCGTAATACCATGACAGGTTACAATGCTGGGCATAATCAGACTCTGTGGTGTCATCATTTTTCTTCGTAGAGGTTAGTATAGTCAGTCGGATGTGTAAGTTTTATAACATCATAAAAAGTTATGCTAAATAACCAGTGCACAGCCTGTTTAAGGTGATTCGGTTTTGAAACAAGTTCAGAATGACGAGATGGGTTCTGAAACAAGTTCACAATGACGAGACCAATTAGAAAGTGAGTTATGCTCAAACTTACAAGTGTGGTCTTGCTGACGAAGCTCAGTATCTCTAAGTGGATTGCATTTAGCTTAACAAACGTCGTTTTACTCCCTGAAGATAAAATTAAACTCCTTGTTTTTTAAAGAGAAAAAATATTTTTATCTTGCCATTAAAAACACTTGCATATTAACAGCGAACAGCCAATAATCGCAGCGCGCCACTGGCGTTAAATTAAACAATTTTGGAGTTTACCATGAGTAAAAAAACACATGCTCACGATCATCATCGTGGTGAAATAAAAGACAATGCATTAAAGGCGCTGGTAACCAGCACATTATTTAAAGCAAAAGTAGAAAAGGCGAAAAAGGGTAAAGGTAGTTTTAAACGCAATGCAAAACATAAAGGCCAAGAGCCTTACCTTAAGGCAGCATAAGCGCGCTTTAAGATAAGGCTTTTCGCTTTAGTAATCACCGTTATGGCAAGGTTATGCCGCAACCGCTAGTTTTACCGAGTCTGTTTTGGATTGAAATATGGGCAGCGACAACACCGCTGCCATAAAGCTCAAGCTAAACAGCGCACTAAATGTCATTCCACCAATAATAACAGCGGCTAAGCCACGATAAATTTCAGAGCCCTCACCGGGGTTGAGCATCAGCGGCAACATACCAAATATACTTGTACCGGTACTCATATAAATAGCGCGTTTACGCGCTTGAATAGCGCTAAAAATAGCCTCTTGTTGCTGCTGACCTTGGGCCAAACACTCTTGAAACTTGTTCGCAAGTAAAATGGCATTATTGATAACCAAGCCCATTAAAATAATAAAGCCAATTAAGGTGATCATATCGAGGTTTTGCGTACTAAATAGATTAAGTAGATTTAGGCACAACATACCCCCCGCCATAGCCAAAGGCATACTTGCGATGACCGCAAACGTTAATTTCCACGAGTTCAGTGCAAGCCACAATAAAAATAATAAGATCACCATAGACAAGCTAAACATATTTAAAAACTCTTTAATAAAGGTTGATAGTTTATCTGCGCTACCTCTTACCTTTATTGATAGCCCTTTGAATTCACTACTTTGTTGTAGTGTATGTACATACTCACTTACCTTTGCGTAAAAGGAACCAACGGTTTCGCCTTCGCTTGGAGATAGGTTAAGCGATACGCTGGTTTGTTGATTTACTCTCAGTAGACTCGATGGGGCTAGGGTAAAGGTTGCATCCACTAATTCTGATAAAGGCACCAAACCAAAGTTAGGGATCACAATTTGTGTGGCTAGCATCTGTTCTAAGTCTTCGTTTTGTAGCGACTTTAAATAAAAAGGTTGGTTTTCACCGTCACTTGCAAACTGTCCTAAATAAACGCCTTGGCTAAGTAATTGTAGGTGCTGAGTTAAAAAGCCATTGTCTATTCCATAGCGCACTAACTGCTCGTACTTAGGTGTAAAGGCAATGCGGGCACTTTGGTTATCCAGTTCACTTTGCGCCGCTATATTGGCGTCAGGAAACTGGGTTTGTAGCTTCTCAAGTAAAGACTTTCCCTGTATTTGCAATGTTTCTAGTGATGCTCCTTGCAAATCCAGCTGCGTTTGACGGCTGTTAGGTAGTGCAAAGCTGAGCAAATTACCTTGGTTTATGAACACTCGGGTACCTGCAATATCATGCGTCAGCGTCGTTGATATCCAATTTTTGAATACCTCGTATTGCCACTCTTCGGGTGGATAAAAATACAGCAAACATCCACCTTGGAAGCAAAACATGCCTGTTACTTCATAATCTGGTGCATCGGGGTTAGTTTTTTGAGCTTTGATCCTATCAAGCACTGGGATGGCAATATGTTGTTCAACGGCACTGGGAGATAGGGGATCTGAATAACTAATAAATGCCAGCGCGACTCGGCTTTTAGGCGCTGGTAATACATCTAATGGGGGGCTGGTAAAGTAAATACACAGCATCGCCAAGGGGATACCCAGTAACAAAGTTAATGCTTTTAACGGCGTGTTAGTGGCACTTAATGTGAGTAGTTTTGTACTGCGGACAGACTGCTTAACCAGCTTTTTTGCAGGTTTAATGACAAAGTAGCGAGCTAAAATAGGAATAAGTACTAAGGCGACTAACAAAGAGGCAAAAAGGGCGCTTGAAATCGTGAATGCCAAATCTTCAAACAATTGTGCCTCGGGGCCTGAAATCATCAAGATAGGGATAAAGATCACAATACTGGAAAAGGTAGAGGATAAAATCGCGCTTTTCACCTCATTAACCGCAGCGGCGATGTTAGTGAGATAGGGTGTATCTGGTGATTGTTCGATTTTATGTTCGATACTTTCTACCACCACGATTGCTGCGTCTAATAACAATCCAATCGACAGCGCCATACCAGCGAGTGAAATCACGTTGAGACTATAATTTAGCGCGAGCATGGCGAGCAATACGCAAGCTAAGCACACTGGAATGCTCACAAATACTAAGCTGACAGTTTTTATGTTGCATAAAAAGTAAAATAGCACTGCCGTTGATAACAAAACCCCAATTAATAGCGCAATGTAAACTTGTTTAATTGCGCTATGAATGCTTTTAGAGTCGTCTCGACTCAAAGCCAGCGTCATGCCTAGTGCTTTAAGTGGACCTTGGTTTAAATCGTTAATAATGTCTTTTACGGCCGACACGGTTGCGAGTGCGTTAACATCTTTACTTGGGTCTAAACGAAAATAAAAAGCTTTATTACCAAACATCGATGAAAACCCCCACTCTTGTTCCATACGTTTACGAACCGTTGCAATATCTTGTAAGCGAACGATGTGGGAGTCTGCGCTGTAGACCGCAAGGTTATTAAGTGCATCGGTGCTGAGCTGACCTGCAAAATGCAGTTCATATTCGCGTTCGCCAAGCTTGAGGGTGCTGCCAGAGCGATCAGCTAATAAACTCAGTGGTGCTCTAAGTGCTGACAAAGGTATTTGCAGCTGCGCAAGTTTATCCATATCAACTTCAATATCTATACGCTGACCTATTGGGTTACTGGCAGTTGCGATACCGGCAACACCTTCAACCTTGATGAGTGCGGGGTACACAATATGGCGAAATGCGTCGATATATGCTTGCTTAGAGGTAGGCTGCTCAGAGTAAAGCATCGCTGTGGCAAGAGTAGCCCCCGTACCATTGGCCTGATTTAACACATAAGGAGCAGCAACATTGGCTGGCCAATTGGGCACTTGGGAAATACTGCTCAAGGTTTGCATATAGGCTTCATTCATATCGGTATTAGTTTTAAACTCTAACCGCGTTGATGCGCCACCGTTGGCTATGTTGCTTTCGATTAAGGTGTTATTAGCAAGACCCGCAAGGGTGTTTTCAAGTGGCGCTATTAAAGTTTGCTCTATTTCTTGGGCACTTTTACCGGGCCAGTTTGTAAATACTAATATTTCAGGGCGGTCGATAGGCGGTAGCAAAGCATTAGGAAGCTTACTGCCTGCAAAGGTGCCCAAAATACAGATAAGCACAGCAATAGCAATCACCACGGACACATATTTGCTTTTGGTAATCATAAGCTGGTTTGGCATTAGTTCACCCCCGACGCTTGTGTACTTGCTTGGTCGTTAAGCACTTTTACCGTGCCTTGCTCCTTTAAACCATTTTGTCCAAGGCTCACGACGCGATTTGAGTTTGTCAGCGCAGCTTGAACAACAAATGCCTTTCCTAGGTTTTTGATAATTTTTACAGGGGTTTTGCTTGCCTTAAGTTGCTCATCAATTTGCCATACATAGTTTTGACCATGTGCGAGGATCACACTTTCGGCAGGTATAATACTCAGATCACTTGCAGCAGTGCGCATGGTTACTTGTAGTCTTTGTTCAAGCTTTAAATTGGCAAAAGATTGTTGCTGGCTGGAAAAATAAAGGTTTAACATTTGGCTCGTTTTATCAACATTGGCGGCACTGCGCGCTAATGTGAGCAGCTCTCCCGAATCTAGCACAAACTCATTCTGCGCAAGGCTCGCATTTTGCTCCATTAAGGTATGCGGTAACTCACAAGTCAGCTCTTTTGCTTGTTGTGTGGCAAATTCTACGATTGCTGCGCCATTGGTAATGAACTCGCCTGGTGATACTAATGTATGAAGTACATAACCATCGCTAGGCGCATAATGCGCAAGGCTGCCTAGTCGCTTGCTTAACTCTTTAATTTGCGAAGCGAGATTCTGATAATTGAGTTTGGCGGTATCCCTTTGCAAGGCAAGTTGGTTGAGATCTAAATCAGATACATGCTGTTTGCTGAGCTTAGATAAACGGGCAAACTCTTGTTCAGCATGCGCCATATTCAACTTTTCAATTTGCTGTTTTTGCTGTAACTGAGCTAGCTCAAAATCAAGATAGGTGCCATCTTGTGATGCAATTAGCTGCCCTTGCTTTGCAAAACTGCCAGACGGTAATACAAATGATATTTTGGCATCCACCTCACTGGAAATCTTGATTGGATAAGGTAATGAAACCAAGCAATTTAAGCGATGTTCCAAACCATTTGACCAAGTTTGAACAGGTTTTACCTTAACCAAAGGTGGCGAACTTGCGTGGCAAAAAGTAGGTATCAGAGTACAAAGTAATGACAGTAATAATGCGATAAGCATATGCAAAAAAGAATGAGTCATACAATTTTCCAAGGTGATTATTGTGTTTTACTCATCATCTACTTTTCTTTGTGATTAACCATGGACCGTTTATGAACTTAACGGTAGACTGGGTTAGTCACAAAAAGTCATATCGTTAACTGTTTGAATTATGGAAGAATTAAAATTAGGTTTCACAAATGCACCCAACTACCAGGTGGCCGATAAGCAGGTATGCTTTCAATCGGGAGACGTTTCATTTGGCGAACAATCCATCAAGTTGGAACCATTACCTTTGGCTTTTTTGTACTTCCTAATACAACACGCTGGGGAAGTCGTATCGCGACAGGCGCTACTAGAAAATGTATGGGGCAATAGGCAGGTGAGCGATGACGCGATTCGACGGGTGGTAAAAAAAATACGCGTTGCGTTGGGAGATGATGCGAAAGAGCCAAAATATATAAAGACCATACCTATGCAAGGTTATGTATTGATTGCACCCGTTCAAGCCGTTGGTGAGTACAATCATAAAGGCTCTTTAAGCTTGCTCAACTTGGTTGAGCACAAACTCAAATGGCAGCATTTTTTGTGGCTACAGTTTGGGCTTTTTTTACTGCTCTTTAGTGGTGCTTACCTGTATATCTTGAAAAGCCAACAATCGGATGTATTGGTAGTCAACGACGATAAACTACATATTGAGTTGCTAACGCAGATGTCGGGCTCTGAGATAAACGGGAGTTATCACCCCAAACACAACACTTTATTGTTTATTTATAGAGAAAATAATGACAGCCCATTTGCGCTCTATCGCAAGAACCTAACTACAGGGCTTGTACACCGCTTATCCTTTGATAATAATAGCTACTTTTCCGCATTTTTTTCTGATGATGGGCAATATGTTGCGTATAGCAAAGACACACCAACTGGGATGCAGAGCTTTATTGCCAAGTATGATGACAAAGGATTGCTAGACGCTAAATTATTGCACTTTAACTTTGCACATGTATACCTACTGTCGTTTGGAAAAGATAATGACACTTTATATGTAAGCGCCCCTTCATCCGGTCATAATAGTTTGAAACAAAACGCTATTTATAGTTATTCGGTCAGTCAAAAACAAATCCAGCAAGTGACTTTTCCGTTTGTTAAAGGCCGTGGTGATTATGCTGCCAAGTTATCCCCTGACGGACGCCATCTTGCGGTTCTTCGGAATATGTCTGAGCGCCGCTATCATTTGCTTATACATGATCTTGAGCAGCAAAATATTGTCTCTGAGGTAAACCTAAGCTTTTTTGCATCGAATCTGGTATGGCTACAAAACTCATCACAAGAGTTAGCTATTACGAGCTTTAAAGGAGATGTATTCTATTTCGATACTAGAACTGAACAGCTGACAGAGCAGCAACACAGTGCGCCAGGTTTAAATGATGCATTTTATTCGTGTGGTGAAAAGTGCTTGTTCATGCGCCAGCATCATATGAACTATAAAGATAGTCTAGAAGTAAAAAACCCTTACAGCACAGCGGATATCACCTCGTTGTCGCACTTTCCAAATCCTAATGCCGACTTCAATCCTATTTATGACCATACTGGGGATAGCATCTACTTCACGAGTAAAAATTCTCAACATGCCTATATCAAGTCTTTAGATAAAAATGGCCAAGAGCAGATATTACATACGTTTAATGCTCGCCATATTATAACTCGCTTGTCACTGAACTCTGAGGGCACCAAATTAACAGGCAAGATAGAAGAGCGTATTTTTGTGCTCGATATTGCATCTAAGCAATTTACTCGAGTAAGTCTGGTTGAAGAGCAAGTTGGGATACCCCATTGGAGCCAATCTGGACAAAGCATTTATTATTCAAGGCTTGAAGGGGTTGAGGATGTGTTATATCGCTATGACTTGTCTACTGGTAAAAAGGTTAAAGTTGAAAAAGGCCTGACTGAAAGAAAAGAGCTTGCCAATGGCATGAGTTTTGTTACTGACAGTGACTACCGACTCTGGTTAGAAGCAAACGATGGTACTAGAAAAGCGCTACTGCAATTTGAGCACGTTGATTTTTTAAACTGGCGTGTGCAAGGCAACTATGTGTATTGGACTGAGCCCGTGAAATTAAACGTCTACCTAAACAGATACAATATTGTCACGGGGGAGCGAGAGCAAAAGCTGTTATTTGAAAATAGTTGGGATGCTGAATTTAGCCTCCATCCAAGTGGAGATAAGATTTTGGTGTCTCACTCTTTGCTTGCCGACAGTAACCTTGTCAAAGTGATATGGCCATAGCTAATCAACACTTATTAGCTGTAACTTGCACAGGTGTTTGATGCAAATGGTATGATTTTGAAATTAGCTTTGAAAAAGACCAAAATCGTATTTTATAGGGTATGATCCCATTTGGAATTTAGTGAAATCGCTCATTTTGGGCGATTTTTTTATTTAAAGTTGTGATTAATCACCAAACAAGGAGTGGGTAAGCGATACCCACACTCACTAACACAAAGTGAAGCTTCAGGGATTGAACCTTTTGTCGAACGTGCTTTTTAGCGTTTGATTTAATTTGATTATTTGTTCAAATTGAGAAGTAAAAAATGAATGAGTTAGTAGCCCTACTGCAGCAAATTTTAGGTGGTTTTCAAGCTATGTCTGCTTGGGAATATTTGGCAGTATCATTATCGGTCGCCTATATGCTTCTAGCGATGCAGCAAAGTGCTTGGTGCTGGGTAGCAGGTGGCCTGAGTACCTTGATCTACACCATATTGTTTTTCAATGGTGCGTTGCTGATGGAATCATTATTGAACTTCTTTTATCTAGCTATGGCTGTTTATGGTTGGCTGCAATGGCGACGAGGTCAAGCACTCGGTGCACAAGCTAACGACTCACAAGAGTACTCATTACCCGTATCTTCATGGTCGCTGTCTAAAAATATCAAACTGATAGGTATCACTACGGCGGTCTCACTAGGTGTTGGATTTATCATGGATAATTATACCTATGCTGACTTTGCTTATCTTGATGCATTAACGACTTGTTTTGGTGTTGTAGCTACTTATTTATTAACACAAAAAATAGTGGAAAATTGGCTATATTGGGTTGTGATTGATGCTCTGTCTATTTATCTTTATGTGTGCAAAGGTTACTTCCCAACAGTGGTGCTGTTTTGTTTTTACACGGTGTTGGCTGCAGTTAACTATTATCAATGGCATAAATCAATGCGCGCCTGCAGTGGGGCAAGCAGCAGCGCTTGCAACGTGACAAACTCATAGCGACATGTTTATAACACAACACCAAAGGAGTGGTTATGGATCATCATCAAGTTCATCAATACTTTTTAAACAAACCAGAGGCAACCGTAAGCCAGCCATTTGGTGAAGGGGTGGATGTTTATAAAGTCAAAGACAAAATGTTTGCCACCTTGGCTAAAGACAAAGATATGGGCGGTGAGCGCAGCGATATTTGGCGAATAAATCTCAAGTGTGACCCCGACGAAGCGCAGGCGCTTAGGGATATATTTCCGTCAGTTTTACCCGGTTATCATATGAATAAACGCTTATGGAACACGGTGCTGCTTGATGGTTCTATTCCTCAAGGTGAAATCGAGCGAATGATTGATAACTCTTATTTGCTTGTTGTTAAGAAAATGCCAAAAAAAGCACAAACCTCTTTGTTACTACATCTTTAAATTCATTTTGTGATAGTGCTTATTCTTACTGAACACTTTGGTAAGTGTTGATCTAACTATCTGATGTATTTTAATAAATTACTAACTAACAATAGCGGGTTTTGGACCGTTCTCGTTACTGGCAAGCAGCGTCCTAACGTGCCCATCTACATATTGATTAGTAATAAAACATTTTCGGTAGCGGAAGAGTTTGCATATCACTTTAAGCACCTAGGGCAAGCGACTATCATAGGTGAGCCTACCAAGGGAGGGGCAAATCCTTGGCGTTTTATCAACTTATCGTCAGGCATTTGTGTAGCGATGCCAACATCTATGGCGCTTTTCACCACAAGTCTTAAATGAAAAAATTAAAGTTATTTAAAATCAATCTGTTGTAATTTTTTTAGAAAACTTGCTTGAAAATTTTTACCGCAGTCCATAGATAGGTTAGTGA
Source organism: Pseudoalteromonas sp. S16_S37 (assembly GCF_014694405.1). Lineage (GTDB taxonomy): Bacteria > Pseudomonadota > Gammaproteobacteria > Enterobacterales > Alteromonadaceae > Pseudoalteromonas. The sequence continues at coordinate 75,814 of NZ_JAAUWV010000003.1, forward strand.
GGACGCCGACAGGGTCCCGCACAATATAACATTTTGTTTTATATGCTGTTTATTGGTTTATTTTAAAGAGTAAACAGTGTTAGTTATTGCTTTATGAGGATACAAATTATGCAAACAGTCGATCTATCTCCACTTTACCGTTCATTCATCGGTTTTGACCACTTAGCATCGTTAATGGATGCTGCAGCAAGAAATGAAAAGCAGCCAAGCTTCCCTCCGTACAATATTGAGGCGCTGGGCAGCGATAAGTACCAAATTACCATGGCGGTTGCAGGTTTTACCGAACAAGAGTTATCGCTTGAGTCAGAAGGCAATGCGTTACTGGTTAAAGGTGAGAAGCAGGACAAAGAGCCAAGCCAAGACCGAAAATTTATTCACCAAGGTATTGCGCAGCGAAACTTTGAGCGCAAATTCCAACTGGGTGACCATGTTAAAGTATTGGGCGCAGAGCTTGAAAACGGCCTGTTAATTATTGACTTAGAGCGTGAAATCCCAGAAGCATTGAAGCCACGCAAAATTGAAATTGGCTCAAGCTCAAGTAAGTTACTTGAAAGCAAATAAGCTACGTTAGCTTCCTTTACATGTTGATGATCCGTTAAAGCCGCCAGCAAGGCGGCTTTTTTGTTTTACTTTTAAATCAAGTTGTTAATTTTCTTTTTCTGCCGTCTTTTTGCTAAAAACCCCAGCCAGTATTGAGCCGCTAACATTGTGCCAAATTGAAAACAATGTACCTGCAACCGCTGATGCGGGCGTAAAAAATTTCATTGCAAGCGCCACTGCTAAACCTGAGTTTTGCATACCCACTTCAAAGGCGATGGTTTTACATACTTGTTCACTTTGCCCAAACAGTTTTGGCAACCAATACCCCAGCAATAGCCCCGCACTGTTATGTAGCATCACGGCAATAAAGATAGCCAAGCCAATACTTTGTAATTTACCTTGGTTAAGCGCGACTATGATGGCAATGATGAAGATGATAGCGGCCATAGAAACCAGCGGTAAAAAGGGCGTTGCTTTTGACAGCGCTTTGCTACAAAACGTGTTAACCAGCACGCCAATAGTAACCGGTAGCAGCACAATTTTTAGCAGGCTTATCAGCATGGCTTGAACGGGAATATCGACAACTTGGCCAATTAAAGCACTTGTTATTAGCGGCGTTAAGATCACCCCAAGCAAGGTGCTGATAGCAGTCATAGAGATAGACAAAGCGACATTCCCTTTTGCTAAGTAGCACATCACGTTACTTGCCGTGCCACCAGCAACCGCACCCACCAATACCATACCTATGAGCAATTCGGTGTTAAAACTAAGCAAATGTGAAATAGCAAAAGCGAGCAAAGGCATCACCGTAAATTGCAACACAACCCCCAGCGATACCGCCAGTTTACTGTGCAGTACGTTGGCAAAGTCTTGGCTTGTTAAAGTAAGACCCATGGTGAGCATAATGACCATCAATAGGGGAACAATCGCCTCTTTAAAACCAACAAATAACTCGGGAAACATGTAGGCTATGGTACTGAGTAAAATGGCCCATAATGGAAATAGCTGGATCAGACGAGTCATATAAGTAGTTGCCGTAATTTAGGTTTTGATGGGTAAGATGATATAGCGAGGCGCAAGCAATTACTACGGTGCGAGTGTGAATGAGTGGCGCTTTGCTGTTTAAAACTGATAATTAAAAGACAGGCCTACTTGTCGTGGTGGCGCTAAATAATACTCAGAGACACCAAAGGCACTGGTAAAGTCGTTGGCGCCAATAACGTGATACTCATCCGTTAAGTTGGTTACAAAGGCTCTGGCGCTAAGTTGCTCGCTGATAGGGTATTGCACATATAAATTGACTAACGAGAGCGATTTTTGCTTGGCGTGTTCGTTGTTAAACACATCGTTATACACTTCGCTGCGATACGCCCAACTGAGGCGAGTGGTCAGCATTTTGCCATCGCCAATCTGCCAGTCTTTTTTGATGCTTAATGCGCCTGTCCAACGCGGCGTTTTGATAAGCTCGCTGTTAGTGGTTACCTCAGTAGCAGTGCCAACATCGGTAAATTCGGCATCTGTGTAGGATAAACTTGCACTTACGTTGAGCGTGCGAGTGACTAAGGCTTCAACTTCTAACTCAATGCCCTTGGTCTGAGTATTACCTACATTATCGATAAAGATCTCAACCCCTGAGTCTTCATTAGATTCACCACCGCGCAATTGCATATCTTTGTGTTTAAGTAAAAATGCCGTGCTGTTAACGCGCAACTTATTATTAAGCCACTGTGAGCGCATACCAAGTTCGTACGAGGTTAAATATTCAGGTTCGAACGGGCGTGCCGACACCGGCGTATTGGCAACACCATTAAAGCCACCCGATTTAAACCCTCTTGTCGCATTAAAAAATACCATCGCATCGGCTGAGTGATTGTATTGCACCCCCACTAACGGAGAAAATACCCGCCAGCTTTTTTCAATGGCGCCTTCAGGGCTTTGATCGGTGCGGTTGATGGCAATAACATCTGCGATATTTAAGCGGGTCACCACTTGTTGTTTTTTATCTTCCCATGTTAAACGCCCGCCGGTGGTTAAGGTCCATTTGGGCGCAAACTGATAGCTGCTGTGGGCAAATAACGCCATGCTTTGGTTATCAATTTCGTTGTTAAAGGTATTATCTAAATCAAGCCCAATATTCAAAGGGTTACCTGCTCCTCCTATGCTGGTTGGGTTTGACAAAGGAGAGCCATCAAGCGGGCTTGGTAGTGCTTCAAGGCCAGCATACAGCCCCTCTAAAAATACAAAACGAAAGTCGTAATCAATGTGCTCGTCGATGGCGTAAAGCCCAAGTAACCACTTGAAGTGTTCGCTTTGTCTACTCGATAAATTAAATTCGATTGAGCGTTGGCGCTGCGTTTGCTCGTCATGGGTAAAGCCAATATTGACTGGGTTATTATCAAAGTCTCGACCATAAAGTGCATCTAAAGCGCGGTAGCTGACAATGGTCTTAAGGTGGGTGTTATCGCTTATGCCCCACTCGATGGTGCTGCGATAGCCAATTTGGTCCAATCTATTTTCGTTTTCGGCGGTAGCAGCACTTAAAAATGGGTCGCTAAATGTTTGTAAAATAGGTATTTCATCGATGGCAGGCGACTGTTGCGCAACTGAGTTAAACAAGCTGATCAAACTGGCTTGGTCGTCTTTTTTAGCCAACACCGAGGGCGCGGTGCCGTTATTTTGTAATTGTCTGTCTAAGCTGAATTCAACACGCAGGGTATTTGAATGTTTATACCTTAATTTGGCTAACAGACTGAACTCATCTTGACCGCCTTCAAGTTGCCCATTTAAGCGCTTTACAAAGCCATCTTCACTAAATTTGGCAACAGCGATGCGCGTTGCCCATTGCTCATTGAGTGGCAGATTGGCCAGCAACGTGGTGTCGCGCCGATGGTAATCACCTGCGGTGATAGCGCCGCTAACATGATCTTTATCGCTGACTTTATTGGTTAATACATTGATGGCACCACCAATGGAGTTTTTGCCATATAACGTGCCTTGTGGCCCTCGCAACACTTCAACTCGGTCGATATCTAAAAAGTTGATAATGGCACCTGCGGCGCGAGCGTGGTACACGCCATCAATGTACAAGCCAACACTGGGATCTGTGGTAGGGATAGGGTCCACTTGACCAACCCCGCGAATGGTAATACCCCCGCAGTGTGTACAGCCTGAGTTTTCACCTACCGTCGTGATATCAATGTTCGGGATAAAATAAGCGGCATCGACTAAGTTATCTAGTGCGCGTTGCTGTAAAAATTCGCCCGACATCACAGACACCGAAATGGGGGTATTTTGTAGGTTTTCTTCAACCTTTCTTGCTTCAACGGTCACATTAAGTAACTCACTCAAATCAAGAGAGAATAAGTCAACGTTATTACTTGCGTGTAACAAAGGGGCGTGTGCGAGTATTGCAACGCCTAGCACTTGTCTTACAGCAGAGTTTAACCGCATGACTTCACCCCTATTTTTATCGTCTCACTTGGTAAGTATAGCGCTAATATAAAGTACGTGATGAACTACGAGTTATGGGCTTTTTGAAACTGGCTCGGTGTTTGTCCTGTGGCGCTTTTAAACGCTTTATAAAAAGAAGACCGAGTGTTAAAACCCACCGACATGGCAATCTCTAACACGTTACCCTGGCCTGCGAGTAGTTTTGTTTTTGCCTCTTCAACTCGGGCATTATTTATACATTCAAAAAATGACGTTTGCATTACTTGGCTGAGCGTTTGCGACACATATTGGCTGGGCTCATTTAAGTGCTTTGCTAATTTAAACAGATTGAGGTTAGCGTCGAGGTAAATGCGTTGCTGCACGAGCGCATGCTGAATTTTATCTGCAATTTTGCTGGCGTGTTCTTGCGAAAGGGCAGAGCGTTTATAAGATGCAGCGTCTTCAGCTCTAGTGGTATCAGTATCCGTAATAGGCTTTTGGGTTTGCGCATAGGTGTTGGCAAATCCTGGTTGTTGCTTTAAACCATAATACGCAAAGCCCCAGATAGTAATTAGGCACAGCGCTTGCCCGCACTGAGGAGCGAACAATGCGATACTTTGGTTATCTAGTGCAATCGATAAAACGCCCCAGATCCAATTTAAAAGCATCGCCATCGTGATATAAATCAGCCACTGATATTTTTTATTGCTCAGGTCGCAAAATACGTCTTTGAGCTGTTGGTGATAGCGCTTAGTTAAGTTGATAAGTTTGTACAGATAGTAGGCGGTTTGCATAAACCAAACGGCAAGCACAAGCATAATGGCCACACTGATAAATACGGTAAGCGCCGTATTTGCCACAACTTCATCCGTAAAAAACATCTTTTGTAGCAAAGCGTTTGGCGCAAGCAATAGCGCCATGGTCAAACTAAGGCTAAGCAACGAGGGCAAGTAATGTTTGATATAGGCATGTTTAAACCGCCAAGGTTCAACCGCGACTAACCCATTTGTGTACAACCAAAGGCTTGGAGCCAGCAGTAAAAAGCAAGGTGCTAACAGGGCAATATAGGTAATTACACCCTGTTCAAAAGCAAAAAAAACAAACCCAGAAGCACTGATAATGGTGAGCCCCAACATGAGCAATAACAGCGGTAAGTAAAATGGTTGATGTTTAACTTTGTCTAAAATTACGTGCATAGCAAAGCTGCCTACCCCAAGTGATAGACTAGAAAAAAGTATCTCTAAGATATGTGGTTCTTTGAATGTCATTTTTAACTTTTTGTAATTATTGCTTTTATTTATTTTTGTCTATGATTTTTTGTCCTCGCTATGTGGCTAGGACGAATATAACTCACTGCCAGCCTAGTATGGTTCTAAATTGAACTTTTAGCTATTTAGGAGCAGTCATGGTGCAGTCGGCCGTTTTATATTCTCATATCTTTTTTGGCGCTATTGCAGTTATTGCAGGATATATTGCGTTATTTACATCCAAAGGGAAAGCACGCCATATCCAATCAGGAAACTGGTTTGTGATCACCATGGTGTTGATGGCGATACCGGGTATTGTTATTGCTTACATGATGCCCATGATAATCACGGCGATTGCTGGATTTTTTACCATCTATTTAGTGCTCTCTGGTGTGGGGGTATTTAAATTTGCCCATGCAAGGCGCGGTTGCTTAAATCTTGCCTTGTGTATCGGTGCTTTTGTGATAGGGCTTTATAGTTTGCTGTGTGGCTATTGGGCAACTCAATCACAAAGCGGTTTTTACCAAGGCGTTACGCTAGAGCCTTATATTATGTTTGGGGTACTGCCTATCATCAGCGCGCTGTTAGATATTCGTTATATGCTTGTTCAAACGTTAACTTCTACAGTGCGCTTAACACGCCATGTTTGGCGTATGTGTTTTGCACTGTTTATTGCTGTGGGGTCGTTTGTTGGGCAAGGTTTAAAAAGTGCGCCCGATGCCATTGGAAGCTTTGTGCTGGTTGAGTATGCTGATGTCATTATTTTATTGACCATGCTGTATTGGCTGGTACGCGTGAACGGCATTGTTAGTAAAGTTAAAAATCGCGTGGTAAGCAATACCTAATTCAATCGATTTGACTTAATTGCTCAAAGCGGCCGTCTTGTTTCATTTTAAACAGCAAATGCGATAGCCGCTTGGCAAGGTGAGGATGGAGCTGTTTGTTGATATAAGTGTGTAGTTTGATTTCAACCAGCGGTGGCGTGTGTATTTTTACATCGGCAAACATAATCGGTGAGACACTGAGTAATCGTGCTGCGGTAGCACGGCTGGTAATTGTTATATCGGCACGCCCCATACTGATAAGTTCAATAGCTTGATGAAAATCATTGACCAAAATAACGCCTTTAAATCGTGCCTGATTTTTGTCTAAAAATGCAGTACCACGTTCATAAGCAATGGTATAGTCTTTCATGCTAGGCCAGCCATCCACCACAATATGGTCTTTTCCTACTACGGATTGGTCAACCACAGCAATTGCCTGTTCAACTTGCTCTAAGTTTGGTAGAGACACTAAATCAAGATCGCTCACACGAAATAACTCGCCGTCTACTTTGCCGAGATTTGCCCAACTTAAACTGCGCTTATTGGGGAGCGTTACCACAGTAAGCTCATAGCCCAGTTCAGCTAAAGCAACATTCAATACTTGCGTTGCTTGTTGATACAAGGGGGTTCTTGGGTCGTTCGTCGTTGATAACGTAATGGGCCTAAGCGGTACATTTTGACTGTATGCTTGCGGAATATTTATAAACAGCAACGATAACCAAGCTAATACCAAGTAATACAATCGTTTCAATATGCTCAATTCAGTGATAACAAAGATAACTTTGAGTATAGGCGGTTTGTGCGCAGAGCGATTAATTTACGGCGCAATATTATTAAAGTTAGCGTTCATTTGGCCGTTAATTATTCAGTAAACATAGACTTCTAAGGATAGAAAATGAAGATAGTCGCACATTCTGCGGTGGTTGCTACCCCAGCCAATACACCTACGCAAAATAGCCCCGCAAATCTTAACAGCAATAACGATGTGAGCGAGCCAGAGCAAAAAAAAGATGTGATGCTGAGTGAACACTTTGATGGTATTGCACAGGGCTATAAAGCGGGTAATCCACAGTTTAAAGAGCAATATGAAAACTTTGAAGAAGCACTGGCATTGCTTAAAGAGCGAATTGAGCAACTCAGGGCGCAAATCAATAAGCTAAAAAGTTCTCCTTTGCAGCGGGTGTTACGGATTGATGCTCAAAGCCCAGCCGCCACAAACGATACAATCGATGCAAGCGCCCAGACAAATCAGCATATCGGGGCGCGTGAATATCAAAGTAATAGCGAGCAAGAGCAAATAGATGCACTAGAAAAACAGCTGGGAGAACTCAAAGGGCAAGAAGCCTATATAAAAGCGCAAATGTTTAAAATGATAGAAGAAGAAACCGAGCGCCTAGAGCGCGAAGCAAGAAGGTAGTTTTTTTGAACTGTAAGCGCGTGTTTTTTAAATGAACGAGTTTTAATTGAGGATTTGTGGTTACTCTAAATCCTCAAACTAACCCCTTAGAGATTTAGGTGCTCAAATACCAATAAAAAATATTTAACAACACACTATGTACTTAGTCTTTCTCACATACACCGCGTAACTGTTTATTAAGTAAGTTAATACGAGGTTGTAACTCAACCATTCTAGCCTTTGCTTGAGATTTAGCTTGTGCGACATTCTGGGTGCTCGCTACTTGAGATAGTAGCGGGAATGCCCCCCAGCTTTGACACACAGCCGGACTTTTATTACACCCTTGGATCAACGCTTGCTCCGCTCTGATCATATCACCATAGAGCACAAAAAAGCGCGCTAGTACGAGATCGGTGAGCGCAATTTCATCCATTGGCATAGCTAGTGCAGTATTTTCAAGCTGCGACAACAGTCGTACTCGTTCATCTACTGTAAGTGACTCTACTTGAACTCGTGTGACAACATTGGCCACATCCAATAGCGCTTGTTGGCTGAACCTAGAAAGCGATTTCCCCATTTGTGAATAAAACGGCATCGCTTGTTGCTTTTCACCGAGCGCTAGATAAGCGGTGGCGTTTAAGAAAAGCGCTTCAAACAAACTGTCGCCACCCAGTATATCTGGCGCATAGGATTGATACCACCGAGGGTACTCCTTTAGTTTTTTCTCATAGGCATATTTAGAGAAAGCTAACCATGGCAGCCGCCAATCTCTGGAAGGTAATTGGTTAGCCCAATATTCACTTTCTTCAAAATTACCCAGAACTACATTAAGTTGCGCCATAGTGCCATTAAAATCATCATTGCAAATCATTTGCGCGTGTCGGTCACTCAGGAGCGTAAAGACATGTTCAAAGTCACCTTGCATCATGAACCAATTCGCAAAAACAAAATCTATACTGGTAGAAATATATGGATGGCTTTGAATAGTAGTTTGATACTGACGTAATTCTTCATTACGAGGACTATAAAGCAGCTCTAGAAAATAAAAATAGGCATTGTCTTCAAATTCAGGTTCGTGTTCGTACACTTTTTCGAAGTGCTTTAATGCACGATTTTCTTCATCTAATTCAATATGAAGTAGCCCCTGAATGTAAGTTAGAAAATGGTCCTGTTCTAACTTTTCTAGCAATTGAAATGCAATGTGCCCATTATCTACATTTGCTAGGTATAATGCCGCTGAAATTAATGCGTAATTACTTTGGTGATAGCGCGCCAGCAAAAAGTTCACACCTGCCTGTAGCTTACTGTCTTCAACAAACTCTATCCGGTAAAATGCCAGTAAGGTATTAACAAATGCATGTTTGGCTCGTTTTTGCTGCTCGTTTAAACTACTGCCGTCAATTTCAAGTCGAAGCGTTACAATCGCACGTTGGATATTATCGCTTTCAGATAGTGCAGCTAAAGCCTTTAGCTCTTTACTCCCTCGCACTAATTCTGCTATCCCAGAGTTGCCTTGACGAAGCATTGGCGTGGTAAATTGGCTTACTAGCTTTGAGCGCACCTCATGGGTATCAAACTTATTGAGGGGCTGATATTCGATATGAATCAGCCGAGCAGGTAGTCCCATCATCACGAGCGCGAGGACAGTTTCTTTTTCTGGTAGGTATTTGATCACCAGTTTTGGCTGGCTACCTAAACTATTCACTTTTTCTAAAAACGCGTTGTTCTGTGCCACAACCACATTTGAAATGTTGAGCGCATTAACCAACTTCTTTTGAAGCGCCGCCAATTTTTTTTCTTTTTCATCGGTACCTGTGTTGATCACGACTAGATAAGGTGCATCTATCAGTTCTTCTGAATGTAATGTTTCTGGGTGTGTTTGGTTGAAATGGATCCACACATAGGCGCATAGCGCCACAAAACTGCTCATTATAAGCATAAGCATCCGTTTCGACACTGACACATTGTTATGTGGTGGTTTCCTACTGTTCTTCACCATAGTGTCCGAAGTGTCTACGGTTGTTACTTCATCAGCTAAATGACTTACTTGTGCAATGAGCTGATAACCACACCGAGGCACTGTTTTTATGTACGCCTGTTCGTCGCCGCTTTCAAGTGCAAGACGTAAATTACGCACCGTTTGATAAACGAGGTTATCCGTTGTGTGTTCCGTGTTCCAAACTTGCTTCTTTATTTCAGCAATGGAAACTACGTTATCTGATTTTAATACCAACAGGTGAAGCAGTTTAAATGCCGTGGGACTTAGTTCTAGCTCATTTTGACCATCGAGAATACTAAATCGCTTTTCATTTAAAACCCACTTTCCAACTTTTAATTGCACAACAAGTACCTTTTGTTAAAACTTATACTCGCGCCTTACATGTAACGCGTCGCATACTTATGCAGGTCCCTCTATCCTTACCAAAAATCCAGTCAAACTTTATATCACAACTTTTTATAGCCTAACACCATCCGTCGACAAACGAGTGAGAACTCAGACCAGCCCATGGTAATTCTACAATGGTTGTGTTGTGTTTAGGCCCCATCAGACTTCAACTCGTCACAGTTCTCACAAACACACTAAACTAAGCTAACATCGCCAAAGAATGAAAATAAGTTTAAAAATCAATCTAATAACCATCTTATTAAGAAAAACTCAGATCTATTTAGTTTGAAAATATAGGCAAAGTTGGTAGCTTTAGCGCCAATGTTACTCACCTTAGGGAATATAAATCATGAATATCACACGCCTTGTTCCAGTTGCTGCAATCAGCTTAATGACTTTAGGGTGCTCGGGCGGCTCATCTAACAATGAAAGCGCCACACAGCAGTCTCAACCCATTAATAGTGCGGCGCCTTCTGTAACATCAATTTCAATAGTGATAGACGAACAGGCGATGTCTGTTACGCCTAATGCGCTTAACCTAAAAGCGGGCAAAAGTGGAGAGTTTAGCCTAACACTCACTCAAGGGTATAAAATCGAGTCCATCTACGGATGTGGTGCGACATACAATGAAGACACTAGCAAAATCAAGGTCACAGCCACTGAAAAGTCCTGCGCAATCAAAGTGACGGCACAAGAAAAGCAGACAATAGTTCCGGTTACCAGCTCGGTATTAGGTTTTGGCTCGCTCTCCTCGTTACCCCAAAATGTAGAACAAGGCAGCAGCTTTGATATTAATGCTACGCCCCAAACTGATTATATACTCGACAAAATTGTCGGCTGCGGTGCAGCACAGGACAGCAGGGGGCGCTGGCATGTTCTGTCGGCCCAATCGCCTTGCCATATTGAAGCAACATTTACATCAAATTTTGAGGCATCGGTCGACTTTGCTGAATCTATTCGATTACCGATTGTTATACACGTAATTGAAAATGGAAATATATCTATCAGTGATGAACTAGCTCATAGTCATGTTGAGTTACTAAACATGCACTTTCGGCGTTCAAAATTGCTCGCAGACTTTGACTTTCTGATAGACAGCAGTGCGCCAGAGCACACACCTATACCTGACAAAGATAGACAATATATTGCCGATACTGGGATCACATTTTATCTCGCGACCAACACGATTGATGGTGCGCCAAGTACGGGGATCAATCGTATTTTGACAGATCAAACACTGACGGAACAAGCAATGAAATCATCAATGTGGGATGCAAATAAAGTGATTAATGTGTGGGTTGGCGAAAAACCAACATCAGCCATAGATCAAGAAACTATCTATCATCTCACAGCCAATAGCGAGTCAAATTCACTTGCTGGGATAGCCATTGACCATCGCAAGTTTTCAGATTTTTCTAATCGCAGTTTTGATGCAAAACTTGGTAAAACGTTGACGCATAGCATGGGGCACTATCTGGGCTTAATCGGTCATATAACACAAGGGCCAGAAAACGGTCATCGCAACTTACCTTGTGACGGCGTGATCCAACCAAGCCCTCTGTGTACTAACAAAGACCTATTATTCAATTACATGCGCGATAGCCAAGTCGCTGACGATAACAAGCGTATGTTTTCTATCAGTCAAGCAAACCTGATGAGACTGTACATTCAAAACGGTCCTCTTGAGGCGCTTTATAATCATGTGCGCGATAAACAGTAATGTGATTTTAACACCCGAGCCTTGGAAAGGGGGCCATTCAAGGCTCACCCTTCATTTAGATCACAATGAAACATGAAGACATATGTACCACATTACACAGCACGTATTCTCCAGAATAATGTGCTTATTTTCCCGTTTAGTTTTAGCGATAGTGCGTTACCTGAGTCAAACGCACAAATTGAAGCCAATATGCAGGCCGTTAAAAACTACTACAGACGCAGAGCTGGCTATTGGTAAAAGCTTCACTGATCCGTGGAATGGTTTTAGGATCGCGCCAGTGGCTAAAGGCGGCACGGAAGACACAGCCAATGCATGGATTGAGGCTAGAGTCGACAAGTTCTAACTAACCAAAAATCGATATGTTTGATATGTTAAAGTGTTTTAAATCAAAGGCTTAACTTGGCTTGTTTTCGGTGCTACTATTTTTTATCCTTTTGAAGGGCTGCTCAGGTAGCTTGCCTTTCTATCCTCTCACTTAATAGAGGAATATGAATATAATTCCTTAAAAAAAGCGCCCAGATTTAGTTGTGTAGAACAATCTCAGGAGCAATAACAAAAATAGACACGAGTTTATGTTTCTTCTGTCGCTTTTGCTTTGATGATGAAGTCAGATCAGAGCCTGTTTTTGGTCAATGGATGTTAACAAATTATACTCTCACCTGCATCCTAGCTAAGTAATAATCAACTTCAAGTTATTGAAACATAATATTATTCAATTAAAAAGATAAATTAAGACTAATTCAGGATTATTCACATACGTTACCCAAATTAGCCTGTTAGCCTGTATCGGCTTTCCTGCAAAGCAAGCGGCTTGTTTGTCGCACGCAAATGGTAAAGCAACAATTAAATCAACCATAGATTTACCAAGTAAGCGACTAGCATGCAAAACATCACACGCTTACTTGCCGCAAAGTCAAAACCAAGGCGGCAAACAAGAAGGACAAAATTATAATGATTGAAAAAATGTTCAATAAACGATGCGTAGGCTTAGTGCTTGCCTCCATTTTTTCTGGTGGAGCGTATTGTGCAAGTATCACTATAGATAACGATGTAATCGCGCACTTTAAGATCACCCAACAAGATCTAGAAGCTAGCAACGGTGAATGGCAAGACGGTTACTACTTACCATACACCGAGAATGGTCGAGATTACTCTATCGCTATTAAAGGCCTGCACTCTAAGGTGTTTGAAAACCCAAATACCAACTGTAATTACAGGATAAAACTGCAGCATCTGGACAGATTGCCATTTGCAGTTCTTGCCTCTGATAATGAACAGTGTCCAGCGGACGGAACCATTGTTTATAGCGATGCTGCAAAGAATGTTGCTAACCTTCCTCATATTCGTGTTGGCGGGTTTGCGTATGTCGACAAAGACACCATAACGATTGAAGTGCTAGACGTATGGCGTGGTGTATCAACTTCATTGGCTGTGCAAGATCATGTGGCGGTAACGACAGGTCTAGCTGGGAGCGATAGTCTGTCTCGATTTGAGATTGATGTAGTCAACTCAGAATTAAACCAAATTCGTTTGAAGATGCGCCATGACTCGGGTAATAAGGCGGGTCGCTATATAGAACGCGCTTATAACGATTTTTTGAATAAGCCTTACCTTGGTTTAACGGCTAACACCGAACCCACCGATAAATCCATTTTTACTGTAGATTGGATAAGTGATGAGCTGGCGGCTGAGCGCGAAAATTTGTATACCTCAGGGATTGTTCTCACTGCTGACAATGACTTTACCCTAGATGTTGATTTTATTGGCGACGATGATTCTCCATTGGTCACCCTCAACGAAAATTATCACAAAGTTATTCGCTTTTGGGATGTGAATAGTTTGGGGGGAGTTGCCAATGTACCTGAAGCAAATAATAAGGATAAAGATCCTGCCAGCTTGCAACTTGCACAAAAAGCTGAAGTGGCTGATTTTGAGTCATTTCACGCGCCATTAAAGGAAAAGGATTACCCGGAAAACCTGACTTTTCGGATCAACGAAGTACCCGATATGAGTCAAACAAGTGACTATTTTAATGGTGCCAGCGGCGTATTTTTGGAAGCAAGTTATGACGACGTGTTTGACATTTTAGCCAGCGTGAAACGTCAAAGTAAGGTGATTGGTGCGGACTACGTTTACCCGATGAAAGCGGTGATCACGGTACAAGACCTCGAGCGTAACCAATATCAAATCTTTGACCGATTCCACATGAACCAAGCAGATTGGGTGAATTTAAAATCTAAGGCAAACGCGTCGACCGCCAATAGTAATGCGGGGACTTTTACCGACTTGGGCAAAATAACGTTACCGACTTATGTTGAAAAAAACCAGTTAGCATATATTGCGGATACAAAATGCAACAGCCGCAACAATGTCGCATACAGCCAAAGTGCTGATGTATGTACAACTTACACCGCAGGCTTTGGTGATCTTGCTTCTAATGACGCGACACCTCGATTTTTGGCAGTAAAACTCACAACGCCTGAATTGGTAAGTAAAGTGGATAAATTTAGCCACAAAAAGATGGTGTCGGCAGCGTCGGCGGTTTACAAAGAAGCGCAAAACTATCTATTTTCAGAGCAATTCTTACAACGTAAAACCAACCTAGATGCGGTCGGTTACTTGGGTTATTTGGCAACCGTTGGAATACCCACAGAAGACAAAGTAAAACTGCGAAATTATTTCAAAAATACTATTGGGGTAAATCAGTTAAGTATGATGCGCCCTGCGGCGAAGTTTACAGATGTACACAGCACCTACTTAAATGATTACGCCAAAGGTACTGACTGGTTTAAAGAGCTTGAATCTCGCCATCACTTTTTACCTATGGGGATCTATACACCTTATTTAAGTACTTTTGCGTTTGAGAAATTTGCAAATATGCCTGCGCATGCCGACTATACGGCATCGCCCTACTCACTATTACCTGCGTACGACACGCCATTGGTTATTTTTGGTACTGCGATTGCGGCCCTACAAACAATCGAAAAGCAGCAAGGCACAGATGCTGCGAACGACTTTTATGCGCGTAATGGGCAAAACTATCACAAGCTGTATAAAGCGTCTGTTTTGATGATGAATCAATACGGTAAAAAGTGGATCCCCGCAAGTGACCGAGCGCTTAGACGAGAGTCGATTATCTATCACGCTGCTTATGAATATGCGCAACGTGCGTACAACTCACCCAATGAAGTACTGCAATCATTTTGTAGTTTGAATGATGCAAGCAAAAAAGCCCAACTCAGTGAAGACACACTATCTGACTGTGGTTTAGTGCAGCTTCACAAAGAAGAGCAGGACATTGCTGTACTAAAACGACAGGAAATTGCCCGCTTTATGCGTGTAGAAAAAACGCAGATTTCTGGGGGCTGGGATGAAATTTTACTGCCTTTGATCAGCGGACCATTGCTTGACTACTTGTTTACTGGGTCGCTATTTGGTGAAGAATTTAACCCGTTACTCGAAGAGCTTGCCACCTCAGATGCCAGTGAAATTGAGCTTGAAACATATAGCTCAGGCGAGGCAGCTGAAGGAGAAGCCAGTGAAATAGCTGAGGGAGAAGCTGCGACTACTGAGTTTGGTGAAGAGCTATCAAGCACGCGCTTTGGTCAATTGTGCTCAATTTAACAGCCAGATAATAATTAACAGATACAAATAAGGTTTCGTGATGAAAAAAACACTCTTACTAACTTATTTATTGACCGCTTTACCATGGTCAGTAATGGCTGCGGGAGAAGGTGCCTGTGCGCTACCGGATGCAGGGGAAGAAATCGCAGAGCAAGATTTCAGGGCAAGTTCGCAGCTTAGTGATAACGAACGGTTATTGGACGAGACGGAGGTCGAGGCGAAATACGCAACAATGGACCGTGAATGGGCGGGCTCTCAACTCAATTTGACTGATTACCGAGGACGAGCAACTCCCTTGAGTAATAAATTGTTAAGAAGCGGCGCAGCCTACGCCAAAGCGCAATTAAAAGTAGAAGGCGAGATAATCAAAACGGAAGGACATATAAACATACCGACAACTTTTAGTGACGTTAAGAATGAGCCATATATTACTATTGTTGATCAAACCGAAGAGATTGCAGGCGATCAGGAAGTAACATATTTTCGTATAAACGACCCCGAGCGTTACATTGATAGAGTAAGCACAGCGTATGAAAGCCGAGGCCAGACTCTAAATGAACTGACCAAAAGTTTTATTAGGGACTATATCCGTTTTGGACCTGAAGGGAATGTGGAGCTTGAAGGGGGTGGTATTCTATTAAATGATTTTAAAGGGTTACCTGGTATGCATGCAGAAGTGCAGGCGTTTAATCGTATCGCGAACATGGCAGATACGTTAGGAGTGAAATTGACCAGTGAAAAGCTTGAAGAAATTGCAATTGCCACGGTTCGATTCACACTGAAAGATGAAAATGCACTCTTAGGTGTTGATTTTGGTGCGTGCCCAAATTGTTATGGGATCTTAAATCGAGCTGGGGTGAATGTTTTAACGGATGACTTCTAGCACGCGTTGCATGCTAATCGACAATTAAAGACACAGTAACACGCACCGTGTGGTGTTACTTTTTAATAAATTAAGTCGCCCAGTCGTTAGTGCGTTCTGGGCGATATCGTAACCATTAAATTTAATTCAAATAGTGACGGTAAAAACGATGGAAAATGAACATGACCTGATTCCCATTGGGGCACGGGCCTGCGACATGGGATCACCAAGAGAATATACCGAGCATATGTATGAAGTGTATTTTGAAGTGGGTGAGCATGAAAATATGGCCCGACGCACTTTTGAAGAATACCTAGGTCCTGAACGGTTAGGGTTTATCACGCCGGTCGAGCATGGTTATTTACTCAAAGTGCCATTGCAAGCCGTGCCTGACTTAGTTAGAGCATTGAATGAGAAGAACATTGCCGTGTATCAAGTGGTGCGTTTTGCACGGTCGAAAGAGGTTTGGCAGTAAACCGTAGGTGGTGCCTTCGGTTACATTAATAACTGAGTAGGTTGGATAAGTGGCGAAGCCAAGCCATCCAACGTTGACTAGCACCTTAGCTGAAGTGCAGTTCATGGCTGTGAACAGGAGTTCGTTCCTATCGTCGCTTTAGTGCCAAAAGCGGACCTTTAAGCGTAACTCGTTTCTGCCCCAGTCGAGTAACAGTCGCGTTTCGAAACAGCGGCTAAATTACAAGTATGAATATGACTGTACAGAAAAAGCTAAAATCACTTGATATAAAATTACTTGATGAAATATTCGAAATGGGTGGGGGCTATGTCCTAGATTTCTCTAATAGAACATTCTCAGAGTTCTTTAATGAAGAGCTCGGTATTAATATTGATGATCCAGCCTATGATGCCAATGGCACGAGCAAAGCCAAAAGACTACGCTTCTACTTGCGACAGGCAAGCACAGAAGATGTAATCAAAGTTATATTGGCTTTGTGGGAATATAGAGAAGCTATACGCCGCCGATCAGGCCAAGAGGAGACTATGGCCAATGCTAAAGCTGAACTTTTCCTCTTAATAAAAAACCTTGGTGGTAAACTACCTGAAGAAGTTAATCCTTATTCTGCACGGCGTGGTTTCTCAAACTTGAGTTCAGAGGCTGCGGACGTTCTACTCAAAAAATTGATGGATGTTAGTGCGTTGGAGCCTCAGTCAAGAGGGTTTGCATTTGAGAAGTTTCTAAAAGAGCTGTTTGATGCAAATGGAATGGATGGACGAGCTTCTTTTCGAATAGTTGGCGAGCAAATTGACGGCAGTTTTGAGATGTATGGTGAAACATATCTCTTGGAAGCTAAGTGGACGAGCAAGCCTGTAGATGCAGCGGATCTACGTTCGTTCAATGCAAAAGTAGAAGACAAGGCATCTTGGTCTCGTGGTTTATTCGTTAGCGATAGTGGCGTTACCGAAGATGGACTTTTAGCATTCGGTAAAGGTAAAAGCCTAGTGTGCATGGATGGCTTAGATATATGTGAAATGTTGCAACGAAAGTTGTCATTACAAGAGGTGTTGTCTAAGAAGGTTAGACGTGCTGCAGAAACAGGAAAACCTTTCGTACGGTTAAGGGAGTTAATGTAGTGAATAATTACCAAAAGCCTAACAATTTTGTCGGATGGCGGCGCTGCGCGCCTTATGCCGACCTACGTCAAAAGGCTGGTTAAGCCGAAGGCGCTACCCAACAGAGTGGCAGATTCACACCTTGAATTTACGCCTCTGGCACTGAGCCGTACTTTCGGATCTAACTCACTTCTGTCCAAAAATGAGTTAGATCGACTGTCTTTTATCGCTCTAAGCAGCCTGCCAGATGACAAATAATCCTTGTTGCCACAAATATAAGCTACTTCATTTCAAGCCACTTCATTTCAAACATACCACTCGGTAGTCAAACTGCCGACAACACCTCATTAATTACGAGATGATGCTCTTTGCAGGCCAGCTATACACATACTCTTTTACTTGGTTACCACAAGGGGTATGCCAATAGCCTGAGGCAATATTTTGACCGCCTTTGAACTGATAAAACGCAATTGCTTTTGGATTACAGGCTAGCACTTCTAAGTAAATCTTGTGTTGTGGGTAGTGTTGGAGCGCCCAATTAAATGCCGCGGCTAATAGTTTGGAACCAATGCCTTGTCCTTTTGCCGCCGATTTTACGTGTAAGTTATCGATAAGGGTGCCGTAGTTGTCATGGTGCGCCCCAAATACGCAAATAAAACCACAAAACGTCCCTTCTATTTCAGCCACTAACACCAGTTGATTGGCTAAAGGCGAATTAAGCCGACCTTGCCAAAGAGCGGCTCTTTCAACAAACACTTGGTTGGCTAAATACTCGCTTGATAGGGCATCTTGGTAATTTTCTTGCCAACTCTCTGCATGCAATTGCGATATATTTGGCAGGTCTTCTAAAGAAGCGGCTCTGATGATCATGTGATAGGTACGCTGAGCTGGTTAATCTGCTTATTACATTTAACCAATCAAAAGGGGATTGGCCAATATTTGCGATAAGTGTGATTTGTGCAAAGAGGAAATAGGGGGCCACCTAGAAAGGTGACCGTTTTCAGCACTTGTATATTAGCAGCTCTTTACTGCTGCAATCACTGACACTTCAACGAGTAACTCTGGGCGTGCCATAGCTGCTTGTACGCAAGCGCGGGCAGGGGCGTGACCTTCTGGCACCCATGCGTCCCACACTTCGTTCATTTGCGCAAAGTATTGCATGTCGCTGATATACACGGTGGCGCTAAGTAAATGGTATTTATCGCTATTTGCCTGAGCGAGTAAATCGTCTACTTTGGCAAGCATCGTTTGTGTTTGTTCGGTGATCCCTAGGGTGGCATCGTCACAAACCTGCCCACACAGATATACCGTATTATTGTGGGTCACAATTCGGCTCATCCGTTGATTGGTGTGTTGGCGTGTAATAGTCATAAAATTATCCTCAAAAAGCGTGTTGCAGCGCTAGGTTATAAAGTGGATTGCTATAAAAATATGCTCTGCATGATAGCTTAGGCTGGTCATGCAGAGAATGGATCGCCTAGTTTTTAAGGTGCTAAGTTATAACTACTTGGTTGCGGCTATTTAATATCTACTTCTATGGTTGCGCCTTGATTGCTGCCATCACCTAGTACACTGATAAAGTACCAACCCGGCGCTAGGCCATCTAAACGAAGATATTCGTTGTTGCCATTTTGTTGTGAAGCAAACTCATGAAAGTGTCGCGTAGGCCAAAATTGACCGGTGAATACATCACTATTACCAATCCCGTGCTGGGTACGTATCTCAATTTGGCTGTTGGGCTCAGTGACTTTGATATAAAAGTTAGCCTCGCCTGAGCCAACACACACGGGTTGTTCATCAAATAGCTGGCCGTACTGTACGCTTGGGGCGTGCAAACACTGGTTAGCAATAGGCTTAGGTTGCTCTGTGCCTTCACGCTGCGCACTGTCAAAACTCGCTGCAACCATCACTCCCTGATAGGGTTTAGCGTCAATTACACTTACATAGTGGGTGCCTTTGTTAACCGTAACACTCAGTACTTGTTCATTTTTTACAGTTTTTGAGCGTACTTTGGCATTGATTGGGTCGGCCCAATGATCTCTGTTGTAAAGTAATCGGGTAGTGGCTTGTGCATCACGCGTGCTGAAATACAAAATGCTATTGTCGTGTTCAACTTGCACTTTAAAGCGCTGCATTCTGCCACTGATACAAGTGCCTTGATCAAGTTTGAGTGTATCGCCCGAGCTTGCGGTATCGCCATCTTTACAATTAGCGGGTAAGTACAGTGGTACACCCAGATCATTGATTGCTCTTAATTGCAGGCCATCAGGGTCGCCTTCTTCAGGTTGTGGTAACCATGCTTGCAAACAAGCTGCGTCTTTTACGCAAGGGTCGGTCAGTGCCTTCATAAAATTAACTATATCTGTAAGCTCTTGTTCATCAAGCCCTAAAGGAACCAGTACGGGGGCACCATCGGCAATTTCATCATCCACTATTTTAGCCGACTTTTCGGTGTTAATTTCCGCGTCGCTAAATAAGGCTTGGCAATCTGCTCTTTCTTTAAATTGCGCCTGTTCGCACCAGCGTTTGTTATCAAAGTAATCACGCAAGGTTGCACGATAATCGTTGTAGTGATCCATCACTTGCTCAAGGGTGTCGTAATTACCTGCATGTCCATAAGGGGCGGTTACTTCAATGTTGAGTAAAGTCCCCGAACGGAAGCTATAAATATCATCTACACTGCCATTGCGGTGCATGCGACCAAGGTCATTGGTTTGGGTGTCGCCAGCCCCAGTACCTGGACCAATTTGTGGAAATGCCAATCGATGATAGTTTGATACCTTGGTTTGCGTAAAGCTATCTGTGTTATGACAACCTATACATTGCGTGGGGATAAAGTCAGGCGGCGTGCCACCATCTGAAGGCGGAGGGGGTAAAAATAAATATAAGTATGCGCCGCGTTTTTGCGACGCTGTGATCGCAGATTTATCGCCTCTAACATATCTAAACCATGGGTTATTGGTAAAATTCATCGACTTTTGGTAGGCGGCAATGGCTTTCATGATATTGCTGTAGGTAACCACTTCTTCAGCGTCATTGTTGCCATATACTTTTTCAAACAGTGCGCGCCAGTTATTTTTAAATAACTCACCTTGTGCGCTGCCATAATCTCCAATGCGCGCAGCAAGGTGTGCTCGAACGGCCTCATTTGATTGCTCTGGCATAAAGTCAAAACCACGCATTTCGCCTTTGGTGATCACCGGAAAGCGAGACTGAGCGGCTAATAAACTGCTGCCTGCATTTGGGTCGGCCTCACCATAGGGCACATCAGGGGTGCTGATCCCTTTTTCTGGCGCGAGCCAGTCTAAAAACTCCACTCTGGCATCTCTAAACAAGCTACGCTTTTCGGTCCATACGTTAAAAAGAGTGGGGGAGTTGCGGGGTACATAAAACTGCCCTGTGATGGTTTCTCTACCTGGGCCGATAACATTGGCATCTTTTGCAAGCGTACCAACAGGCAAAGCCAGCGCATCACCCCCGCCTAAATACGGGTGATGGCAGCTGGCACATGCCACATCTTTGTTACCACTGAGTGCTTTAGAAAAAAACAGTAATTTGCCAAGCTTTACTTCGGGGTCATCCACAGCAGGAATATTCGCGCCTGTAGTGAGATCGCCGGTAAGTTCATGTTGTGCTATGAGTTGGGCGAGTTTCTCGTCCAGGTTTTCATTGTTGTTTGTTGTTTTGGCAGAAGCCTCAATAGCAAGCGCATGGTGTGTAAACACACATAGGCTTACAAGCAAAGCAATCCGTCTAGTTATTTTGATCATATTAGTTTCCTTTGAAAGAGATGACGCTCTG
Source organism: Pseudoalteromonas sp. S16_S37 (assembly GCF_014694405.1). Classification (GTDB taxonomy): domain Bacteria; phylum Pseudomonadota; class Gammaproteobacteria; order Enterobacterales; family Alteromonadaceae; genus Pseudoalteromonas. The sequence goes on from NZ_JAAUWV010000003.1 coordinate 97,212, forward strand.
TAAATAAGTTACATTATTAACTTTTTGTTTGCAAAATATGAAATTAAGAATGTAATGAAAACAATATAGCGTGTTGTTTTTTATGTGGTTTTTGGTTTGATTGATTCAGGTTAACGCAATGGTTATCTGTAAGGTTAATTTTTGGTTAAATTCAGCCATGGTGGGGGCTACGAGGGACTAAGAGAGTAACTATGGTTATTCACCAGCTGAAAACTAGGCATGCAGATTTGCTAAGGTGTTTGGCTTTTAAGTTGCTTGTTAGTTGTGAAGGTTGCAGGCAAGCGAGTGAAAGACAATCTAAATATAAAGAGCCAGAGGCATCTCCTCTGACCCTTAGGTTTAAGGTTACTCAACAATCCATTTGGCGGATGTGTTTTGTGGGTCGCCATGACGATTTAAATAGATGTTGCCTTGTTCTTGCCAAAAGTATTGTTGCCAATGGGTGTTTTTAATATTCCACACTCCACCTTGATAAATCAGCTGATAAGCTGCTTGGCGTGGAGAGTTGACTAATTTGGCGTAGCCAGAAGAGCTGGCGCTGTAGCTAAAAAATAACTCGGGCTTGTGCTTACTTCTTAGGTAAAACGCACCGTCTTGGGTTGGCACCTTGATAAACTCAAGGGCCTCCCCCTGTGCGGTAATTAACTTTGCGCCATCTTGCAAAGCACCATCAGACTTGACTGATTGGGCATTTAAAGCCGATTTAAACGTGACCGTTTGGCCTTTATCCGCTGGTTGCTTTGACGGTTGCCAGTCGCTAGGCGGTGTCTGCCAAGTTAGAGATTTCCAGCGCCAGTTATAGGGCATGCTCATGTGCGGATCGTATAAGTCTTCGTAGCCAGGTTCAGCTTCAATATTGTACAAGCACTGCCTGCGTTGCGCTTCAAGTTCTGCGACGCGTTGGGCTTGGTTAGTGGTGCCAACATTAAGCTCTAACATACATTCGGTGAGTGTTTTGCCCACACCGCTTTCATTTGGCGCCAGCACATAGGTGTGATCACGATGTTGTTGATTATCATACCAGCTCAACATGGTTTGTTCGTCAAACGATAGCCAGTTATCGACTAAGCGCTGTGCTTCGGCACGAGCAACAGCCGCGCGTTCTTCTGGATGAGTCGCCATGGTGCGAATAAAGCCTGCCCATAAGTCTTTACTTGCTTCTAAGGCAACTAACGCAACGGGCTTCATGCTACTGACTTTATAGCTATCCCACCCCGACTCTAGACGCGTATTTGTTTTCCAGATCACATCACCGCTTGAGAAGTTAAGGATGTCTTTGGTGTCATGGCTATGTTGCTCTGCGCCTTCTGAGCACAAATAAGCTTTTACCTGCCAGACCTTTTCATAGTTGTCGGCGGGTAATCTCACAGTATGTTCAGGGCTGAACGAGTCTTGGAACAAGTGTACCGCGCGGCCAAATAAAAAGTAGTTGTGATCTACCTCAGCCAGCGCTGAATAGCCGCCGCCGTCCCATACTTTGATACGCTTATTTTCAGCCATGGCAGCATCAACAAAATGCTGAATAAACCTTTGCTGGGCACGACGTGCAGCTTCAACACCGCCTTGGCCGCCAACGTCGTCGAAGCGTCGCATAAAGTGGTCTTGTTGCAAATCTGCGGGCTCTTGCGACACTGCACTAAAGCAATTTGGACCCGTTGGGTCGGTACTGGCATTGGTTACGTTAAATCCTGCAATATCAACCCAACGCTCACCAACAATCGCCGCATATACATTATCAAAACGGGGCTGATAACTTTTGTTGTTATTTAAATTGGCGGTAAATCTTGAGATTTCATTATATGCCGCATTGAGGTTGGTGTTTTTTGCCAGACCTTGTTGCCAAGTTGGTCGAGGGTCGTTTGAGTCTGGGGGGATAATATGCTCAGCATCGAGTAGTTCGAGCGCCGCAGTTCTGGTTAGCCACTCATGGCCCATGGGCATAATGCCGCTGCCACCAAGCTGGGTGAATGCGAGGCTACTTGTTGATGTAGTAATAGCCATTGCAAGGCAAAGAGATAGTTTTTTCATGTGTACTCCCGTGTTAGTTATTTCTTTTATTGCAAATACAATCCGAGTATTTGCTCGAGAGGGACACTAATATAAATTAATTTTTATTACAAATTTTTTACTAAATCATGTTTTGTTTTACTTTTGTCACCATAATAAATCAATTGTACCCATAAAAACCTGCCGACAAGGGCCGTTACTGCCACCGCGGGCTATAGATAACTGAGTATCATATTGTTTGATTGACGCTTGAGTGCGGCGTATTGCTTACATGGCAAATACAAAGCAGCGAGTAACAGTATCCATACAGTAAATGTTAAAACAAGGCTTGGTTCGTAGCTCGATGGTAGCTTAAACGATTCAAAAAACATGTTAATGGGTTGACCGTATTTAGCCCACGTATAAATAAGCGCCAGCCCATTGATGATAGGCACATGGATCACATAAAAAAATAACGGCACAGCGCCAAAGGTTTTAAGCCATGCAATACGCAAGTACAAAGGGTGTGTAACTGTGAGCTTTTCAAGTTGCGCTAACAGGATAAGGCCTGGGCCTAACGTCATCAGCAAATATTGTAATGATGGTGGGTATTTATGCGTATTTAAAAACGACATTAACGCGTTTATTCCTTGGTATTGCCCATCAAACTCACTGGGATCACCATAACTCCCAGTTGCTCGCAGTAATACAAACATCACCACAAAGCCAAGGCCTAAATTAGTAAGATACGTGATGCGTTTTTGTGGCGACCAGAGGTAGGTTTGTCCAATAACATAACCCAGCGCCATGAAACTAAACCACGGTATTAAAGGATATGCCACATAGATGCTGTAGTTCGAATTATTAAACTCTATAGCGCCTTGGGTGTGTAGCACATGCCACAGCCAGTCAAATTGTGACAATTGCATCAAAATGTCGGCATCATTTAAGGCGTTATGTAAAAGTAAAACAGGTACGCAAAGAGCTAGTATCCATTTAGGTTTAAGATAAATGAGCACAGACAGTATGATCATGGACCAGCCAATAACCCAAATCACTTGCCATACAACGGTATTATAGCTGCCTTGCCAGCTTGGGGTTATCACCAATATTTCTAGCAATACAAGCCACAGTCCGCGGGTAAAAAGAAAGTTTCTTAGCTGCGTTTTATCTTGCACTTTTTGCCCATATAAAAAAGCGCTAACACCGGTTAAAAAAACAAAAAGTGGCGCGCAAAAATGGGTTATCCAACGGGTGAAAAACCATGTCCAGTGGCTAAGCTCAATATCTGTGGGCGAAAATGGTGTGACTCCCCAATAAGCTCGGGTATGGTCAAGCGCCATTAAAATAATAATAAGACCTCTTAAAATATCGATAGAAGATACCCTTGAAAGCGGTGCAGAGTGTGTTGAACTGGTCATCGTATTTATCTCGCTAGAATTCCTTTAGGCCACATAAGTGGCATCCATTGCTACTAGCTTAGATTTGAAATCTTGCTTTGTAAAATAAATGTTAACTCAAGGGCTAGTTCTGTACAATAAGCCAGTCGTATGCCTCATCTTCGCTAAAAAAACTTTTTATATTTAATGCATGTTTTTGCGCGAACACTTCAATCAAGTCACTTTTAAAATCGGCGGGGTTGACAATGCGAGCAATATAAAAATGATTGAAAAGTTCAGTTATGAGTTTAAGCACTTTTACCACGTCGCTGCCGCTATAGTCTAAAGTCAGCTCGGTCACATTGAGCATGAGCTTGTTAATTTTTGCAGTTTTTGAGGTTTTTTCAATGGTTTGATACATATTTGTGATGTCGTTTTTGGAGCCTCGCCCTTGTGCAATAACCATCATATAACCAAGGTGATGAAATATATCGAGAGAATATGAAAATGGTTCGCTAGCTGATGTGTTGGTCATCATTGCTCAAAGGTGAATCGCTGTTCTTAAGGTTTAGTCGATAGCAAAACAGCAAGCAAGTTTGGGTAATTCAAGAGGGCTTGATAATGAGTTGTTTTGTCAATTTTGGCAGGGGATTAGCTCATTGATTCTGCAATTTAGCGTTTTGCTGCTAGCTACATTAAATTACTTTTTATGTGAATTAGGTTAATTTTATATTGCAATTTGGTTTTTGTTTGTTTAGTTTGTACCTTCATTGGGGATTGAATTGTGTAAACCTCGGTGTAAACCTCGGTGTAAACCTCGGTGTAAACCTCGGTATAAACCCCGTGTATGCAAAAATTCGCAAAGTCGCGTTTTTGCCTATCGCAAAGCGATAAATATCAACAGTAAAGGTCAACGTAGGATAATAATAATGAACCACAAATTTGCCTTAAGTGCGTTAGCAATCTCATTACTTGCAACCAGCAGCATGTCTGCAACAGCCAGTGATTCAAAAACATACATTGTAAAGCGCAATAACCTCAAAGCCGTTGCACAGTCTACTATGGCAGGCTCAGATAACTTACAAAGGGTATTACAGGATAATAAGTTAGAAACGTTATCGAAAACATCTTCGGCTGAGGTGTCAACAATGACCCTTACCCAGCAGCAAGTTGACATGCTTAAGCGCTCAGGGCAGTTTGAGTATATCGAAGAAGACTTCGAATATGAGATGTTTGCCAGCACTCAGGTCAGCCCTTATGGTATTGCTCAGGTTCAGGCAAATTTGCTCGCTGATGCGAACGCCGATCTGTTGAAAGTTTGTATTATTGACTCAGGCTACGACCTTGGTCATCCAGATTTACCACAAAACGCAACTGGTTTTGCCGATGCAGAAGTGGGTGTATGGTATCGCGATGGCTCAGGCCACGGTACGCACGTAGCGGGTACCATCGCCGCGGTTAATAATAGTGAAGGCGTGGTTGGGGTGTTACCCAGCGATAAAATTGCCATCCATGCGGTGCGCGTATTCGATGATAATGGTAAAAAAGGCTACAACTCTCGCATTGGCCGTGCCGTTGATAACTGCGTTGAAAATGGCGCGGACGTGATCAATATGAGCCTTGGTGGCGCGGGCAAAAGCCAGTATTTAGAGGAGCGTTTAAACGCGGCATACGACAAAGGCGTGCTGTTGATAGCGGCAGCGGGTAATGGTGGTGATAGTTCACTGAGCTATCCGGCAAGCTATGACAGCGTGATGTCGGTTGCAAATATCGACGAGCAACGCCAGAAAAACGAGTCATCTCAATATAACGCGCAAGTTGAAATTTCGGCTCCAGGGACTGAAATTTTGTCTACGGTGCCAAGAGGCACGGGTATTGTTGCCAGCATCAGTGGATTAGGTCAGGCTTTTGAGGCCTCAGGTATGAGCCACTCAGTTGAAGGTAACGTAACTGCATCGCTGGTGGATTGCGAGCAAGGATTAGCGCAATGCACTGCACCTGCAAGCATTTGTTTAATTGAACGTGGCGGTGCGTCATTTGCTGACAAAGCAAAAAATTGTCAAGCGGGCGGTGGGGTTGCAGCGGTCATTTATAATAACGTTGCAACAAGCTTTTCAGGTACTTTAGGTGATGCAAATCATGGTGTGACTATTCCAGTATTAGGTATGTCTGGGGAAGCAGGCGCAACATTAAAAGGCTTGTTAGGACAACAAGTTAATGTGCAGCTTGAGGCCATTTCAGATTATGACAAAAAGTCGGGCACATCAATGGCAAGCCCTCATGTTGCTGGTGTTGCTGCATTGGTGTGGAGTCACCATACACAGTGTAGTAACGTTGAGATCCGCCAAGCACTTACTGCAACTGCAATCGATTTAGGTGATGCGGGACGCGACCACAAGTTTGGCTATGGCTTAGTGCAAGCGAAAGCGGCATCTGATTATTTAACCGCTAATGGTTGTGGCGGCAGCAAAAATCAGCTTCCACAAGCGGCGTTCTCGGTTTCGTGTGAGGCATTGAGTTGTCAATTCGACGCAGGTACGAGCGTTGACCCTGATGGCCAAATTACCGCTTATGAGTGGCGAGTAAATGGTCAAGCTTACTCAGGCGCCGTTGCTACGCATGTATTCTCACAAGCGGGCAGCTATCAAGTCTCTTTAACTGTGACTGATAATCTGTCGGCAACCGCTAGCACGGCGAAAACTATCACTGTTTCGGATGATAGTACAGGTGGTGATTGCCAAGGCATTGCCCCTTGGTCAGCAACAAAAGTGTACTCATCACGCGGCACGTTAGTATCGTATCAAGGTAAAAAGTACAGTAGCAACTGGTGGAATCTCAACAGAAACCCAGCGCAAAATTCTAATGTAGGCAACCGCTGGGCAGTATGGACTGATTTAGGTGCTTGTAACTAATTAAAACATATAGAAAAGCCCGATTAAATCGGGCTTTTTTGTGAGTGTAAAAGCACAGTTTATCACCTGCGGTTTTATTGTTATTTGTAAACCTTACCGTCTTTCATAACAAACGTGACGTTTTCTAGCGTTGCAATTTTGCTCAGAGGGTCATCATCTACTGCGATGATATCTGCTAGGTAACCTTCAGCAATTTTGCCAATCTCTTGGTTTTTAAGTAGTGCGGCACTGTTGATAGTTGCGGCTTGTATTGCCTGCAAAGGCGTCATACCAAATTGCACCATACGCGAAAATTGTTTGCCGTTGTCACCGTGCGGATAAATTGCCGCATCAGAGCCAAATACCATGTTTAAGCCTGCTTTTACTGCGCGTCTGAAGCTTTCTCTTTGCGCTTTTGAAACTTGTTTTTCCTTATTTATATTTTCTTCTGGTACACCGTTGGCTTCACCAAATGCTAAGGTATATTCGGTGTTATAAATATCACAAGATAAATAAGTACCATGCTTTTTGGCCAGTTCGATTGCTTCGTCATCCATAAAGCTACAATGTTCAATACTATCAATGCCAGCTCGGATGGCGGCTTTTATACCATTTGTACCATGCGCATGGGCGGCGATAATTAAGCCTCTTAAATGTGCCTCTTCAGCCGCCGCTTGTAACTCCTGCTCGCTAAACTGTTGGACACCCACCTTAGTCCCTTTAGAGAACACCCCGCCTGTTGCACAAATTTTTATGGTGTTAGCGCCATATTTAATGTTTTCACGCACTTTTGCACGCACCGCCCAAGGGCCATCAGCAACACCACCTGATACTGATTTTCTCTCTGGCGCGCTGAAGTTATCATCGCAGTGACCACCAGTAATCGAAATGGAATAGCCAGCGCTATAAATTCTTGGGCCGATGATTTCACCTGCGTTGATAGCATCGCGAGTGGCAATTACACTGTAGCCCGGAGCGCCCAAATTACGTACTGTGGTAAAGCCTGCCATTAAGGTTGTATGGGCATTTTTTACCGCTTTAACGGTTTTTCTAGGTATAGAGAAGTTTTGAGCTGCTAAAAAGTTGTCCGCAGGGTCGCTGGTCAAATGCACGTGCATATCCATTAATCCCGGTAGTAAGGTTTTATCATTGAGATCAATAACAGTGGCGCCTTTAGGTACTTTTAGCTCTCCTTGTTTGGCTATTTTAACAATGCGGTTGTCTTGGATTAAAAGACTTGGCTTAGCCACTCTTTGGCCTGACTCTACATCAATGTAAGCTTGTGCGTTGAGTACGGTTGTTTGTCCGTAAGCAACGCTTGAAGTAAGTAACAGTGCGCTTAGTGATTTAAATAAATGTTTTGTCATTGGTTTAATCATTTTTATTATTGGTTAGGTGAGTATTAGTCATTCTATTTGATGCTGCGAGTTGCTTGCGACCAAAACAACGTTTATTCGGTTAAGGCTAACTGCCAGATACTTGGTTTGGATACTTCGCCATATTTTTATCAAATAATGCGATTATTTTTTGTAGCTCTTGGGGAATATCGTCACTGATATAATACGGGCTCATAATCACAAATGTTTTTGTTCGGTAGTCCAATGCCATTGGCACAATGGGTACATTGGCTGATTTTGCGATATGTAAAAAGCCGCATTTCCATTGTGGTGTTTTTTTACGCGTGCCCTCAGGGGCTATGCCTAAAATTAAAGCATCGGATTGCTTGAATATGTCACTGACCTGTTTGACCATGCCGTGAGCGTGGCTGCGCTCAACCGGGATCCCGCCAAGCTTTTTTAATAACCAACCAAATGGGCCTATAAAAATACTGTGTTTGCCGAGAAACTTTATTTCTATGCCTAAACTCAGTTTGACTGAAATGGCGATAAAAAAGTCCCAGTTGGACGTGTGCGGTGCGACCGCAGCAACAAACTTATTGTGATTAGGAAAGGCGCCAACGATGCGCCATCCCAGCAGTTTTAATACTAGAGCGCCCAACAAGCGCGATAATCTCCCTGAGGTCCTAGGGATCTGTTTTGGAATATCTGTCATAGTGTTTAATTTCGTTTGCATATGATTAGATGAACGAGTTGTTTCGTAAATGAGTCACGACTCTTGAGTGTCTGTCATTCCTAGGATCACCTTCGCCACATCCATTAAGTATACATCTTCGAGTAATCCTATCACGTCATTCCAGCGAGGGTTATATTCATTGTTCTCCCAACGTCTTAACGTTCGTTCTTCAATACCATAACTTGCAGCTGATTCTGCTTGGGTAAATCCTCGGCATTTTCGAGCAAATTTCAAAATATCTGCTCCTTTGGGCGTTCTGGTCGTATGAGTACTAATCTGTGAGAGCATAATCTATATTTTCCTTCATTTATTACGCAATAATGCTATTTCTCAGTGAAAAGCGTTATAACTTGATATATAATCCAACGCTAAATACGCATCAATCGGAACAAAAAGGGAATGTTCGATGTTGGTGTTGCGTATTTTTTTGAATTTTAGATCTAAAAATTACGCATTTCAAATGTTATTTTAGTTTTTTACATCACTTTTTATTTGAACAGTGTCACGAAACGCGAAATTTTTTACTCTTAAAAATAAGGGAAACTTTGATATGTCTGAAAACTATAGCGGTAATAATGTAAGAAATGATGCAGGCTGTGCGTCATTCTCTACGCGTGTTGAGCAAGCCATTAAACCAGACAGTATTCGCACTTTTGCGTCAAAAATTGGTGTTTCAGAAGGTACACTGCGTAGAATATTAAAAGGTGAAGACCCGAAGCTCAGTGTAATAGAGCGCATTGCTGAACAAGCGGGCGTTGACTTTATGTGGCTGGTAAAAGGCGTGGGGGATGCGTCAGGAGCCAACCATGACTCACCATTATTGAGTCAACGGGTGGTCAGTGTTGATGAGTTTGAAGAAGAGTTTATTCTCGTGCCAGGCTACCATATCTCGGTAAGTACAGGGCATGGCGCATTTAATGGTGCTGCGCGTATTGAGCGGCATTTAGCATTTAGAAAAAAGTGGGTCGATTATAAAGGCTTAGATAAAAGCCAGTTGGCTGTGGTGTTTGCCAAAGGCGATTCAATGGAGCCCACGATTCATAACAATAACACCATCTTGGTTGATTTATCCGATAAAAAACTCAGTGAAGGGCTTATTTATGTTGTGCGTCTTGGTGAAGAATTGTATGCCAAACGTTTGCAACAATACTTAGATGGTTCAGTGCGTTTAATTAGTGATAATAAAGAATATGTAGATCAACATGTCCAGCCGCATGAGCTTGAGCAGTTAGAGATCATTGGCAAGGTTGTGTGGATAGGTAAAGATCTTGCATAAAAAATGGTGTGCTGTAAAAGCACACCATAACTGGGGATCAAAACGCCGTAAATTTACAGATGAACAATGCTGTCAGCATTGCCATCAGGATCGCCAATCGCTTTACCATCTGTACTTGGGTTACCGTTACTTAGCATAATAACCGCACAAGCTGCAGGAGAAGCCATTGAAGTACCTGACATGGTTGTTGTGCCGCCGCCTTTTTTAGTTGAAAGAATGCTAACACCTGGTGCTGCGTAATCTACAGGTGGGTTACCATAGTTTGAGAAGCTAGCGAATCTGTCGTTAGAATCTGTTGCTGAAATAGTATAAACACGGTTGTGTGACGCACTTGCTGGTGACACATTGCCAGCGTGTTGGCTTTCGTTACCAGCTGCAACCACAAAGAACGCACCTGATTGCTGCGCGGCATTTTCAACGGCATCGTTTAACTCTTGGTTAAAGCCACCACCTAAGCTCATGTTTGCACAATCGCCAGCACTTGCATTTGCTGCAACGTGGTCGATACCCGCCAACACGCCTGACCAGCTACCTGAACCACGAGAATCTAGCACTTTTACTGGTACTACAGTTGCACCAGCCGCTACACCAACAACATCAATACCGTTGTCTATTGCAGCGATTGTACCCGCAACGTGAGTACCATGACCGTTACCGTCATCTACGCCTGCATTTCTACCTTTAGTAAATGCTGAGAAGCCTTTGCTTTGATCAACATTTAAATCAGCGTGGTCAACATCAATCCCTGTGTCGATAACCCAAGCAGTGTACTGGCTACCATCAACTGGGCCACCAACACGTGTCACGCTCCAAGGTGTTTGTTGCGCTGCAGTTGTACCAACTTCAGGTTTGCCTTGAATGCTTGCAGGGCTTGCGTGTACCACACCATCTGGCGTAAAACGCATGATGTCAGCATTACCTGTAAATGCAGATTTTGCTTTATCACAGCTCATATTTACCGCCATTCCTTTGATACTGTTTTTGTAAATATGCTTTGCTTGAGCATTGGCTTTTGCAACCATGCCGCGCGCCTTTCCTTCAACATCAAACTTTGAAACACCGTCATTGAATCGCACGATACAGGTATTAGCAATTTCCATATCGGCTGCAGCGCCTTGAAAGCTTGGCTCTTGAGCAAGTGTTGCAGTGCTGCTGATTGCAAAGGCGATAGACAAAGTAAGAAGAGATTTTTTCATCATGTTGTTCCTATTTATAATTATTAGATTATTAACCTTTGTTTAAAGGTTGTTACAAAGTTAGCTTTAAATTAACAATTGTCAAAGTTGAAATGGTAAAAAAGTTTATACTTCCCCTTATGGGTGCATAAATGATTTTTCTTATTATTTATGTTGAGTATATATTTCTTTTTGGTGATAAATGCGGTCTTTTCTATGCTTATTTATAATATTTGTCCATCTAGAAGTTCATGAGGTTAGATTGAAATAATTCATAAAATTGGTACAAATGGTTGGGTTAGCTGGCTACATTTAGTTGCTTTTATATTGGTTTATTTGCAACAGCACTTGTTGTGGTTGGGATGAGTAGGTGCGCTTTGAAAATGTGTGTTAAGCAAAGTGTAGGATGTTGTGTGACTGCTTAGAAGTTGATAGTTTGTCAGTTTACTTATCGAAGTCAGAAGAAGAACAATGAAAAAACTGTTATTAAGCCTTCCTGTGCTATTTGCAAGCTGTGCAAATGCGACCCCTTTGTCTAGCAGTGTAAACGCCGATATGGCACAGCTTGAGTCGCTATACTTACATTTACATCAAAATCCCGAGTTGTCATACCATGAAAAGCATACCGCAGCACGTTTAGCAAAAGAGCTAAAGCAACTGGGGTTTGATGTCACCGAGCATGTAGGTGGGCACGGTGTGGTGGGCTTGCTTAAAAATGGTGATGGCCCCACGGTGATGATCCGCGCCGACACTGATGGTTTGCCTATTGTGGAGCAGACTGGAAAACCTTATGCATCTAAAGTGAAAACGCTCGATAAAAATAACAATGAAGTGGGTGTGATGCACGGCTGTGGTCATGATATTCACATGACCAGTTTTATTGGTGCTGCCAAGCAACTTGTCGCACTAAAGTCGCAATGGCGTGGCACGCTAATGATGGTAGCGCAACCTGCAGAAGAAGTTGGGGCTGGGGCAAAGGCCATGCTCAAAGAAGGGCTCTTTAGTAAATTTGCTAAACCGGATCACGTGTTAGGACTCCACGTCAGCGCGTCAGTACCCGCTGGAAAGGTGGCAATTGCGCCAGGCTACGCTTTGGCAAATGTTGACTCTGTAGATATCACCGTTAAAGGCAAAGGTGGCCATGGAGCATATCCGCATACCACGGTAGACCCTGTAGTTTTAGCATCTCGTATAGTTCTTGCTTTGCAGACCATAACGAGTCGTGAAATCTCTCCTTTGCAGCCTTCGGTTATTACTGTCGGCTCAATTCATGGAGGCTCGAAACACAACATTATTTCCAATGAAGTAAAGCTGCAGCTAACGCTACGCTCATACGATCCACAAGTACGTGAGCAGCAAATTGCCACGCTTAAGCGATTAACTAAGGGCATTGCACTTAGTGCTGGTTTGTCAGAGGACATGGCACCTGTGGTTTATGTGCATGACGAAGAAACCATTCCATCTACCTTCAATGATCCTGTGCTTGCAGAGCGTGTAACGCAAGCTATTACAAAAGAGTTGGGGGAAGGTAATGTATTAAAATCAGAACCTGTGATGGCAGGGGAAGACTTCGGGCTATATGGTTTAACGGATGAAGATGTGCCGATCACGATTTTTTGGCTAGGGGGTGTTGAACCTGCGTTGTTTAAAAAAGCGCTAAGTAGCGGTGAAAGCTTGCCATCTTTGCATTCAAGTCAATTTGCGCCCGATTACCCAAAAACCATTCATACCGGGGTCAGGGCTATGACCGCCAGCGCGTTAGATTTATTTAACCAAGATAAGTAATAGCTAAGCGCTTTAAGGCGTTAACTGGCTGCTAAGGTGATTCTTTGCAGCCAATTTAGATAGCAAAGCAAAACGCTCATTGTTTTAAAAAGGCAGCGGTGCTGTAAACGTCATTAACTGGTTTGTTTGCGGGTGGCATATTTGCAGCATCTCTGCATGAAGCTGTAATCGTGGTGCTGCGGCTAATGCCTCGTCTTTTGCATACAGACGATCGCCCAATATCACATGACCCAGCGACAACATATGCACACGAAGTTGATGCGAGCGACCTGTGATTGGTGTGAGCTTGACTCGGGTTGCACACGGCTCATAACTCAATACTTCAAAATGTGTTAAAGAGGGTTTACCTGTGTCATGGCAAACCATCTGTTTGGGCCTGTTTGGCCAGTCACAAATCAATGGCAAATCTACCGAGCCGCTTTGCTGTTCAAGTTTGCCGTACACACGAGCAATGTAGTGCTTGTTGGTTAGCCTATCTTGAAATTGAATGCTCAAAAATCGGTGCGCGTCTTTGCTCATAGCAAGACACAGCACCCCTGACGTTGCCATATCTAAACGATGTACAATACGAGCGGTTGGAAATACGGTGTTTACTCTGCTGATTGCGCTGTCGGCATGTTTTGGATCTTTACCCGGTACGGTCAACAGGCCACTGGGTTTGTTGATGATGAGCATATAGTCATCTTGATACAATATGTCGAGGTAGGGGTCGCGCGGAGGCGCATAATTTAACAGCACAATGAAGCCCTTTGAGTCTTTCAGCGCGCCATTTTAACGGGGTTTTATTTATTAGCAAAGTAGTGATAAATAAATGGCTGTAAATGAAGCGTCATTTACAGCCACCTTAGCGGGTTTATTCGTGTGTCACGACGATTAAACGAATAGCATCAAGCTTAAGTTGTGCTTTAGCGATATGGTTGGTTAATTCAGTGCGTTGCTTATCAAATACTTTGATCTCTTCGTCACGAATATTCGGGTTGATGGCTTTGAGTGCCTTCAAACGGCTTTGTTCATCATCCATCACTGCTAACATCTTTTGCTGTGCTTGTGTTTGAATATTATCAAGTTCACTGGATGCTAATTCATTGGCTTTGGTTATCAACGGATGGATAGCGCTTTGTAGTGCGTTGGCCAATTTGCTGGCCGTTTGGCGTCCAACTGCAGACAACTGGTTGTTAAATGCATCGAACGCAACGTTTGCCGCTAAGTTGTTTCCTGCCTTATCCAACAAAATACGGATCGGCGTTGGCGGCAAAAAGCGACCGAGTTGTAGGGCTTTTGGTGCTGACGCTTCGGCAATAAAAATGAGCTCGACGAAGAATGTCCCAGCAGGAAGTTTTTTGTTCTTCAAAAGGGCTACCGATGCACTACCAAAATCATCATCACAGATCATATCCATGGTTCCTTGCACCATTGGGTGATCCCAGCTGATAAAGTGGGCGTCTTCTTGTGATAAAGCCGTTGCACGGTCAAATGTTACGGTAATGCCATCATCTTTTAAACACGGGAATGAGGGGTTAAGCATATGCTCTGTTGGCTTTAATATGATGGTGTTTTCACCTTTGTCTTCTTGTGAAACACCAAAAATATCAAATGCATTGATCATGTATGCGGGTAACACCACATCATCATCAAGTTGCTCTATCTGTGCAACCAACTGTTCTGCTTTACCTTGACCACTAGAGTGAAGCTCTAGTAAGCGGTCACGGCCTTGCTCCATTTGGCTGCGCAATACGCGGTTTTGCTTGGCGACTTGCTCAAGTAATGGATCTAAACTCTCTTCATCACAGTTGTGCTCACCAATTAGCTCTAACAATTCTTCTGAGAACTCTTTATAAAGTAACTGACCTGTGGTGCTGGTTGTTTCAAAGGCATCTAACCCGTCTTGATACCAACGAAGTAACACTTCTTGTGCAGTGTTTGCAAAATACGGCACATGAATGTTCACATCAAACTTTTGCCCAATACGGTCAAGACGGCCGATACGTTGCTCAAGTAAGTCTGGATTTAGTGGTAAATCAAATAGCACTAAGTGATGCGAAAACTGGAAGTTACGACCTTCAGAGCCAATTTCAGAGCAAAGTAGCACTTGTGCGCTGTCATATTCGTCAGCAAAAAATGCGGCTGCTCGGTCACGTTCAACAATCGACATACCTTCGTGGAACACCGCGGCTTTAATGGCTTCGCGCTCACGCAGCGTTTGCTCTAAGCTAATTGCTGTTTGTGCTTCGGCGCAAATCAATAAGACTTTTTCGTGCTTGAGCTGTTTAAGTGTTTCGATTAACCAATCAACACGTGGGTCAAAAGCTGCCCAACCACTGCCTGCGCCTTCAAATTCTTGGAAAATCTTTTCTGGGAAAAGGGCTCTTAACGCTAACTTTTCAGGGCTTTGAATGCCCCCTATGTTACCTAAAACTGACATGGCAGTTTTGTATTGTTTGGGTAGCTCAACAGGGTAGCTATGTAATTTACGACTTGGGTAGCCTTCGATGCCACTGCGGCTATTTCTGAACAAAATACGACCTGTACCATGGCGGTCGAGCAACATAGATAGAATTTCTTGTTTTGCAGACTCATCCCCTTTTTGCGCATCAGCCAGCAAGCTTGAAATATCAGTCTCTTTTAACAGCTCAACGATGGTTGCTTGGCCTTTGTCATCAAGCTGTCCATCTTGTAGCAGTTGATTGGCTGCATCAGCGACTTCTTTGTAGTTGCTTTCTTCTTCTACAAACTTGTCGTAATCGTAAAATCTATCAGGGTCAAGTAGTTGCAAGCGTGCGAAATGGCTGTAGTGACCAAGCTGATCAGGCGTTGCTGTTAGCAAAATAAGCCCCGGAATATCTTGGCTAAGCTCAGCGATACGCTGGTATTCTGTGCTTGGTTTGTCTTTTGTTACTGTTAGGTGGTGCGCTTCATCAATCACCAATAGATCCCAGTCTGCCAACGTTGCTTGCTCAAACCAGCGACGCTTTTTGGTGATAAATTCAAGGCTAACGAGCACCAGTTGTTCGGTATCAAACACGTTTGGTGAGTCGGCAAAAGCTTCATCACAACGCTCTTCATCAAAAATAGAAAAACGTAAGTTAAAGCGACGCAGCATCTCAACAAGCCACTGATGCTGTAAGTTTTCTGGCACCACGATCAATACGCGGTTAGCACGGCCCGTTAATATTTGCTGATGCAAAATCATACCGGCTTCAATGGTTTTACCTAAGCCCACTTCGTCTGACAGCAGTACGCGTGGTGCAAAGCGTTTACCCACTTCATCAGCTATGTAAAGTTGGTGCGGGATCAGACTTGCTCGTTGCCCAACCACACCTTTTAAATGTGATTGCTGGCGATTGAATTGGTGCAGCCAAGTTTGGTAGCGCAGAGTGTAGCGGTCAAAACGGTCAACTTGTCCCGCAAACAATCTGTCTTGTGGCTTATTGAATTTTATAAAGTGATCAAGAAAGATTTCTTTTAAAGTGGTTTTTTCTTGCGTATCGAGACGAGTACCGTGATAGCAAAGTAGATCACCTTGTTGCTCAAGTTTTTCAACTTGTAATTCCCACTCTTCCACATGGCGAATTATGTCGCCAGGATTAAAAACAACTCGCGTAACGGGCGCTTCTTGCATTGAATATACGCGGCTTTCTCCACTGGCGGGGAACAATATGGTTACTTGGCGGCCCTCTAAAGCCACTATGGTACCTAATCCTAAATCTGATTCAGTGTCACTGATCCAGCGCTGACCTAAGGAAAAATTCATGTTTGTCTCGTCTTAGCAGAAAAAAGGCGGCTATGTTAACCGTTCGCATGACGTTGTTCAATCTTGTTTATTTGTAACGAATGTGCCTACTAAAAACTATTAATTAGAAAAGCAAAATGCTCAACTTGTTGTCTAATTAATAAGCAAACGGTTGTCATGAAACGGACTTTTATGACAAATAGACTAAACTTGGTTTATAGCCATGCAAATTGTTGGTTCTACCTACAAATGTATTGGGTATAGCATATATCATTGCAAACGACAGGAATGCGCTATGGGAAAAGATCAAGACCTAGACAGAAAAGTGTACGTGCTTGACACCAACGTACTACTCCACGAACCCCTCGCCTATCTTTCCTTTCAAGAACACGACGTGGTGATCCCCATGACCGTACTTGAAGAGCTAGATCACATTAAAGACCGAAAGCGCGATGTAAGTCGTGACGCCAGAGTTGCTATTCGTAGCCTTGACGATGTACTTAAAGATGCTTCCCCTGAACAAATGTTAGAAGGAGTGAGATTACCAAGTATTCAATCAGATAAAGAACATGGCCCGCTTGCCCGTGGCAAGTTGGTTATTGTGAACGATCATTTATTCCCTGATAGCATTTCAGGGTTACCAGGTAACGAGAACGACCATCGCATTATCAACTGTGCGGTGCGTTTACAAAAACAATACAGTGAGAAGAAGGTTGTTCTGGTTACTAAAGATATTAATATGCGACTCAAAGCCAAAGGAGCTGGGCTTAAGTTTGTTGAAGATTATCGCACCGATCAGTTAATAGATGATATCAAGCTACTCAGTACTGGCTTTTTAAAGATAAGTGGTGACTTTTGGCAAAATGTGGGCGAATGCACTTCAGAGCAGCAAGGTAGGTATACATTGCATCACGTACCTAAAGCACTGCTTCCGGATGTATTTTGCAATGAATATCTCATTGATGATAGCGAGCACTTTGCGGCTCGTGTGGATAGCTATGATGATGAACACATTACCTTAAAAGACCTCAGTCGAGAACGACTGATGCATCAAATGGCTTGGGGTGTAAAGCCCAAAAATATCTATCAAGGTATGGCCCTAGATGCATTGTTAGACCCAGACATTGAGTTGGTTATTTTAACTGGCCCAGCGGGTTGTGGTAAAACATTACTGGCATTGGCAAGCGCGCTTGAGATGATCATTGAGAAGGGTATTTACGATAAAGTAATCGTGACCCGTAATACACCTGAAATTGCTGAAAGCATAGGGTTTTTACCGGGTACCGAAGAAGAAAAAATGGCACCATGGCTTGCTGCTATTACTGATACTTTAGAGGTGCTACACAAGAACGATGAAAGTCCGATATCTAGTCGTAACTACATTATGGAAAAAGCCAACATTCAGTTTAAATCGGTAAACTTTATGCGCGGTCGTAGTATTCAAAATGCCGTTGTTATTCTAGATGAAAGTCAAAACCTAACAGCCTCGCAACTGAAAACTATCATTACACGCTGCGGTGAAGGTACTAAGCTTATCTGTACTGGTAACTTGGCACAGATTGACAGTAACTATTTAACGCCTGTGACATCAGGCCTAACTTATCTTGTTGAACGTTTTAAACATTTTGAGGGGAGTGCGACGATTAATTTAAACGGAGTTGTACGAAGTCGTTTAGCCTCTTTTGCAGAAGAAAACCTATAGTAAACCAACGACAGCGGGTCACGATATTGTGGCCTGCTGTAGATCACTTTTAATAGACAAACCTAGCATTACTGGTAATGTTCTTGCTTAATAATAAATTAAAAATATGGCTGTAATGGACAAGAACCAAGATTTTATTCCACTGAAAAAATATCGAACTGCTGCGCTGACAGGATTAGTTATGTCGATATTTGTGGCTGGTTTTTTATGTCTTCACTTGTATCACATCAAGCTTAATCGCGCATTTGCTGAACATCTGGCCTACTATGAGGCTATCGACACGCAAATCATACAAAAGGTGGCTGAGGCCAGTAATGTGATTGACAATATCTTCACTAGTATTGAGCTTCCTCTTAGTTATCAATTTGATGAGTCAATTCTTCAAACCCTTGAGAAAACGAACAACTATTATCACAAACTTGATGCTAATGGTGGCGAGATAGTCGTTCGCAAGGCTGTGAAAAACGATTTTACTGTGCCTGATAATTGGCAACAAATACTGGCTTTAGGGCCTGCATTTAATACCGCTTTGGCATTGATCCCAGCATTGGATGCCATTGCCTATGTCCAAGATGGGCAGTTTGCGTTTGTTCGTCGCAGAAATACCAACACCAGTCACCTGCTCAGTGCAATGCTTGATGGCAAGTTATCACCAGACTTTTCTAAATATAATTACAGCAGCAGTGCGCGAGTAAAAGTTGAAGATAAGCATTACTTTAGTATTGCTAAACAAAGCGGCAATGCCAAAGGCGAATATGTCATGCTGGTGTATGACAGTAACGATGTTGCCAATTGGCTCAATGATGTCACAGCAGCACATGGCAAAGTTTCTTTGCTTAATAAAGATAAACGTAATTTGCTTAGTGAAGAAGAGGTCATTCTTAGACCCAAAAACGCTGAGAATAGCGCTATACCATGGCAAGGCGGGGTGCAATTGTATACGTTTAGAGTTCATGAACCTTTAGATGTTGTTTATGAACAAGACGAGATGCAATTTATCAAGCCGATATTATTTGAGGTGTTGTTAGAGTTTTGCTTTTTATTAACCTTTATGGTTGCGGTATACCTGCTGTTAAGTTGGTTAGGTAATCGTATCTTTATCCGTCCTGTTAGCTATTTCTTAAACTATTTGACGCATCAGGAAAAAACTCCTAAAAGTACCTTTGATTATGTGATCCCCGTAGATTGGCAGCCTTGGTTTAGCGCCGTTAAGCAAGTGATCACGCAAAAACAGAGTTTGCTTGAGCAGCTACAGCGCAATAACGAAGTGTTGGATGAACAAGTCCAATCGCAAAAAAGGGCGTTGTCACGCTCACTCGAAGCAAAAGAACGTCAAGCTGCACTACTTAATACGGTACTAGATAGTGTGCCAGACTTAATCTATTTCAAAAATATCGACGGCTCATTTATTGGTTGTAACCGTGCTTTTGAACTGTTTTTGGGCATTGAAAAGTCGCAGTTAGTGGGTCGTGAACAAGGTGAAATCACCAGTTTATATCCGGAATTATTGGCGCTTGAGCAGCAGATGCGAGTTGAGAAACAGGCAATTACGCAAACGGTTATGCTAGATGATAAAAGTTACATGCTAACCTTGAGTCCGTTTTTAGATGCGCAACGAGGTTTATTAGGTAGTTTGGGCGTAGCGCGTGATATTACCTCTCAGCAGCAAGCAATCAAGGCACTACAAACCTCCGAAGAAAACTTCAAAGCCGCGATGGAATATGCGCCAAACGGGGTTATTTTAGTTTCCCTCGATAAAGATGTGCTTGCGATGAATAAAGCGGCGAGAAGATATTTAGACTGTACTGAATTTGTGCCTAATATTCATTTATCTTCGTTATTTTCGTCCGATAGTTATTTGGCTATTTCTCACATATTAAGCATGTTACTGAAGAACACAAAAAATGTGCTGGAGCTGAGTATATCGCAACATGAGCCTTACAACTGGTTGCAATTGAGTGCATCGTTAGTATGGGACAAAAGCAAAGCTGCTAAATATTATGTGCTGCACTTACAAGATGTTACTAGCTTGACTCAGGCTAGAATAGATGCCGAAAGAGCGACTTTGGCAAAAAGTCGTTTTATTGCCAATATCAGTCATGAAATTCGCACGCCTTTAAATGTTATTCAAGGCTTAGTGGGAATAATGAAAAAACAACAGCTGACTGAGCAGCATTTAGCTATGTTAGCTAAAGTGGAGCATGCATCAGAGCAACTACTGAGTATGCTTGATAGTATTTTAACGTTTGCCAAGGTTGAGCGACAAAAGCAGGCTGTTTGTATAGAACCATTTTGTATTGCAACCTTAGTGCAAGATTGCCAAGAGTTGATAGCACCTTTAAGCGAACAAAAGAAATTAACCCTTAGTATCAAAGTAGATGAGCGTATTTGGCCTGTTTTACAAAGTGACGTAAACAAAATCAAGCAGGTGTTACTGAACTTGCTCAACAATGCGGTTAAGTACACCAAAACCGGTGGCATTGCCTTGAGTATGTCTGTGATAGCAAATAGCAAAGAGCAACAGAGTATTCGCTTTTGTGTTGCAGATACTGGCATTGGTATTAAACAAGAAGATCAACAACGACTATTTGATGCGTTTACGCAAGGTGATGAGTCATTTTCACGCCAGCATGAAGGAATTGGCTTAGGTTTGGCCATTGTGAAACATGAAGTGTCGCTACTTGGTGGCAATATTTCTTTAAGTAGTGAACCTAGCAAAGGCAGTGAGTTTTATTTTACTTTAAAAATAGATAAAGCTGAGAGTGTTATACCCGATAAGAGTGCGCCGGTACTGTGGTTATGCGCAAAAGATAGAATTACGGAGCTGCTTAGACAGAGCAATATCTGTATCGTACACAGTGCCAACGAAGCACTAACTGAGTTGGTGCATGGTGACTACAAAAGCTTGGTTGTTTGTGACCAAAACGAAGCAAGTGCACTTGCGCAGCATATTCCCAAGCACATAGAAAAACTCAAGTATGTGATAAGTACGCAACCTGTTTATGCCTTACCAGCATCTAGCTCAACAATTGTGAAAATAATGCCAGAGGCTATGTTTTTACAAAGTGCGTTTTGCTTTTTGTTACACGAGCATGCTATGCCAAAGCTGTCTAATGCCCGACAAGAAGTGTCAGGTTGTTTGTGTCTTGTAGTTGATGACAACGAACTAAATCTAGATATTACGGCGAATATGTTACGAACAATGATGGTCAATGTAGTCGTACAGCGTTCAGCGGTTAACTTAGTTGACGTTGTTGCTGTTTTACAGCCAGATATTATATTGATGGATATTCATATGCCTGGTACGGATGGGTTTCAAGCCACTCAGGCAATTAGGCAGTCGCTCCCTGAATTTACCAGCCCAATAGTTGCGTTGACGGCCAATGCCCAAGTAACGGAGCGAAAGCGCGCAAAATCCGTTGGCATGAACGGCTATCTAACTAAGCCGGTGTCACAAACTCAGTTACATCAAACACTACAACAGCATATAGCAAGTGAAGCGGCTTTTTTTGATGGTCAATTGGCTTTGCAACAAATGATGGGGAATGCTGAATTATTAAACAAAATGCTTGATAAATTTGCCAAAATGTGTACAGAATATTTGCAAAAGGTTAGTGTGCAAACTGATACAGCCAAGCTACAAATGATGGCGCACAATATTAAAGGTGCGGCTGGTGGAATTGGCTTTATCGCGCTCTCAGAAGCTGCCATGCAACTAGAGCAACATCTAAAAGAGACTAATCAGCTGCAAGAAAGTCATTTAGTTGCACACTTAATTATGCGTTTAACTCAAGTTCGTGAGTATATATCGATGCAGTACAAAGGGGAGTAGATGATAAGCAGTGCGCATGTTCTTGTAGTTGATAGTGATCCCCTAAACCGTGTGGTACTTGAAAATACGCTGAGTGAAGATTGCCAAGTTACCTTGTGTGAGAATTCAGACACCGCATTGCAAGTGATTGCGACAAACAACATCGACTTAATCATCACCGACATCACGTTACTTGAGCGCAGTGGTGCTTTGTTTTTACAAAAGTTAAAAGAGTCTCCCACAACCTACATGATCCCAGTCATCATAATTTCTTCGAGTAACAGTTACAGCGATGAAGCAAAAGGATTGCAGATGGGAGCGGTCGATTACATAACCAAGCCATTTAGCCCCTTAATTGTAAAAGCACGCGTTAAAATTCATTTAGCATTAAAGCAAAAAAGTGATTTATTGGAAAAGTTGGCTTGTATTGATGGGCTTACCGAGTTGCCAAATCGCCGCCTGCTAGACAAGCATTTGGCGCAGCAATGGCAGTTATGTCAAAGTACTCAGCAAAGCTTAGTTTTGATGCTAGTCGATATAGACTACTTTAAAGCTTATAACGATGTACATGGGTTTGCTGGAGGGGATGAATGCTTAGTAAAAGTGGCACATGCACTTGAATTGGTAATTCATCAACAGCAAGGTTTTGTTGCACGATATGATGGGGTGAGGTTTTGTGTTGTTGTCAAAGGCCTTAATTCACAACAAGTTGAGTTGCTTTGTGACAGCATGCATGATGCGGTAGAACAATTATTACTTCCCCATAAAGCGTCTCCGATATGTGCACATGTGAGTATTAGTATTGGCACCGCCATCGTGTCAAAAGATTACTCTTTGGGTATAGAAAATTGTTTTAAAGATGCTGATTGCGCTTTGTCTTTTGCTCACGCTAATCAAGAGCGTATGGTTATGGTAAATAGGTGAGAAGAAGAACTTCTCACCGAATAGGTTAACCTTGTTGTTATAAAATCTCAGTCATGGCGCTTTCACCAAAGCCGATTAATTTTGAGTCTTTAAAAACCAATGGAGTACACTCGTCTTTGGTAATTTTTCCATCAGAGTGTTTGCTGTTCGTTGCAAAGTATAAAACTTGGTAAACGTTATCGCCTTTTTTTACTAACTCAGTAAACTCTGGGGTATCGAATGAGTCTAAGACGCTTTGATAATCGGCACCTAAGCTAAGTTGAGCTATTTTCTTACGGTTATCTTGAAACGTTCTTTCCCAATTACCGCTGTTTTTCACCCAGCCATGTTCCACCTCACCGTCTGACACAGCAACAATACAGCCTGAAAGTAATGGAGTAGCAAGCGCAGCAACTAAAAGTAGTTTTTTCATCTTAATATGATCCTTAACAGTATTTGATCATATTAAAGCAAAATCATTGCCAAAAAAGAAAAAGTATTTTGTATCATAACGTTACACTGTGTTGCTAATTATTTCATTGGTAACAAAACTAACACAGTTAGCTAATATAACTACTTTTTGGTCATAAAAACCACCTTATCAAACGACGATGTTATTGGCGCGGCCCTGATAAAAGTGCTCGATATTTTGTGCAATATGCGCCACTAATCTTGCTATGGACTCTTTACTTGCCCAGGCGATATGTGGCGTCAGTAATAGGTTATCCCCTTCGTAAGCTAGTAAAGGGTTATTATTTTGTGCGGGCTCAGATGATAAAACATCAACGGCAGCACCGGCTATTTGAGCATTTTCTAATGCGTTAACCAGTGCTTGCTCATTCACTATGCCGCCACGTGCAGTATTTATGAGCACTGCTGTTGACTTTAGTAGCGACAACGCTGCTTGATCAAAGAGATCGGCCGTGTTTTCATTTAAAGGGCAGTGGATTGATACTATATCAGCGATTTTAAGTGCTTCTTCAAATGATGTACGTCCTTGTCGTATTGTGTTGCTGTGTTTATGTTCAGCAATAATTACGTTAGCACCAAAGGCACGAGCAACATTTGCAACAGCTTGCCCCAGTGTGCCATAGCCCACGATAACAAACTGTTTGCCAGCTATTTCGGTTATGCCGTGGTCTAATCGACAGAACATATCGCTTTGTTGCCATAGGCCCTGCGCACAATCGTTGATATAGCGATGCACATTTCCTAATAAGTTTCCTAGTAGCGTAAAAGTATGTTGCACCACTGATGGAGTTGAATATCCTGCAACGTTAGTCACTGTGATACCTTTGCGCTTCGCTTCATTGAGATCAATATTATTAGTTCCCGTTGCGGCTACGCAGATTAACTTTAAATTGGGTAGTTGGCTGAGCACATTGGCATCTAAAACAACTTTATTGGTAATAACAACCTCAGCATGTTGGCAACGCTCTACAACTTGTGAAGAAAGCGTGTTGCCATACACGGTGAGTTGGCCAAGGTTATAAAGTGCAGAAAGTGAAGTGTTCGCAAGGGTGTGTGCATCAAGTAGTACGATGTTCATAGTTTTCCAAAAAAAAATTCTTGACCTTGGTGTTAACTCTAAGGTTTATACTTTGTCATAGAATAAAGGAGACAAAGATGAAAATCGGCGAGTTGGCTAAGTCATTAGGTGTATCCACAGACACGCTACGATACTATGAACAGCATAAACTGTTAACCCCTAGTGCCAGAAGTGAATCGGGTTACCGCGTTTACACGCAACAACAGCTGCGGCAAATGCAGTTTATTTTGCGTGCGAAAGAGGTGGGGTTTAGTCTCAAAGAAGTTCAGGAGCTGTTGCAGATCCAAATTGAAAAACATCAGCACAGTTGTGAGGAAGTCAAAGAGATCACTATACAAAAGCTTCATTTAGTTAGAACTCGTATTGAGGAGTTGCAACGATTTGAACAATCTTTATCTAAATTAGCGCAGCGTTGCTGTGGTGGACCAGAAAGTGCTGATTTTTGCTCAATTTTAACCGCTTTGGAGGACGTTGATGGAACTTGTAACTAATTTTTGGCAGCTGTTTTTGCTATCAGCGCCTTGGCTTATGCTTGGCTTACTGCTTGCGGGTTTACTCAATGTATTTATCGCAAAAGACTTTTTACAGAGGCATTTAGGTCAAGAAGGGTTGTGGACAACAATTAAAGCTGCGCTGATAGGCGCTCCTATGCCCCTGTGCTCATGCGGTGTTATCCCTGCTGCGATTGGCTTAAGAAGAGCTGGGGGGTCAAAAAGTGCCACCACCGCATTTTTAGTTTCTACACCAGAAACAGGGGTTGACTCTATTTCTGTTTCATATGTATTGCTAGGTCCCTTTATGGCGGTGATAAGGCCAATAGCGGCAGTGAGCAGCGCTATTGTTGCGGGTGTGCTTGTTGGCAGAGATAACCACCATGAACAAGACAAAGATCAGCACAGTGCTGCCAACGAGAAAACGTGTGCGAGTAAACCGTCACAGGCCAATATGGTGAAGCAAAGTTGTTGTAGCTCGGACGTTGCGCCAGCAGCATTGAAGGCTAGCTGTTGTGACGATAAAGCAGTGAATAATGAAGTCAGTTCTAGTTGTTGTAGCTCGGACGTTACGCCAGCAGCATCGAACACCAGCTGTTGTGACGACAAACCAGTCGATAATAAGGCCAGTTCTAGTTGTTGCAGTGCAGAGCAAGTGCTACATCAAGATATCGGTGATAGCTGTTGTGCTACTGAGTCTAAGCATGCAACACCAACGATGAGTAATAAGATTGTTCAAGCAATTAAGTTCAGCAGCAATAAGTTGCTTTCAGATACCATGGTTTGGTTAATGATTGGATTATTCTTTGCAGCACTTGTACAAACCTATGTACCTACATCATTTTTGAGCGAATGGGGCAGTGGAGTGTTAGCCATGCTGGTTGTCATTTTGATTAGTATTCCTATGTATATTTGCGCAACGGCATCAACGCCTATAGCTGCGGGGCTGTTAATGGCTGGCGTGTCACCAGGAGCTGTGTTGGTGTTTATGCTGGCAGGACCTGCAACTAACATAGCGACACTTGGTGTGGTGGGTAAAGAGTTGGGTAGACGAGCTGTTGCTGCTTATTTGGGAGCAGTCATTGGTGTGGCGATTTTGTTCGGCTTTTTGACCGATTTTTTGGTGGCTGAATTTGGCTTTTCGGTAGAGCCAATGCATCAAATGCAACATGAAGTATTACCGCAATGGTTTACATTGCTGTGTGCTTGGGTGTTATTGGCATTGATGGCTCGCTTAGTTTTCTTAGCCGCTTGGCAGAAAGTGGCGAATAAATAACAAAGTGGGTACTTGCAAAGGTGGTCAGACTTGATAATCTTGGCTTCCCAATGATAAGCGCGATAAAATACCGCGCTTTGATGTTTAATCCTAAGATAAATGAGTAGTTTAGTGGATAAGTACGCACAAATAAGACCATACAACGATGATGAAGTACCCGCAGCTCTTCGGCGTTTACTTGCCGACAATGACTTTATAGATGTTATTGCAAAGTACAATTTGCCTGCTTGGTTGAGTCGCTGGTCAGTGCTTGCCAGACCTTTAGTCCGTGCGAGATTGCGCGTTAAGTGGGGAAGCTTTACTACAGTAGAGCAGGTTCAACACGAAGTCGCTCATTATCTTCAAATACTTATTAACAATACGACCTCTAAGGTAACTTACTCAGGTTTAGATAAACTTGATAAAGAGGGTGCTTACTTATTTATCTCTAACCATAGAGATATCGTATTAGATCCCGCTTTGATGAACTGGGGTTTACATCAACATAAGATGAACACTGTACGTATTGCAATTGGCGATAACTTATTACAGGTTCCATACATAACTGAATTGATGCGTTTGAATAAGAGCTTTATTGTAAAACGCTCTGCCAAAGCACCTAAAGAAATGCTAAAGGCGTTAACTGAGCTTTCTAGCTATATCTACGACTCGTTGCAATCGGGTCATTCAATTTGGATTGCGCAAAAAGAAGGCCGAGCAAAAGATGGGATTGATCAAACCGATCCAGCCTTACTGAAAATGCTGCAGTTGCAAGGCCGTAAGTTAAAAATGCCATTAGATGAGTATGTTCGTACCTTAAAAATCGTGCCGGTTTCCATTTCTTATCAATACGAACCTTGTGCTGTCGCTAAAGCTAAAGAGCTTGTTCATAAGCGAGAATTCGGTGCTTACGTAAAAGCACAAGGTGAAGACATTGAAAGCATTGTTGAGGGGATCCGCTCAGATAAAGGGCATGTGCACATTGCGTTTGGTCAGCCAATTACAGACAATTGTGAGACGCCTGAGCAGCTAGCACAAAGCATAGATCAGCAAATATTGGGTCAATACTACTTACACCCCAGTAACTATATCGCTGCAGGCGAGTGCAGCAAAGCAAGCACTCAAGAGCAGCAAGATTTTTTACAGTGGCTAGAAAGTGTGCCACAAGAGCTTAAGTCTCAGGTGCTTGCCATTTATGCAGAGCCGCTGAAAAGAAAATTAGTCCCTTAAGCGAGCGCTAAATTATTTGATGATTGAAAACCACTCAACTTTTGAGTGGTTTTTTGTTTGCTATTTGTCCATTAAAGCAAGTTATACTGGCATTAGTTGAGTGAAGTGGGCACTATGGAACAGATAGAGATTTTTGAGATCCCCAGTCCATGTAAGGGGATCTGCCAAGTAAATAATCGAGGTTATTGTAAAGGATGCTATCGCAGCCGTGAGGAGCGCTTTGCTTGGAATAACCTAAGCAATGCGCAAAAGCGCAAAGTCATCGCTCTATGTCAGCAGCGTTATAAGCGCTATATAGCTAATAAGAACAAACAAGATGAGCAAAAGAGTCAACAAGACGACCAGCAGTCTTTGGATTTTTAAACTCACTGAGCGCAAAGCTTAATGGCAATAATTAAAGGTGTGATACACTTAAAAACCTTTAATTTGAAGCAATGATGTGAATAAGCTATGAGTTTTAACTTGTGTAAATTACCAAGACAAGAAAAGTATCAAATTCAATTAGATTATGAAGCTTCGTTTTGGGCCTATCAAATTAAGCGCTCTAAAAATACCCGCGAAGCTGTTTATGAAGCGATAAATAATCGTCCCCAATCAGAACAAGATACTTTGAAACAGCGTTTTGAATATTACCTAAGCATTATGCTTGCCGGTTAAAGTGCAAATTGTTCAGCTTAATGCTATCTCAACGCCACTCATTAATAAGTTTTATAAACAACATCGAGGGCGTGGACGAGCAAACAAGCAAGACCAAAATTGGGTTGTGAAGGACCCTGAAATCATCGCTGCGTGTCGCATACAAGATGTTGAAGGGGAGTTATTTTTGTCATCAGTGTTAGTTGCCCCCGAGTATCGAGGCAAAGGCATCGCGCGTGCTTTATTAGCCCATGTGTTTGTTCAGCAAAACAGTGTGATATACACCTTTGCTTATCGACACTTAAGTCAATTTTATCGGCAGATGGGGTTTTGTGAGTCCACGTTACCGTTGCAGTTACAGCCATATTTCAACAGTTATGTTGCGCAAAAGCGCGATATTGTGGCAATGTGTTTACCTAAGTAATGTAAGTTATAAGACGTATGCAAAATATTTTCTCAAAGCTCATAGTACTGCTTTTTTCATTTATCGTCTGCTCTAGCGCCAACATATCGCATGCGTCGCAAATCATCCGTTTATCTCCTGCAGAAGGTTTATCTCAAAGCTACGTAAACACCTTGATGTTTGATAAAAAAGGCTTTTTATGGCTTGCAACTGAAGGGGGATTAAACCGTTACGACGGTTACCAAGTGCTGACGGTAAAGGGGCCACAAGGCGTGCTTGATGAGGAGATGATAGATGCAATGTATCAAGACCCTCAGGGCCGCATCTGGATAACATCGCGTTCATTTGGTTTATATAGTTACGACCCACAAAGAGATACTTTTAGAAAATACATGAGTTTACCTCGCAGTGAAGAAGAGTCTTTACAGTTTGGTGTCAATTCAATGCTCTCGAAAAATGCTGATCAATTATGGTTGGCCCGTGGTGATAATGTATCGTTACTTGATATCAAGACAGGGCAGATAAATATAGAAATCCCGCTACCAATTGATAAGGAAATGGGTTTTGTACGCGCCTTGATGGCAGTGGGAGACTACTTATTTATTGCCAGTTCACAGGGCACATTCATCTATCATGAGAAGCTAAAAAAACTAATATTAATCAATCATATTGATAATGAAAATCATGAGTTTCAATTGCACACTAAATCATTGGCTTTACTGGACCCAGAAACGTTATTGATAGGGGCGGTAAAAGGCTTGTATCAAGTTGATATTAGCCAGCTAGAAAAAAAGTTTGAATATGAGGATAACCGTTGGGAATACGAAACTTTAATCAGTGATCTGAATATTTGGAAAATAGTTCCAAAATCTGACAAGGTCGTGCTAGGCACTGATAAAGGGTTAATGTACTTAGACCCTGATTCTAAGCAGATTGTACGAGACCAACGTATTGCACAAAGCCAATACAGCTTGGCAGATACAACGATAGTTGACTTTATCGAAGATGCACAGGGAGCGCTGTGGGTTGCAACTAAAATGGATGGCGCTTTTTATCTGCCTAAAAGGCAATCTAGCTTTATAAATGTTAATTCTCTAACAGTAAAAGGCGAAGGGTTTTCACATAGCAACGTGTGGGACTTACAAGCGTATGATGGCAAAATTTGGGCAGCTACCCATGATGGCCTCACTTGTTATAACCCAGCTACTGGAAAAACAGCTAACTACCTAAAAGGCTACCTTGGTGAAGCTATCCAGCCTGAGTTTTCTGTCTATCGAATGTATTTATATCGCGATGAGTTTTGGTTGCTTACCAATAGAGGGTTGTTTGCATTTAACCCTAATACCCATGGCATTAGGCGTCCCGTGGTTAACGGTTCGCAATACCAAGAGGTAATGCAAGGCCCTGTATTTGGCACCACATTGATACAAACTGGCGAGTTGTATTTTGTAAATAGCGATGCTGGTTTTTTCCATTACGATATACAAAGCGAAACATTGTCTAAGCTCGCGGGGGATTTGCAAACATTGGATCCCTTCTTATCAATGGGATTTACTCAACCTCTGTCCGACAAACCAGATCAGCCTATGTTCTTTTCAGGTGGGGTGTTGTATCGCTTTAATCTGAAAAATCAGACTCTAGAGAAAATTTACGCGATTCCCAACGCTAATGAGCACTCGCCAGATAACATACTTACCTACACGATTGATAAGAACAATATTCTTTGGCTGGCAATGTCTAATATGGGGTTGATAGGGTTGACCCTTGAAGGGTACGAGGTTGCGCACACAATTGACTTGCGACAGTTAAAACTCGAAACGCCCATGTACGAAATGCGCCAAGATAAAGCGGGCATGATCTGGATGTCATCGCATAAAGGCATATGGCGATTGGACCCAGATAATTTACACATGCAGCAATTTACAACTAAAGATGGCTTGTATTCAAATGAGTTTAACTGGGGAGCGTCTGATCTTCTTGAAGATGGCAGTATTGTCTATGGTTCTCTTAAAGGCTTCACTTGGTTTGACCCTGCCGTTAACCGACCTAAAAAACCGCTGCTGTCTCGGGTCAATATAACCTCAGTGGAACTTATGTCTCGCAAGCTAGATATCAATGGTTTGAAAGAAATAGAGCACTTGGAGCTCAATCATGATGATATAGGCTTGGAGGTCGCTTTCTCTGCGATGATCTTTGATTTCAAAGACCGAGTAGTTTATGAATATCAGATCTCCGGTGGTCAAAAGACGCTGACACGAAGTAATAATCGCGTGGTATTTCCAAAACTCAACCCGGGTAATTATCAGTTGAAGGTATGGGCAAAGGACCCATTTACAGGAGACTACACCGAGCCTGCTAAATTAACTATCAATGTTAAATATCCTTTTTGGCGCTCTCCTATGGCGCTGGGCGTCTACATTTTATTTGCACTCCTTACATTTAGCCTGTGGATGTATAGGAAGAATAAAGTTGAGCAGATGATCATTGCGGCTCATAAAGAAACCCAAAATAGTGAAGCTCGATTGAAGTTAGCACTTGAAAGTAGTGGCTCTGGGGTATGGGATTGGCACTTAGACAACCATTTAATTTATCAGCCTCGTTTAACCACTGAGCTTGATTATCCGCATGATAATGTCACATTAGATGAATACCTAAAAATTATTCACCCCAATGATCGCGCACTATTTAGAATCGAGTGGCTAGAGTTTGTTTCGACCAATAAAGGGACCTTTAATTGCACCTATAGATTGCAACACAAACAAGGTTATTGGCGTTGGTATAAAGATTACGGCAAAGTTATCGCTTGGAGAGACACAATCCCTGAGCGAGTAACAGGCACGTATACCAACTTGACTCGCGAACGCATTTTTGAAGAGCGGGCACGATTATTCGGCGCGGCCTTTGAGCAAACCCGTGATTGGGTGTTCATTCTTGATAAAAATATGCGCATTCAAGCTTGTAATACTGCGTTGCAGCAGGCTTTTCAAATTGAAGCTAAGCCACAGTCAAGCACCAAACTGCATTTGGGTTTGAGTCGGCAAGCAAGAATGAGCTATTTACGTGCTATGACGCTACTTAAACCTGGTGAGCATTACAGTGCGGAAGAGCGTTTAACCCAGCCAAGTGGTGAAGTGTGCTTCGTCTTAATTAAAGTCAGTGCGGTTGCAGGCTCAAGTGGTGAACTTGAAAACTATGTGGTGGTGATGACCGATATAAGTTCGCAAAAACGCACTGAGCAAGAGCTATATCAGCTTGCCAATTATGATGTGGTAACACAGCTTCCGAACAAGGTGTTATTTATAGATAGAGTGCAGCATGCGTTATCACAAGGGCAAAATCAGGTGCCTGTGATGGTTGTTGCGCTGCGCTTTAAGCGTCTGAAAAGATATCAAGAGGCATTATCTGCCGAGCAATATACCGCGACGGTTCGCCACCTAGTCAGCATCATGCGGCAATGCTTCAGAGAGCAAGACAGCATTGGT
This sequence comes from Pseudoalteromonas sp. S16_S37, assembly GCF_014694405.1. GTDB lineage: Bacteria > Pseudomonadota > Gammaproteobacteria > Enterobacterales > Alteromonadaceae > Pseudoalteromonas. The sequence goes on from NZ_JAAUWV010000003.1 coordinate 128,969, forward strand.
GTTGAAGGTGCTCAGGAGTTCTATATTTTAATGGAACACGCAAAAGACGTGTCGGAAGTGACCCGTTGTATCAGTGAACTGATGCAGCATTTTGAAAAACCGATCACAGTTAATGGTCACGACCTGTCTTTAGATGTTTGTTTTGGGGTTGCCTATTCACCAGAAGACGGCGTAGAGGCGTTCTCGCTTTGTCAAAATGCTAAGTTGGCACTGAGCCATGCCATGCATCAGCCGCACACCGGTGTGCACTTTTTCAAACAAGAAATGAACAAACAGGTTCAACGCTCGTTCTTGCTTGAAAAAGACTTACGACGTGCTATTGAAAATGGCGATTTTTCAAATAGCTATCAACCAATTATCAGTGGTACGAGCAAAACCATAGACGGCTTTGAAGTATCGGTTAACTGGCCCAATTATTTACAATGTGATGTCAAAGATATCGAACAGAGCGTCGCGCAAACTGGGTTATGTTCGTCCATAATGTTGCAAACACTAGAGCGCGCTTTAATCGAGTTAAAGCAGTGGCATGGTCACAACAGTGAATTGTACGTTGCGTTAAATTTATCTGCCCTAGACTTTCAGAATTCAGATTTGATCAATCAAATTCAAACAGTGTTAACTCGCACAGGTGTTGCTGGCAGACATGTGGCATTTGAAATAACAGAATCAATTATGATGAGTGATATTCCCTGTGTGATAGAAACCATGTATCAATTAAAGGTGCTTGGTTGTCGTTTATTTATGGATGACTTTGGTACAGGTTATGCCTCGCTGACTTATTTAAAACAATTCCCTATCGACGTATTAAAGATCGACCGCAGTTTTGTAGCGGATATTGGCATCGATAACGAGCACGAAGTGATAGTGCACGCCAGTTTGTCGTTAGCACATAGTTTGGGTATGCAATGTATTGCTGAAGGCATTACAACACCAGAGCAGCTAAGGTTTTTACGCATGCTTGGTTGTGATTACTTTCAGGGGCCACTATTTTGTGAGCCGCAACTAGGCGAGCATATCAACGAGCTGTGCGAGAAGAATTGGCAGCCTGTGTTTGCTAATATGTGACTTCAGGTTATTGAGTGTAGTAACTAAAGTTTGTTGCCACAGTGTTTGCAATAAAGCGCATGTGCGCGCTGGCTACTCATGATTTTAATCGCTTGATTCGCTTCAGCGTGACTTAACCCCAGCTCAATGCGAAGCATCTCTAAGTGCTCTTTTTCTTCAGGGTCAATTATGCCGTCATGGAGGCTGTGTAGTACAGCTTCATTAAAGGCATCGCGGCGTTTACGTAGCTGATCGGCAAAGCTTGACGCAAGCAAGCCTGTGGGAATGGCCACCATACCCATACTGAGTAGGGTGATCACACCACCAAAAAATCGACCCGCTGCGGTGATGGGGACTACATCACCATATCCTACCGTGGTGAGTGTTGCCATAGCCCACCACATAGCTTGAGGAATAGAGCCAAATTTATCAGGTTGAACATCATGTTCGAGCAGGTATATACCGCAAGATGCCATAATTAAAACAACAGACATAATAAAAAATGCTGCCACTAAACTACTGCCTTCTTCTTTAAATGCGGCTAACAGCAATTGCATAGCTCTGGAATATCGAGTGAGCTTAAAGATACGCAGTAATCTGATCACCCTTAAAAAGCGCAGATCAAAGGTGATAAATACCATCAATAAGGTGGGTAAAATAGCCAGTAGATCAATGATAGCTAACGCAGAGAAAAAGTATTTAATGCGCTTTTTTATATTGCTGCAAGATAGGTGCTTGTACTCTAATTTGTCTACGCAGCTCCAAAGCCTTAATAAATACTCAACTGTAAAAATGGCAACAGAAACCAACTCTAGTTGTAAAAACTGCTGGTGGTATTGCTGTGCGAGGCTTGGCACCGACTCTAAAACGATAGCGACCACGTTGGTCATGATTAAAGCAATTAAAAATAGGTCTAAATAGCGTCCTGCCTTATAGAAGCGACCACTCCCTTCAAGCACAGCTGCAACTTTTCCCCGATAAGTTTTTAGCATAGTGAGTTCAACTGTAATTGCATGTTAACAGTGCCTTCTTCAAAATCTCTTGTGATAGTAAAGCCTAGCTTTTTGGATAGCTCAATCATTCCCGTGTTTTCAGGTAAGGTGATACCACTGAGCACCTTAATTCTTTGTTTTTTGGCATAATCAATGATTGCACTCATCAGTAGCCGACCCAGACCTAGTCCGTGACTGCCTGAGCGAACTACTACCGCAAACTCGGCGCTATCATGGTCAGGCTCAATTAACAGCCTAGAAACGCCAAGCGTTCGATAGGTATTTTTATACGGCTCGCTGACAATAAATGCCATTTCTCGGTCGTAATCAATTTGCGTCATTTTTGCCAGTTGCTCATGATTAAATTGCGGTAACTCTCCAAAAAAGCGACGGTATCTATCTTCTTTCGATAAAGATTGATCAAACTCTTGATGAGCGCGTTCATCTTCGGGTTTTATGGGTCTCAAAATGGCTTGCTGACCATTTTTTAGCGTTACATTTTGCACCAGATCTTTTGGATATGGCCTTATCACCAAACGTTTTTTACCAGGCGTTGGCTGATAGGGCATCAGCGTGATATTAGCATCAAGCACCAAAAATTGCCCGTTACTCGCTAAGATTGGATTGAGTTCAATACTCCAGATATCGGGCTGATCGATGATCAGCTGAGAAACTCGGGTTAGTAAATCACACAGTCGGTATTTATCCACTTTATCAGGTAGCGCCCGCTCTTTTAACACGCCTTTATCATGTGCCGCAGCAATCAGGTATTTGGCTAGGTTCATATTCAAAGGTGGTAGTGCTACAGCGGCTTGTGAAAACTCAAGACCAGTGCCGGCTTCACCTAATAAAATGACTGGACCAAAATTATCTTCTGTTTTGACCGCGATACGTAATTCTTGCGCGCCCGCTCTGGGTGCCATTTTTTGCAGTGAAAAGCCTTCGATAATTGCATCTGGATAGGATTTTTTGATGCGTAATAGCATTGAAAATGCAGTCTGTTCAACTTCATTGCTATCGTTTAAGTTGAGCACAACACCACCCACCTCTGACTTAGAAGCGATAGATGGACTAATTAATTTAAGCGCAACAGGAAAACCTAGCTCAGAAGACACTTCTTTAGCTTCGCTTGGCGTCAGTGCAACCCGAGTTTCAATGCAATCAATATCATAATGGCATAGTAATTGGCGTGCTAAATGGGTAGTTAGTTGTGTATGACCCTGTTTTAGCAAGGATTGAATAGTGGAGTTTGCCGCGCGTGCATCAATATGGGTATTATCACTTTTTGATTCAGGCGTTTGGGTTAAATGTTTTTGGTTTCTGCGATAGCTGATCAGATGCATAAAGGCACCTACAGCCCCTTCTGGGGTTCGATAGGTGGGAATATCATGATCGGCACAAATATCACGAGCAGCAAACGCTGCGCGTTCTCCCATAAAGTTAGTCATGACAAAAGGTCGAGCCATCTTCGGAATAGTTTGCAAGGTTGAGGCGATAATTTTTGCGTATTCCTCACTGGGAGCCAGCGCAGATGGCGTGTGGATGATCAGTAAGTTTTTAACTTCAGGGGCTTTGAGCAAGATCTCAAGGGCCTTTTTATACCGCTCTGGTGATGAGTCTCCAAATAAATCAACGGGATTAGAGGTTTTGTTAGATTGTGGGATCACTGCATTTAAAGCTGCGCGTGTATGTTCTTCTAGTTGGGCTAGTTTGCCAGAGCGTTGCAGTAAAGTGTCTACCGCCATTACACCCGGACCACCACCATTGGTGAGAATGGTCAGGTGTTCCACCTGCAATAATTTAGGGTGCAAGGCGAGTGTTTGAGTCGCGGCAAATAACTCTCGTAAATCATTTACTCGCAGCATACCGGCTCGTTGAAACATGGCGTCGTAGACAGTGTCATCAGACGTTTTACCGCCTGTGTGTATGTATGCTGCTTCAGCGCCAGCTTGGGTTCTACCGGTTTTTATCACTATTACCGGTTTACTGAATGCCGCTGCTCTTGCGGCTGAAATAAATCGTCTCACATCATCAATATTGTCAATATACAACAAGATGGCTTTGGTTTTTGCGTCTCGGCCTAAAAAATCTAGTAGCTCATCAAAGTCAATGCCTAAACAGTCGCCCACTGAAACAAAATATGAAAAGCCAATTCGTTTACTCTGTGCCCAATCCAAAATGGTGGAACAAACCGCAGCTGATTGTGAGATAAATGCTAACTTGCCCGGTGCTGCAACGGTGTGCGAAAAACTGGCGTTAAGTCCTATGTGCGGCACAAGTAATCCTAAACAGTTAGGACCAAGTAGTTGAATATTATGTAATCTAGTGGCATTTTTTAATGCAATTTTTTGTGCGTTATTTAAGCCAGCAGCAATAATCACCACATTTTTACAGCCGATTTCACCGAGTTGTTGGAGCAATGTTTCAAGGGTATTTTTGTTGGTGCAAATCACAGCTAATTCTGGTGTTTGCGGGAGCGCATTAATATTAGGGTAGGCTAACACGCCATGGACTGCTTTATGCTTTGGGCTCACAGGCATAATAGGGCCCTTAAAGCCACCTTGTAGCAGGTTGCGCATGACTACATATCCCGCGCGTCCAGGAGAGTTAGATGCACCGATGACGGCAACCGATTGAGGGTTAAAAAATTGCCCTATTTGTTTTACGCTCATTGACTATCCTGTTTAAATCCTTATTACCGAGTAATAAATTGGGCTCAAATACCCCATTTATACATAGAACGTTAAGGCTTGACTGGCTATGTTTGTATGTCCAAAGTGAACCATTTTGGTGTGCTATCACTTTAATCAGTTTTTAACTATTGATCGAGCCTTAACCGATGAGACTTTGATCTGATAACTTATTTTTTGGAGTAATCAATGTGAAAGAAGCATTTAGCAAACATATTGGCGCGGCAAGTATCATTTCTGCTGGTCTAGTGTTAAGTACGTGGCTAATGTCACATGCTTTTCAAGATATAAAGGAAATGGAAAGGACCGTTGAGGTTAAAGGCCTTGCTGAACAAGAAGTGATGGCTGATACCGTTATTTGGCCTGTTTTTTACAAAGATGCTGACAATGATTTAGAAACGTTAGTTGCTAGAATAGAAAAAAAGAATTCAGCCATTCGTGCTTTTTTGACTCTACATGGCTTTGATGAGGGGGAGATCACCCAAGCAACGCCTTCGATTGTAGATAAATATGCTCAGGAATATAGCCAGAATGAAGGTGGATTTCGTTATATCGCTAAATCTGGCATGACGGTATTCAGTCATCAACCCGTTAAGGTAAAGCAGGCATTGAATGAGTTAAACTCGCTTGCTAAACAAGGGATAGCAATAACCCAAGACGATTACCAAAACCGGATTGAATACATGTTTACTGGCCTTAATGACATTAAACCTCAGATGGTACAAGAAGCAACGCAAAAGGCCCGTGAAGTGGCGCTTAAATTTGCAAAAGATTCTGATTCGCAGTTAGGTAAAATAAAATCAGCGCGTCAAGGCCAGTTCAGTATTAGTGATAGAGATAGCAACACACCACAGATAAAGACGGTAAGAGTGGTGACCAGTGTTGAATATTATTTGTCAGATTGAGGCAATGGCAGCTGCCAGCGTGTGAGTATTTGTTCGTAGACACCACTGGCTTTGATATATGCCATCGCGGCGCTTAATTTTTCTGCGATTTCTGGCTTAAGTTGCTTGCTGGCACAAAGCCACAGCTGCGAGGGGAAATCAGTTAAATGCAGCTTTTTTTCTATTAGAGCAGGGTCTAGGCCACTTCTGATTATTTCATTTTGCAGTGTTAGCGTATTGGTAAGCACCAGATCAATACGCTGCTTGTAAAGTAGTTGCCACAGCTGTTTGTAGTGCCCAACCAAGACTAGATTGTCATCTTCACTAAATCCGGCCTGTTGTAAAAATCGTGCGCTTGAATAGCCTCTAATGGTACTGACGCGAAAACTTTGTGCCGCACTCAGAGTCTCAGGGTTGACGGGGTTACTGGCCAAACTAACAAGGTAGGCATCGGCAAAGTAGCTTTGTGATATCCAAGTAAAATGGGCTTCTCGCTCAGCTGTTCTAAGCAATGAGAGCATCAACGCATCTGGCTTTTCTTGCAGCTCTTTGTACGCTCTGGCCATGGGTAAAATCGAAAACTCCCCCTTAAGATCTGCATGTTTCAGTGCGGCTTTGGTAATTTCGACAAGGGCACCAGAGGCATTACCTTGGGCATTTTTAAAGTGATATGGGGGTAAATCTTCGGCATAAAATGTCAGAGCTTGGGCATAAAGCAGGGGGCTTAGAAACAGCGCGATAAAGCTAAAACAACGTAACACTTTGCTCATACTACCTCCAACATTCGAAAATCCATTGTAGATAAATTATGTGCTCACGTATATGGAAGGGTTGCTGTTAGGGTAAAGTTTTCTAAAAAGCGCATAAGAACATACGCTCTTTGGGGGAAGTCTGTGCTTACACCATTAACTCAGCTTTTATTTTTTCCAGTAAGTACAGTTCTCTTATGAGTGATTGCCCCTGTTTATCACTTTTTGCTAAGGTGTTTTTATTGTGCGCAATCGCCTTATCAATGTTGACCCAAACCGGTTTCATGCCATTGGCATGCTCGTAGTCTTCCATTTGAGGTTGACTAAATTCACCGCATATTTCACATAGGTAGCAATCTGAAACAATGTGGATATTGTCATAGTCCGGTTTGTACCAAGGGCGGTATTCTTCATATCGTCCAAAGGGCGTTATGTTGGTTAAACTTTTTGCACCTGTCTCTTCTTGTAGCTCTCGCAGTAGCGCCTGTTCAATTGTTTCGTGTTCATCCACGCCACCACCTGGCAGTGAGTAATCATCATATCTTGCGGTATATAACAATAAAATATCCTTACCTTTGAGCACAATTGCTCGTGCTGTATGGCGAGTAAAGCAGCTGCCAAGAGGGGCATTATCCGCGGTTGAGTTGAGGTTTCGCATCATGCTTCATATCTTAAGTGACGTAACTTGGCGGCGCATTATACGCTAATTAACGCCACCTTTGGACAAAGGTTTTGAAATGGGGCCTGCAAAGCAGGCCCAAAAGTGGTGATTAATAAGGGGATGGAAAGCGTTGTAATACGGCGCCAATGTCGCTTAACTGTGTCTCACTTAAGTGCAAATCAAAGGCATGAATGTCTTCTTTTAATTGGCACATGGAAGTTGCACCAATAATTGTTGATGTAACGCCATCAATTTGATTAACCCATGCGAGCGCCAATTGTGCCGGGGTTACACCATATTGCTGAGCTAACGAAATATATTCTTTAACCGCTTGATTTGCTTGTGGTGTATCTCTAAATAAGCCATTGCGTTGCATATAAGTCCAGCGTGAGCCTTCAGGTCGGGCGCCATCTATGTATTTACCAGTTAATGATCCTGCCGCCAGTGGTGACCATGGTAAATAGGCGATGTCTTCATGAACACAGTTTTCAATTAAATATGGCCAATCTTTGGTATGTAACAGGTTAAATTCATTTTGAATTGCGACGGGTCTGGCGAGGTTATGCTCCAAACTTAAACGCAAATAAGTGTTTATGCCCCACGTGGTATCGTCTGATAACCCCCAGTGGCGGATTTTTCCTTGAGTAATGCAGGTTTGCAGTGCCTGTAAAATATCAAGCATTGACTCGACTTCTGCATCCCGGTCTGTCTCTGAAAACGTCACCATACCAGGCCAGTGCTTGGCAAAGTGAGGAGACGTTCGATTTGGCCAATGAAGCTGATAAAGGTCGATATAATCAGTGTTTAAACGGGATAGAGAGTCATCAACGGCTTGGATAATAGAGCGTCCGCAGATAGGCGCACCTTCACGTATCCAGCTTACACCGCCGCCTGATATTTTTGTTGCCAGCACTAGTTGCTCGCGCTTTTCGCGATGTCGAGCTAGCCAATTGCCAATGATGGCTTCAGTTTGACCATAGGTTTGTGCTGATGGTGGCACGGCGTACAGCTCAGCCGTATCAATAAAGTTTATACCTTGGCTTAGTGCATAGTTAATTTGTTCATCGGCATCATGTTGATTGTTCTGCAAACCCCAGGTCATGCTCCCCAAACAGACTCTAGAAACCTCGAGTTCGCTACTGCCTAGTCGACTAAATTGCATGCTAAATCCTTGTTATAAGTTAGGTTCGACGATTAACGTCAAGACTAAACCAGTTTAGAGCATTCAAAGCGCGAGTAAAAGTTGCAAGATACCGAAAGTTATGAACATAATAGCCTGTATATAAATACAGTATTTTGAACATGCGAAAATTCATACATATTGATATGGATTGTTTTTATGCCGCCGTTGAGATGCGCGACAATCCAGAACTTGCAAAAGTCCCCATGGCGATTGGTGGAAATAGCCATCGTGGCGTTTTGTCTACTTCTAACTATTTGGCGCGTGAATACGGTGTCCGCTCAGCTATGTCCAACTATCAAGCTAAGAAATTATGCCCTCATTTAGTGATAGTGCCCGGCAGAATGTCTGTTTATAAGGAAGTGTCTGCACAAATAAGAGGGATTTTTGCTCGCTATACCAATCTAATCGAACCGCTGTCTTTAGATGAAGCTTACTTGGATGTAACAGACTGTGCGCAGTTGGGAGGCAGTGCCACCTTGATAGCACAGCAAATTCGCGCTGATATCGAAAGGGAAACAGGCTTAACCGCCTCAGCGGGTATCGCCCCCATCAAGTTTTTAGCCAAAATCGCCAGCGATGAAAACAAACCCAACGGTCAGTTTGTTATAACCCCCAACGATGTTAATGACTTTATTGACACCTTGCCTTTAAAAAAAATCCCAGGAGTTGGCAAGGTTACACAGCAAAAGCTATTGGCGCTTGGCTTTCAATATGGCTGTGACATTAAAGCAAGTAGTGAAGACTTTTTATATCAACGCTTTGGTAAATTTGGCTTACAGCTTTGGCGGCGTTGCCATGGTATTGACGAGCGACAGGTTGAAACCCACAGAGTAAGAAAGTCTGTGGGAGTTGAGACAACATTTAGTGAAGACACCAACGATGAAATTGAGTTAACTCGACGTTTGGCTGAGTCATTGTTTCCTGAGCTAACTCGTCGAGCTCAGCCTTATATTGAAAATAGAGGAATGAATAAGCTGGGCGTAAAAGTGAAGTTTTTTGATTTTCAAGTTGTAAGCAAAGAGTGCCAATACGATAGTTTAAACCTTGACGTTTTATCATCATTGCTAAAAGAGTTACTCGCTCGTTATCCGAGTAAGCCAGTGCGTTTGATAGGGATTAATATTGGTCTTCTCGAGAGCAAAAACGACCAAGCTCAGCTGGGTCTATTTGACTGCGACTAAAAGGTAAGTGCTTTTTTTGTTAACTATGTTAATTTCACACGCTAAGCTAATACAAAAATAAGAGCAGGAGCCTAGAATGCAGTCAATCATGATAGTGCTATTTGGCATCATTGGTATGCTATTTGGCTGGTTTTTTTATTCAAAATTTATTGCCGAAAAAATCTTCAAAATGGACGACAATTTTGTCACTCCAGCACATGAACTAAATGATGGCGTTGACTTTGTACCAACCAATAAGGTGGTATTGTGGGGGCACCATTTTACCTCTGTTGCAGGCGCAGCACCAATTGTAGGACCGGCGATTGCTGTTTATTGGGGCTGGGTGCCAGCGGTATTGTGGGTGGTGATAGGAACCATCTTTTTTGCCGGTGTGCATGATATGGGAGCCCTTTGGGCAAGTGCCCGCCACAAAGGCAAGTCGATGGGGGCGCTGTCAGAAACGGTTATCGGTAAACGTACTCGCGCACTGTTTATGATAGTTGTATTTCTTGTTTTACTGATGGTGAATGCAGTATTTGGAGTGGTGATTGCCAACTCATTTGTTGCCAACCCAAGTGCAGTGTTCCCTGCATGGGCTGCAATCGCGGTTGCCTTAGTCATTGGCCAGTTACTTAAAAAGCAGGTGCCGTTAGTACCACTTTGTGTGATAGGGGTGGCGATTTTATATGCCTCGGTTTATATGGGCTCTAGCATGCCCTTGGCATTGCCTTCTGAGCTATTTGGCTTATCGGATAAGGCTAGTTGGATTGTGATCCTCTTTATCTATGCGGCGGTGGCTTCTCTATTACCTGTGTGGATGTTGTTGCAGCCTCGAGATTTTATTAACGGCATGCAATTATTGGTTGGCTTGGTATTGCTCTATGGCGCGGTATTTGTGGTTATGCCAGATATCACTGCACCGGCATTCAATACCCAAATGGCTAGCGAAACGCCAAGCATCATACCGCTTCTATTCGTTACCATCGCCTGTGGCGCGGTATCTGGTTTTCATGGCATAGTGTCATCGGGCACCAGCTCTAAGCAATTAAATAAAGAAACGGATGGTCGATTTGTTGGTTATTTGGGGGCTGTTGGTGAAGGCTCATTGGCGCTGATCACGCTAGTGGCTGTCAGTGGTGTGATGCTGGCTGTATCACCACAGCAATGGCACGAAATTTACAGTCATTTAGGTGCAGGCAGTGTCGGGGCATTTATCACTGGTGGCTCTAATTTGATCAACAGTGGTTGGGGGATTCCTGCAGAAATCGCTGCGACGCTATTAGCTGTTATGGTGGTGTTATTTGCTGGTACAACGATGGACTCTGGCGTGCGATTACAACGCTATATCATTCAAGAATGGGGTGAGATATATCAGCTCAAAGCATTGCAAAATGGCATAGTGGCAACATTAATTGCGGTGGGTTGTTGTTTGCTTCTGGCTTTTGGTGCTGGTGGCTCGTCAGGCAGTGGCGGCATGATCATTTGGCCGTTGTTTGGCTCAACCAATCAAATACTCGCAAGCCTTACCTTGTTAGTTATTTCGGTCTATTTAATCAAGCTTGGGCGCCCTGCAAAGTATACCTTGATACCCATGAGCTTTGTTTTACTGATGGCCTTCTTCGCGGGAATAATCAAACTACAAGAATATTACCAGCAAGGTAACTGGTTATTGGTGGGGTTAGATATTATCGTGCTGGTGGTGAGTGTATTAGTGATGCTTGAGGCTTGGTCAGTTATTAGTAAACATAACCGTACCGCGGCGCAAAGTGCCAGCCAGCAATAACGACTTTACTGGTAAAGCATTTTCAAATATCTCATAATCGGGCCCTTAATTGTAACTGAGGGCCTTTTTTATGTCTTTTCCTCTCGCATTACCGTGTAATGATTTACTGAATAATAACTCAGATGCCGTGATTGTCATTGCTGCAGATGTGCATGATTTACAACACGAGTGTCTTAATCAAGCCGTAGCGCCATATCTTGCAATAGATGCAAGAATAGCGAGTAAAGCGACTCTGGTGCTTGCTGATGAGTTACCTGGTAAACGTTTAATTATTTCTCCAACTGGCCCACTTAATCGTGATTATGATGACGTGCGTCGTGTCTTTGATGCCGCAAAATCAGCTATCAATGAAGCAAAGGCTGCTGGAAGTAAAGCGCCAACTCTTCTGGTTGTGGGTGTGCCTCAAGACGAACGCTACCAAAATGCTCTACAAGTGGCTTATTTAGGTGCATGTCAGGCACTTTGGCAACCGCTAGAGGCTCGTGAATACAGAGGTGAAAGCATAGAGCCAGTCACACAAATTAGCTTATTTGGTGCTGACGATACGGTATGCAAACAATTAAACGCGTTGGCTGCGGGCCAATATGCGGCACGTGATTTATGTGGTACCGAGCCTGAGCGTATGGCGCCACCGAAATTTGCAGATTACTGTGTTGAGTTATTTAACAACACTTGCGTGTCTGTAGAGGTTATAAGCGATATCAATACCATAGAAAAGCAATATCCAATGTTGGGGACTGTCGCTCGTGCTTCATATGCGGTTGAGCGTCATCACCCTCGCGTGATAAAGCTAGAGTACACGCCAAGCGGTGAAGTAAATCGTACCTTAATGTTCGTAGGTAAAGGGCTTGTTTACGATACTGGTGGTGCAGATCTTAAAGTGGGCGGCTTTATGGCGGGGATGAGTCGCGATAAAGGCGGTGCTGCATCTGTTGCTGGTTTTATGAAAGCGGTTGCAGATTACCAACCAAAAGGTGTAAAAGTAATTGCCTACCTTGCTGTGGTGCGCAACTCAATCGGTTCAGACTGTTTTGTACCAGATGAAATCATCACATGCCGTGAAGGGTTAAAAGTACGTATCGGTAATACCGATGCCGAAGGGCGTTTGGCAATGGGTGATTTACTAAGCGAAATGAAAGATCTCGCTAAGTCAGAAGTAAACCCCGAGTTATTTACCGTAGCAACACTGACGGGTCATGCTGCCCGTGCGGTAGGTCCGTATAGCGCATACGTTGAAAATGGCCCAGCTCGTGCGGCTCGTGTATCACGCCAATTGGCTGATATGGGCGATTTGTGGGCCGATGGCGCTGAGTTATCACGTAGCCGTCGAGAAGATTATGATTTTGTTAAACCACGTACTTTTGCGGATGATGTACTTTCAAGTAATAATGCGCCTTCTGCGGTTACTGCACGTGGTCACCAATTCCCTATGGCGTTTTTAGCGATTGTAGGTGGGCTAGATAAGCATGGTTGTGATTCAGAGCTGCCATTGCCTTATGTGCATATGGATATAGCTGGCAGCGGTGTTGAGGGCGGTGATTGGCAACATGGTAAGCCAACCGCAGCAACAGTGAGTAGCTTGTTCGCTCGTTATTGTATTTAATCCCTCAAAACGATTAAGTGTTATTGCTAATTGGCGTAACTGCGAGTTACGCGTTAACGATATAAAAAAGGGCACTCACTGTGCCCTTTTTTAACTAGGTTGACTGCTTAAGTCTAATTATTTAAGACCTAACACGTCTTTACCTTGCTTGAATGTCACATCAACAGGGATATTTGCTTTAGACAGCTTTTCTAAGTCCGCCTTCAGCTCAGCTTTGATATCACCGTGAGTGGCAATTAGCTGGTCTACTTTTTGATAATCACCGTCACCTTGTAAAGTCAGGATCAAGTTTGAAAGCTTCTCCATGGCCACTGCCATTTTATCCATGTTCACTTTGTAAAGGCCTTGCTCGTTTTTAGAAAACGCGCCTTGCTCTTTGAAGAAGTTGAAGCGGATCATGTTTGCTTTACCATGCGCACTTGATGCACCAAAGCGCACAGAGCGGAAGATCCCAGCCATAAAGGTGATGTAGTAATCTTCAATAGTTCCTTCTGTGATTTCGCCTTTATTTAAAAGCTGCTCAACCATGTAAAGGCCAAGGATATCAGCTTTGCCTTCTTCAATCGCACTGGCGTGCTCTTGTAGAGATTGACGTACCGTGCCTTTACCCGTAATGGTGTTTTTAATCCCTAAACCGTGTGCCACTTCATGGAACATGGTGTTAGCAAAGAACGCATCAAAGGTAATGTGTTTACGTTGCTCTGGCACAATAAGTTGGTCGGCGATTGGCAGCATTATTTTGTCAAACTTAGCGCGCATCGCATTTTTAAGTTGCAAGCGGCGAGTGCCTTTTTCTAGCTGAACCTGTTCGTCATTTGGCAGGTTAATAGCAATAGTCTTGCTGCCCGCATTTGAGTGACCAGCATAAAAAATCACATCGTACGCATTAAGATCGGCATCTGATCCCGGTACTTCTTGTTTGTATTTTTCATCAACTGGTAAGCCTGTTTGTAGCTCTGGCAAAAATGCAGCAAATTTAGCTAGACGTTCGCTCCATGCTAAATCTTTAACGAGTACATAGGATTCAAAACCGGCTCTGTAGCCAAATAATTGATCTTCGTACGTTTCAATTGGACCAATAACCACATCAATGGGGTTGTTCTTCATATCCATCCAAGCGAAATCAGAAGTTTGGTAACTATTGTTCATCAGTGCATCAGCACGAAGCGTTAGGTAGTTAGCAAATTCTTTATCTTCTGCAAGTTTGCTAGCTTCACGCAGCAGCTGAGCGGCTTGAGTGAGTTCTTTTTCGTAAATTTTTGAATAAGGCAGGCTGTAGAGTTTACCTTGTTCGTCACGCTTAATGATTGAATATAAGCCTGTTTTGTCTTTTAAATCAGAATTATTTAATTCTTCTTTGCTCATATCATGAGGATAAAACTCCGCGCCTGGTGCTTTATCTTCAAAACCACTTAGAAATACTTTGTCACCATCGAGTCTGTCCCATGGACCGTAGTTAATATCGGCAAATTTGCGAACTTTGTCATCAGCAACACGACTCAAGAAAGTTGCTTTGTCCATTGCAAAACTTTGCTTCCAAAATAGGTCGTCCATGATTTTAGACGCATCAATTAACTTACCGATCATTTGCTTTTGATTATCGCTTAAATGCGACAAATCAGTTTCTAAAGTCACTTCGGTGTAAATGTCTAAGCGTGATTGTGGTGTATTAACTAGCGTATAGCTTGGTTGTTCTTGTTGTGCACCTTGCGCTTTAGGTGAGTTGCTAGCAGGGTCTGAACAGGCGCTCAAGGCTAACGTGCTAGCAATGATTAATGCTTGGCTTATTTTAGAAAGTCTCATATTGCTCTCTTTATTTGTTATTGGAAGTGAAAATTACGCAGCTACTTTACCTTATTCGTAAAAAATATTCTGCATCGACACGATGTAATCATCAGAAAAATAGCTGCAATCGTCCAAAAGGAATATTTTTGTATCTGCGTCTTAACTTTATGGCGATGTTAGACAATACTAAAACCATATAACAACAGTATGTTAATGCCACTGAGTAGTTTTAGGATTGGACCTATGTCGACAGAGAATGCTTTACTTACCATCCTTATTGATAGAATAAATAACGACACACTTGTGTTGCCAACATTACCTGATGTAGCTGTTAAAGTTCGTCAAGCAGCCGATGACCCTGAAGTAAATTTGATGCAAATGACCGACGTAATCTCACACGACCCGGCTCTATCGGCGCGAATGATAAAAGTAGCTAATAGTGCCTTTTTAGGGCGCACAGTGAAGGTAAATACACTAAACCAAGCTGTTACTCGGATAGGGCTTAGGCAAATCAAAAACATTGCAACGGCCATGGCTATGGAGCAGCTGTTTGTTTCAAACAATAAGTTGATAAAAACCTACATGGATAAGGCATGGCAGAAGACGTTAAAAGTTGCTTGCCAAGCCATCACTACAATGGAATTTTATCTTCGAGACCATAAACATACCTCACTGAATAGAGATACCATAACGCTCGCTTCTTTGGTGTTTAATATTGGTGTACTACCTATTTTAACAGAGGCTGAGCGCCACCCCGAAGTGTTCGCTAACCCTAGCTTCTTAGCACATGCTATTCAAAAGCTCGCGGGAAAGATTGGTGGTGCAATTATGCGTGAATGGGGATTTACTGAAAACTTTATTGAAGTAGCTGAGAATTGGGCTAACCCTAATTATCGACCAGAGCAAGACAGCTACGTTGATTTCATCCGCGTTGGGGCAATTTTAGAAGGAATTTTGCAAGTGTCAGATAAAACAGCATCTTTAGAAGTTTATGAGCAAAAGGGGATTGTTCGTTCAGTTGATATATTCACCAGCGATGAGTATCAAGACATACTTGAAGATGTCAAAACCATGTTTGCATAGTCTGAGAGTAGAGAGTTTGGTAAGCCGACAGGTCGACTTACCAAGCAGTCGTTTACATGTCTGAGCTATCACCCAAGCTCTGGGTAAGTTCTTCTAAAAGCTCTTTGATTTCTTCACTGACTAAAATAAAGTCCGCATCCAGTTTAACGGCCATATCTTCTTTTGGAATATCAGCGTTTTGTTCTTTAAGCGCATCGGCGTAGCTTAAGCGTTTAATCGACCCATCATTTTGTAGAATAAACTTCACTCGCTCGCGCCAGTCAAAAGCAAGTTTGGTGACGCGTTTGCCATTTTCTAGGTGGCTCTTGATTTCATCTGAAGACAAATCATGCTGTTTAAGTTTTACCTGAGCACCATTGTCATCAGGCTCTTGAAGCTCAGCATCGGTGCCAATTGCAAAACCCTCAGGGGCTTCGAATTTGGTCAGCCAATCGGTAAGAAAAACGTCTAAATCATAGTTAGCAAATGCAGGCACAACAGGTAAAGTGCCAAGAGATTTCCTCAATAACGCCAGTAACTCTTCCGCTTTGTTAAAGCTTGCGCTGTTAACGATTACCCAGCCGTTGGCTTGGTCGATAAATGCAAACTGCAAACTCGACTTTTTGAACGCTTGAGGCAACAAAGTGCTAAGAATGTTTTCTTTTAATTCGTCTTTTTCTTTTTTCTTTACTGGACGGTTTTCTTCACGCTCAATCAGCTCTACTTTTTCGGCGACCATATCATTGATAACAGCAGCGGGAAGTACTTTTTCTTCACGTTTTGCGCATAGCAGAATACTGTTTTGTGAAAAATGCGATAAGCTGTTGCCGTGTTTGCCTAGTGCTTTGGTCCAACCAAAAGTACTCATGTCTTGGCTGCCACAAGGTCTAAACACATCTAGCTCTAGTGCTTTTTCAAATTCATCTTGGTTGTATGAAACGTCTTGCTTGAATCGATAACAGATCAGGTTACTAAACCACATATTATGAGTATCCGTGCTTTAAAATAGACGGGCATAATAACAATAATTTGTAGCTAAAGGGGAGGGCCATATACAAAACTTTGCATATGGCGTAAAAATTTAACTAAACATACTCATTGGCGCTTGCATGTGTTTAGGAAACTTAATGTAGTAAGTTAAACCTTTGCCCTCTTCACTACTTACTTCAATATCGCCATTCAAGGTCTGTTTTACCAAGTTTAAGGTAATGTGAGTCCCTAAACCACTGCCGCCTTGATCTCGCTTAGTAGTAAAAAATGGGTCAAAGAGCTTTTCAAGCTGCTCTTTGGTTACACCACGACCGTTATCTTTGTATACAATTTTCACATCATCATGGTCATCGGTGATAGTGATATCAATAATACCTTTATCAATACCATCAAAACCATGAATGAGAGAGTTCATAATCAAGTTGGTAAAGATTTGACTGATTGCCCCAGCTGGTAAATGGAGTATTAGGTCGTCCGGGCAGTCGATATCAATGATATGTTTGGTTTTTTTGATTTTTGGATGCAACGAGCGGACAACCTCAGAAAGATATTCTTTGAAATTGATTTTTCTCACCGCTTCACTGGCTTGGTCAACCGCAATTTGTTTAAAGCTGGCAACCAGCTCGGATGCTCTGTCTAAATTGGTGGTCAATAGGCTTGTACTTTGTTTCGCTTCGTTAATAAACTCTTCAAGTGCTTTAGGTGATAGCGTTTTATCTTTGTAGGCCGCTTCAAGTTTATTTAATCGCTCTTGTAAAAATGAGGTGGCGGTAACGCCTATGCCAACAGGCGTGTTAATGTCATGAGTAATACCAGCAACAAGCCCGCCTAGTGCCGCCATTTTCTCAGAGCCAACCAGACGCTCTTGTGCCATGTTAAGTTCATCAACATATCTTTCTAGTTCTTTTTGCTTGGTCAGTAGTTCTTGTTCTGTTTGGCTACGAAGGTCAACTTCCTCTGTTAAAGTTAATTTCTGTTTTTCAAGCTCGTACTTTTGCTGCTGAAGGTCCATCATTGCTTGACTCAAATTAGACGTTTTACGCGCGACTTCTTGTTCTAACTGTAGATTATGTTGGTCGAGTTTTTCGTTGCTAATGATGAGCTCTTTTTGTGTTTGATCTAACTGCTTTCGATACTCTGATACTTTGTCGATAAGCTTGTTGAACGCCTCTTCCATTACTTTTAATTCGTTACGTTCTGTTGTACCTATGTCTATCTTTCTGCCATCAATATCATCCAGTTCTATTTCTTCAATTTGGTCAGTGAGGTCAGTCAAAGGTTCAGTTAACAAGCGGCGAAATGCAATCAAGAATAAAATGATCAAAAAGGTTGTCTTAATCATGGCATTACCGATTAAGAAGTAAATTGAGATCATGATGCGGCTAAATACAACATCACGGGATGAGAACAAAGTCACATCACCCACTTGAGTGGCTCGGCCTGAAAACTCGAATATAAGCGGAAAAGTATAACCAAAAAGGCCAGAAGGGGTATCTTCAATGATTGCCTCTTCTTGTACTAATTGTTGGCTATATAACTCGTGGATATCTAAAGAGCGGCCTAATTGAGAGATGATTTCACCGCTATCGTCACGCACGATAATGCCTTCGATCATGGGAATTGCCAGCAATCCTTCAGCAGTGGTGACCGTCTGCTTGGTGTTTAATTCCCAAATTGCACGTGTGAGGCTGCGGCTGAATGTTTTTTGCAGCATAGTCAATTCGTTGCGGATGTAATCTTTAGTATTCACATACTCCGCGACAACTTGACCGCAAGTCACAACGAACGTTAGTAAGAAGTAAACCGACAGCACATTCGTGAGTAGCTTTTTTGATAGGCTTTTTTGCAGCATGAATGAACTTTGGCTCCCAAAATAATAATTTTTTTACTACGGCTATTGCTAAAGTTAGCCAATAAAGGCTTAAAAATAAATAAATATCTTGCTTTTTTAATTCAGGAAAAGCGCTCCATTATCATTGTGTCTAGTATCACTTACTGAAGAAACAATATTGTGTTATAAGATCGATGGATACAAAGTAATAGATTGATTGTAATGAATTACTCAATATTAGTGTGTGATGACTCAGTGGTAGCAAGAAAACAAGTTGTGCGCTGTTTGAGCAATTTGTCGAATGCAGACATACAGCAAGCCAAAGATGGCATAGATGCATTAGAGCAACTTAAAAATCAAAATATAGATTTGTTATGTTTAGACTTAACCATGCCGAGGCTTGATGGTATTGGTGTGCTTGAACAAATAAAAAAAGACCCAAGTATAGAGACGTTCATTGTTGTGATATCAGCTGATATTCAGCCTGAAATGAAACAGCGTGTGACCCAGCTTGGCGCCATAGCATTTATTGAAAAACCCGTTAATGGTGAGTATCTGCTAAAGCTACTAAGTAGTTATGGTATTCGCTAAAAAACAGGTTACATTTTATTAAATTACCAAGCCTTTCTTTGATTGAAAAGTCGTCACGCGAAATTAAATAGCATACCTTTTGCTTTCTTTAGAATAAAACATGATTATTTTGCATATTATTTGTCAATTTTACCAGTTGACAAAGTGCCCATATTTCGGGCAAGCTAAAAACATGAAAATAAAAATTAACACTACGACCATCATTATTACAACCACCATCCAATCTGGATAGTGGCATAGGTCGGTGCGTATTTAAAAAAGGCCTGTGTTCACTACGAACACAGGCCTTTTTTCGTTTTTGGAATGAGGAAATATAACAATGCGTGTTTTAAAATTTGGTGGCTCTTCGCTGGCTAACTTTGAATGTCTTAAACAAGTACAAAATTTAATCTTAAATCAAGCAGGGGAAGAAGCACTTGTGGTGCTCTCAGCTCCTGGTGGAATGACAGATCAACTTGTTGAGCTAGTTGACTTAGCACAATTAGGGCAAGACTATTCATCGCAGTGGCAGGCACTATATGAGCGTGCGGCGGCTTTGCATGCGCAAGTGGAAAATCTTTATGGAACGGTTGCACATTGGCCGAACTTTGAAGACTTACAGAACAAGCTAGCGGGTGTGAAACTTTTAAATAACTGCCCAGATCCAGTTAGAGCTTTCGTGATTAGCTTTGGTGAGCGCGTTAGTGTTGCTTTAATGCAAGCAATGCTTGGTAGTTCGCAAGCTGTTTATCTAGAAGCCACTGAGTGTATTGTCAGCCATGGCGGCTATTTAGACGCAGAAGTTGACTTACAATTGAGTCAGCCAAAGTTTGCAGCAGCAATGAACGCTAACCCCAGTAAATACTATATCATGCCAGGGTTCACCGCGAGTAATTCACGTGGCGAATTGACTACTTTGGGCCGTAATGGTTCGGACTATTCAGCCGCGGTAGCTGCCGCGTGTTTACGTGCGCAAGTATGCCAAATTTGGACGGATGTTGATGGTGTTTATAACGCCGATCCTCGCTTCATTAAAAAGGCGACTAAAGTAGATTGGTTGTCATATAAAGAGGCCATGGAGCTGTCATATTTTGGTGCTAAAGTTTTGCACCCTAAAACAATTTTACCTTGTGCCAAATTCTCCGTGCCGTGCGAAATAAAAAATACTCATAATCCAGATGTCGCAGGCTCTGTAATTAGTAACGAACGTCGTGGCGATGAGGCTGTTAAAGCACTTTCAAGTCTAGAAAACTTAGCCATGCTTACAGTGTCTGGCCCTGGGATGAAAGGCAAAGTGGGAATGGCATCGCGAGTATTCAGCGCGCTGGCCAATGATAACGTATCTATTGTGTTGATCACGCAAAGTTCGTGTGAATTTAGCATCAGTTTCTGTGTTCATGAAAGTGATTTGGACTTAGCTCTTTGCGCGCTTGAACAGGCTTTTGAGCTTGAAGCACAAGCAGGTTTAATTGAACCTGTACAAGTACAGCGTGACTTAGCAATTGTGACTTTAGTTGGCGACAATATGAAAGCCCATAAAGGCTTAGCGGCTAAGTTTTTTGCATCACTTGCACAAGCACAGTTAAATATTGTTGCGATAGCTCAGGACTCAACTGAAAGTGCAATCTCCGCTGTCATAGATGGTACAAGATGCAACGACGCGGTGAAGGTTTGCCACGAAAACTTCTTCACACATATTCCATCAATAGACGTATTTTTATTGGGCTGTGGCCTAGTTGGACAGGAGCTTATTAAGCAGCTCGAAAAGCAACAGGCTTGGTTAGAAAAGCGTAATATAAAGCTGAACTTATATGGTGTTGCGAATTCAAAACAGCTTTATCTCAACGCCGATGGTGTGCCGTTTGACACATGGCAATCTGAGCTTGCAAGTCAAGAGCAGAGTTTTTCTTTAGAGCGTGTAGAAGCGTTTGTTAAAGCCAATCATTTAATAAACCCAGTATTGGTTGATTGCACGTCTTCGCAACACCTTGCTGATCAATATGTTGATTTCCTAAATGCAGGTTTTCATGTTGTGGCTGCGAACAAGAAAGCGAACACGGGAAGTTATGAGTATTATCAGGCCTTAACAAAGGCGGCGCAAAGCAAGCAAAGAAAATTCTTATACGAGACTAATGTTGGTGCAGGTCTGCCCGTTCTAGATAACTTGCAATTGCTATTTGGTGCAGGCGATGAGTTATTGTCGTTCAATGGTATTTTATCCGGCTCTTTATCTTATATGTTTGGTGCATTGCAAGATGGTTTGAGCTTATCTCAAGCCACTGAAAAAGCGAAAAGCAATGGCTTTACAGAGCCTGATCCAAGAGATGATTTATCTGGAACAGATGTGGCAAGAAAGCTGCTCATCATTGCTCGTGAGTCTGGGCTAATACTAGAACTGAGTGATATAGAAGTAGAGCTTGTTGTGCCTGCTGAATTTGCACAAGGCACCTCAGTAGAAGAATTTATGGCTCGTTTACCTGAACTTGATGCCAGTTTTGCAGACAAAATTCAAAGTGCGGCAAACGAAGGTAAAGTGCTGCGCTATGTTGGCAGTATCGAAAATGGTCATTGTCGCGTCGGTATTGAAGCCGTTGACAAAGCACATGCGCTTTACGATATCCGCGACGGAGAAAATGCGCTGGCAATTTTGAGTCAATATTATCAACCTCGTCCGTTTGTTATTCGCGGTTATGGTGCTGGTGCAGAAGTGACTTCTGCTGGTGTATTTGCTGATATTTTGAAAACACTTTAGGGTAGGGCTTTTAATGATTTCAATTTATGCACCCGCATCTATTGGTAACTTTTGCGTTGGTTTTGACTCATTGGGTGCTGCGCTTGCGCCAATTGACGGCACATTACTGGGTGATGTCGTTCATATTGAGCACGCTGAGCAAGATACATTTAAATGTGTGGGTCCTTATGCGACTAAATTGCCAAGCGACGCGCAAGAGAATTTATCCTTCCAATGTTTGTTACATTTCAGGGAGCATGTAGCGCCAAGCATGCCTGCAGCACTACTGACTTTGGAAAAGCGCCTGCCAATTGGTTCAGGGCTTGGTTCGAGTGCTTGCTCTGTTGTAGCCACATTTGTCGCGTTGGACAAATATGCCGATACTAAGCTGTCTCAGTCACAGATGATTGAATTGATGGCTGACTTTGAAGGCAAAGTCAGTGGCGCTCGCCATTATGACAATATTACGCCGTGCTACTTGGGGGGCTTGCAGTTAACTGCAGATCTAGTACCTAACAAAGCACTTGCTTTGCCTGTTGACGAACAATGGTACTACGTTGCTGCTTACCCTGGTTTTGCTCTTAATACCGCAAAGGCCAGGGGCGTCTTACCACAGAACATGCCTACACATGATGCGGTAGAATTTGCACAGCGTTTATCGAGCTACTGCGTTTTGCTACAAAGCGGCCGTTTTGATGACGCACTTGCCTTGATGAAGGATGAATTGGCCGAACCTTACCGCCAATCTTTGATTGCAGGCTTTAGCGACGCGAAGGCGGCTCTACCTGAGTATGGTGCGCAATTAGTGAGTATTTCAGGTGCAGGGCCAACACTGTTTGCCATTTGTAAAACACTTGATGATGCACAGCAATGTCAGCAATGGCTTGAAAAAAATTATATCAATGAACATGGCTTTAGCCATATCTGTAAACTCGATAACTTAGGCACTCGTGCTATTTCTCAAGGAGTAAATTTGTAATGCAATTGGTTAACTTAAAAGATGAACATCAAAAAGTATCGTTTACAGAAGCGGTTAAAACCGGTCTAGGGCGTAATCAAGGGGTATTTTTTCCAACTGATCTAACGCGTTTGGATGATGTACATGCGTTATTAGATTTACCGTTTGTTGAGCGCAGTGCAAAAATATTAGCTCACTTAATTGGCGATGAGTTGCCTAAAGATACACTCGCGGAAATGGTTCAGCGTGCCTTTAACTTTCCGGTTAAGTTAATAAAAGTAGATGAGAAAAATTACTGTTTAGAGCTATTTCACGGGCCAACATTAGCGTTTAAAGATTTTGGCGGTCGTTTTATGGCCGAATGTATTGGCCTGTTCAATCAAAGTGAGCGTGTAACCATTTTAACGGCAACCAGTGGCGATACCGGTGCCGCAGTTGCACACGCGTTTTATAATAAACCGAATGTTGACGTGGTTATCTTATACCCAGAAGGCAAAATCTCACTAGCGCAGCAAAAGCTCTTTACAACACTTGGTGGCAACATTCATTGCTATGCCGTGGAAGGCAGCTTCGACGATTGTCAAAGCTTAGTTAAACAAGCGTTTTTAGATGATGAAGTAAAACAAAAGCTGGGCTTAAACTCAGCCAATTCAATTAATATCAGCAGATTGCTCGCTCAGGTTTGCTATTACTTTGAGGCACTAGCTCAACTGCCAAAAGAACAGCGTAGTGACGTACATATTTCGGTTCCGAGTGGCAATTTCGGTAATGTGTGTGCAGCAATGATTGCGTCAGTGATTGGTTTACCAGTCAGTAAGCTCTCTGCAACGACAAACCAAAATGATACCGTTCCGCGCTACGTAGAATCGGGTGAGTGGTCTCCAAACGAGACCTTAGAGTCGTTATCTAATGCGATGGATGTGAGTAAACCTAATAATTGGCCTCGTGTTCAAAGTATGTTGGATAACGGTCAGTTTAACAAACATGAATTTTATTCACGTAGCGTTGGCGAGCAAAGAACGCAGGAAGTGATGCGCGAAGTGGCTGCAAGTGGATATATAGCCGAGCCGCATACCGCTATCGCTTATGAAGGACTGACTTTGGATAAAGCACCAAACAACATAGGGATATTTTTGGCAACAGCTCATCCAGCAAAATTTAAAGAGTCGGTAGAACAAGTGCTCGGGCAGCAAATTGAGATGCCAGACGTGCTGCAAAAAGCGTTAGATAAAGTTTGTTTAGCGCAGCCGATGTCTGCTGATTACGACAAATTGAAAGCCGCAATTTTTAGTAAATTGCTGTGATAAACACTTTGCTTAGACCGCTCTTTCTTTAGAGTGGTCTACTTTAAACATTAAAATACTTAATTCTATCCATCAAAAACATTTATTAATTTAATGTTTAAATAAAAAAATATCATTCTTTTAATACTGTGAAATAAATTCAATCCCTGTTTAAATATGCTCATGCCAAGATCATAGGCATAAAACGCGTTTGAGCGTACAATACGGCTTTTATTACCATACGTGCACCTAGGAGACCCCATGTTAGAACGTAACATGAACATTGCAGATTTTGACCCTGAATTAGCGAAAGCGATTGCGCAAGAAACAACGCGCCAAGAAGAGCATATCGAGCTTATCGCGTCTGAAAACTATTGTAGTCCACGTGTTTTAGAAGCACAGGGGTCTCAGTTAACAAATAAATACGCTGAAGGTTATCCTGGTAAGCGTTACTACGGTGGTTGTGAATACGTAGATGTTGTTGAACAACTTGCTATCGACCGTGCTAATGAGCTATTCGGTTCAAACTACGCAAACGTTCAACCGCATGCTGGTTCACAAGCAAACGCTGCTGTTTTTCAAGCGCTACTTCAGCCACATGACACTGTATTAGGTATGAGCCTAGCGCACGGTGGCCACCTTACTCACGGTTCACACGTAAACTTCTCTGGTAAAACGTACAATGCGATTCAGTACGGCTTAAATGAACAAACGGGTGAAATTGATTACGCTCAAGTAGAAGCTTTGGCGTTAGAGCATAAGCCTAAAATGATCATCGGTGGTTTCTCAGCTTATTCTGGTATTGTTGACTGGGCTAAGTTCCGTGAAATCGCAGACAAAGTAGGTGCATATTTGCTAGTTGATATGGCGCACGTTGCAGGTCTTGTTGCTGCTGGTATCTATCCAAGCCCAGTTCCTCATGCACATGTTGTGACTACAACGACTCACAAAACCTTAGCTGGTCCTCGTGGCGGTCTAATTATATCGGCGTGTAACGATGAAGACATCTACAAAAAGCTAAACAGTGCGGTATTCCCAGGTGGTCAAGGTGGCCCTCTGTGTCACGTGATCGCTGCAAAAGCGGTGGCATTCAAAGAAGCATTACAACCAGAGTTCAAAGAATATCAAAAGCAAGTGGTTAAGAATGCACAAGCAATGGTTTCAGTGCTGCAAGAGCGCGGTTACAAAGTTGTTTCTGGTAAAACAGACAACCACCTATTCTTACTTGATTTAATTGATAAAGATATTACAGGTAAAGATGCAGATGCTGCTCTTGGCCGCGCAAATATTACGGTAAACAAAAACTCAGTACCAAATGACCCTCGTTCACCATTTGTGACTTCTGGTCTGCGTATTGGTTCTCCAGCTATCACTCGTCGTGGTTTTAAAGAAGCAGAATCGAAAGAGCTAGCGGGTTGGATCTGTGATGTATTAGACAACATCAACGATGAGTCTGTACAAGCTCAAGTTAAAGAAAAAGTGAAAGCAATCTGCGCTAAATTACCAGTTTACGCATAATTGTACGCACAAAATAACATTTTTTGTTATGATAAGGGTCGCTGTTTAGCGGCCCTTTTTCGTAAGATTTCTAAAGTGAAACTATATGCACTGTCCTTTTTGTACTGCTAAAGATACCAAAGTAATAGACTCTCGTTTGGTGAGCTCTGGCCACCAAGTGCGAAGACGCCGAGAGTGTATTGAATGCCACGAGCGCTTTACAACTTTTGAAGGTGCTGAATTGGTAATGCCACGGGTGATCAAACAAGATGGCTCTCGTGAACCTTTCAATGAAGATAAGCTTATCAATGGCTTAGCTCGAGCTTTAGAAAAGCGCCCGGTGAGTACAGAGCAAATCGATGAAGTTATCCATGAAATAAAATCTAAAATTCGTGCCACAGGTGAACGAGAAGTACCGAGTCATTTAATCGGCGAGTGCATCATGGAAGCGTTGAAAAGGCTCGATAAAGTAGCCTACGTACGGTTTGCTTCGGTCTATCGCTCGTTTGAAGATATTCGTGAGTTCGGCGAAGAAATAGCAAGACTGGGTGACTAAGCATGTTTACAACCGATGATAATCGTTATATGGCGCTGGCAATTGAACTTGCTGCAAAAGGTCGCTTTACAACCACGCCAAATCCGAATGTTGGCTGCGTGATTGTTAAAAATGGCCAGATCATAGGGCAAGGTTATCATCAACGTGCAGGCGAAGGGCATGCTGAAGTCAATGCCTTAAAACAAGCAGGCTCGAACGCACAAGGCGCAACTGCTTATGTGACTTTAGAGCCGTGCAGTCACTATGGACGAACACCTCCTTGCGCCGAAGGCTTGATTAAGGCCGAGATCTCGCGAGTAGTTGCCGCGATGGTTGACCCAAACCCCCAAGTGGCAGGCAGGGGCTTAGCAATGTTAGAAGATGCGGGTATTGAAACCGTATCTGGTTTGTTGCAAGAGCAAGCAAGGGCCTTGAATAAAGGCTTTCTAAAAAGAATGGAACAAGGTTTGCCGTATGTAACGTGCAAGCTAGCGGCCAGCCTAGACGGTAAAACAGCGCTGAAAAATGGTCAAAGTAAATGGATCACAGGCGCTGACGCACGCAAAGATGTGCAGCTGTTTAGAGCGCAAAGCTGCGCAATATTAAGTGGTGCCGACACGGTTATTGTAGACAA
The DNA here is from genome assembly GCF_014694405.1 of Pseudoalteromonas sp. S16_S37. GTDB lineage: Bacteria > Pseudomonadota > Gammaproteobacteria > Enterobacterales > Alteromonadaceae > Pseudoalteromonas. The sequence goes on from NZ_JAAUWV010000003.1 coordinate 155,594, forward strand.
TGCCAAGCTTAATGTACGACTAGAAGAATCTGATATTGAATTGCCACAAGGGCAGAGCTTAAGGCAGCCTCTGAGGGTGATCATTGACTCACAAAATAGGCTAACGCCAGATTTAGCGCTATTTCAAATCGCCGCCCCCATTTTAATTTTACGTACACATCTTGATAATCATCAGCAGTGGCCACATTTCGTAGAGCAAATTGAATTACCAGCACAGCAGCAAAAAATTTCGTGTCGCGCCGCTTTAGAACACTTAGCGCAGCGAGGTATCAACCATGTTTGGCTTGAATCTGGGGCGACCTTAGCGGGTGTGTTTGCACAGCAGCAGTTAATTGATGAATATGTGGTATATTTAGCGCCGAAGTTGATAGGGTGCCACGGCAAAAGTTTAGTCAATTTGCCAGAAGTCACAGTGATGGATGAGATCACACAATTAGAGTTTCTCGATGTGCGTCGAATAGGCGAAGATCTTCGTATTACGGCCAGAACCCCGCTAATTTAAGAGGCAATATGTTTACAGGTATTATTGAAGCGACAGGAACACTCAGCGAGCTAACCCCATCACAAGGGGATTTAATCATACGTGTCAGTAGCAACAACTTAGATATGAGTGATGTCAATCTCGGTGATAGCATAGCGACAAATGGGGTCTGTTTAACGGTAGTAGAGAAGTTTAAAGATGGTTTCAGAGCTGATTTATCAAATGAGACCATAAAATTAACCCAGTTCTCTCATTACAAACAAGGACAAAAAGTTAACTTAGAGAAAGCACTGCAGCCAATTTCTCGCTTAGGTGGCCACCTTGTCTCGGGTCACGTTGATGGTATAGCGACTGTGGTTGCCATCGAAGCAAATGCACGCGCTACCGAATACTGGTTGGAAGCACCAGCACAGCTGATGAAATATATTCCCCATAAGGGATCGGTTGCTGTTGATGGTATTAGTTTGACGGTGAATGAAGTCAAGCAACAGCAATTTAAATTAACGATTGTGCCCCATACCGCACAAGAGACCACCATTGCCGATTTTAAAGTTGGCAGCAAGGTGAATTTAGAAGTCGATCAAATTGCCCGTTATTTAGAGCGCTTAGTGCTAGGAGCGCAGCCTCAGGCTAGCGAGTCAACTCTCACAGCCAGTTTGTTAGCCAAAGCGGGCTTTATAAAATAACCCCAATAAACCTTAATTAGATAGGTAGATTATGAATTTGAACAGCGCACAAGAAATCATTGATGACATAAAAGCCGGTAAAATGGTCATCTTGATGGATGATGAAGACCGTGAAAATGAAGGTGATTTAATCATCGCCGCCGAACACATTTCGGCTGAAGCGATTAACTTTATGGCCACCTATGGTCGAGGCTTAATTTGTTTAACGATGACTCAAGAGCGCTGCCAACAATTAGACTTACCTCTGATGGTTCGTAACAATGGAGCTCAGTTCTCTACTAATTTCACGCTATCAATTGAAGCAGCTAAAGGGGTTACCACAGGTATTTCTGCGGCAGATAGAGCACGCACAGTGCAGGCGGCCGTAGCAAAAGGTGCCGTTCCGAGTGATATCGTTCAACCTGGGCATATTTTTCCAATCATGGCACAACCGGGTGGCGTATTGACTCGCGCGGGCCATACTGAGGCTGGGTGCGATCTTGCACGCTTAGCTGGGCTTGAACCTTCGTCAGTGATTGTGGAAATTTTGAATCCTGATGGCACCATGGCGCGTCGTCCTGAACTAGAAGTGTTTGCAAAAGAACATGGTATTAAAATCGGCACTATCGCCGATTTAATCGAATATCGTAATCTAAACGAAACCACCATTGAAAAAGTAGCGCAGTGTAAACTGCCAACTGAATACGGCGAGTTTGATTTAGTAACTTATAAAGACACCATTGATAATCAGCTTCATTACGCATTACTCAAAGGCGAAGTAAAGCCTGATGAAACTACTTTGGTACGTGTACACCTGCAAAGTACCTTCAACGATATCTTGTTATCTGACCGCGGCGCAGACAGAAGTTGGAGTTTGCACAGTGCGATGCAATATATCAGTGAAAACAATGGTGTGTTAGTTGTGTTGGGTAAACAAGAGCAAAGCCAAGAAATTGAAGCAATGGTCAAAGCGTTTGCTGCTCAAGACCAAGGTGAGCAAGTGAATGTGCGCAAGTTTCAAGGTACTTCACGAACGGTAGGTGTTGGTTCACAAATTTTAGCTGATTTAGGTATCCAAAAAATGCGCCTGATGAGTATGCCGAAAAAGTACCACGCGCTATCTGGATTCCATCTGGAAGTGGTTGATTACGTTGAGCCAAGATAGTAATCAATAACCATGAAAACACGGGCCTAATAGAGGCCCGTTTTAAGTTGTTTGGGGATAGGTAAAATTGTGCTATTATGCGCCCCAATTTGGCAATTGCTTGACCGAATAATTCGGTACATGCTTCAGCATTGGTATTTATAAGATTAGGATCATCTAATGAACATTATTGAAGGTAACAAATATGCACCGGGCAAAAAATTTGCCATTGTTATTTCTCGTTTTAACGACTTTATTGGTAAGAGTTTACTAGAAGGAGCTGTTGATGAGTTAAAACGTACTGGTGGCGTAAGCGATGAAGACATCACTGTGGTATATGTACCAGGTGCCGTTGAGTTACCTTTAGCAGCAAAGCGTATTGCAATGAAAAAGCAGTTTGATGCCATCATTGCATTAGGTGTGATCATTCGAGGTGGTACACCACATTTTGATTTAGTTGCTAATGAATCAAACAAAGGGTTGGCGAGTGTGTCTTTGGAGTATGATATTCCTGTTGCATTTGGCGTACTTACCACTGAAAGCATTGAGCAAGCCATAGAACGCGCGGGTACCAAAATGGGTAATAAGGGTGGCGAAGCTGCACTTGGCGCCTTGGAAATGGTAAACGTGCTAGAGAAAATTTAAGAGGATCCTCTGTGAAACCAGCAGCTAGACGTAAAGCACGTATATTGGCCTTGCAAGCCGTTTACTCATGGCAATTAAGTGGTAACCCAATCGCCGACATCGAACAACAAATGTTGATCGAAAATGATGTGTCTAAAGTAGACGTTGAGTATTTTAAAGATTTGGCACGTGGTGTCGCGGTTAATCAAAAACAACTTGATGAGATTGTTAAGCCACATCTATCAAGACCGTTCGATGATTTAGACGAAGTTGAACGTGCGGTATTAAGATTAAGCGCATACGAGCTTAAGTTCAGAGAAGATGTACCTTACAAAGTAGCAATTAACGAAGGTATTGAGCTTGCCAAAATCTTTGGAGCCGAAGATAGCCATAAGTTTGTTAATGGTGTCTTAGATAAGGCTGTAAAAGAGTTGCGAAAATAAGGCAAATATAAGGAGAGCCGGCGTTGGCCGGCTTTTTTGTGTATGAAGGAATTTGAACTTATAAATCGTTACTTTACTGGTCGTGGTATTTCGCGCCGAGATGTCGCGTTAGGGATAGGCGATGATTGTGCGCTTGTGAATGTGCCTGAAAACTGTCAGTTAGCTATTACGACAGATACGTTAGTTGAAGGTGTTCATTTTTTTGCTGACATACCACCACGTGCTCTCGGGCATCGAGTTATCGCAGTTAATTTGAGCGATTTAGCTGCGATGGGAGCGGAACCTGCTTGGTTATCGATTGGATTAACTTTGCCAAGTATTAACGAGAAGTGGCTTGAAGAGTTTACCGATGGGATGCACGAAATAGCAGAATACTATAATGTGCAAATTATCGGCGGCGACACCACGCAAGGTCCGTTAACTATAACTGTGTGCGCTAAAGGCATTGTACCCAATGGCAAGGCGTTAACTCGCTCTGGTGCTAACAATGGCGACTGGATTTATGTTACAGGCCCGCTGGGCGACTCAGGCTTAGCCATTGAAGCGCGTAAACAAGGCTGGCCTATCGCCGCAGAGCATCTTAAAAATGCCAATGAGCGCTTTCTTTACCCATCTCCAAGAGTAGCTGCAGGTCAAGTATTAAGAGGTGTTGCAACTTCTGCCATAGATATCTCAGACGGCTTACTCGCCGATTTATCTCATATTCTAAGGCAATCAGGTGTTGGGGCTGTTATTCACGCCGATAAAGTGCCAACTTCTGCCGCACTTAATAGCTTAGAGAACGACGATATGCGTTTGCAGTTAGCATTGGCTTACGGCGATGATTACGAGCTGTTATTTACAGTCAGCGATGACAATAAATGCATGCTTGAAACAAAGCTTAATCAGTATGGGGTAGAGCCTGTGTGTGTTGGGCAAATTGTTAATAATGATGGCAGATTAGAGCTGCTAAATAACAATCAGCCATGGCCACTTCCTGAAGTGGGTTTTGAACATTTTAGCTAGGAGTTGGTTTGGCTAAGCAGTATAAATTTGATCTTAAACGCCCTCATCAGTTTTTTGGTTTAGGGTTTGGGCTTGGCTTATCGCCAGTTGCGCCGGGGACCATGGGGACTTTTGCCGCATTACCATTTATTTTTATCACCGCCACCTACCCACTTTGGTTGCAAATCGTGTTTGCGATAGTAATTAGCGTGTTTGGTTTGTGGGTCTGTGGACAAACCGCAAGAGACGTACAAGTACATGATCATCCGTCAATTGTTTGGGATGAGGTGGCTGGTTTCTATATCACCATGATAGGGGCAGCGTTGAGTTGGCAGTCACTCATTGTGGGTTTTTTATTGTTTCGCTTTTTTGATATCGTAAAGCCAGGACCCATTAAAATGCTCGATAAACGCTTACATGGCGGATTTGGCATAATGGCGGATGATATCCTTGCTGGTATTTTTTCATTAATTTGCTTGCAGGCTTTGTTTAAAACTGGTGTATTAACGTTCTGATATTAGGCTGAAAATCGTGTCAACTATGGATAGATTGTTTAGGTTTATAGTTTTTGTTGTAATTAGTTTTATGGCGCACGCAACGCACGCGTCTATCAACGATTACGTTGTAAAACAGTGGAACTTACAAAATGGTTTGCCTTCTCAGTCTATCAAGAGCATTACCCAAGATAAGCAAGGCTATATTTGGCTTGCGACTCAATTTGGTTTGAGTCGTTTTGATGGACAAAAGTTTACCAATTTAACGACCCAAAATACTGACTTTTTGCGCTCTAATGCCATTCATAAGTTGCTTGTTGGCACTGACGGCATGCTTTGGGTTGGGACTCGTCGCGGAGTTCATCGCTTAAACCCACAAACTTTTGAAGTTGAATCACTCAATATTTCAGGGCCTGTACGAGATATTATTGAAGATAGTCAAGGTAGTATATGGATTGCTGCGAATGGTCTTCATTATATCTCTCACCAAAGTTTGGCACTTGCTAACGGCTCTGTAACATCTCGCCGATTATCGGCGGTTAAAATCAACCAAATAGTGGGCGCTGTGTCTAAAATGGCATTAGCTAGCGATGGGATTTGGTTGGTGAATGAGCGACATTTACTAAAAATAAAACAAGCCAGTGCTTCAACTGAGAGTGCATTTAGATTGGAGCTATCCAGCCGTTTATCACTCCCGCAGCAACTTGCACAAACCATTTTGCATGATCTTGCCTGGATAGATGGTCGATTGTTTTTGGCCACTGAGCTGGGCGCTTATTTTTTAGATATAGATGAAGTGCTTCGTCGCTATGATGCGATAGGTAATACCGCTGTGTATAAATTTATGAGCGATGGCGAGGGTGGAATATGGGTGTCCACTTCAAATAGCCTAATGTTCAAAGAAGGCCGAGGAGCATGGCAATCTGTCAGACCTGTACAATCTGAGCAAAGCGTTTGGTTTTCGGATATTTTCAAAGATAATGAAAATAATATCTGGTTAGCGAGCCTCAATGAAGGCCTGTGGTTCGCACATGCGGGCAAAGTTGAAAGATTTTCGCTCGGCAGCGATACCAATCAAGGTATAACCGCTATTACGCGCTCTCCAACGGGGCAAATTTGGGTTGCAAACCGTTATGGTATTGGTACTTTGGATGCCAGCGGACAATATCAACAAGTAATTGATATCAATAGTTTAGAGAGATTGACGGTTAACGATCTTGAGTTTCAGGGTGAGACTTTATTGATGGGAACTGACCGTGGTGTGTTGGTCTACGAGCAAGGAGAATTACGCAGCCTTCCGTACAGAGAATTACGTCAAAATCCGGTGTTTTCTATTAGTCCTTCAAATGAAGGCGGCGTGTGGTTTGGCACCGGTCGGGGTCTATATCGATTAGAGTATTCGGAGTTAACTCCGTTTAATTACAATACCTTTCTGGGTAGTCAATTTGTTACCTTTGTTGTTGATCTTCCTAACTTTGGTTTTATCGGTACTAACAAAGGTGCTTATCGCTATAACGAGCGAGGTATCGAAAAACTCGGTGGGCAGACATCACTAGAAAGTGCTTACATTACCAGCATATTTCACATCCAAGATGTTGCGACTTTGATTGGTTCTTGGAGTGACGGTCTTTTTTATCTGACTGCACAAGGGCAGTGGCACCAGTTAGACGCATCGAACGGGTTGCCGTATGGTTCCATCACATCCCTACATTACGATAAGCAGCTACAACAAGTATGGGTGGGTACAAAAAAGGGTGTGTACCGAATGCCTGTCGAACAATTTAAAGGGCCAATAACCAATCTAAAAGTGGATCAAGTCATTAGCCAATTTGATAGACAACTTGACGGTAAAGCGAGTCGTTGTTGTTCTGGCTTTGGACATGATGCAGTGATGGAAACCATGGACGCAATTTGGTATCCCAGTTCCCAAGGCGTTGTAAAAATACCCAAAAATATGCAGTTGTTTGGCTCTGACGAACTGACTTTGAAGCTTGAAGCCCTATTTACGCCCGAACGTAGGCTATCGGGCAACGAATTGGAAAGTAAAATATTTCTAAATACTGCTGAGCGAGACTTAACGGTACAGTACACTGCGATTGATTTTTATGCGCCGCAAAGTGTTGAATTTAGATATAGATTGTTAAGCAATGGCATAACTAGCGCAGATTGGCGCGAAACACAACGGCGTCAAGATGCTATCTATACCAATTTATCGCCAGGTGAATATACCTTTGAGCTACAAGCCAAAAGACGTGGTCAAGACTGGCAAGCTGCTACCAAGAAGCAAATTAACATTTTTATACCCAGAAGATTTGATGAGACCATGTACTTTAGGTTACTTATCACCTGTGGGTTTGCATTCTTATTTTATCTCATATTTTGGGTATTTAGAGCCCAAGAACGCAGAAAGCATCAAGCCTTAGAAGATTTGGTTGCAGAGCGCACGACTGAGCTTCGCAAAGCCAATGAAAAACTGAATCAGGTTAATACCCAACTTAAACTTGTGAGCCATACCGATGAGTTGACAGGGCTACGTAGCCGTCGGTTTTTGTTCGACCAACTACCGAAAGATGTTGAGCATTTCCAGCGTAATGCTCAGTCATTGCAGCAGCAGAATAAGAGCTTGGTGTTGATGATCTTAAACATTGATAAATTCAGCAAAGTAAATGACGCATATGGACCGCTTGGTGGTGATAGCTGCTTACAGCAAATGGCTGCGTTATTGAACTCTCGCACTCAAGGTTCAGACTATGTTGCTCGATGGAGTGGTGATGAGTTTTTACTGTTACTAAGAGATTTCAAACGCGATGATGTAGAAAGTTATGCAAGAGAGTTATGTAAGGCTGTTGCTGATTTTGACTTTAAGTTGCCCAATGGTAAGTCTTTGGCATTAAGTGTGTCGATGGGCTGGTCGCTATATCCGTTGCCTTTGCTTGGCGGTCAAGTTATAGGTTGGGAAGCATCTGTTAATCTAGCTGATATTGCTTTGCACCAAGTTAAGCAACGTGGCGGCGATGGTGCTGCAACAATTACCTTTGATGATCAGCTCGATGCCTTTGAGTTTGAACAAAGCAGTAATATCGAGTCCCAACTTGAAGTACTGCAAAGTAATGGTTTAGCTGATGTGAAAGTTTGGATGCGCTAAGCGCGTCTGAACAGCCATCGAAAATACATCACCCAATCGGCCGCTAATGAATAAAATGGATGACTAAAGGTAGCGGGGCGATTACGCTCAAACGCAAAGTGACCGAGCCAAGCAAAGCCATAACCACAGAGTGGCATTAAAATAACAAACAATAAGCTTTGCCAATAAAGCGCCGCAAGTAGGTTAGCTAATACCAATGTACTACCTAGATAATGACAAGCTCGACACCATGGGTGTTGGTGTTGTTCTAAATAGTATGGGTAAAACGCTCGGAATGTGGCAAATTGACGTGGCATAGGAAACCTTAAAAGAAAAAAGGAGCATATGCTCCTTTTTATAGAATCTCTTGAAGCTTTTTCAAGATATTTTGTTCATCCAGTCCCATTTCGGCGTGCATTTGCTCTTGCGTGCCATGTTTTATGAACTCATCGGGTAGGCCAAGATGGGTCATCTTCACTGATACACCAATGCTTGCGTAAAACTCGCTAACAGCGCTACCAGCACCGCCAGCAATTGCATTGTCTTCTAGCGTTACTACGTGCTCATGTGTTGCGAGTAGCTCTTGTAGTAGCGTGGTATCAAGTGGTTTTACAAAGCGCATATCAACTAACGTTGCGTTGCATTGCTCGGCGGCAAGTTTGGCATTATGCAATAGCGTACCAAAGCTGAGAATAGCTAGTTTTTCACCGGCTCTGATAACTCTTCCTTTACCAATAGCCAGCGGCTGCATTGTTAATTCAATACTTGCATCTCCAGCACTGCCACGCGGGTAGCGGACCGCAGCGGGACCGTTGTGTAGGTAGCCTGTATGGAGCATTTGACGGCATTCATTAGTATCACTTGGCGCCATAATAACCATATTTGGAATGCATCGCATAAAGCTTAAATCATAGGCACCTTGGTGAGTTTCACCATCAGCACCAACTACACCAGCACGATCTACAGCGAATAGTACTGGCAGGTTTTGCAGTGCAACATCATGGATCAATTGGTCATAGGCACGTTGCAAGAAGCTTGAGTATATTGCAACCACTGGTTTCAACCCTTCACAGGCAAAGCCCGCTGCAAGTGTCACGGCATGTTGCTCTGCAATCGCCACATCAAAATACTGATCTGGGTATTCTTTAGAGAAACGCACCATACCAGAACCTTCACGCATGGCAGGCGTAATCGCCATTAAGTTTTTATCATCTTGGGCTTGATCACATAACCAATCCCCAAAAACTTTAGAAAAACTTGGCGCGCTAGGTGCTGATTTAGGCAAACTATGGATGCTTGGATCAAACTTAGGCACCGCATGATACCCAATTGGATCTGCTTCGGCTGGTTTGTAGCCTTTACCCTTTTGCGTTTTGATGTGCAGTAGCTGAGGGCCTTTTAGGTTGCGCATATTGCGCAGCGTATCGACGAGCATATTTACATCATGGCCATCAATTGGGCCGATATAATTAAGGCCTAGCTCTTCAAAAAATGTCCCTGGGATCACCATGCCTTTGAGGTGCTCTTCCATTCGACTGGCTAGTTCTTTGACTGGTGGTACACCTGATAGTAAACGCTTACTTCCTTCACGGATGTTTGTATAAAAGCTACCCGATAAAATACGTGCAAAGTGGTTGGTTAGTGCACCGACATTTTCAGAAATAGACATTTCATTATCGTTAAGCACAATCAGCATATCTGATTTTACATCACCTGCGTGGTTCATGGCTTCGAAGGCCATGCCCGCGGTAATGGCTCCGTCACCTATCACAGCAACTGTTTTTCTGCCTTTACCTTCTTTTTGTGCGGCAATAGACATTCCCAGCGCTGCAGAAATAGAGGTACTAGAGTGGCCAACACTGAAAGTGTCGTATTCACTTTCTTCACGGTATGGAAATGGATGCAATCCGTCTTTTTGACGTATGGTATGAATTTGATCTCGTCTACCAGTAAGAATCTTATGTGGATAAGCTTGATGGCCTACATCCCAAATAAGTCTATCTTCCGGTGTGTTATAAACATAATGAAGAGCAACAGTAAGTTCAACTGTGCCAAGACCTGAGGCGAAGTGGCCACTACTTTGTGACACTGAGTTGAGTAAATACTCTCTAAGCTCATTACTAAGTGTGATAAGTTTGTGCTGCGGTATCTTTCGCAGTTGCTTTGGGTTGTCAGCCAAAGCCAATAAGGGGTACTTGCTACTATCCAATTTCATGGTATCAATTATGTGTCCTACGCAAACTTCGCACAATTATATACAAAGGCTGCCGTTAGTTTTATTTATTTATACAAATTAGCCATTAATTTGTCATGAACAGCGATTTTTTTAGCGCTATTTAATATTTTCTTTCAATAATATAATGCGCTAAGTCGGCTAAAATGGTGGTGTCTTGCCCTATTTCATCTAGTGCTGCAATCGCGTCATTGATCAATGCTTGCGCTTTGTTTTTAGCGCCGTCTAAACCAAGTAATGCAGGGTAAGTAGATTTATTGTTTTCAATATCAGAGCCCTGTGGTTTACCAAGTGATAGGGTATCCCCTTCGATGTCTAAAATATCGTCTTGGACTTGAAAAGCGAGGCCAATATTTTCAGCATAACGGCGCAAAGCTTGAAGGGTTGATTGTTTAACATCGGAGGCACACAGCGCGCCTAACTCTATCGATGCTCCTAACAAAGCCCCTGTTTTTAGTTTATGAATTCGCTCAAGTTCTTCTAGTGTAACGACTTTATTTGTGGCTGCAAGGTCAAGTGCTTGGCCGCCAATCATGCCTTCAATTCCCGAAGCTTTAGCTAATGTGTTTAACATTTTCACTTGCTGTGTGATAGGCACCTTGAAGGTATGTTCACTGAGTAATTCAAAGGCAATTGTTTGCAGGGCATCACCTGCCAAAATTGCTTGTGCCTCATTAAAGGCTATATGACAAGTAGGCTTACCTCTACGTAGCTCATCATCATCCATTGCAGGTAAATCATCGTGTACTAAGGAGTAGCTATGGATACACTCAATCGCAGCTGCTGCAATATCAAGGTCAGCTAAATGGGCCCCGAGCATTTGCCCTGTTGCATATACTAAAAATGGTCGTAAACGCTTTCCGCCATTATTGATACTATAAAACGTGGCTGCTTTGATGGTTTCATCGGTATCTAATGCGCGAGCAAAATAGTTCGCAATGGTATCTGTAATACGAGTTTGCGTGTGATTTAGTTGTTCTTTTAATTCCACTGTTTATTCCACATCACCTTGAAATGGGACCGCAGAACTTTGGCTATCATTAGCCATTAGGATAGAGACTTTTTGTTCAGCTTGTTGCAGTTTATTACTGGATGAATTTGCTAAAGCAATCCCTCTTTCAAACTGTTTTAAAGATTGCTCTAGAGTCAATGTACCTTGCTCCATTGACTGAACGATTCCTTCTAGTTCTGCCATTGCTTCTTCAAAACTCAGATTGTCTGGTTTTTTTGTTGCCATGATATTGTCTCGTTTGTGATTACTGCCAACATTTGAGCATGCTGAGCTTTTGTGTATTTATTCGCGCATTTTAGCAGGGCTGAAGCTGCGTAGCATAGCTAATCTGCAATAACCTTTCTACCCAGAAAGCCATCAAGTTCTAGCTAAGCGCCCAATTTTAGGGGCAATATGGGGTAAGGTCAAAGTTTGCAGCTCGCTTTTACTATACTATCCCAAAACGTCGATAAACCTAAGTGCGGGTGTCGCTCGCAATTTTAGTGCTTTTTCATATAATTGATTTAAGATATTCAGTAGCTTGCCGATAGTTAATAGTGGTTCATAAGCATTGCTTTATGTTCAATAATTTATGGCACACCTTTTGTATGCCTTATCAGCATGAGTCGCTTGGGCAAGAATTAGAATAGATAAAACTCTCTGGAGGGTATGTGGATTTAGCAACCGTTATTGGGATCCTAGGCGCAATAGGCCTGATTGTGATGTCCATGTTCATGAGTAGCGACGGTGAAATAATCATGTTTGCCGATGCTGCTTCTGCTGTTATTGTTTTCGGTGGTTCACTCTTTATCGTTTTGGCTAATTTTAGCACGCCAAAGTTCTTCGTCATTGGTAAAGTTGTGGGCAAGGCTTTTATGTTTAAAATTGAGACACCTGAGGAGCTAATTGAAAAAGCGGTTGAACTGGCAGACTCAGCGCGTAAGGGCGGATTCTTAGCGTTAGAAGAAGCGGATATCCCAAATTCATTTATGCGCAAAGGCGTTGATATGTTAGTCGACGGTCATGATGCAGACGTTGTACGAGCTACTTTGCAAAAAGATATCTCGTTAACAACAAACCGTCACGATGAAGGGGCGTCTTTATTCAAAAAGCTCGGTGATATAGCTCCTGCAATGGGGATGATAGGTACTCTAATTGGTTTGGTTGCTATGCTTTCGAATATGGATGACCCAAAAGCGATAGGTCCAGCGATGGCAGTTGCCTTGTTAACTACCTTATATGGCGCATTTCTTGCGAACGTTGTCGCCATCCCTATCCAGTCTAAATTAGAGCTTAGAAGAGATGAAGAAGAGCTAAATCAAAGGCTCATTCTTGATGCCATTCTCGGAATTCAAGACGGTCAAAACCCTAAAGTCATTGAAGGCATTCTGAAAAACTATCTGCCAGCATCTAAACGCTTGCATGAGAAAGAGGAATAGCGCTGATGTCTGAAGAAAAAGAATGTAAATGTCCACCCCCTGGGCTGCCAGCTTGGATGGGGACATTTGCAGATCTGATGTCTTTGCTGATGTGCTTTTTCGTACTTCTTTTGGCGTTTTCGGAAATGGACGTTCTGAAGTTCAAACAAATCGCGGGCTCGATGAAGTTCGCTTTTGGTGTACAAAACAAAATTGAAGTAAAAGACATTCCAAAAGGAACCAGTGTAATAGCGATGGAATTCACACCAGGTAAGCCTGAACCTACACCTATAGAAACTATCCAGCAGCAAACCGTGGAAATGACACAACAAATGCTAGAGTTTCAGGCTGGTGAAGAAAGCTCAGCAGGGGGCAGACAAGAGCAACGTGGTAACAAGCGTGGTGGTGAATCTCAAAGCACTTCTCAAGAACAAGCAATGACGCAATCTATTTCAGCGGCAGAGCAAGAGCAAGTGAATGAGCTGGTGAAGAAAATAGCCCAGCAGCTAGAAAAGCAAATTATGGATGGCGCGATAGAGCTTGAATCTTTAGGTCAGCAAATCATTATACGTATTCAAGAGAATGGAGCGTTTCCTTCGGGTAGTGCTTTTTTACAACCGAAATTTACGCCGACAATTTTAGAAATTGCAAACTTATTGAAGGATGTACCAGGTGAGATCACGGTATCAGGGCATACTGATGACTATCAAGTCAGTAACGAGCTATATAGTAATAATTGGGATTTATCGGCAACAAGAGCGGTTGCAGTAGCGAGTGAGATGGTTAAAGCCCCAGGCTTTGATAAAAACCGTTTAGTGGTTGTAGGGCACGCTGATACGCGGCCACTCGTACCTAATGAAACCAATGCGGACAGAAGACGAAATCGTCGTGTAGAAATATCAATTTTACAAGGTAAACCGCAAGAGTCTGACCCAATTGAGGTTTCAGGACAAAACAAATAAAGCAGCCAGTGGCTGCTTTATTTTTATTACCTAACTTAGGTTTGCAAACTAACTAACCCAATGACGGAATAACCCCGCTCATCTGTAGCATCTGCGCAATAATGATTAGCAGGCCGCACAATGCGGCAACAGCCAGACCAAGAGAGCCCCCTCTAACTTGATAACCTTGAGTTTGTAAACCATGTCTACGTTGTGACCAAACCATGGCTACAGGCAGAAAAACCGCCAGTATTACCAGTGCAATTGCCGCATAACCCAACGCCATGATAAATCCTTTTGGATAGAATAAGGCAAAGCCAAGTGGTGGTAAAAACGTAATTAATGCTGTTTTGCTGCGATCCAGTCTGCCATTGCCTTTTTTGAATGCATCAGCAAAGAAGTCAAATAAGCCTAAGCTTACGCCTAAAAATGAGGTAGCGAGGGCTAAGTCTGCAAATACAGTAACAAATGTGCTGATATGAGGGTTGTGTGCAATACTCGATATGTTATTTACAAAGCCAGATAAACCATTACTTTGCATTAAATTTTGCTGGCTCATTACACCTTGGCTTAGCAGCTGCCAGAATACATAAATCACCAGCGGCAGTGCGGCACCAAACATCATAACACGACGCAGAGACTTAATATCTAAACCAACGTACTTCACAATTGAAGGAATTGAACCGTGAAAGCCAAACGAAGTGAAGATAACAGGAATAGCGGATAGCACCAGTCCTTGTTGAATAGGCATATCGAGCAGGTGCTGGCCGTGTACATAGGGGCTTAAAACAAAAAACAAACTGGCAAGTACAGTAATTTTGACTGCAAAAAGCACTTTATTAAGTTTATCTACCGTGCTTGTACCTGCAGTAACAACACTTGCAACCAAGATAGCTAATAAAATAGACCCAGCTTGAGGCGCAACTTCTATACCAAGCACATTACTCATTTTTTCTTGTAGTTGTGCGCCACCGCCAGCAATATAGGCTGCACATAACGCATAAAACAAAAATACCATCGCAAAGTTTGCAATATATTGTCCGCGTTTTCCCAATATTGATTTAGCAAGGGTATTAAGTGTTGCGTCAGCACTGGCATATTGGTGAAGCTCCAGCATCAGAAGAGCAGTGTAAGTCATCAGCATCCAAGACAGCAAAATCAGTATTAACGCTGTTGTAAAGCCAAGCCCTGCAGATGCAATAGGTAGCGCTAACATTCCTGCACCTATGGTTGTACCTGCAACGATCAGCATACTCCCCAGTGTTTTATTTTTAAGCACAAATTGCCCCTTTGTATGTGAGAGAGTCCAGCAAGATATACTGGCGTGTAAAAAAATGAAATAGTTTTGCTACAAATCAATGTTAACGATTGTAATCTATGTTTTACGGGTTTTTAATTTAGGGACGAAATGTAACAAATTCTTTGCCACATAATGGTCTTACCTGATAAAACAAAGGAATGAAATTGTAGATATGTAAGCATAAAAAAAGCGCCTTGAAGGCGCTTCTTAAAATACAGTGTTTTACTTCACTTCTTTACCAGCGGCTTGCTGATCTGCGTGATAACTAGAGCGCACAAAAGGACCACATGCCGCATGAACGAAACCAATTTCATCAGCATACTCTTTTAATGCATCAAATTCTGCAGGCGGTACATAGCGTTTAACTGGCAAGTGATGTTTTGAAGGCTGTAAATATTGACCGACAGTCAACATATCTACGTTGTGCTCACGTAAATCTCTGAGTACTTCTTCGATTTCCGACATTTCTTCGCCCAAGCCAACCATCAAACCAGACTTGGTTTTTACATTTGGGTGCGCTTCTTTAAAACGACGCAGTAGTTCCAACGACCACTTATAATCTGCACCTGGTCGCGCTAACTTGTATAAGCGCGGCGCAGTTTCTAAGTTATGATTAAACACATCCGGTGGAGTTTGGGTTAAGATTTCTAGTGCGCGCTCCATACGACCACGAAAATCAGGTACTAAAATCTCTATCGTGATATGTGGGTTGTGCTTACGAATAGCAGTGATGCAATCAGCAAAGTGCTGTGCGCCACCATCGCGCAAATCATCTCTGTCTACTGACGTGATCACCACATAGCTTAGTTTCATATCTTTAATTGTCAGTGCTAACTTCTCAGGTTCTTCAGCATCAGGCTTAAGAGGACGGCCGTGCGCAACATCACAAAATGGACAACGACGTGTACAAATCGCACCTAAGATCATGAATGTAGCGGTACCATGGTTAAAGCATTCAGATAGGTTTGGACAAGACGCTTCTTCGCATACTGAATGTAAGCCGTGCTTACGCATTGCTTGTTTAATGCCATCAATGCGCTCGCTCGATTTTGGCAAGCGGATCTTCAACCAATCAGGTTTGCGTAGCATCTCTTGTCTTTCAGTGGGAAGCACTTTAACGGGGATCAATGCCATTTTCTCGGCATCTCTAAGTTTTACCCCTGGCTCCATTTTTACTGGTTTACTCATTCGTTTTCAAACCCTTGTGTTTGCTCTACAACTTCAGCATTAAGTCGCTTTAGCATGTGTTTGACTAGCCCGTTACCCACTTCTTCCATCGAGGAAGGGCCGTTTAATTCGCTTGTTTGCACCATATTCATACCAGCATAACCACATGGGTTTATACGTAAAAATGGCGACATATCCATGTTTACATTCAGTGCTAAGCCATGAAAAGAACAGCCTCGTCTGACTCTCAGTCCTAAGGAGGCAATTTTGCTATTATCTACGTATACGCCTGGAGCATCGGCTTTCGCGTACGCGGTAATATTGTGCTCAGCTAGAAAGTCTATGATGCATTGCTCTAACCAAGTGACCAGTTCACGCACGCCTATCTTTAGACGGCGTAAATTGAACAGCACATACATCATTTGTTGTCCTGGACCATGGTAGGTCACTTGCCCTCCGCGATCGACTTTAATCACCTGAATGTCACCGGGGGCAAGTAAGTGTTCGTCTTTACCTGCTTGTCCTTGTGTGAATACGCTTTCATGTTCAACAAGCCAAATTTCATCAGCGCTGTTGTCGTCGCGCTGATCTGTATATGCTTGCATGCGTTGCCAAATAGGCTCATAGCTACGTAGGCCAAGCTGGCGTACGATCACTTTATGTTGGCTCATCGTCGTCGTTATGCTCATTAAAGTACGTGACGGACGTCTTCTAACGAGCCAATTTCAGTGTAAATTTGTTCAATGTGTTCTTTTGACGTCACTGTGACTACGACAGTAATTGACTCATAATTGCCTTTACTACTTGGTTTCACTCTTGGCGCGTAATCACCAGGTGCCATCACTTGAAGTTTGCTTAACACTTGGTCCGTAAGGCTCACGTTTGCAACACCCATAATTTTGAAGGTGAATGGGCATGGGAATTCTAAGTACTCATCAAACTTAGTATTTTTTACTGGCTTTACCACTTAGGTGTCCTCACTACTGGAACTATCTTGCTTATTTGCAAGTTTAACAAATCGGCTTATGGTTACTAACCGAGAATAATGGCGGCATTCTAACATTTTTGTGGCAAAAAAAAACGCCTCACAAGGGAGGCGTTCATTTATGATTTTTAAATTATTGTGCGATCTGTAAACGTAAATAGTCGTAGATCTTAGAGAAGAAACTGCCTTCGCCAACTTCTTCAAGTGTTACAAGTGGATATTGAGCAATTTCTTCGCCTTCAAGTTGTAAGAACAAAGTACCTACTTTGCTGCCTTTCGCTAGAGGTGCTTGAAGTGTTTTATCTAACTCAAAGTTTGCTTTTAGGTTTTTACGTTGTCCACGAGGTATCGTGATTGGCGTGTCTTGTAAAATACCCAGCGAAACAGTTTCTTTGTTACCCATCCAAATGCGCTGCTCGGCAAAGCTATCACCGGCTTTATAAGGGGTGATGGTTTCAAAAAATCTAAAGCCGTAGTTCAGTAGCTTTTTGCTTTCAACCTTACGAGCTCGCTCACTCGCTGTGCCCATAACCACTGCAATTAGACGCATATCATCTTTTGTTGCGGATGTGACTAGGCTGTAGCCTGCATCCGACGTATGACCTGTTTTAATACCATCCACATCAAGGCTGGCGTCCCACAGTAGGGTGTTTCGGTTATATTGTTTTATACCATTGAAGGTAAAAGACTTTTCTTTATAAAGCGCATACTCATCAGGCACATCACGGATAAGGGCTGCACCAAGCGTCGCCATATCACGTGGGGTGGTGTAGTGCTCATCGGTATCTAGACCATGGCTGTTAATAAAATGGGTATTGGTCATGCCAAGCTTTTCTGCATGGGCATTCATCAGATCTGCAAACGCGCTCTCACTGCCAGCAATGTGCTCCGCCATTGCAACACAGGCATCATTGCCTGACTGAATGATAATGCCGCGATTTAAGTCATCCACGCTTACTTGTTTTCCTACTTCGATAAACATTTTTGATGACTCTGGGAAATTTTTCGCCCATGCCTTTTCACTGATAGTGACCATGTCACTTGGTGATATATTTCCTGCATTTATTTCAGTACCAATGACGTAGCTTGTCATCATCTTAGTAAGACTAGCAGGTGCAAGTCTAGTATCCGCTTCACCTTCAGCAATGACTTTGCCAGTCGTAAAATCAACTAAAAAATAACCTTTGGCGTTAACTTGGGGAGGCGATGGCAAAATTTGTGCGTTGGCTGCAAAAATAGAAGTAGAACACACAAGGGCGCAAATCTGAGTAATAAATTTTGATTTTAATAAAGTCATTATGCTCGCAATTTTAAGTTTGGTTAGTCAGCGTCACCGCAATATTCTAAAGTTGTTGTTCACTATAAAGCAAGAAGGCTTGGGTAAATTCACCTTTTCGCAAGTTATTTAACACAGTCTGTGCGTGTTCATCACCTTGCATTGGCCCCAAGCGTAATTTGTATAGTCCATTTTCTAATGTGATCACGTTATCAAGGTCCATCTTTTGTTTTAAAGAGTTCGCCATCTCTTGAATTTTGTCTAATTGGCTACCCGCAGCTACTTGAATATAAGTTAGGCGTGGCGCTTGGCGCTCAAGGGTAATGGCTTCAACCTTAACATTGGCTGTACCATTTAAGTGATAACCTAACTTGTATGCCGCTGCATAAGATAGGTCAATGAGCCTGTCATCATGAAAAGGACCACGGTCATTAACCCGCACAATAGCGCTCTTGCCGTTATCTAGGTTAGTTACTTTAACAAAACTGGGTAGTGGTAACGTTTTATGTGCAGCGGTCATATCAAACATATTGAATATTTCGCCATTTGAGGTGTGATAGCCATGGAACTTTCGGCCATACCAAGATGCAACGCCTTGCTCAACATACCCTTTTTCGTCCGACATAGGCGTATATTGCTTGCCAAGTACTACGTATGGCCGTCCTGCAGCGACGCTTTTGGCTTCGTTAGTTACCACCGCGTCTTGCATTTCCAGTACGGTGGGTACTCGCAGAGGGGCTTTATCATGTTTTATATGGTAACGGTTGCTACAGGCACTTAGCATGGGCATCAAAAATAAACACCAAGCAATTTTTAGCCGTATTTTGTTCATGACTTCAGTAACATCCTCTTATCTGTTGCGATAGCCATAATAATGCCAAAACCTGCCATCAACGTCACCATAGAAGTGCCTCCATAGCTGATAAGTGGCAGCGGCACACCGACTACGGGGAGTAGTCCCGATACCATGCCGATATTTACAAAGACATAAACAAAAAATGTGAGTGTTAGTGCACCAGCTAGTAGCTTACTAAAAGCATCCTGTGCATTCACTGCAATAAACAAACCGCGGCCTATAATAAATAAGTAAACACTCAGCAGCATCACAACACCAAATAAACCGAACTCTTCGCTTAAAACCGAGAAAATAAAATCTGTGTGGCGCTCAGGGAGAAACTCCAGCTGAGACTGGGTGCCTTGCAGCCAACCTTTACCCTCGACACCGCCTGAACCAATAGCGATTTTTGATTGAATAATATGATATCCAGAACCAAGAGGATCGCTCTCAGGGTTCAAAAAGGTCAGTACGCGTTGTTTTTGATAGGCATGCATGCCGTAATGCCAAAATGCAAAGCCAGCAGGCCCCGCCAGTAGTGCAAACATACCAATGAGTTTCCAACTTAATCCACAGAGAAACAGCACAAAAATGCCTGAACTGGCAATGAGAATAGAGGTGCCTAAATCGGGCTGTTCTTTAATTAATATCGTCGGTACCAAAACAATCGTAAAACCAACAATCAAATTCCAAATTGAAGGTGGAAGGCGATGTTGCCCTATGTACCACGCAACCATCATAGGTACCGCAATTTTCATGATTTCTGAGGGCTGAAAACGGGTAATGCCTAAATCAAGCCAGCGCTGAGCACCTTTACTACTTACGCCAACAAATAACACCGCGATTAACATACCTAAACCAAGCAGGTATAAAGGAATAACAATGCGCTTTAATGTATTGGGAGAGATCTGGGCCATAAATAGCATTGCGATGATAGCACCAGCCATACGGGTGCTGTGTCGAAGCATCATGCTCGTATCTTGGCCGCTAGCACTATAAACAACCGTTAAACTACCTAACATCATTAGTGTCAATGCTAAAAGCAATGGCCAATCTAAGTGGACCCTTTGCCAAATAGTACGTTTATTGTGAAGGGAGGTCATGGCATCTCCGTTTCTAGCGGGTAGGCAGAGAAGTAGTAATCCATTAGTTGTCTTGCAATGGGAGCTGCGATGGCACTGCCGCCTGCTTTTTGGTTTTCCACTACAATAGCAACCACGATTTTCGGATCGTTAAATGGCGCGAAGCCTGTGTAGACAGCGTTATCTCGGTGACGCTCTTTCATATTCTTGGCATCATATTCTTCACCTTGAGCAATGCTTACGACTTGTGCAGTACCTGTTTTACCGGCTGGGTCATAGTTTGCTCCTTTGAATGCTTTTCGTGCAGTTCCTCGCAGTACAGTATTGTGCATTGCGTCTAAAGCAATTTGCCAGTGATGTGGGTTATTGAGTGTCACTGGGGGCTTTTCTTCGGTAAATAGCTGAGTGACCGTTTCTTCCTGTTTTGCTACCTGCACTAAATGGGGCTGGCGATGTACACCTTTGTTTACCAAGATACTTACCGAGTTTGCAATTTGAATTGGCGTGGCTGTCCAGTACCCTTGTCCGATGCCTACAGAGATGGTATCACCCGGCCACCAATTCTCTTTAAAGCGAGCACGCTTCCATTCGACAGTTGGCATTATGGCAGTTGTTTCTTCATGAATATCAACACCAGATAAGTCACCAAAACCAAATTGGTTCATAAAATTGGCAATCTTGCTGATCCCTAGTTTGTATGCGATTCGGTAAAAGTATGTGTCACAAGACATCTCAATTGCGGTATAAACATCGACATGTCCATGTCCCCAGCTGAGGTGATCACGCCATTTATGATCAACGTTGGGGATCTGAAAAAAGCCCGGATCCCATATTTTGGTTTCTTCTGTTATCAAGCCCTCTTCTAATCCTAGAATAGCGAGATGGGGCTTAATCGTTGATGCTGGCGGGTAGCGGCCTTGGGTAACACGATTGATCAGCGGTCTGTCTTCGTTTAGCAGCTTTTTGTAATCTTCACTGCTGATACCATGGACAAACAAATTGGGGTCGTAGCTCGGATTAGAATATAAGGCGAGTATGCCGCCATCTTTTGGGTCTATGGCAATCACTGCGCCTCGCGTATCTTTCAAGGTGTGTTGTGCAATTTGTTGTAAACCTATATCTATTGTTAGTACTAAATCTTGCCCAGGCACTGGGGATTCAACACTGAGTGTGCGCAATACCCGACCACGGTTGTTAACTTCTACACGTTGTGAACCAACAATGCCATGTAGCTGTTTTTCATAAAATTTTTCAATGCCGCGTTTACCAATATCATGGGTTGCACGATAGTTGGTGGCGCGGTCTTCTAACTCTAAATCTGCCAACTCTTTTTTGTTTAGTTTTGCTACATAGCCTAGGGCATGAGTCAGTGTATCGCCATATGGGTAATATCGGGATAAGCGCGCTTCGATACTAAAGCCCGGGAATTTATGCTGGTTAACTGAAAATACCGCGACTTCTTTTTCATCAAGGCGGGCCTTTAAAACTTGGCTTTTAAAACGTCGATTGTTTCTTATATCTTCTTTAAATTCTTTAATTTGCTGTTCTGATATGGCAAGTAGCTTGCTCACTTCTAGCAGGCTTTTATCAAGATTTTCTACTTCTTCCGGCACCACTTCTAAGTTGTAAACCGGTCGATTTTCTGCCAGTAGCACACCATTTCGATCGTAGATTAAGCCCCGATTGGGTGCAACAGGAATAACCTTGATGCGATTGTCATTGGAACGAGTTTTATAGGTATCAAAATCAACAACTTGTAAGTTGTAGATGTTCATTAACAGTATACCTATCAATGAGACAACAAAAGTAAAGCCAATGAAAGCGCGACGGGCAAATAAATTTGCCTCGGCTGAGTGGTCACGGATCGTTGGCCTTGTTTTTATCATTGTTAGCTAACTATTCTCTATGATATGGATGATTGTTGTTTAAGCTCCATCCACGATAGAGGCTCTCTGCAACAATAATACGTACTAAAGGGTGTGGTAGTGTCAAATTAGACAAAGACCACTTTTGCTCTGAAGCAGCAATACACTCTGGTGCTAAACCTTCAGGCCCACCAATTAATAAGCTGATGTCCCGACCATCCAACTGCCATTTTTGCATATTACTGGCAAGTTGATGCGTATCCCAAGGCTTTCCCGTTACTTCTAATGTAACGATGCGATTACCTTTGGGGATAGCAGCGAGGGTTTTCTCACCTTCAACTTGCAAAATCCTTTTTATGTCGGCGTTTTTACCTCGTTTACCCGCTGGTATTTCAATGAGTTCCAGCGCCATGTCTTTAGGAAAGCGGCGCTGGTACTCTTTGAAACCTGTTTCAACCCAAGCTGGCATTTTGGTTCCAACGGCAACTAGTTGAATCTTCAAACCTTAGCCCCAAAGCTTTTCAAGGTCATACAATGCACGTGTTTGATCTTGCATAACATGAACGACGACATCGCCCAAATCAACCAATACCCACTCACCAACATCTTGACCTTCTTGACCTAAAGGCTCTTCACCAGCATGACGAGCTTCTTTTGCAACATGCTCTGCAATTGATTGGACATGACGCTTAGAGTTACCTGAGCAGATCACTAAGTAATCGGTGACAGAAGATACACCACGCACGTCAAGTTTTACTACATCACGGGCCTTCATATCGTCCACTTTGTCCAAAGCAAAGTCTAAAAGTTGTTCAGAATTCAAGTTTGTTTCTCTTTACTAAATAAAATAATCGGCGATTCTAACACAGCACGAAGCCTTATTCAGCATACAGGTGATGTTCTTCAATGTATTGTCTGACTTGTTCGTTAAGCAAATGTTCAGTGTTTTCTCTATTTTTTATACGGTTACGAATATTACTAGAGGCTGCATCAAAGGTATCACCCGCTAAAAAGTAACATAATCCACCAGGTTGTTGAGCGAGTAATTCACGCTCAGAGGTGTTTGCCTGTGCTAAGTATTGTGTCAATTGCTCACAATTTGCCAGTTTTTCAGCGGGACGTTGATAAACAACGATGTGACAAAGCTCAGTGATCTCTTGCCATTTATGCCAGGTTGGTAAACTGTTAAATGAGTCCATACCCATAAGAAACAGCAGCGGTGTATTGGGTGACGCTGTTCGACACTCTTGTAAACTCAGCAGTGAATAAGAGGGCCCTTGTCTAATGAGTTCTCTGTGGTCAATGGTAAATTGAGGATTGTGTTTTGTCGCGAGCGACAGCATTGCCAAGCGATGCGCATCTGTTATTCCTGGTTGGGCTTTGTGAACTGGCATGGCACAAGGTAAGAAATACAGCTTGTCTAATTTCAGTTCATTGACACATTGCTCAGCCATGTTTATGTGGCCAAGGTGAATAGGGTCAAATGTTCCGCCAAATAAAGCAATCATAATTCTAGTTAGTGTGTTGGTAGGGAAGGTCAAACGGCACAGGTTGGCAAAAAGACAATGCAATATGTGCTAAAGCCTGATAGGGAGCCACAATATTCGCCCGTTTATAGGCTGTATCGAACTGCGCCAGCAAGTCAATTATCTGCTCGAGGCGAACTTGGGTTAATCGGTCAATTGCCTGTGATGTGGCAGCTTGCTGGTTTTTCCAAACACTATGCTGTTTAAACAGTTGGCTGATGTTTTGACCTTGTTGTAAGCCCTGTTTTATGCTCAAAAGGGTCTGTGCTTCTTTATTGATTGTCCAAACAATACTGGCAGGTTCAACATTGTCCTGTGCAAGTTTGAGCATAACCTTAACAAGCTGCTTTGTGTTACCTTGCAACAGTGCATTATTCAAATCAAAGATATCGAACTTTGCTTGATTAAGGAGCCCAGATAACACCTGTTTTTGGTCAATAGGCTCTGATTTATAAAGTAATGATAGCTTCTCAAGTTCTTGATAAGTGGCTAGTAAATTACCTTCAGTGGCGCTGAGTAAGCTGCGTTTGGCATCATTGGCCAAATTTAACTTTAGTAATTTACATTGATCATCTAACCAACGAGCCAAATGGGCACCTGTCAAAGGGTAGCAAGGGATAAACACGCCAGACTTATCAAGTGCTTTAAACCATGCGCTACGTTGGATATCTTGTCCGGCTTTTGCGCCTTTTAAAATTAATACCACATCAGGGTTAGGGTGGGCCGCGAGTTCTTTAAATACTTGGCTGCCTTGTGTGCCTGGCTTTTGCTGGTTTAAATCAAACTCTATCAATGTGCGAGCACTGAACAACGACATGCTGTTATATTGAGCTATCAGTTCTTGCCAATCAAAGCCCGGCAACAAGGAGAATTTAATGACTTCATCAAACCCTTGCTTTTTAGCGGCTTGTTTTATTTCAAGTACGCAATTTGCTTCTTGGAAAGGCTCTTCGCCAAACACCAGATAAAATGGTGCTAGAGATTGGCGTAATTGGTTGGTTAGTTGATTAGCGTAATAGCGCATTACAGTTGCGATAACTCTCGAACAATACGCTCACTGGCCAACTGACGAAGCTCATTGAGAAGCAACTCAAGTTCTTTGGCCTTGGCAATGGCATTATCAGGGTCGTCTTGGTAATTACGATATAGCTCAAAGCGTTGTTCTACAGGCTCTTGATTGGGGCGCGTTAAACGGTATGAAACACCATACGCAAGTTGATATTGCGCCACCTGTCCATTTTTAAACAAGCTTAATGTTTGTCGCTCTAAGGTGTCTCGATACAGGTGCAATTTTGTAATTGCTGTATCATCTTTCGCTTTGCTAACCAAAGTCACTTTTGCTTGCTGTAAATCGCTGCTAAGTAGTTCAAATAACTGAGCACGGGTGTCGTCACCGGTTAATTGCAAGGTGCGCATTTCGATTGGTAAATATGAGGCTTTCTTGAGGTGAAAGCCACAGCTAGATAACAAAACACAGACTAGCAAAAGCGCTAGTCCATGTTTGAAAAACGCAGTGACGCGCATCTTAGTTTGCTACCACGTTAAGTAGTTTGCCAGGTACATAAATCACCTTGCGGATGGTTTTATCATCGGTGAACTTTGTGACGTTTTCATCGGCAAAGGCCAGTGCTTCTACTTGCTCTTGGTTAGCATCTGCGGCCACTGTTAATTTAGCGCGCAGTTTACCGTTAACTTGTACGATAATGAGCTTTTCATCTTCTACTAAAGCGGCTTCATCTACTGTTGGCCATGCTTCGTCAAGAATATCGTTTTGGTTACCTAATTGTAGCCAAAGCTCGTGACACATGTGTGGCGTAATAGGTGCAAGCATAATGATCATTGCATTAAGCGCTTCATTGGCAAGTGCAATATCTTGTTCATCATTAAGCGGTGCTTTTGCCAGCTTGTTTGATAATTCCATGATAGCTGCAATTGCGGTATTGAACGTTTGGCGACGTGATAAATCGTCCGTTACTTTCGCAATGGTTTTGTGAATTTCACGGCGCAGTGCTTTTTGGTTGCTGTTAAGGGCTGCAACATTTAACTGAGCTTTACCCGCAGCGTTAACATCAACGGCATATTTCCAAACACGCTTTAAGAATCGGTGTGCGCCTTCTACGCCAGAATCTGACCATTCAAGCGTTTGCTCTGGTGGTGCTGTAAACATCATAAATAAACGGACCGTATCAGCACCATACTGTTTGATAACTGTTTGTGGGTCGATACCGTTATTTTTTGACTTAGACATCTTACTCATACCAGCAGAGAACACAGGCTGACCGTCTTCTTTATGCCATGCCTTAGTGACTCGGCCTTTTTCGTCAGTTTCTGTCTGTACGTCAGTGGGTGAGATCCAAATATCACCGCCTTTTTCATCTTTACGATAGAAGGTCTCAGCTAATACCATGCCTTGGCATAATAAGCGCTCAAACGGCTCATCTGAGTTTACTAAACCAAAGTCACGTAATAATTTGTGGAAGAAACGTGAGTACAACAAGTGCAAGATTGCATGCTCAATACCACCAATGTACTGGTTTACTGGTAGCCAGTAGTTTGCAGCACCAGGTTCTAACATGCCTTCGTCGTAGCGTGGGCTACAGTAGCGCGCATAATACCAAGATGATTCCATAAACGTGTCAAAGGTATCTGTTTCGTGGAATACAGGCTGACCGTTCATTGTGGTTTTTGCCCACTCAGGATCTGCTTTAATTGGAGACGTTACACCATTCATCACCACATCTTCAGGAAGACGTACAGGTAGCATGTCTGCCGTTGCAGCAAGTTCTTGACCGTTTTCGTCACTTAGCATTGGAATTGGTGAACCCCAATAGCGCTGACGGCTTACACCCCAGTCACGTAAACGGTAGTTTACCTTACGCTTACCAGCATTTTGCGCTTCTAGTTTGTCAGCGATGGCGTTGAACGCACCTTCGAAATCTAGGCCATCAAACTCACCTGAGTTAATTAACACGCCTTTTTCGGTAAACGCTTCTTTGCTTAAATCAGCAACCAGCTCTGAGCCGGCTTCCGGTGCGATCACTTGTTTGATTTCAAGGCCGTAAGCGGTGGCAAATTCAAAGTCACGTTGGTCGTGCCCCGGTACTGCCATCACTGCGCCTGAGCCGTAGTCCATCAATACAAAGTTAGCTATCCAGATTGGAACTTCTTGACCTGTTAACGGGTGAACCGCTTTAAAGCCAGTATCAATGCCTTTTTTCTCCATGGTTGCCATGTCTGCTTCTGCAACCTTGGTGTTCTTACATTCTTCTACAAAGGTTGCAATCGCAGCGTTGTTTTTAGCGGCTTCTTGCGCAATTGGATGAGCTGCAGCGATACCTACGTAAGTTACACCCATGAAAGTATCTGGGCGCGTAGTGTAGACCGTAAATGTTTCACTGTTGTCGGCACGTTTGAAATCAATTTCTAAACCTTCAGAGCGACCAATCCAGTTACGCTGCATGGTTTTAACTTGCTCTGGCCAGTTATCTAACTTATCTAAATCATCAAGCAATTCTTGCGCATAGTCAGTGATTTTAATAAACCATTGTGGAATTTCTTTTTGCTCTACTATCGCACCTGAGCGCCAACCACGGCCGTCGATTACCTGTTCGTTAGCCAATACAGTTTGGTCAACAGGGTCCCAATTTACGGTAGACATTTTTTTGTACACTAAGCCTTTTTCGTAAAGCTTAGTGAAGAACCACTGTTCCCACTTGTAGTAATCAGGATGACAGGTAGCAATTTCGCGATCCCAATCGTAACCAAAGCCAAGCTGCTTAAGTTGGTTACGCATGTAATCAATGTTTTCGTAGGTCCATTTTGCTGGCGCTGTGTTGTTTTTAATTGCAGCATTTTCCGCGGGCAGACCAAACGCGTCCCAACCCATAGGTTGCATCACGTTTTTACCTTGTAAACGTTGGAAACGTGATACTACATCACCAATAGTGTAGTTACGAACGTGACCCATATGCAGTCGACCACTTGGATATGGGAACATCGAGAGACAGTAATACTTCTCTTTGCTCTCGTCTTCGACGACTTTAAATGTCTTGTTTTGTTCCCAGTATTGTTGGACTTTTGACTCAATGTCTTGCGGGTTATATTGCTCTTGCATCTACGTTTCCAGACTTCTTGCAAATTGATAGAAAATTGCCCGATAGCATACCCCAAAAAAGCACCAATTCACAGTAGCCGCAGCGCATTTTTAAGTATTTGCGCTGAGTATAAAAACCACACCGCGTATCCCATAAGCTATAGTTAAGATGATACGGCAAAAATGGAGTATGACATGTCAAGTTACAAAGCGTGGCTAAGCCAATTTATTGATTGGGTTAAAGATGTGAAAGAGCATGAAGTCGATGACTTGGTGGAAAAGTTTATTGAGCATCAACAGGCATTGAAAGACTTTTCTCAAGAGAAGTTACAGACATACAAACATTACTTGAGCCGTGATTTAGCACACCTCAAGAAGCATAAAAACGATTACGATGATTTGGCGTGGGAGGAGCTTAAAGCATCTATTTGGTATGAATTGGCGCAATTAGAAGATAGGACGCAATTAGAATGGCAAGCCTTAGTGCAAGATTTTAATCACAAAGGCACCTACAAGAGCGGAGAATGGATAGCCATGGGGCAATTAGTATGTAAGAATTGTGGCAATAAATCGGATGTATTTTACGCCAGTGAGATTATGCCTTGTTCAGAGTGCGGGCATAATGAGTTTTTACGTAAAGCATTATCCCCATAAAACCTAGCTTGATTGTAGTTAGCGTTTAGAAATAAGAAGTTAGGAATGACCAAAAAAATATCACCATTATCGACTGACGCCTTAGCACCGTCAGTCTCTATCACCCATGTGCAATCTTGTATGCACAATCCTTACCCAGAAGCTCTTCCCTTTATTGGTCAACAACGCGCTCAAAGCGCATTAGATTTTGCTCTGGGTATAGAGCTGCCAGGTTATAACGTATTTGTGATGGGAGAGGCGGCTCTTGGCCGTTTTACCATGGTAAAAGACAAACTCGAAGTGCATAGTAAAACACGCCAGACCCCTAAAGAGTGGTTATACGTAAACAACTACGATGATCACCGTGAGCCCATTGCTATGTTTATGCAAGCTGGGCAGAGTAAAGAGTTGGCAGATGACATCGACGAGTTTTTAGACGAAGTTGCTGATACCTTTCCAGCAGCTTTTGATAACCCAGGTTATCAGCGCAAGAAAAAATCTATAGACCGAGATTTTGATAATAAATATAACGCGGCATTGACGGCTGTGGAGCAATTGGCTGCAGAGAAAAGCGTGGCCTTGCTAGAAGAAAGCAACCTGGTGGGCTTTGCGCCAGTCGTTGATGGAAAACAGCTAGACGATAATGAATTTTCTGCGCTTGATGAGCATCTGCAGGCGCATTTTATAAATGCCATTGAGCAATTAGAAGATGCCTTGATAGAAGCGTTATTAGAGTTGCCGCGTTGGAAGCGAGAATCATCAGAAAAGCTGCGTAACCTAAAAAAATCAACCGTTGAAATGGCAACTAAACCTTTGCTAAGGACTTTAGAGCACAAGTATGCAAGCCACATTGGGGTGGTGCGGTACTTAAAAGATTTGCGCACGGAAATTGTTGATGCTGTGCTTGAGTGGCTAGACGACGATGCCAACAGTGACGAAAACAAAGATGATTTTGATGCCAAAGGGATGCTCAGTGACTTTTTTGCGCCCAATATTTTAGTTGAGTATAAAGATGGCGATCCTGCTCCTGTGGTGTATGAGCCAAACCCAACTTTTGGCAATATTTTTGGCAAAGTAGAATACGCTACATCACAAGGTACGTTGATCACCAGTTACCGCTCTATTCAAGCTGGCGCTCTGCATCGAGCGAATGGTGGCTACTTAATCATGGATGCAGAGAAAGTATTGGCCAATCCCCAAGTGTGGGATGGGTTAAAGTTGTCATTAAAAACCCATCAAATCAAGAATGATTTGCCCTATCAAGATAACTCTGTGGGCAGCAGCTTTACATTGAAACCGCAGCTTATTCCATTGGATGTAAAAATAATTTTATTGGGCTCACGTGAGCTGTATTACACCATTGGTGAATACGATGAAGAGTTTGCGGAGCTATTTAGAGTATTGGCCGATTTCGATTATTACCTGCCAAGTTCAGATAAAATGCAGTACCAGTTTATTACCAAAGTACAAGACTATGCTAGCAGCACACTGAACTGTACTTTAAGTGCGCAAGCATTTGTGCGGTTGCTCAAATTTAGTTATCGCCAAGCCGAACACCATACTAAGTTATCGGCACGCTTTGCTGATGTGCTTGAGTTAGTTGCTGAGGCCAGCTTTTATGCCAAACAAGATGATGTGACGCAAATAGATGCAGAACATATTGATGAGGCCGTTGCTGGCAAACAATATCGCACTGGGCAGCTTAGCGAGAATATGCTCAGTGATATCCAAGAAGGGCACACACTGATAGCAACCCAAAGTAAAGCTGTGGGCAAAGTAAATGGCCTAACGGTCTTACACATTGGTGATACTGCATTTGGAACACCTGCGCGCATAACGGCAACTGTGTATGCTGGAGCGGATGGCGTAATTGACGTTGAGCGTGAAGCTGAGTTAGGTAAATCAATTCACTCAAAAGGAGTAATGCTACTGACCGGCTATTTAGGTAATAAGTATGCACAAAACTTTGCTTTAACACTGAGCGCTAATATTGCAATTGAACAAAGCTACGGTTATATCGATGGCGATAGCGCGTCTTTGGCGGAACTATGTGGTCTTATCTCTGCCATTACTCAACTGCCAATCAACCAGTCTTTAGCGTTAACGGGTTCTATTAACCAGCATGGTGAAGTGCAAGCCATCGGTGGGGTAAATGAGAAAATTGAAGGCTTCTTCAAGCTTTGTAAAATGCGTGGTTTAACAGGTGAGCAAGGGGTGATCATCCCTCATTCTAACCGTGTAAATCTTGTTTTAGATGATGAGATCATTGCAGCAGTGACAGCGGGTAAATTTAATATCTATGCCGTAGAAAGTGTTGATGAAGCGCTGACACTATTGATGGATAAACCTGCGGGTAAGTTAACCGATGGCGAGTACCCAGAGGGGAGTATTAACGCTTTGGCGCTAGCGCGTTTGGCGCATATCGCCAATGTGGTCAATGGTGAAGATAAAGAAGACGACAAAGAAAAGGGTGAATAATGTCGACTACAAATATCATTTTATTGGTTGTAATTTTAGTGTTAGCAGGACTTGTCTATAAGCAGTCTAAAACGCAAAAACAGACAGCACAATTTAATCGCAAAGCTGCACAGGAATTTTTAGCGCAAAATGCTTTTAAAGAGGGAATTCAGAGCACTGAGTCAGGTTTGCAATATGAAGTGTTAAAAAGTGGCACTGGTGAAGTACACCCTACGGCAACTAGTAAAGTGAAAGTACACTATCATGGTACCTTGCTTGATGGCGCAGTATTTGACAGCTCAGTGTTACGCGATAGCCCAATCAGTTTTGGTTTAAATCAGGTTATCCCAGGTTGGACCGAAGGTGTGCAATTGATGAAAGAAGGCGACAAGTTCCGTTTTTTCATTGGCCCAGATTTAGGTTATGGTGACCGAGCTGCAGGTAAAATAGAACCAGGCTCGTTGCTTATTTTTGAAGTAGAGTTAATAGCGATTGAATCCTAACTCTGACTATTTAAAAATGAAAAAGCCTACCTAACAGTGGGCTTTTTTATTTCTGAAGACAAACTCCGTTTATCATATGCTACTGCTCTTTGGTGGACTGCTTGTATAGATGAATTGCTCTTTTGCAATTTGCCAATCAGGTAAAGTATGTCCTTTGTGCAAACATGGTCGCTTAGCGAGGTGTTCACTGTGAACTTGGTTATCTAATGTGAAAAGAATAACATTTACATTCGCAAGACCATAAAGGTGCTCACAGCTAAGCACTAAATGCGCTGTTTTTGACTCCGCAGGGTGGGATCTCGTTGCCATATCACAGGCATTGTTTGCGAATTCTGTAGTGAGTGCTTTGGCAAATGGTAAGCTGTGCTTGCTAAAGTCCATGCTAAAGAGTGTAGAGAAGAGCCCACAATGATCATCTTCACAAAATACGTCATTGGGTATCATCAAGATTTCCTCTGAAAGCTTAGCAAATCGCCCAGAACCTGTCAGAACTCGTGTTAAAGCAAAATGATTGAAAATAGAGTAGGGTTGACCTGTGTGTGGATTGGTAGTCGTTGAAATAGCCCTCATAGCCGTTGCTAAAAAAGCAGCGCTTTGGTTGAATATTCTCTGTGTTTCTGCTGGTAAGGACTGTGTTGGCGGGCATATCGAGGTCACTAACATAGTGCCTGTGGTATTGAAATAACTGTATCTTTCTGAATCATTTTTCTTTGGAGCCGGCGATGGCCCGTTATTGTCCAATGCTCGGTGTAACCAATTAAACCAGCTCACAATTGCACTCCAAAAAGTAGGTGTGCGTCAAAGCACACCTATGATGTTTAACTTGCGATGGTGAATGTTTGGGCTGTTTGAGTAATAACATTACCATTTTTATCTAAGACTTGAATTGACGCTGCTTCATTTTGTGTACCTGAGACAGTGAATTCAATCTCATCGGCTGTCCAATCACTGGTTGCAGTAATCTTAGCTTTACTACTTGCGTCAGCGAATTGCAAACGACCATCTGATGTTTGTAAGAATTGTCCTTGCAGTTTATAGGTTACACTTTTATCCAGTGCGCTCCCTGAATCAACAACACTGTTATTCGTTGTATCAATAACATCAATGATAATTGGCGTTTGTGTTAGCAAACCGCTTAGCCAATTTACTAGTTCGAGGTAATCAGGATCGGAGTTAATCGAAGTTAAATCGCCAGCATAATTTTTAATAAATGTTGGTGTAACAAACATGTAGGTGTCTTTGTGCAGTTTCCATTTGGTACTAATCGAAGACTCACTAAAACAAGGACCAAGCTTTAGCTGCTGCTTATGTTGATCGCAGTCTGCGTAGACTACGATAGCGCTGATGCTTGGCATACCAAAGAGGTATTCACAAACGAATACGATATTACCGACTTTGCTTTGTGAGGTACTTGATGAGCCAGACAAGTTTAATCCTTCTTTACCTATTGAAGAGACCATTGCCGAAGCAAAGCTCATTTCACCGGTGCCTGTTGCTAAACCAAGTAGAGACTCAATAAGCTCTTTGCTGAAGTCGGCACCAAAACTTGATGTTTCATAGCTAACATCTTCTTCAGTAACATGTACAAATAAGCCTGAACCACTGATCACATTTTGTAATGCTTCGTAGTTATACAGTGAATAAGGTTTTTTAGTAGCAGGGTTGATTGTTGTTGTGATTGCTCGTGACATACCGGCAAAGAAAACTGACACTTCTGAAAATACTTTTTGTACTGACTCCGACAGCTCATTGTTAGCATCAATAGTACTTGCCATCATGATATTGCCTGTTTCATTGAAAACGTAGTATTTTTTGGCTTCAATATTATTTGGGTTTTTAACTGCTGGATTTAATGGTGTTGTTTGATCTTGGACTGACATCAGCTTTCCTTACAAAATACGTAATTAGTGAGAGTAAGAAAAGCATATAGGTGAGACTTTGGTATGTAAATTACAGACACTTACACAAAATTAACAATAGTTATAGAGCATGCAGTTGCATGCTCTGTTGCTGTGATTATCCTAGTTTACGATCGGCTAAGCTTGGTTCATTTAAAACGACTGTCTGCGCGCGCTTAAAGAAGTTAAAGTCGGTTGCCGTTGCACTGGTATAAGCACCCATCATGCGAGCAACAATCAAATCGCCATTATTTAGCTTCGGTAGCATGATGCTTTCCGCTACTACGTCAATGCTGTCGCATGTGGGACCTGCAAGAACGCTTGGGTAACACTCATTGCTATTGCTGATAGCAACAATCGGATAGCTAGCCTCATCAAATATCTGGCCACTGAAAGAGCCATAAATACCATCATCTAAATAGTACCAAGTTTTGCCTTCACGCATTGCTTGTCCCATTACAGACGATACACTCATCATCGCTGGCGCGACAATAAAGCGTCCAGGTTCTGCGAGAATTTGCACTGTTTCAGGCAGCTGCGCCAAAGCAGCATTAATAGGTACGCAAAACTCATCAATAGGCATTACCTGTTTCGTGTAGCTTACTGGAAAGCCGCCACCAATATCTAATGTGCTAAGTGCAGGTAATCCGAGATCAACCACCTCTTCCATTACTTGCTTGCAAGCAATAATAGCATCCACATATTTTTGGGGACTGCTTGTTTGCGAGCCAACATGAAACGATAAACCTTTAATGTGAATACCTAACTGTTGCGCTTTGGAGATGATTTCAATCGCCATATCACGGTTGCAACCAAATTTTTTAGAGAGATCTGCAATTGCATCTGCATTGCGAAAGCTCAATCTTACCAATAACTCAACTTGCTCTTTATAAGCGGTAAACTTATCCAGCTCATTGAGATTATCAACAACGAATACGCTACAACCATACTCAAGCGCGTCACGGATATCTTTATCACGCTTAATTGGGTGTGTGTGAATGGTTTTCTCGCTAGGCACGCCTTGGCTTGCAACTAACTCGACTTCACCGCTGGTAGCTAAGTCAAAACTTGCGGCTTCAGCTAATAATGTGCGAACAATAGCTTCGTGAGGAAGTGGTTTAAGTGCAAAGTGTAACGTTACATTGGGCAATGCGTTTGCAAGTGTACGGTATTGCTCACGAACAATGTCACAGTCAAGCAAAAGTAACGGGGCGCCAAATTGAGCCACAGTAGTGTCAATTAGGTGAAGTTGTTCAGCACTAAGAGCTGAAGGTGAAAAAGCAGAAAAATCCAACGCCGAGTTAGCCATAAGAGCCTCCAAAAATAGAAACAAACTTTCCAAATCATTTTTCAAATCAAGTTGAAAAGTTGAGCGTCAATAAGCGCGTAAATACGCATTCAAAGTCACTCTTGGATAGTTGCTCTATCGCCTTGCCACACATGCCGTGTGATGTACTCGGATTGGCTATCATCAAGAAGCAATTGGATATTAGATGCTGTTTTTTTATGATGCAATAAAAATTTTATAAAAAGAGAAATAAGATTTTCCAATCTATCATTGGTAACAATTGTTACATTTATTTCGTTGCTTGATGCAGCATACGCGATTATATTTTTGTAAGGCATCCCTTTAATGGGAACTTTTTTTGACCATCGCTAGGAAATGAAATGAACAAATTAGCTTTAACACTTGCTCTTATCGCAGGTACCTATACCTCAATTGCAAGTGCCAACTCACAGGAAAGCAAAATAGGCTATTCATTAGGAACTGGTTTTCCTTACGTCTTAAATGCTGAAATTGGCAGTTATTCTGAAGATGGTGGAATGTACTTTCAAGTGGGTCAAAGCTTAGATGTAGGTTTCACTTTTGGTTGGGAAAGAGTCATCAGTGATAATGATAAACATGCATTAGGTCTTGTTGTGGGCGCAATTGGCGTTAAGGCTAGCGATCGAGAGAGTGAATGCGAAAAAGACAAAGAACCATCAGTTGGAGGGGTTATTGGTTGCGCTATTGGTTCTGCATTTTTGCAAACTTTTGATAGAAAAAGCATCTATGGACTTGGTGTTAGTTATAGCTACTCATTTTCTAGAGCCTATCACGACAAAGGGTGGAAAATGCGTGTGATCGCGGGATACGGTGAGCAAAGAGCTAGTAAGGAAAATGAAGCTTCGGCCTCTATTGCTTTTAGATATCAATTTTAATCACAATTGTTATTGTGTACAGTGACCTCAGTTTGGTTGATTTTGGATAGTACCTTTGGGAAAAGTTGTTTTAATAACCGGTGCGAGTCGTGGTATTGGCGCTGCGACCGCAATAAAGTTGGCATCGTGTGGTTATAAAGTTGCTATAAACTTTAAAAATAATACTGAGGCGGCTTCCTCGGTACTGGAAAAAATACGTAGAAACGGTGGCAACGGTGCGCTTTTTCAAGCTGATATTAGCGATGAAAAAGCGGTGGTCGAGTTGTTTTCAATGGTTGAAGAAAAGTTGGGAGCAGTTAGTCACCTGGTTAACAATGTTGGGGTTTTACAAACACAAATGCGCGTAGAGCAAATGAGTGCTGAGCGTATAAATGCCATTTTGATGCAAAACGTTACCCCATATTTTATTTGTGCCCGAGAAGCCATTAAGCACTTTAGAACTCACCATGATACTACCCGATGCGCTATTGTTAATGTGTCTTCAGCCGCATCGCGCTTAGGTGGTGCCAACGAATATGTCGACTATGCCGCATCCAAAGGTGCCATTGATAGTTTTACGACTGGTTTATCATTGGAATTAGCAGGCAGTGGTATTCGAGTTAACTGTGTTAGACCTGGTTGTATCTATACTGATATCCATGCCGATGGCGGTGAGCCGCAGCGTGTTGAGCGCTTAGCTTCGTTATTACCTATGAAGCGCGGCGGCACTTGCGAAGAGGTTGCTAATGCCATTGCATGGTTGCTTAGCAATGAAGCCAGTTATGTGACCGGGAGTTTTATTGACTTGGCTGGGGGAAAGTAGCCGAAAGGGGCTTTTGAGTAAGCACTTTATTGGACGCTATGATTAAACCCCTAAAGTTGTTTTAGCTGTTAAGGCAAACAGTGGAAACCAATTACAGGTTTAGGACAATATTTCTAACCTAATATAGTATTGTTGTTACTTTAGTTTTTAATTTTAGGGCCGATGAATAACATACAAATCTACTATCGTGGAATAAGGATAATGACATGAAAATTAGTAGTAACCAAGGTGCGATGCAATACGCCAGCAATCAAGCTCCTTCAGAGCACGTAAATAATGCATCGTCAAATAAAACACCTAAGACTAGCCAAGACAGTAGTACGCTTAATACCGTACTTGCCGATGACATATTTACACCCTCAAACACTGACTTTTCTGAATATGAAAAAGCAAACTATACATCGGATGGTCGTTTAAATCTTCCTCCTGCTTTTGAGTCGCATCGAGGTGCAATCGAGGCGATTTTTACATCTATGGATAAACTTTACAGTGATACACCCAAAGCGGCTCAACGCATGTTTCACGCATATTCTGGTATGGAAGAGCAGATACTTCGCGAGTCATCAGAGCTGAGTCATAAAGACTGGGGTTTTTCGGTTAATGAGCAAGGAGTATTGGTCGCTACAGGTCGGCTATCGGACGCGCAGCGTGATGTAATAGAAACAAAGCTTAACAGTAACGATAGTTTGGTGAAAGCTGCGCAAGATTTTAAAGCGCATTTTATCGAAGGGCTTGAAATACAACGAGGGGACTTGGGTAAGAGCCAGTATTGGGGCAAGTATGATGTAAATAATGAAAACTTTGCTGATATTATTGATTTTAAATCTATGATGAGTCTAATCGCAAACTCCAACGAAAGTAAGACAGGTGGGTTTGAGTGGAGGGCAAAAAGCCAGTATGCATGGGAACAAGGCATGGTTGCACAATTAAAAGCCAAAGCTGAGCCTAAATTTTCAACTTAACTGAAACAAGCAGGCAAAGCCTGCTTGCCATAGGAGTGTAATTAGCCTTTTGTACTTGAAAGTAGACGTTGCTTACAGATGTGGCCTAAAGAAACAATCTCGACATTAGGGCCACCAATACCAGTAGCTTGACCGAGTGATGTCGGTACGACCAATTGCCAAGCACCTATATTAAAGTTGGACTTCCAGCGGTTTACATAACCTAGGCTACGCTCAGCTCAGTGTGTTCAACTTCATAGTCGCCGTATGAGCATCGACCTATATCAAGCTGTTTCTTAACTTTACCTTCTGAGTTTGAAGTTAAAAAGGTACGCTCATCATTTTCAGAAGTTCTATTGTAGTAGTCTCGCCAGAGTCTAAATATTGCATTCGCGCCGAATACAGGGTGGCCCGTTGAGTCATTGAGGCTAAATGAGATATTCAGCTCCTGATATGCTTGAGTGGTCATGTTCATCAAATCAAATTGTGCCTATAAAGTTAACTTGTGAAATAAAGACACTCGAGTAAGTACTAAATAGCTCATGCTTTGGGTATTAAAAGTTTTGTTGTCATTTTTAATATTGGAGAGATTTTCCACACAGCCCTTTGCATAATGTTAACTCAAGGTAACAAAGTAAAGGTAAAGACTATGGATGGAATAATATCTTAAATGGAGTTAAGGCCACGGTTCATAATGTAAGCGGCTTTAACGATATTTTGCTATACAGAAAAGGAGATCAAAGCGTTTACATTAAGCATGTTTTTGCGACTAAAGTGTCTCATTGCTTAAAGCCGACAATAACGGCGCGAGATATTGATTTGATACGCCACCTTAACGGACTTAAGTTGCGTTATTATGTGCTAGTACATATAAAAAGTACGAATAGCAACCAATTTGACTTAGCGTTATTTTTAGATGACTTTGAAGCTATTCAGGGGATCCCTAAAGCGCTTGTACAGCAAAGAGCGATGCCGTTATCTATGGCTGTTCATATGATCAATTCGATTTTGTTGTAGGAGCTAGCTGGTTATGAAAAATAATACGCAGCGCAGGAAGGCCCTTGTCGATAAGTTTAAGGTTGAGTTACAAACCGGTATACGCGCTTTGAGAAAAGAAAGAGGGTTAACACAAAAGCAGTTGGGCTCATTGCTGGGCGTCGATCAGGCTACAATCAGTAATTTTGAAAGTGGTAAAACCGTGATGAGTATGACTCAAGCCTACGAAGTCTATCTAGTGTTTGGTAAAGAGCTGGCATGTCTTACCCATGAAAACAATGATAAGCTTGAGTATCGCGGTAGTGCTTAAAACGGCGCGAAAGTCTCATGAAGTCAGTTGCTTGTAGTAATAGCTGGTGCTACTAAAAACGCCTTCACTGTTAGTGACAAAGTGTGGAATTTGGCCCGACTTTTGGTAGCCTAGCGCTTGATAAAAAAGCTCAGATTTATCACCTGTTTGTGTATCAAGAAATAATAACTTTATCCCTTGCTGTAAAGCGTCAGCTTCTAATGCAGCCATCAATTTTCGAGCTAACCCTTGTCGTTGAGCATGTGGATGAACAATGAGCTTTTCAACTTCAGCGCGATGTCGACCATTTTGCTTTTGGCAGGGAACAAGTTGTACAGAGGCTATCGGCGTATCACCATGAAAAATTGCATAAAGGCTGCGTTTGTTTTGCGCTACTGACGCTTCGATATCTTGCCAGTATGAGGTTAGCTGCTTTACATCTGCTGGCGCATAAAAGCCTAACGATGCGCCTTCATTTATACATGCCCCCAGCAGCTCTATGAGCTGTAATTGAAGTGGCCTGATCTGTTCAGACTGAATTATTTTTGTCACGTTTATATTCATGAATGTTGCAATCCACGTAGTGTTTGTTCGACTTCTTTGAGGTGTTGCTCCAATAGCTGTTTAGTCGCATTTAACTTATTACTTTGTTGCTTTGGTTTAGCCTGAGCAAGACGCACAGCATCATATAAGGTACGCTTAGGTAGCGCATATTGTTCTGCGGCCTCTGAAATTGAAAACTGCTCGCTGAGTACTTTGTGGACGGCCTCTAACACTAAAGGGTGATTGCGAGATATTGAGCGCATTACTGGCTCCTTGCGCGTCTAACTGGATGTTGAGTGTCATGGATTTGCCAAATACTGATATCCAAGTGCCATAGTAAGTAAAGAGTTTGATATAAGTCGTACATGATAACCACCTTGTTATATTGTGATTGATGATTATCTATAGGAAGAACTATACCAACTTTTTATTTTATTTAAATTCAGTATGTTATGTTTTTATCTGATTTTTTGATATGCCATTTTGCACCAAAATAGATTGATTGTGACTCATACTGCACTAGCGCGATGCATGAACTTAAGTGGCTGTTAAGCTGACAGCAAAAAACGAAATTGTTGAGATAAAAAATCAAAGGAAGCCTCTTTCTATGTGGCGCATGAGTCTTGGAGCAATTCGACAAGCTATCACGATGAGCCCCGAAAGCAAGATAACAATCCATACAGGGGTATGACCATAACGGCTAAAAAAACTGCTGCCCGAAATTAATTGAACATCAGCTTCGAGTACGCCTGCTTCAAATTGAGGGATAGATTGTTGCTTATGAGTAATGGGGTCGTAGACACCTGTGATGCCATTATTGGTGGCACGTAGTAGTGGGCGCTGTAGTTCTAGCGCGCGCATACGAGCAATTTGCATATGCTGATGTGGACCATGAGAGTCACCAAACCAGGCATCATTGCTAACTGTAAAGAGAATATCTGAGTGTTCAGTAAAGTTATCTAACACCAGCTCGCTAAATGCGATTTCATAACAAATAGCCGGCAAAATATGCAGTCCATTGGCAACCAAGTTACCTTGTATCCTTTCACCTCGGGTAAACGAAGACATGGCTAAATCAAATAGAGGCGCTAAAGGTCTTAAGATATCTTCAAATGGTACAAACTCGCCAATAGGTAGAAGTTGGTGTTTTTGATAGCGGTTGGCATGTAAGTACTGATAATGGCCTTGGGTATCTTCAGCTTGTTTTTTACCCAGTACTATCAGGGTATTAAATACGGTTTTGCTATTAAGTTGGTAATCAGGAATACCAGTAATGAGCGCTGTACCGTTAAACGCCGCGGCTTTATCAAGCTCTTTCAAAAATGGAGATGCGAAGTCCTCAATTTCCGGAATTGCGGCTTCAGGCCAAAGCACTAAGTCGACTTCATGCCAGTGGGGTCGAGTCATATCTCTATATTTAGACATAGTTGGCCAAAAATGCTCTGGCTCCCAACGTAAACTCTGTTGAATGTTACCTTGTACAAGTAAGGTTTTTATCGATTTTTCTTTATGTTGAGTTTGATTGCTCAAGGTTGATGCGCCAATAAGCAGTACCACAGTGATCATTGCGAGCGACAATGGCACAACGCTGCGAGCACGCCAACTGTAATAGATGCAACAACCTACGAGCACACACAGCAGCGATAGGCCAAATTCACCGATCAGAGGCGCTAATGAGTTTACGGGACTATCTGTTAACGCATAGCCAAAGCTTAACCAAGGAAACCCAGTTAGTAATTTACCTCGCAACCACTCGAATATCGCAAACCCAACCACAAGCATCATGGTGCGCTGCCAAGGTTTGTTATTAAAGTAGCTTGCCAGTATAAAAGCACACATTGGGTATAGGGCGAGGTAAGCGCACAACAGCGCCATCAAAAGCAAAGAAACGGGTAGGGGCAAGCCGCCATATTGAGCTATGGAAACATGTACCCAGCTAATACCCAGAGCAAACCAACCAAAGGCAAATATAAAGCAATATTTAGCGACTTGTTTTGGGGTTTTGTTGTCGGTTACAAAGCATGCAATGGCAATGGCAAGGATAACAAGTGGCCAAACGTTAAAAGGAGCATAACTAAAAGTAAGCGAAAAGCCGGCAAATAATGCCAGCCACGCTTGCTTATCACTTACAACGGATAGTACTTTATTCAGCTTCGTCGTCGCCATTTTCTGGTTTAGGAACGGTTACTTGAAGTTGAATGATCCGACGATTATCAGAGTTAGTCACTTTAAATTGAAGTGGCTCGATATCAATGGTTTCACCACGACTTGGCATGTGACCAAAGGCGTGTAAGATGATGCCACCAATGGTATCTGCCTCTTGCTTATCGAAGCCAGTTTTAAAGAACTCGTTGAATTCGTCCAGTGGCGTTAGAGCCTGTACCATATAGGTATGTCTTGATAATTGACGAATATCTTGTTGATCTTCATCATCATCATGCTCATCTTCGATTTCACCCACAATGATTTCTAGGATATCTTCAATGGTAACAAGACCCGATACACCACCATATTCGTCCACTACAATGGCCATATGGTAGCGCTTTTGGCGAAACTCATTGAGTAATGCATCAACGCGCTTACTTTCAGGTACCACGATTGCAGGGCGCAAATACTCACGGATAGCAGGTAGACTTTCGTCTTTGTTTAAAATTAATGGCAGCAGATCTTTTGCCAATAAAATACCTTCAACATGGTCTTTGTCTTCACAAATAACGGGAAAGCGTGAGTGCGAAGACTCTACCATGGTAGGTAGTTGCTGCTCTAACGACTCATCTACATCAAGTGTTATCATTTGCGAGCGTGGGATCATGATATCGCGCACTTTAAGCTCAGAAACACCTAATACACCTTCCATCATATCCTTTGTCTCAGGGTCGATCAGATCGCGTTCCTGAGCATCGGCAATGACTTCTACCAACTCTTCTTTGTTTTGGGGTTCCCCTTGCAGCATCTGTGTGATGCGTCCCAACCAGGTTTTGCCAGAAGAACCCTGGCTACTCTGCGAGTTATCGTCGCTCATTGTCGTTTTTTACTCCGTAAAATATCAAATTAGATGTTGATGCTATTTGACCATAAAATAGTTACAAATCGTCGCGATAAGGGTCACTAATGCCCAATTTCGCGAGAAATTCTTTTTCAAGACTTTCCATCTCGATAGCATCTTGTTCATTTATATGGTCAAAGCCAAGTAAATGCAAGCAACCGTGGATCACCATATGTGCAAAATGCTCATGAAAAGGCTTTTCTTGTTCTATTGCTTCTTGTTTTACAACCTGTGGACAAATGATTAAATCCCCGACTAATGGCAGTTCAATACCCGGTGGCGCTTCAAAGGGAAATGACAGTACGTTGGTTGGCTTATTCTTGCCTCGGTACTGATGATTTAGCTCTTGGCTTTCGTGCTCATCCGCAATTCGGATAGTCAGTTCGCTATGCTCTAAGTAGGGTTGTAATGCTTGGCTTGCCCACAGTTCAAACTGTGTTTGAGATGGCAAATCGTCAAACTCACAAGCAATCTGTAAATCTAAGTCTACGCTCATTTATCTTGCTCTTTTGTTTGTCTGTAGGCCTGTTCTTTAAGTGCCTTTTCTTTACGTTCGGCTTCTTCTTTTTTCTCGTATGCTTCAACAATTCTCGCTACAACAGGGTGGCGAACAACATCATGAGATTTAAAGAAGTTAAACGAAATTTCTTCTACGTCGCTGAGCACTTCAATTGCGTGACGAAGCCCTGAGCGCGCACCACGAGGTAGGTCTACTTGGGTGATGTCACCGGTGATCACGGCTTTTGAGTTAAAACCAATGCGGGTTAAGAACATCTTCATTTGCTCAGTGGTGGTATTTTGGCTTTCGTCCAAAATAATAAATGCATCATTCAGCGTTCGGCCACGCATGTAGGCAAGAGGTGCCACTTCAATGACCTTTTTTTCAATGAGGCGCTCGACCTTTTCAAAGCCAAGCATTTCAAATAGTGCATCGTAAAGAGGGCGTAAATAGGGGTCGATTTTTTGTGTCAAATCACCAGGTAAGAAACCCAGTTTCTCACCCGCTTCAACCGCTGGGCGAGTCAGTAAAATGCGGCGAATTTCTTGTCGCTCTAGCGCATCAACCGCGGCTGCAACGGCAAGGTACGTTTTGCCCGTACCTGCAGGTCCTATACCAAAACAAATGTCATGAGTAAGAATATTAGCCACATACTGGCTTTGATTTGGGTTGCGGGGTTTAACCACACCACGACGTGTTTTTATATAGACTTCTTGCTCCCAAACTGTAGGCGCATCTTGTTCTAATACATTCGCTTCAGTAATGGCTAGGTGCACGTGATCGGGCTCAATTTCATTGATTTGACCGCGCAGAGGCTGAGTGTCAACGTACAATGATTTCAAAATATCCATAGCGGCTTTGGCTTGTACAGGCTGGCCTGTCACTTTAAACCAATTATCGCGATGGGCGATTTCTACCCCTAATCTGCGCTCTATTTGTTTGATGTTTTCATCAAAGGGACCACACAGTGATGAAAGACGATTGTTATCGGCGGGCTCTAGGTAAAACTCTATATTTTTTATCTGACTACTCAAAATAGCTTCCTGTAACAAATACGCCAGCAAAGGCTGGCGCAATCAATCTGATTTATGGGGTAAACGTAGTTACACCTAGTTCATCAGCTTCTGGTTCTGTTGGTGCGCGCTTTAAAATATCTGCCGGCGCAACATCCTTACGCAAGTTCATTTCTGATTCTGTACGAATAAGTTCGCCACGTAAAGAGTTTGGTAACGCCTCTGTTATACGTACGTCAACAAACTGACCGATCACTGAGTGTGGGCCTTCAAAATTCACCACTCGGTTATTTTCAGTGCGACCGCGCAGCTCCATTGGGTTTTTCTTCGAAGGACCTTCAACTAGGATACGTTGCTCGGTATCAAACATCTTACGGCTGATATCTTGTGCCATTTGGTTGATACGATTTTGTAAAATATACAAACGCTCTTTTTTCTCTTGCTCAGAGACATCATCTGGCAAGTCAGCAGCTGGTGTACCTGGGCGCGCTGAGTAGATGAAGCTAAAGCTCATATCAAAACCAATATCATTGATTAGGTTCATCGTTGCTTCGAAGTCTGCATTTGTT
The DNA here is from genome assembly GCF_014694405.1 of Pseudoalteromonas sp. S16_S37. Lineage (GTDB taxonomy): Bacteria > Pseudomonadota > Gammaproteobacteria > Enterobacterales > Alteromonadaceae > Pseudoalteromonas. Next base: position 199,656 of record NZ_JAAUWV010000003.1, read on the forward strand.
TCACCAGGGAAACCGATGATGAAATCTGACGACATGCTCAGGTTCGGGCGAATTTTACGTAATTTACGGATAGTCGATTTGTACTCAAGCGCTGTGTGGCCACGCTTCATTAAGTTCAAAATTCGGTCTGAGCCGCTTTGTACTGGTAAATGTAGGTGATCAACCAACTCAGGAACATCTGCATAGGCTTCAATAATATCAGGTGTAAACTCAACAGGGTGAGAGGTGGTGTAGCGAATACGGTCAATACCATCAATCGCAGCTACATAACGTAGTAGATCTGAGAAGTAACAGGTTTCACCATCGTGTGTTTCACCACGGTACGCATTGACGTTTTGACCAAGAAGGTTTACTTCTCGTACACCTTGCTCAGCTAGTTGAGCAACTTCTAGTAGTACATCATCAAGTGGACGGCTTACTTCTTCACCACGAGTGTATGGAACCACGCAGAAAGTACAGTATTTTGAGCAACCTTCCATAATCGACACAAACGCGGTTGGGCCATCAGCTTTTGGCTCTGGTAGGCGGTCAAACTTTTCAATCTCTGGGAATGAAATATCAACCACCGCACCTTGCTTACTTTGCACTTGCTTAATCATTTCTGGTAGACGGTGCAGTGTTTGCGGGCCAAACACAATGTCTACAAATGGTGCGCGCTGGCGAATAGTTTCACCTTCTTGCGATGCAACACACCCACCCACACCAATTACCAAGTCAGGGTTATCGTCTTTTAATAGTTTCCAACGACCTAATTGGTGGAATACTTTCTCTTGTGCCTTTTCACGAATTGAACAGGTATTGAGTAAGATAACATCAGCTTGCTCGGCTTCTTCTGTTAGTTGATAGCCATTTGTGGCATCTAGTAGATCGGCCATTTTCTGAGAGTCGTACTCGTTCATCTGACAACCCCAGGTTTTAATATGCAACTTTTTACTCATTGAAATATTGCCTCGTTTTCAATTCGGTTTTAACGCACAACGTCGCGCAATTGTAAGTTCGCGATGCAATTGCAAAGCTTAAAGGACGCGTATTTTATATGACCTAAGGTCACTAGCCAAGTATAGATTTTAACTTTAAAAAGATGGATCAAGGTCTAGCGTATTGTGGTGATTACAAACGGACAAATGCTATGGAGTTAAGATACAATAAAGAGGTTTCAAATTGATAAGGCAAACAATATGAAAAACAAGGTAGTGGTTGTTGGTGGCGGTATGGTTGGTGCTGCAGCAGCAATTAAGCTTGCTAAGCTAGGTGCACAAGTTCGTGTGCTAGAGAATCATCTAATTGATGCCAATGAGGTGTTATCAAGCGAGCAAGTTGATATTCGAGTTTCGGCTATTAATCGCTTCTCAGAAAGCTTGTTAGATGAACTTGGTGCAATGCCATTGCTTCTAGATAGTCGAGTTGCCCCTTATCATCAATTAGAAGCCTACGAGCAAGCTAATAATGCTTTATTGTTCGATAGAGAAGAGGTCTCGCAAACACATTTGGGACATTTGATTGAGAATAAACTTATTCAAGCCAGCTTGTGGGCACAGTTTGCACACTACAATATTGACGTAGAGCAAGTCACATCTGCACCAATTGCACTTGAGCAAAACATAGACTCTATAACTTTGCGTTTTACTGATAAATCTTATCAGGCTGATTTACTGATTGCTGCCGATGGTGGTCGCTCTCAAGTTCGGCAGCTGGCAAATATTGGGGTAACAGGTTGGCAATATCAACAGGCGTGCCTTGGTATTTTAATTAAGCTTGATGCACCACAACAATATAAAACTTGGCAGCAATTTAAACCCTCAGGGCCAATTGCCTTTTTACCGATGCAGGCGCCTTATGCTAACTTGATTTGGTATCAAGATGCAGCAAAATTGGCGAGTTTACAGAGTTTATCAAATGAGCAATTGAAAGATCAGATACTAGAGCACTTTTTTGAGCTGCCGGGTGATTTTACGGTTGAGCAAAAGGCGCTGTTTCCGTTGGCTCGCCAGCATGCTAATCAATATAGCCAAGGGCGACTTGTACTTGTTGGGGATGCTGCTCACACCATTAACCCATTAGCGGGGCAGGGCGTAAATTTAGGTTTAAAAGATGTAGCGGCTCTTGCAGAGTGTTTAGAAGGCCTAGATGACTTGGGCAACAGCAAAGCACTAAAAGCGTACGAGCGTAAACGTCGAGGAGATAACTTAGCTATGATGAGTATGATGGATGCCTGCTACTTTGGCTTTTCTAACGAAGTGCCACCATTGAAGTTTGTTCGAAACAGTATTCTAAAAATTGCCAACAATGCAGGGCCGATTAAACGCAAAGTCTTGGAACATGCTTTAGGTTGGTAAAGTAAAGATAATTTTATAAAACAACGGGCTAAGGTCCGTTTTTTATTTTAAAACATAACCGAAACTAAAAGTGCATCTGTTAGAGAATAATAATGAAGAATAGGAATGTAAAATAAGGAGTTACTTAAGTGATGGTGCGGAGGGAGAGACTTGAACTCTCACACCCGAAGATACTGGAACCTAAATCCAGCGCGTCTACCAATTCCGCCACCCCCGCATCACAGGATATGCTCTAGAGCATAAATTTAGTAGTTAAGCTGATTGCTTGCCTACAAATTGCCAAAGTTTTAGCTAAGGCTTCGACTTTCCACTTCAATTGGTAGGTGAAGTGGCTGGAGTACCAGGATTTGAACCTGGGAATGGCGGGATCAAAACCCGCTGCCTTACCGCTTGGCGATACTCCAACAGTCGATTATTCAAATCTTTAGCAAGAAATAAAAATCGAGGGTAAGAACTTCGTTCTTATTACCGCTTCTGTTTCACAGCGAAGCAATACCCAACAGTCGATTATTCAAATCTTTAATTTTCATCTTTAAAAGATGGTGCGGAGGGAGAGACTTGAACTCTCACACCCGAAGATACTGGAACCTAAATCCAGCGCGTCTACCAATTCCGCCACCCCCGCATGGCTGGAGTACCAGGATTTGAACCTGGGAATGGCGGGATCAAAACCCGCTGCCTTACCGCTTGGCGATACTCCAACTAAAGATTCTTAATTTTTTACATCTTTAAGAGATGGTGCGGAGGGAGAGACTTGAACTCTCACACCCGAAGATACTGGAACCTAAATCCAGCGCGTCTACCAATTCCGCCACCCCCGCACTGAGGGATTTAAAAAATCCTAAATTTTAATCTTCCACTCTTATTGGTAGAAAGAGTGGCTGGAGTACCAGGATTTGAACCTGGGAATGGCGGGATCAAAACCCGCTGCCTTACCGCTTGGCGATACTCCAACGATTAACTCAAATCATTGTTAGGTCAGAGACTTGAATCTGGGAATAAACAAATTTATTCCTTATCGCTTCTACTTCGTAGCAAACGCTTCGCATCGAAACAATACCCAACGATTAATTCTTAATTTTTTACATCTTTAAGAGATGGTGCGGAGGGAGAGACTTGAACTCTCACACCCGAAGATACTGGAACCTAAATCCAGCGCGTCTACCAATTCCGCCACCCCCGCACAGGAGGTAAGTAAATGGTGGCTATGCCCTGATTTGAACAGGGGACCCCATCATTATGAGTGATGTGCTCTAACCAGCTGAGCTACATAGCCAATGGCTGGAGTACCAGGATTTGAACCTGGGAATGGCGGGATCAAAACCCGCTGCCTTACCGCTTGGCGATACTCCAACAACGTTTACTTAACATGATTATTTTACTTCTTATCGAGAAGTTGGTGCGGAGGGAGAGACTTGAACTCTCACACCCGAAGATACTGGAACCTAAATCCAGCGCGTCTACCAATTCCGCCACCCCCGCAAATTTGACCAGCTAAATCGATGAGTTTGGTAGTAATAAAAAAAAGCGTGGTGGCTATGCCCTGATTTGAACAGGGGACCCCATCATTATGAGTGATGTGCTCTAACCAGCTGAGCTACATAGCCATCTTTTTTTATTTCTCATCATCGCTGATGCGGGGCGTATTATGCTGATATGCCCCAAAGTCGTCAACACCTTTTTTGCAAAAAACTGCCAATGTACGTCTGTTTGCAGATTAAATAGCCGAATTGGTCATGTTACTGTCATTGCTCGCTGTTATTTTAATCGATTGTGCAAGCTGAGGTCATTTTCGCGTTATTTATAAAAACAAAAAAGGACCAACAAGTGGTCCCTTTGAAGTTTAATGTTGGTTAAACATTAAATAAGAAGTTCATTACATCGCCATCTTTGACGATATAATCTTTACCTTCTTGGCGGAATTTACCCGCATCTTTTGCACCACTTTCACCACGATATTGAATGTAATCGTCAAAAGCGATAGTTTGTGCGCGGATAAAGCCACGTTCAAAGTCAGTGTGGATCTTACCTGCAGCTTGCGGTGCAGTTGCACCAATTGGAATTGTCCAAGCGCGTACTTCTTTTACACCTGCAGTGAAGTAAGTTTGCAGCTTAAGTAGCTCATAACCACCACGGATCACAAGGTTTAAACCTGGCTCTTCAAGACCAAGATCTTCCATAAACTCTAGTTTATCTTCTTCATCAAGCTCAGATAATTCAGCTTCGATAGCAGCACATACAGGAATTACAACCGCATCTTCAGCCGCAGCAATTTCACGTACTTTGTCTAGGTGAGGGTTATTTTCAAAGCCATCTTCATTTACGTTAGCAATGTACATAGTTGGCTTGATAGTTAAGAAATTAAGCGGCTTTATCGCTTCTTTTTCTTCTTTATCTAACTGCAATGAACGCAATGTTAGGCCTTCATCTAAATGAGCCTTAACTTTTTCAAGCACGATATTTTGGAATTTTGCGTCTTTATCGCCACCTTTTGCTTTTTTAGCATTACGTTGGATTGCACGATCTGCTGCATCCATATCCGCTAAAACAAGCTCGGTGTTAATCACGTCAATGTCATCTGCTGGGTCAATAGTACCCGCAACGTGAACGATATTTTCGTTTTCAAAACAACGAACTACGTGACCAATAGCGTCAGTTTCACGGATGTTAGCTAGAAACTGGTTACCAAGGCCTTCACCTTTTGATGCGCCTTTTACTAAACCTGCAATGTCAACGAACTCCATAGTCGTTGGCAAAATACGTTGTGGATTCACGATTTCAGCTAATTGATTTAGGCGATTATCAGGAACCGGTACTACACCCGTATTTGGTTCGATAGTACAAAATGGAAAGTTTGCGGCTTCGATACCCGCTTTAGTTAACGCATTGAAAAGGGTAGATTTACCAACGTTAGGTAAACCAACAATGCCACATTTAAAACCCATAGTTTTGAAACCCTAATTTGACTCAGATAAACGCAATATACTTTAAATTACGGCTTAAATGAATGTAGTCTATTTTGTGCTTTTAACACACCGTCTTTAGCTAAAATTTCCATGCAACGCACAGCCTCATCAACCGCAGCGTCAATTTTCTCTTGATCTTCTTTTGGGGCTTTACCAAGCACCCAGCCCGTCACTTTATCTTTGTGTCCAGGATGACCAATACCAATTCGCAACCGCATGAATTCTTTACTGTTAGCCATTTTGGCAATAATGTCTTTTAAGCCATTATGTCCACCGTGACCACCACCTTTTTTGAGTTTGGCAGTGCCAGGTTCTAAATCCATTTCGTCATGAGCAACGAGGATATCTTCCACGGGAATTTTATAAAAATTTGCTAGGCTACTTACCGCTTTACCACTTAAATTCATGTAGGTGGTTGGGATCAAAAGTTTAAACTCTTGATTGTTGATAAGTATTTTACCCGTAAGACCGTGGTGTTTTGCGTCTGGTTTTAATTGGCAGTTGTAGCGTTTGGCGAGTTCGAGGATGAACCATTCACCAGCATTGTGACGTGTGTTTTGATATTCGGGGCCTGGATTCGCCAGGCCCACAAGCATTTGAATATTATTCAAGGTGCTGACACCTTAATAATTATTCTGCAGCTTCTTCAGTTGCTTCTTCAGATGCAGCGCCTTTAGGTGCATTTAGAGTAACAACCGCTTGGTCGTGACCTTCACCTTTAGCAAGTTCAACTGAAGCAACACCAGCTGGAAGCTTGATGTCAGATAGGTGTAAAGTAGCACCAACTTCAAGAGCTGCTACGTCTACTTCGATGAACTCAGGAAGTGACGCTGGTAAACAAGTTACGTCGATTTCTGTTACGTGGTGCGCAACAGTGTTACCGCCTTTAGTTGCTTTTGCTTCGTTTAGGAAGTGTACAGGCACTTTAGTGTGGATCTTGTGGTTAGCATCTACACGTTGGAAGTCTAAGTGAGTGATCTTAGGCTTGTATGGGTGACGTTGAATGTCTTTAAGGATAGCTTCAACAGACTCACCAGCAATGTTTAGCGTAAGGATGTGGCTGTAGAAACCTTCATCTTCTTGTGCTTTGATTACTTTGTTGTGCTCTAGAGTTAAAGCTAGCGCTTCTTTGTCTGCACCGTAAAGGATTGCAGGAACCTTGTCTGCACGGCGTAGGCGGCGGCTCGCACCAGTACCTAACTCAGCGCGTACTTCGGCATTCAATGTATATAATTCGTTAGACATAATGTCTCCAAAAAGTTTTTAAATAAAAGTTTAAGGTGCTCGCGACCAAACACCCTACCTAAAAAGGCGCGCTACTATACCATTGCTGGGTGATAAATAAAACATAGAAGCACAAAAAAAGCACCTTGAGGTGCTTTTTAGATATTTACAGAAATGCTTTTACACGAAATTAGTGTTGGAACATCGCTGAGATTGACTCTTCATTACTAATGCGACGAATTGTCTCAGCAAGCATATCTGCAAGTGTCAACACCTTGATATTATCAAGCGAGCGTAACTCTTCAGTTAATGGAATAGAGTCGGTTACGATAACTTCGTCGATGACAGAGTTACGTAAGTTATCTGCAGCTGCACCAGAAAGTACAGGGTGAGTCGCATAGGCAAATACGCGCTTAGCACCATGCTCTTTTAATGCTTCAGCGGCTTTACATAGTGTACCGCCAGTATCAATCATATCATCAACGATAATACAGTCACGACCAGCAACGTCACCGATGATGTGCATAACTTGTGATACGTTTGCTTGTGGACGACGCTTATCAATGATGGCTAGGTCAGTATCATTGAGTAGCTTTGCAATTGCACGTGCACGTACAACACCACCGATGTCTGGTGATACAACAACGACATCTTCAAATTCACGTTCTTTCATGTCATCTAACAGTACTGGGCTACCAAATACGTTATCAACAGGAACGTCAAAAAATCCTTGGATTTGTTCAGCGTGAAGATCAACCGTTAATACACGGTCAACACCAACGCTAGATAGGAAGTCAGCAACAACCTTAGCAGTAATAGGCACACGCGCAGAACGTACACGACGGTCTTGACGAGCGTAACCAAAGTAAGGGATTACAGCAGTAATACGACCCGCAGAGGCACGACGTAATGCGTCGACCATAACGATAAGTTCCATCAGGTTATCGTTTGTAGGGGCACAAGTTGACTGGATAATGAAAACATCCGATCCGCGTACGTTCTCATTGATTTGAACGCTGATTTCGCCGTCACTAAAACGACCAACAACAGCATCACCTAATTCAATGAATAAACGTTTTGCAACTTTTTGAGCTAACTCAGGTGTTGCGTTACCAGCGAAGAGCTTCATGTCAGGCACGGTAGGGTTCCTCAGGCACTGAATTTTTGGACTAACATGCAATGACAGAGTCAAAACAGGCTAACTTAAACTATTTACTTCTACATTTTTGAGCCAATTACCAAGCTGCACATGGGCCGTTGATAAATTGGTGCTCGGGGCTATAAAGCCTTGCCAGTATGACGGTAATGAACTGAGCACACGCTGTGCTGCATCCATTGAATCGAGTTCAACAAAACAACACGCTCCGGTTCCGGTCATACGAGACGGCCCATATTTTAGCAACCACACTAGGGTCTTTTCAACCTCGGGGTAGAGCTTTTTAACCAAAGCCTCGCAATCATTACGGGTATTTGACAGTTCCCAATGCTGTGAAAGCTTGCTGGTGTCTCTGGGTAAATCAGGGTGAGTAAACACCTTAGCGGTACTTACATGGACATTAGGAAATACCACGCAATACCAGCGCTGGGGCAGGGTTACAGGGGTTAGCTGTTCGCCTACACCTTGTGCGAGCGCTGTTTTTCCATTAACAAAAACGGGCACATCAGCACCTAAATTGAGACCTAATTGTGCCAACTTTTCGTTACTTAAATGGCATTTCCATAATTGATTAATTGCTAATAATGTTGTTGCGGCATCAGATGAGCCGCCTCCAACGCCGCCACCCATTGGCAACTTCTTCCTTAATTGTACACAAATACCGTGCTCAACTTGTTTGTAAGGGTGAAGCGCCATGGCCGCTTTATAAATTAAATTATCTTCTAACGGAATGTCAGCCGTATCTCCCGTAATGTGAATTTTATCATCACGAGAGAGTGTAAAGGTCAGTTCATCGCCGAAATCCAAAAAAGTAAATAAGGTCTCTAATTCGTGATAGCCATCTTCGCGCTGTGCATTGATATGTAAAAATAAATTAAGTTTGGCTGGCGCCATAAGTGTTAACGAGGTCATACTAAAACTGCCATGAGTTGAGCTGAATTTTAATGCGTACTTTGTCATGAGCAAGGTTCATGCGAGTAGGAAGCCACATGCCTTCAACCAATGAAAATTGTTGATATTGTGCTTGCCAAAGTTGGCCGTTTTCATCCGTCCAAGCGCTTGACGTTAGCCGACCTTGGTCATCATACTGATTAGTTGGATTATCAACGGTTCCTGTAAGCCAAGCGGGCGCTTGTGCCACTGGTAAATCTAAGCCACTGAGGCGTTTGACTAATTGCTGAGAGTTAGTGTCAACATAGGTATTGCCGTCGTATTGCAATTCACTGTGTTGTGCGAACTCTTTGAGTGACAAAATACGTGTGCCAATAAAGCTGGTTAAAATGAGCTGTTGTTTGCTATCGTCATAATGCCAATTAAAATTAGCAGATTGGCGATCGGTATCACTGATAAAAGCTAACTTTCCACTCGCTTGCCAAGCGGATTGTGACTGCAATTGCACTTTCCAATCACTGATTTGTTGTTTGGAGGGGGATATTTTTTGCGCACATCCACTGATAAATAAAAAAAACATGAGCAAAATCAAATGAAGTCGTGTCAAATGATGTTCCTTACTTTCCATATTCGATTGATTTTTGGTAAAATTGCCAGCTTTAAAACAGGGCTCGGGCAATTCAGGCATCTATGACCATCATAGCACTTGGTATAAATCATAAAACTGCATCGGTAGAACTACGCGAAAAAGTCGCCTTTTCCCCTGAGCAATTATCTCAGGCTCTTACTGAGCTGGCACAACATGGCCAATTTAAAGAGTCAGTTATTGTCTCGACCTGTAACCGTACCGAAATCTATTGTAGCCTTGAGAGCGAGAATTCCCAAGTGCTACTTCAGTGGCTTGCATGCTTTCATAATATTGATGAATCACAGCTTAGCGATAATGTGTATGTGCATCATAACCAAGATGCAATTAACCATCTGATGCGGGTAGCTTGCGGACTGGATTCTCTAGTTCTTGGCGAGCCACAAATCTTAGGGCAAATTAAGCAAGCCTATAATAGTGCTAAGCAGCATAACGTTATTAAGCCAACCTTTGAGCGTTTGTTTCAAAAAACGTTCTCTGTAGCTAAACAAGTGCGTACCGAGACAGATATCGGTGCCAGTGCAGTCTCCGTTGCATACGCTGCAGTAAATTTAGCCAAGCATATTTACGGTCAACTTGATAAAACCAAAGTATTACTGATTGGTGCAGGCGAAACCATAGAATTGGTTGCTAAACACTTATATCAGCATCACCCTAAGTCTATCACTGTAGCCAACAGAACAATTGAGCGCGCGCAAGGGCTTGCCAATGAAGTACAAGGGCAGGTGATATCTTTGGCTCAGTTACCACAAGAGTTGCACAATGCTGATATTGTTATCTCATCAACGGCTAGTACCTTGCCTATTATTGGTAAAGGTGTGGTTGAGCAAGCACTTAAACAGCGCCGCAATAAACCTATGTTGTTTGTTGATATCGCCGTACCTAGGGATATTGAAAGCCAAGTAGGGGACTTAGATGCAGCCTATTTGTATTCAGTTGATGACTTGCAAGCCATTGTCAGCGAAAATATGGCAAGCCGAGAGCAAGCAGCCCGCCAAGCGCAAGCTATCATCGAAGGAAAAACGCGAGAATTTGCCCTGTGGCAACGCTCGCTAAAATCTGTGGACGTCATTGTTCAATACAGAGACAGCGCCCAGAAAATTAAAGCAGAGTTGGTTGAAAAAGCACTCAACCAACTAGAATCAGGCAAACCTTCAGAAAAGGTATTGCTAGAGTTGGCCAACAAGCTAACGAACAGATTGACTCATGCTCCAACAAAAGCGATTCAAAGCGCGGCAAAAATGGGAGACTTTGAGCAGTTGGCACAACTTAAACAAACATTAGGTATTGATCAGGAATAATAGGTTAATGAAAGAGTCTGTATATCGTAAGTTAGAGACCTTAGCTGAGCGCCATGAAGAAGTGCAAGCGATGCTGAGCGATCCAGGAGTCATTGGGGATCAAAATCGTTTTCGTGCACTGTCAAAAGAGTATTCGGAACTAGAAGATGTGGTAAAGGCATTCGCAGCTTATCAGCAAGCTCAGGAAGATGTTGCTACGGCAGAAGAGATGCTAAAGGACTCAGATCCTGATATGCGCGAAATGGCTCAAGAAGAGTATAAAGAAGCCAAGGCCGCAATTGCGCAATTAGAAGATGATTTACAAGTACTGATGTTGCCTAAGGATCCAAAGGACAACAACAACGTATTTTTGGAAGTGCGTGCGGGCACAGGTGGTGATGAAGCCGCAATTTTTGCGGGTGATTTATTCCGCATGTATAGCCGTTATGCTGAAACACAAAAATGGAAAGTTGAAGTGATCAGTGCCAACGAAGGCGAGCACGGTGGTTATAAAGAGATCATTGCAAATATTAGTGGTGACGGCGTTTACGGGAAATTGAAGTTTGAGTCGGGTGCTCATCGTGTGCAACGTGTTCCAGAAACCGAATCACAAGGTCGTGTGCACACATCAGCATGTACCGTTGCGGTGATGGCTGAAGTGCCAGAAGCCGAAGCCATTCAGCTCAATCCCGCTGATTTAAAAATAGATACTTTCCGTGCATCTGGTGCCGGTGGTCAGCACGTAAACAAAACTGACTCAGCGATACGTATTACCCACTTACCGACGGGCGTTGTGGTTGAATGTCAGGATGAGCGTTCGCAGCATAAAAACCGTGCAAAAGCGTTGTCTGTACTAGGAGCACGTTTACAACAAGCAGAAGATGAAAAGCGTCAAGCTGCAGAGGCATCAGAGCGTCGTAATCTAGTTGGTAGTGGTGATCGTTCTGAGCGTATTCGTACCTACAACTATCCACAAGGCCGTATTACCGACCACCGTATCAATCTGACTTTATATCGCCTAAATGAAATTGTTGCCGGTGATTTAGGGGCGATAATTAACCCACTTTTACTTGAGCACCAAGCAGACTTACTTGCTGCAATGGGCGACGAATAATCGTGACCTTACGAACAGTTGCCCAAGCAATCGCTTGGGCTACCCAGCTTTTAAGCGACACCTCAGATAGTGCGAAACTCGACAGTGAAGTGTTGCTCCTTCATGTGATAGATAAGCCGAAAAGTTATTTGTTTGCTTGGCCTGATGGCGAACTTACCGAAGCACAATACGCGAAATTTAGTGAGCTAGTTGCAAGGCGACAAATGGGTGAGCCTGTGGCACACATTATTGGTGAGCGAGAGTTTTGGAGTTTACCGTTAGAAGTTAATCCAAGCACACTTATCCCCCGCCCTGACACAGAGACATTGGTTGAATATGCACTCGATTTGGCCTTGCCAGAAGAAGCAAAGGTTCTTGACCTTGGCACTGGCACTGGCGCTATCGCCTTAGCTTTGGCATCAGAAAAGCCTCATTGGCAGATAACTGCGCTGGACTTTTCAGCAGATGCAGTTGCACTAGCTAAGCGGAATCAGCAAAAGCTCGGTTTTAACAATATTTATATTGAGCAAAGCAATTGGTATGAAGCAATTAGTGAGTGTAAGTTTGATCTGATAGTTAGCAATCCACCGTATATAGAACACGACGATCACCATCTGTCGCAAGGGGATGTGAGGTTTGAGCCACTTAGTGCGCTAGTGGCTGATGATGAAGGCATGGCTGATATCAAAGTAATTATTGCACAAGGCAAAAGGCATCTTAACCAAGGCGGCTATTTGCTTATCGAGCACGGGTTTAGACAAGCTACTAAATTGCAGCAGTATTTTGCACAAATGTCGTATAGCAATATACTTACAATTAAAGATATGGCAGGCTGTGATCGCGTAACTCTAGCTCAATGGCTAGGGGAGTCCCCATAATAATGACGTAGATGTGCACTTGAAGGATCCCTATATGGATGATTTTTTGTTTTCTGATGAACCAAACGAAATAATTGAGCCGGAAAACAGCGGTAAATGGAAGGTCATCATTGTAGACGATGAACCTGAAGTTCATGCTGTGACAAAGTTAGCGCTCAGTGATTTTGAATTTCAAAAAAAGCGATTAGAATTTTTAAGTGCATATTCTGGCGAAGAAGCTCGTAAGGTTATATCTGACCATCCTGACGCTGCCATTGTGTTACTTGATGTGGTCATGGAAACCGATGATGCAGGCCTACAAGTTGCCAAGTTTATTCGTGAAGAAGCAAAAAACGGCCATATCCGAATTATCTTAAGAACAGGGCAACCAGGCCAAGCGCCTGAACGTCAAGTTATTGTTAACTATGATATAAATGATTACAAATCAAAAACCGAGCTGACCGCACAAAAGTTATTTACTGTGGTCATGTCTAGCCTGCGGTCTTATCGTGACATTTTGGCGATTGAACAATCTCGTCAGGGACTCGAAAAAATCATCTGCGCTTCTCGGGATATATTTGCAACCCATTCTATCGAACACTTCATACAAGGTGTGATGCAACAGTTAACCTCTTTACTTGGCACGGTAGACGAGGCGATGTATGCGACCTCATTGGTTGCAAGCAATCAAAGTAGTAAATCTAGTGGGCAACTCATTGTATTTACAGGTAGGGGCGAGTTTGAACGTTGTGAAGGTAAGCCGATCACCGAGGTGCTGACACCGGAGCAGCTAGAGGCGTGTAATCAGGCACTTAATAACAAAGGCATAGTATATAAAAATAACTACCTATTTGCTTATTGCTCTAGTGAGTATAATCATAGCTCGATGTTATTTGTGTCAGGTATTCCGGAGTTTTTAACGGATACTCAAAAACACCTAATAAAAATATTTTCGCAAAATGTGCAGCTGGCATACGAAAATGTGCAGTTGCAAGCTGAAATAGAAAGCACTCAGCAAGAATTAGTATATCGTTTGAGTGAAGCACTTGAACAACGCTCAACTGAAACAGGTAATCACGTTAAACGCGTTGCCTACATGTGTGAACTTTTTGGTACACATATAGGCTTAAAACATCACGAAGTTGAGTTACTAAGAATGGCGTCTCCGCTTCATGATGTTGGTAAAGTCGGTATTCCAGACGCTATTTTGAATAAGCCGGGGAAATTGGATGACAAAGAGTGGGATGTGATGAAATCTCACACTTTAAAAGGCTATAAAATATTACAAAATTCAAGACGTGAAATTGTCAATGCAGGCGCCATTATAGCTAAAGAACATCATGAAAAGTGGGATGGGACAGGGTATCCTGAAGGCAAAAAAGGTGAAGATATTCATATTTTTGGCCGTATTGTCGCGCTTGCGGATGTATATGATGCTCTTCGGCACAAGCGCTGTTACAAGGCTCCTTGGACTAAAGAGCAAGCGTTAGCAGAAATCAATAAACAAAAGGGCAAACACTTTGACCCCAAACTGGTTGATATACTGAATGCACATATTGATGATGTTGAAGGTATTTTGACGCGCTATCCTGATCAACAACAATAATAGAGACCTTATGGATTATTTAGCACTAAAACACACCCACCTGTTATTTGCAGCTTTGAGTATTGTATTGTTTTATACGCGAGCAGTGTCTCGCTTGGCTTCTGGGAAAATAGCCGCACATAAAGGTGTATTTATAGCCAGTCACAGCGTTGACACATTATTGCTTGTTTCTGCCATATCATTGCTGATTATGGGAAGTATCAACCCGTTGAGCCAACCTTGGCTTTTAGAAAAAATAATTTTAGTTATGGTGTATATTGCTCTTGGTGTTGTTAGTGCCAAAGCCAAGACCCGTTCACTACAATTATCAGGCCTTGCGTTAGCAACGGTGTCATTGCTTGGTATAGGTTATTTAGCAGGGTCTAAAGCAGCATTTATTTTGTAATCGAATTGCGCTGCATTTGTGTCAAAAAGCGTATGCTTCGCCATACGCTTTTTTTGTTTTTATCAAAACAGGCGCTATGAGCAGAAATAATTCACACAAGCTTCAGAGCTTCGCTATTTGGGTCTTTATCAAAAAGTGATAGACTATTCGTTCGTTTGTTAAATTATGTGAGTTAACGCGGTATATATGACTGATATCTGGTTCGAAGAACAAGACGGTAGTGCAGATTACATACCTCAAGATCCTTTGCTTCGATGTATCAAGGCAGAGTTGCACTGGGACGCCCAAGCTAAACTAGAGGACAACTTTTGTCAGTTGGCTGAATTGGAGCTCCAAGTTGATCAACTTTGCAACCAATCCTCACAAATACATCAACGGCTAGATAATTTGCTAGATGCGTTCTATACCCTGTGGTTATTCAGTGGTAGTGATCAAGATGTCCCTGAGTATTTACTAAATAGTGTATGTTACACGTTGAAAATGCGCTCTGGCTCGCCTACAGCTTTAGCTTTGGTGTTAAGCCATTTACTACAGCGAGCAGACTTTGACGCTCATATGGCGCTTAGCCAAGGTGAGGTTATGGTACATGTGGCCATTAGTAACGACGAAGGGTATTTAATCGATCCAAATAGCGGCCAACAAACATGGTACATCACCCCTGAGAATGAAACAGAAAAGCAAGAAGAGCCGTTAGAATTGGTGATGGGAGATGAAGCCGTAAAGCTATACCTAGCACAGCAAAAATGGGCTTTTATAGCTGTAGACAAATTTAGCCATGCTTTGAGTTGTGTTGAGCTTTTGATGGATCTCATTGGTGACGATCCGTACGAGCGCCGCGATAGAGGTTACTTGCTCAACCAACTGAATTGTCCCAAAATGGCCAAAGCAGATTTACAGTTTTTTGTTGATGAGTGTCCGGATGACCCTACGATTGAGATCATCGAACATCAAATAGCGGAACTTGCCGATCACAACAATATACTCCACTAATAATAAAAATAATGGGGATGGCCATGCCACAAGAGTCAGCTTTAATTACCAATAATGCTGTAATACTGGGCCTACTAGCGCTCATATTAGGTTTCGTATTTTATACATCAAACTTAAAACAAGGCTTTTGGGCTAAGTTTTATAAGTATGTTCCAGCACTATTGATGTGCTATTTCTTACCTTCTTTGCTTAATACCTTTGGTATTGTAGATGGCAATAATAACGCCGTTTATACCGTTGCAAAGTATTTCTTGCTACCTGCTTGTCTGGTTTTACTGACCTTGAGTATTGATCTCAAAGCGATCATGGGCTTAGGCAAAAAGGCTATCATTATGTTCTTAACGGGTACCGTTGGGGTTGTCATTGGTGGCCCGATAGCTTTGTTAATCGTGGCTACCATCATGCCTGATTTACTCGGTGCAGGTCCTGAAGCGCTGTGGCGTGGTATGGCTGCATTGGCGGGGAGCTGGATTGGCGGTGGCGCAAATATGCTTGCCATGAAAGAAATATACGGTGCGGGTGGTGAGATTTTCACTGTGATGGTCACCGTTGATATTGTGGTTGCTAACTTATGGATGGCTGGCTTGTTACTAATTGCCGCAAGGCATAAAGAAATCGATGCTAAAACGGGTGCCGATACCAGTTCAATTGATCGACTAATTGATAAAGTGCAGCAGTTTGAAGCGCAACATGCTCGTAAGCCTGAGTTACGTGATTTTATGATTATGCTGGCTTTGGCTTTTGGGGCGACCGGACTTGCGCATTTTTCAGCTGATCTACTGGTACCATTTTTTGTAGAAAATTACCCAGAGTTGAAAAAGTTTTCACTGCACAGCAAGCTGTTTTGGATTATTGTTTTAGTAACCACGATTGGCTTAGGTTTATCCTTTACTAAAGCAAGGCAGCTTGAGGCTGTGGGAGCATCTAAAGTAGGTGCAAGCTTTTTATATATCCTTATCGCAACGATTGGTTTGCATATGGATATCGCAAAAATTATTGAGGCGCCAAAGTACATGATCATTGGTGCCATTTGGATGCTAATCCATATTGGTTTACTGTTTTTAGTCGCGAAATTAATCAAAGCACCGGTGTTTTATGTTGCTGTGGGCAGTAAAGCAAATATTGGTGGGGCGGCATCAGCCCCAGTTGTAGCGTCAGCATTTCACCCCGCGCTCGCACCGGTTGGTGTGTTGTTAGCGGTGCTAGGTTACGCGTTGGGTACGTATATGGCGTGGCTCTGTGGACAGTTGCTACGCATTATTGGCAGTTAAGTTGGAAAAAATATGAATACACAAACGATCAGTCTAGCTAATATAGAGATCGCAAATGATAAGCCGTTTGTACTATTTG
Organism: Pseudoalteromonas sp. S16_S37; assembly: GCF_014694405.1. GTDB lineage: Bacteria > Pseudomonadota > Gammaproteobacteria > Enterobacterales > Alteromonadaceae > Pseudoalteromonas. The sequence continues at coordinate 216,436 of NZ_JAAUWV010000003.1, forward strand.
GTGGTATGAACGTGCTTGAGTCACGTGACTTGGCAATGCGCATTGCTGAGCATTATGTTGAAGTGACGAATAAGCTTAATATTCCCTATGTGTTTAAGGCGTCTTTTGATAAGGCTAATCGCTCTTCAATAAACTCATACCGTGGCCCTGGTATGGACGAAGGCCTTAAAATTTTTGAAGAAATCAAAAACACCTTTAATGTGCCATTGATCACCGACGTACACGAACCTTATCAAGCTCAGCCAGTATCTGAAGTGGTTGATATTATTCAGCTACCAGCGTTTTTAGCGCGTCAAACTGACCTAGTGGTAGCAATGGCTAAAACAGGTGCCGTGATCAACGTAAAAAAACCACAGTTCCTTGCACCGCATGAAATGCGCCATATCATCAAAAAGCTCAATGAAGCGGGTAATGACCAAGTGATCTTATGTGAGCGTGGTAGCAGCTTTGGTTATAACAACTTGGTGGTTGATATGTTGGGTATGGATGACATGAAACACATGGCACCGGTTATTTTTGATGCTACTCATGCATTGCAGCGCCCAGGTGGTCGCAGCGATTCTGCTGATGGTCGTCGCGCACAAGCTGCTGAACTAGCGCGCAGCGGAATGGCGTTAGGATTAGCTGGCTTGTTCATTGAAGCACACCCAAATCCAAATGAAGCGAAATGTGATGGCCCTTGTGCTTTGCCGTTGGCAAAGTTAGAAGGGTATTTACAGCAAATGAAGGCGGTTGATGAACTGGTTAAGAGCTTTCCAGCACTTGATACCAGCGCGGCTGATCTGTAAGCAAAACATCAGGCCCAATATAAGTTGGGCTTGAATAATTTGTAAGGCCCTTACCCATGTCCAGACGACTTCCCCCCTTGAACGCGCTCAAAGCGTTTGAAGCTGCAGCTAGGCATTTGAGTTTTACCAAGGCTGCTGAAGAGCTTTACGTAACGCAAGCTGCTGTGAGCCACCAAATCAAGATCCTAGAAGAGCATTTGGGCTTAAAACTATTTTTACGTAAAAACCGTTCACTTTTATTAACCGAAGAAGGGCAAGGATATTTTCTAGATATTAAAGAGATATTCTCCCAGCTCGTTGATGCCACGGAAAAACTACTAGCACGAGGTGCAAAAGGCTCTCTCACTGTAAGTCTTACGCCCAGTTTTGCGATTCAATGGTTAGTGCCACGGCTAAGCTTATTTCATGAGTTACATCCCGAGATAGATGTACGAATTAAAGCGCAAGATCATGACGAAAACTCACTGACTGATGATGTTGATGTGGCTATTTACTACGGTCGAGGACATTGGAGTGGCGTACAAACGCACAAATTGCACACCGAATACTTAGTGCCGTTATGTAGTCCCCTGTTACTTAATGGACCGAAGCCCCTTGATCAGCCAAGTGATTTGGCCTTGCACACGTTGCTTCATGATACCTCTCGTCGAGCATGGAAAGCATGGATGAAAACGGCGGGCGTACGCAATGTACAGGTGAATGCGGGACCGATATTTAGCCACTCCTCCATGGTGCTTCAGGCGGCTGTGCATGGTCAAGGTGTTGCGCTTGGCAACAGTGTGTTGGCAAAACCTGACTTAGACTCTGGACGTTTAATTATTCCTTTTAATCATGTGCTTGAAAGTAAAAATGCTTACTACTTGGTGCTCAGAGAGTCGCAAGCCGAACTAGGAAAAATCGTATCATTTAGAGATTGGATGCTCAGTCTCGTAGAACAAGAGCAATTGTAATGACAATACAATGGTTTAAGGGCGAAAAACCCGTCGCTCAATTTATTTTTGCCCATGGAGCTGGGGCGGGTAGTGATTCAGACTTTATGCAAACCATGGCACAGCACCTATGCGAGCAAGGTATTCAGGTAGCGTTGTTTGATTTTGATTATATGCAGCAAGCCAAAGCGCTAAACAAGCGACGCCCACCAGATAGAGCCCCTAAGTTATTAGATTGCTTTGCTAATATTCTTGAGCAAAGCGATGACAAGCTTCCCTTATTTATTGGTGGCAAGTCGATGGGCGGGAGAATGGCTTCGATGTTGGCGACACAAAGTGCAGCACCTATCAAAGGGGTGATTGCCATGGGCTATCCATTTCATCCACCAGGTAAGCCTGATAAGCTCAGAACAGATCATTTTAGCGAGATCCCTTGTCCATTTTTAATTTTACAGGGGGAACGTGATACCTTTGGTAATCAAGCTGAGATTACGCCAATGCAGTTTGACAAGGCGCCTTCTATCATTTGGTTTGCTGATGGTGACCATTCACTTAAACCTCGTAAAAAAAGTGGCTTTAGCGAACAGCAGCATTTGTTAGATGCAGCAAAGTGCGCCGCACAATTTATGCAGGAGCACTGTCATGATTAAACTGTTTTTACTGGCAGGTAGTGTTTTTTGCATGTTGTCGGTAGCTTTAGGCGCGTTTGCGGCTCATGGTCTGAAAAAGTATTTAGATGACTATGCTTTAGCTATTTTTAAAACCGCCAGTGAATATCAAATGAGCCATGGTTTGGCGTTAATTGCGGTGGCGTTATTACTAAAGTGGGGTGTTAAGGTCGGGCTTGCAGGCTGGTTATTTATTGTGGGCATTATGCTGTTTAGTGGCAGTTTATACTTGCTTGCGGTAACAGGCATTAAATGGCTTGGCGCAATTACGCCCATTGGTGGCGTCTGCTTTATTACTGCTTGGGCAGTGTTAATCGTTAAAATTAGTAAGCATTCCTTTTAAAAGAGAGCACAGATGTCGAGTGTTGTAATTTATTGCCGCAGTGGGTTTGAAAATGACGCCGCTGCAGAAATTAACCATCATGCTGCCTTACAAGGGGTTGCAGGTTATGTAAAAGCAAAACCAAACACCGGTTTTGTAACGTTTGAGTGCTTTTCAGCAGATGATTCACAATTGCTCATTAAGCAGGTTGACTTTAAAAGTCTCGTATTTGCCAGACAATGGTTTGCGGGTAAATTGCTTAGCAATATGCCCATAGAAGACAGAGTAAGCGAGGTTAAAGCAGCAGCTGCCGATTTTCCGCTGTGTGGTGATCTACGTGTTGAAACGCCCGATACTAACGAGGGTAAAGAGCTTTCTAAATTCTGCAAAAAGTTCTCGACGCCACTGGCAAAGAGTTTGGAAAAGCAAAATAAGCTAACCCGCGATCACAAGCCTTCCAAGCCGGTGCTACACGTCTTATTTTTGGCCAATGATATGGCTTATGTTGGGTATTCGTTTAGTCACAATAATTCTCCATTTTTTATGGGGATCCCGCGTTTAAAAATGCCATCAGATGCACCGAGCCGATCGACCTTGAAACTGGACGAAGCATTTAATGTATTTGTGCCAAAAGATGAAGTTGAAAAGCGCGTGCAATCGGGTATGCGGGCGGTTGACCTTGGCGCGTGCCCAGGTGGATGGACCTATCAGTTGGTGCGTCGAGGCATGTTTGTTGCTGCAATCGATAATGGCCCGATGAATGATGCGTTGATGGAATCAGGGCAAGTTAAACACTTCCGTGAAGATGGTTTTAAATACTTACCAGAAAAGCGCAATATCAACTGGCTTGTGTGTGATATGGTCGAAAAGCCGTTAAAGGTCACTAACTTGATGTTAGATTGGATAGTTAATGCCTTTGCTAAAGAATTGATATTTAACCTTAAATTACCAATGAAAAAGCGTTTTGATAGCGTGTATGAGTGCTTAACGCTGATTCATGAAGAACTCGCTAAATATGAAGTGGATTACACATTGCAAGCAAAGCATTTATATCACGACCGAGAAGAAGTAACGGTTCATATTCAAGTGAACAAAGTGCCCGAGAAACTCTATAGTTAACGAGTACTCACAGTAGCTCCTAAGCAACGCGCTAGGAGCGACTTCCCCCCTTAAATTCTCATCTATGTTTGACTATATTGTCGTATTTTAGAAAATATAAAATTTCTTTTAAATCATTTACTTCACAATCCATCAGTGTAAATATGTGAATAAATGATCGTCATAAGAAAGGAATTAGGTATGCCTAAAATCAACTTAGAGGAAAAGTTTTCCAAGTTTACCGAACATTGGACGCCAAAAATAATTGCTGAGTCGAATTCGCAACTGGTGAAAATAGCCAAGGGTGATGGTGAACTGGTCTGGCATAAACATGATAACGAAGATGAGCTATTTATGGTTTTTAAAGGTCAACTCACTTTGCAGTTGCCAGATGGAGATATCGTTTTAAATCCTGGTGAGCTTACGGCAAGTTAGCGTAACTCACCATCAAAAATATGCTTGAGTCCAGAATTTAGTCTATGCGTTGTGATTTATAGTTCCAAGGCAAGTAAAGTTCTGGGTTTAATCGCAATTTGTCACTGTGCCGCTGTAGTTCTGTTAAATACTCTAGCGCATTGACGCCCGCATCTGCACAGGTGGCAATGAGTGAAGTCAGTACATCACCGATGTCCGCGCCCGCTTGTGTTTTTTTAAACATCGCGTTTTTTCTATCGCGTATGATGAGCTTTAATTGGTTTTCCATTGTGTTGTTGTCTAATTGGGCGCCTTCTATACAACAGAATGCACTGAGTCCACCAAAGTGTTTTAGGTAATAGTTGATTGCTTTGCCCAAGCCACTATTGGCTTCAACTGTGCCTTTGTCTAAATGGGCTTGCCCCCAATTGGCAATACGGTACATCACCGGCAACGAATGTTGCTGGTGATAGGCTAACCGTTTATCTGCTGGCAAGCTCTGCGCTTGTACTGTGTTTTCGTGATGCCAAATTTTGCCATATTCTTCTATCACCCATGCGACTTCCTCTGGGAAGTGACTGTGTACATCATAAAATTGCCGTCGTGCATGGCTATTACACAAACTCGTTTTTACCATGACTTTGCTGGGTTTATTGGCTGAGAGTGCATCACTCATTAGTATCGGCTCGGCTAAATCGGCGGGTCTTTTTTGCAATATTTCATCTATAAACTCGCCCGCATGGCCTATGTTGGTTTGAAATAAAATGATGTTGTGCTGTGCGACTGTGGCAATTAATCCTGAGGTATAAACCCCTGTGCGCTCTCGCGTTTTGCCATCGCGCGATTTTTTCATCACTGCGGTTTGGTTTAAGATGCGGTTTTTGGTGTCATCTAAGTAGTAGTGCTCTGCTGTTGCAGCAAGCTCGGTTAAATATCTTTGCACTGGATAAACGGCGTTCGCTGCTTGCTCTATTTGGTCAAAAATGCTCGATGCACTGATAGAGACACCTAATAAACCCTGCATACTGCCTTGGCGATAAAACGGCGAGCCTGCGTAGTATTTACTGATGCTCATTAAGGCACGGGCACTGTAACCATACTTTTGATGTAGTGCACCATCGGCAATCACCTCATCACTGACTGGCGCGGTAAAGTAGGCACCACAGGCATTACAGCGCAGTCGCTCCATCACGTGCTGTTCTGGTTTAAACGGGCTGTGTCCGGTAATTCTTAAAAAAGTCGCTGGCTCAAATTTGTATAACTTACCTGTTGGGCATTCTGGGCAGTTATCACCTTTTTGTAAGTCTGCGTGTTTGTGGTGAATTACTTCTGGGTTTATTTGCGCTGCCTGAGCTTTGTTTTTTCGTCTATGCGGTTTGCTTTTTTTGCTC
>NZ_JAAUWV010000004.1 GCF_014694405.1 Pseudoalteromonas sp. S16_S37
GGCGATGAACCCAAACATACGGGAGTTAGTCTTGACGCACCTAACGACCGGTCTCCAGGTTTCAAAGCTCTTTACTCATGTGCTAAGCGAAATGGTCTTCTCTATCTACAATTCCACGGTGCTGAACTAAAACACAACGGCACCGATTGGGGCGACGACCAAACCATTCCTATCGTTGATGGTGAAAATGTTAAAACTGACCTCAATGGCAACACCGTCAAAGTGTTCTGCCACCACACTCAATTCCCAATTGGCATCGCATACAACAACTAAGGCCCTGCTATGAACGAACAAATGAATGAACAAGCAAATGAACCAGTCACTGAGCAACAGGCTGTGATCACCTATAAAGATATACACACCAAAATTGCCCTGCGACACCCACAAGAGCAAATCACACAAGCGCTGCAACAGGCTATCGAACAAGAGCAATCGGCACACGAACAAGCACATGCACAATGGCTAGAAGCACTCCCAGTAATTCAAGCTGAAATTGAGCAAGCACAGGCGCACAACGCAGCAAACCCAAACGATCAGGTAGATGTTCCAACACTACCGACTGAACCTGTAATTGACATAGCAAAACGTCGTGCGTGTTATGAAGTCAAAAGCGTAGAGGTAGATTTAGAGCTCACAACTGAAGCGCAAGACGAATATGTTGTTTATGACGATGACACACTAATTGCATACCATCACCCTAAAACAATTGCTCATACTGACGAGCAAATCGCCAAAGTAAAACGCGAACGCTTTAAAGCTCAACGCGCCGCAAACGTTGCGGCTATCACCATTGAAGTTGACGATATGGTGTTTGATGGTGATGAGCTGAGTCAACAACGCATGGCGCGGGCTATTTTGCTTATGTCTGACGAAGACACTCAGCTTTGGGTGTTGGCTAACAACGAAGTGGCTGAGGTAAGCAAAGCGCAGCTCACACAGGCCTGTTTACTTGCAGCACAAAGGCAATCTGAACTTTGGGTAGCATAGTGGCTACGACCGCTTTTAAAAAGCTTCTACCATCATTCCACTTCTAATCAAGCAGCCACAAAGTGACTGCTTCACTTCTTTTTCAAAACGGTCAAACTTGACCGTTTTCTTTTCTAAATAATTGCTACTATTTCAGCAAATTGAAACAGTGGTCTTTCCCGTAACGAAATGGGCATAGGGTTTTACTCTATGCCCATTTTTTGTTTGCGCGGTTTTGAATACTCATTAAAAAGCAGAGCCAAACTATGAGCAATCCTTTTACCTTGGTGCATGCTGACGTGTGCCGAGCATCCACCAGTACTATTTTTATTGATAGCATTGCAGCCGAGCCTGTCAACAATCCACTTACCCAAAACTTGCCTGTGTATGGTCGTGAGCAATATTTTGCTAACTCGCTCGTTCAGCCCCTTGTTCAACCCGTTTTGATCAAATTCACCTCATTTGGTAATACCAATTTAGGCAGTTTTGCGGGTGGTCATCAATTGGCTGAGTGGGTTCAGGTGGATAACTGCATCGTGGTAAATGGTGAAGACTTAGCCTTGGTAAACCCCAATACAGATGATGAGAACTGGTTTAGCTTGGGCAATACCATCAGCGAGCACAGCCAAGTTACCGCGCATATTATGATTGCCACCATCGGTGAAGGGGAGGAGTTTACCGCCATGCCGCAAATGGATGTGATAGCCACGCCCAACAAATTTACGCAAACCTTTCCCAAAGGGGTGATGGGCCGATACAACCATAATCATGTGCCCGATGGCAGCGATACCGCCTTTAAACTCACTCGACAAGCTCAGCCCGACGGGCCTGATTTTTGTGCGTATTTACAAGGCGAAAATTGGTTAGATACCACCAAGGCAATGAACTTAAACCTTGCCAACAACACCATTCAAAATGGGCAAGTTTTACAGCCTAACAACGTTGCCATTTATTTTTACCACGGTGAATAAAAGGACTTAACAAGCCATGTCAAAATCTCAACTCATTGATTTATCAAAGTTGCCGCCGCCTAATGTGTTAGAACAGTTAGACTACGAGCAACTGCTTAAAGAGTTAAAAAACAATTTATTAGCGCAAAATCCAGCGCTTGAGCAAACTTTGGGGCTTGAATCTGAGCCACTTACGCAACTGCTCAACACCTATGCGTATCAAGCCATGTTACTGCGTGCACGGGTGAACGATGCCGCTAAATCGACCATGCTCAGCAGCGCAACAGGGGCAGACTTAGACCAAATAGCCAGCAAATACGCGGTTGCACGCCAGCAAAATGAAAGCGACACCCGCCTGCGCGAGCGCGTGCAACTGGCGTTTCATAGCCTAAATACCGCAGGCACCGGTAAAAGCTACCGCTATCATACTTTGAGCGCTGATGAACGGGTAAAAGATGTGCATGTTGCCAGCCCATCGCCGTGCCATGTTGTGCTTACAGTGTTAAGTAACGAGTCACAAAATGGCTTGCCATCAAGCGATCTGATGAACACCTTACACGAAGCTTTTGGACTGCAAGCAGGCTCACCCGAACGTGTCTCTCATGCGTTAGAGACACAAAAAATTCGCCCCATTGGCGACCGTGTAGAGATAGTGCCACCAAAAATAAAGCCATATACGCTAAATGCCCACATCAAGCTAGAGAAAGGCCCGGGGAACACCCATGTCAAAGAGCAAGTACTTGAAAAAGCCGCGCACTTTATTGCTAAACAAAATGGCCTTGGACAAAGCATCAAACGCTCGGCACTGTTTGCTGTGTTGCATCAACAAGGGGTTGAAGAAGTTGAGCTTATTGAGCCAAATAGCAACATTGTTGTAGCGCAAGATGAAGTTGCTTGGTGTGAAAACGGCTTAGATAAAATCACCTTTGAGGTTGTGGCATGAGTCAGTTGCACAATGGCACACAACTGCAAGGCGAACTACAAGAATTAGCCCAAGATCTTCTACAGCCAATTTGTGATGGCACAGACTTTATTACCACATTGTGGGATGCACAAAGTTGTCCAACGTCTTTGCTACCTTGGCTTGCTTGGAGCCAAGGTGTAACGCAATGGGATGAAAGTTGGAGTGATGCAACCAAGCGTTTGGTTGTCTCGCAAAGTTATGAGCAGCACAAACATTTAGGCACGCGCTTTGCCATTATTAATGGCCTTACCCCGTTTGGTTATAAAACAAACCTAAAAGAGTGGTTTGAAAAAACACCGCAAGGCGTTGCGGGGACGTTTTCGGTTGATGTGTCGGTGACCGACAAAGGCATAGATCAAGAGGTGATAGAGCAGATCTATGCCACCATCACCCATACCAAGCGCGAAAGTGTGCAGTTTGATTTATCGGTGAGCTTGCTCAGTGAGACAGAATTGGCCTTTGCCAGTGCTGCCACATCGGGCATTACTGCCACCGTATATCCCTATTATGCCAGCGAAATTAGCAGTGAGTCGTCGTTGCGTGTTGCGCTTGTTAACCAATCTTTTAATCAAATCAAAGTATATCCTCGGAGTAGTTATGTCTCAGCCTCAATACTGGACCATGCTGACCCCAGCTGGTCGAGCTAAAATTGCCAACGCCATTGGCACGGGCCAAAAAATCAATTTAACCAAATTTGCCGTAGGCGATGGCCTAATTCACCCAGATGCGCAAGGCCTTACTAATGAGCGCTTTAGGGGGCTAATCAATAGCTCTAAAACCCTCGATGAAAGCCCTTCAATGCTCGAAATTATAGGGGTAGTACCATCAACTGAAGGCGGCTTTTATGTTCGCGAAGCGGCCTTTTATACCGAAGATGATGTGGCGTTTGCCATTGTTAAATATCCAGAAACATACAAACCTAATATTGCCGACAACGCCAGCGCCGAGCTTGGCATAAAAGCGGTGATCGATGTGGTTCAGGCTAATGCGGTAAATTTAAAAATTGACCCATCTATGGTGTACGCCACGCAAGAACATGTCGCCAATGAAATCAACAAATTTATGGGCCTGCTATCACTTGATGGCGGTGCTTTTTCAGATTCTTATCCTAATGCAACTAGCCTAGATGGAGGCACTTTATAATGGCAAACAAATTACAATTTAGACGCGGCCCAGCAGCCAACAGAACCAACGTAACCCCAGCAAGCGGTGAACCAATTTGGCTTACCGATAGCAAAAAACTGTTTGTAGGTGACGGCCAAACCCCGGGTGGTATTGACATTTTTGGCACCCTTGGCAGCGCCATTTATAAAGATGCTGGTACAGGCGCAAATCAAGTATTAACCCTTGATGGCAGCGGTAAAATTCCAGAGGGCGTGCTACCAAGTTTAGCCATTGGCCAGCCGTTTGAAGTGGCAAACCAAGCCGCCATGCTTGCGCTAACGGCACAGCCGGGCGATTTGGCAATTCGTACTGACGAGAACAAGTCGTATGTGCTAAAAGCGAACCCAGCCAACGTGCTATCGAACTGGATTTTACTCAGAACGCCAACCGATAACGTTTTATCTGTAAATGGCAAAACGGGCGCGGTAACAATCAATAAAAGCGATGTAGGTTTAAGTAACGTTACCAATGAATCTAAAGCACAGTTATTTACCTCACCAAACTTTACAGGCAACCCAAAAGCACCCACTCGCGCGTTGTCTGACGACAGCACCCATATTGCCAACACCGCATGGGTAAAAGATTGGGTTAATTCATTAGGCTTAGCGGTTGAGGACGGCGACATTGACGGAGGCACATTTTAATGGGTCGAAAGATTCAATTTAGACGCGGACCCGAGGCAGAACGGTTACAAACCGTTCTCGCCAACGGCGAGCCGGGATGGTCTCCAGAGGCTGAGCAGTTGTTTATTGGTGATGGGCAAACCTTAGGCGGCGTGCCTGTTGAAATGGGCAAGTTCACACTGGTTGACCAACCGACATTGGCCACAGCAGGTGGACGTTATTTGTTTACCTCAGTAACCACATTGCAGTTGCCGACCTCAGCCATTGAGGGAGCGGTTGTCTCTGTCATGCTTGGTAGAAACTGTGGTGCAACAAGAGAAAATCCGGTCAGAGTGTTAGCGCCGCAAGGTCAGTCAATTTATAAAAAAGACGTTGCAGGTACTGAGTATCAAATGACCAAAACGAGTGTGCAGCGTAGTTTAATCTATTTGAATGGAGAGTGGTATTTATGATCCATAATGATTTCGAAAGTACCGCAGGTTCTTTACCTGTAAATAGTGTAATAGCAATGCAGCTACCTGAAACTGAAATAAAATACCATGCGCCTGATGGCTCGGTATGGCTGCGTTCGGGGCATTGTGAATTAGATTTTGCGCAGTATCCAGATGCTAGTCGTCATTTATATCTACCAGCTGCTGTAATGTCAGGTGCACCTTCTGGAGATTTGTCGTTAACATATGCAAGCGGCTATATATTTTTTGCAGCTCAAAACAACAAAATAGTTTATCGCGTTGACGAAAATTTTGAAGGTGAAATTGAGAGTTTTGATGTAAGTGCACACGTAGCGTATGTTACGGCGTTAACGTTTGATGGTACACATATACTCATCTACGACTACAATAATGCGAATATTCATCGATTCACAACCAATCTAGAGCATATTAGTCAATTTCGCTTTTCTCAGAATTTTGGCTGCCGTGACTTTACCTATGATGGTGAGTTTATTTGGGTATTATCAGCCTCGCAAACGGGTAATCAACTGTCACTGACATCCTACACAAAAACAGGTCAATATATGTCAACAATTCCAAATATTGATATATATGCTAGTGGGTTGGCCTATCACGAAGGTGGCTTTTACATTTCAATTCACAACCACTCAGACATTAAAAAATACGACAAATTGGGCGCTATTGTTCCAGGAGAGTCAATCAAACCAAAAATCTATTCTTCGGGACAGTTTCGAGGATTGGCAAGCAATGGTAATGGTGGTGTATATGTCTCACGCTATGGTGACGGTAAAATTACGCTATTTAAAAAAGGCATTGGCACGATTCAAGCGCAAGAGTCAAATACAGAGCTTCCATATTACATGAGAATTAAATAGTTCGCTTTTCGCCAAAAAATTCAAGGAGCCTAATCGATGACCAGTTATATCGATTTAAGCAAACTCCCTGATCCCAACATTATCGAATCACTCTCATTTGAAGCCATCTATAAAGCGCGTAAGGCGCGCTTTATAGAGCTTGCGCCAGACTATGCGCAGGCGCTTGAACTTGAGAGTGACCCGTTAACTGTGTGGCTTCAGGTAGAAAGCTATCAAGAACTATTACTGCGCCAGCGCATTAACCAAGCGGCGCAGTCAAATTTATTGGCCTTTGCCAAAGGCGCTGATTTAGAGCACCTCGGTGCCTTTTATGGCGTTGAGCGAGTGGCCGATGAGCAAGATGACGATTATCGTCAACGTATTCGTAACAATACCATTGCATCAAGCACCGCAGGCAGTGCCGAGCACTATCGTAATCATGCTATTAATGCCGCACCTAACGAGATTGCCGATGTATCGGTAACCAATATACGAGACGGTAAAGTGATCCGCGGTAGTGTGATTGTAACCGTGTTAGCAAAAGAGGCATTGGATAGCCATACCTTAGGCATCAAGAACGAACCACAACCAGCAGATGCACCGCCAAGCAAAACCACGGTTGAACGTGTCAAAGACAAAGTGTTGGATGATAGCGTTAAAATGCTCACCGATTCGGTAACAGTGCAACCCGCTGATATGAAAGTAGTTGATATTGAAGCGGATATCTATTTACAGCCCAATACCTCTAGCGATGTGTTTAATGAGCTAGAGCCGCTGCTGCGCAACGCGTGGCGCGATGAGGCAAAACTAGATTGGGATTTAGCACCGAGTTGGATAAGCGCGCAACTGCACAAAAGCGGGGTGAGTCAGGTTGAAATTAAAAAGCCCAATGGCTTAATTAACATCACGCCAGAGCAATGTGCCGTACCGGGCAATATTAAACTCACACTTTGCGTGAGGTAACAATGCAACAACTTTTACCCCCTAATCATAGCCCGCTGCAGCTCAAAGGCTTGCAAAGCCAAGATCAAACAACCCTGTTTGATGGCGCAATTGCTAATCTAACCAACATGAAGGCCAATCCGCACGATGCGCAACTTATGTGGCTAGTGTGGGAGTATGGGTTAGAAAGCATTTTGCCCTACAGCCAAGATGTGCGCAAAACTCTTAAAGACGGGCTGGCATGGCAACGTATTCGAGGCACGCCAAAAAGTTTAACCACGGCACTTGGTTGGCTTGAGCTAAACGATGCACAGATAGAAAACACCCCACCGGGGCAGCATTATTATACCTATCAAATTGAAGCAGGCACTGTGCCCGGTGACGAGCGCTTAACCAAGGTGGTTAATCTGGCACAGCTATCGGCACCGGTGAGCAGCGAACTGACTCGCGTATATCATGGCTATGACATTCGCAAGCAAACGCTATCAAGCCAAGGCTGTGGGTTTGGTCATGTGCTCAGTGATTACTCTGGTGTGATGTTTAAGCATCAAGGCAAAGGTTTAGTTAAGGCCAGTTTTGGCCGCACACAAAAGCACTTTGTTGATGCAAGCGTTGAGCAAATTAGCTTTGCCCACCAGCGCAAACGCAGTCAAATAAGTGAGCATTTAGATGTTCAAGAGACAGGTCGCTACTGCTTAACCACCAACCAGCCATCGCATCTGCCTAACATCATTGTGCGGAGTCGTTTATTTAGTCAACAACGTACCCTTGCACAACGGGTGTGGTTAGGTCCATGGCATGACCGTTGGCAAAACGCCAATTGGCAATCACAGCAATTATGTAGCGTGCAAATGAACTATAAGCGCATCACTAATGTGGCACCATTAAGCTTCTCGGGCGCAAGCACCGGGCGAATGAACTACGGCACATTAAACCTGATTGCAACCCTGCCAAACGGTTAGGCAAGCCATTTTCTTTGGCGCATTCGCGCTTTCATATTTTGTTTTTAGTAAAATCAATCGGAAACCAACATGAGCGACCCAAGCACATTTACGCCTATCGTGTGGACTGAGCAAGGCTTGAGCAAACTGCTTAGCGCCTCTCAGCAGGGCATTAGTATGGCGATCACCCATGTGTCGGCGGGAGATCAAGCCTATGCTCCTAGCAACACACAAACCGCACTTCGCAACCAGCTACAAATAGTCCCCATTGGTGGTGCTGAAATTTTTGACGACCACCAGTTTGGCAAACAGCTGCGCTTTAGTGCCTTATTTGATGGCCCACAAGAATACCCAGTAAAAGAGATTGGTATTTGGTCAACTGAGCAGACCTTAGTGGCTGTGTACAGTGTGCCAAATAAGCAGCTGAACTATAAATCAGCCGATGCCGCTTGGCTTGAGGTATTTAACCTCAGCGTATCGGCTCTGCCTAATGACAATATTACGTGTACGGTTGGGGTGAACAACGCCAACGTGTTTTTAACCGAAGAGCTGCTCACCATGACCTACGCACACGTCTTACAAAGTAAAAACTTGACCAAACAAATTCACCAAAACTTTTTACTGAACAAACGGTTAAGAAACGCCGGATTGTAAGGAATCATCATGAGTATAGATTTAAAACTAACTGAAATTAATGCCATCGTCACCGAGCAAACCAACGAAGTCTCAAACCTAAAAACTGCCATAGAAGACAGCTGGCAAGAGATAGACAAAGTACACCAGCTTGCTAAACAAAACCATCAAGCTGCCCGCGACTGGCAAACCAAAACCGGTAAAGTCACTTTTAAAGACTTAAACGACACAGAATACCAAGTTGATACGCTTGCAACGCTGATTAACGAAACACAAAAAATCAACCCACACCCAGAGGTAATGACCAAAGCTCAGTTTGATGCACTGCGCCAAATGCGCAAGCAGCAATATGCGGGCAGTGGGTTTGTGGAATGGGGGAAGTGTTACACCACTGAGGGTAATTGGAGTCCACAGTGGATAAACGAGGGCCTATTTCAACCTGCAAAGGCACCTGCGTATAAAAATCAATTGATGACGGGTTCAGATGGTGGAGGACAGCAAGGGAAATCAAGTTCTAACTTCCCATTATGCTCAGTTGATGGCACGCAGTTACGATTGAGCTTTGTTAATTCAGCAAACCCAGACATTCTTAATCAAATTAACTTTCCAGACGCCCCCGATGGCACTAAAACCTATGATTCTGCCACGGGAAAAGTAACCCAACATGCTAGTGCTGAAGAGGCGTTTGGTGGGTTGGTAACCAATGGTAACTTTAGTACCGGTGATATTTCGGGCTGGTCTCTTAACGCAGCAAACGATGAAGTGTCAGTAACTAATGGGGTCGCTACCCTCACTGATATTGATGGAACATATGCATCGCTTATTAATCAGCAGGTACCGACAGAAGCTGGTAAAGAGTATGTGTTAAAGGTGTCGATTAAAGTACATGAAAACAACCACGTATTTGCTGCGTTTGGAGACACAGAATTTATTGAGCGTACACCTCAAGTAGGCAAATGGTATGATGTTACCGTTAAGCATGTTGCCACGGCCTCATCAACGCGTATCAACGTTGGCACTAACTCGCCAACAGCGGTTGGTGAATCTGTATCAATCAGAAATGTATCGGTAATGCCCGTTACCGAACAAGTCATCACCTCTCGTAAAGACCTCGTTTTCCTTGAGTCGTGGCATGAAAAAATTGCCGATAAAGATGTGGTTTATCCACTGGGTAACGTGCAATTCGGTGCAAATACTTACGAGGGCATTGGCCTTGCCAGTAATTTAGTTGCACAAGGTTACTCCGCGTTTGGTGAATGGGACACCGATACCAAAGGGTATGGCGTAAAATGGTCAACTCTATCTGCCGTAAACCGCGTTAAGTTTTTAAAAAATCCTGAGCACAATATTTATTACGACCCAGAAGCCAAAGCGTATATTCAGGTACGGTACCGGGTTCGAGTAGTTGAAGGTTATGGCGACCAATGGAATGAATTACGTCCATCTGTGCATGAGATAACAACAGAGTGGGCAATTGCGGATAGGCGACGTATCACGTTTGCGCAAGGCTCATCACAGAGTGTTACTTCTAAAGTGTTTGTAATGAAAGGTCATACGCACACCATTTACACTAAACAAGATAATGGCGTTGCTGAAGGGGAAGGTACAACAATCGGCTCACTAAGCTATGGACAGACTAAACCTTTGACTATACCTATTGCGATAGTCCAGCGCTTAAACCAAGGTGCTTATCACCCAACATATAACCCGATGGGCACGGCAAAAGTTTGGCATACAGGTGGCTTTTTAAAATATTGGCATGATGCAACCGGAGTTGAATTTTTGACCTCTCAAGCAGCTTGTTTTAACTATTCTGCCAATGACACGCAATGGGAGCACGGTAAAGTTGCTTGGGGCCGCTGGGGTTCAAGTATAGAAAATCACAATGATAGCGTTTATGGTCGCCTAGACCAATATACATACTATGATGCTATCTACGCAGGCCAAGTGGAAGACTTACGCCTAAACGCCAATAAATTAGATGTTAATCAACTGCGCGAAGATGCTTTAAATAAAGCAATAGCAGGCACATTGCGTGGTAAAGGAAAAACAATATTCACCACTGTGAAAGCAAAAAAACTAGCAATAGCCAGTGCATATGCAGGTAAGTATTACATAAACTTGTTTGGAACCGTTGATACACAAAATGGTTATGAAGTTGAACCTCAAAATAGGCCATTTAGCTACTTATATAACAGTATTCGAGGCAATATACTTTACCCAATATATGTTGAACCCAGCGGCAATATTTATACTTCAGATGTTCCGAGTGCATTATTAGAAAACAGGTTTCAGAATGTCGGGTCAAGCACTTTGCTAGACTGGCAGATTGGAGATGATATTTATTTAGTAAACGGCGAGCAAATGACGAGTGAATTTGACTCTCTCCCGTGGACTGACATAGTTGGTCACCCTGAGCGTATTGCGGAGACGTTCCCTAACGGCGTTGTTGGCCAGTGGTTGCCAAAGTTACCTGATAATTCGTATGGATATCCACTGAATAAAAAAACTACAGATAGTAAGTTAAATGCGACTTATACTCGAGATTTAGGTGAAACTTGGACAAACTCAGACGTTGGTTTTGATAACATCAAAAATACCAGTTCGGGAAGTTGGCACCCTGATATTGTTGTCTTACTCAGCTATAAAACCCCTGCTTATTTTACTCAGGCCACCAGCCACCAGCCAGTGATAAGCACTGTAGGCAATGTGTATGCAACGCAAGCTAACTTAACAGCCTACGGCAACCGCTTACAACCGAGTTTAACGGGTAATGTGGGCACGCGAGCCAATGGTGCATTTATACACGAAGAGGTTGCGGTTAATAAACTCAGTAAATATGCTCCTACAGGTCAATTGACGTGGACACAATCTCTTGGGGATGAACCCAAACACGCGCCGCTGAATTTAGATAGCCAAACAGAGCCATCAAGCGCGGTTAAAACATTGAGCACCGTAGTAGAAAAAAATGGCTTGTTATATTTGCAGTTTAATGGTGCAGAGTTGATGTACGGTACACCCGAGTTTACAACAATAAGTGCTACTAACTTAGGCACAAATATGGTTGCGGGAAATCTCTACTATGTGCACCTTGATGCAGGTACAACCGTGATGGATGGTCGTTATTGGTATTGTAAAACATCCTCCAGTGTTAATTGGAACGCACCAAACTGGGTGACTCAAACCAATGGGGCTGTGGGTGTTCATCATGCGCCAGATAGACATGAATATTTAATTCCTATTGACCCTGCATCATGGGGCGATGACCAAATTATCCCGATCATCAACGGTGAAAACACCAAAACAGATTTAAACGGCAATACCGTGAAAGTATTTTGCCATCACACACAACTTCCGCTGGGTATTGCCAGCCACTAAGGACAAATTATGGAACAAACTAATAATGAGACTGCGCTAGCGGTCGACTCAACTGTGCCTGAAACACAAGCGATTAATGAACAAGCAAGCACTGACAGTGCGCAGCAATTGTTTGAGCAGCCAAGCATCAGTTATGACGATGTGCTAACCAAAATGGCACTACGTCACCCACAGGAGCAGGTTGAGCAGGCATTAAAAGCGGCCATTGAGCAAGAGCAAGCCGCTCATGTTGCTGCATATCAAGCGTGGGAACTTGAAGTGGTCGAAGTGGAGGCGGCGCGTCAAGCTGCGCTGGCACACAATGCCAACCTAGATGCCGATAGCGATGAGTTGATAGAAGTCCCTGAATTACCAGCTCAACCACAACTAGACTTATCGCTACGTCGCCAGTGTTATCGCACAGAGTATGTTGAGGTTGACCTTGCATTAACCACCGAAGCAACCCCCGCACGTACAGAATATGACGACGAAGCTTTGGTCGCTTATATCTATCCAGCAACGCACGCACACAGTGAAGCGCAAATCGCACAAGTTAAGCGTGAACGCTTTAAGCAAACACGTATGCAAGAGCTTGCCAAACTGACCGTAGAAGTTGACGGGATGGAGTTTGATGCAGATGAGCTAAGCCAACAACGTATGGCGCGCGCGCTGGTGGTCATGCAAGACGATGAGAGCACATCATGGATATTGGCAAACAATGACGTGGCGCAGGTGAGTAAAGCGCAGTTGTTTGAGGCCTGTAAATTGGCATCAGCGCAACAAACCGCATTGTGGGTTAGCCAATAATTCACTATTAACACAGATTTAAGCCCGCTAATGCGCAACTAGAGTCGTTCATAAGTTCGTAGATGCCATTTTGAGTCTGTTTAGGGAGCTGAGCGTCACAAGATTCTGACCTTCGTCAGAATGACGGGTTGTTCGTCATCCTGAACTTGTTTCAGGATCTTCTTGCTCTCAGCGCCCAATGCTGAACGTCAGCGAGATTCTGACCTTCGTCAGAATGACGGATTGTTCGTCATCCTGAACTTGTTTCAGGATCTCAAGACCTTTTAACGACTCGCACAACGCAGAGGCGGGCTTTTTTGTGCGCGTTATTTGCCAACATTATTTATTTTAAGGAGTACACAGTGGCCATATTGACTCGTGCAGGGCGCATTGCACTGGCTAAGTCCATTAAGCAAGAAGATATTTATCTGGCGTGGGGGCAAGGTGCAATTGAGTGGGATAACCAACTTCCGCCAGAGCAAAGTGCTAGCACACAGCTAACCTCTACTTTAGGTTATCGCAAAGCAACTCGGGTGTTGTATTGCGAGGTAGATCAAGAAAACGGCGAAATTCAAGTCCCCAATGGGCGTTATAAAATTGTCGACTATCCAACCCCGCACTTGTATTGCCAATTTAATTACGACTTTGAAGATGGCTTATCAAAAACCGTTCGAGAGTTGGGTTTAATGGTAGGCACAAAGCCTAATGCCGATGTGCCAAATGGCAAACCTTATTTACTCCCCAGTGAAGTGTCGCAAATTGGCACCTTGATGCTACTTGAGCATCGGCCCGCGATTTATCGCGACCAAGGGGTACGTGAATCTTTTGAATTTGTAATAAGCTTCTAAGGGAGCATTATGCAGCCACATATTTATGATCAAATCAGGGCAGAGCATCCTGATTACTACCAAAAGTTTGATGCTAACAAACAGTACGAACATATCCTGTTTCGCGCCGGCAAAGGTCTGCAAAGCCGAGAGCTTAATGATGTACAGCATCAAGTGGCCCATCAGGTCAAAGGTGTTGCCGATGCCTTATTAAAAGATGGCAATATTGTTTCAGGTGGCGGCGTTAAAGTAGAGCAAGATAAAGATGGCGCACGCGTCAGGCTTGCCGCCGCATCTGTATATATCCGCGGTGCGGTAAGGCCAATCCCAAGCGCTGAATATGAGCTAGATATCAGTAAAGATACTGTAGTAGGGATCTTTTTAGAAAGCACCGTTGTTACTGAAGAACAAGATGTTGAATTGCGAGACCCAGCTGGTGAAGGCTCGCCAACGGTACATCATAACTACAACGAAGCAGGCGCGGCGCGTTTGCAAGTAACTGGTCGTTGGGGATTGTTAGAGGGGGCGCAAGCTGCTAATACTGAGTTTTACCCTGTATATCAAATAAACAAAGGCGTGTTGGAAATCAAAGAAGCGCCGCCTCAAGTCGATGCTATTTCGAGCGCGTTAGCGCGATACGATAGAGAGTCCAACGGGGGTAACTATGTGGTAGAGGGGTTGGGCCTGCATTACATAAAGACCGACAATGGTAAACAGCACTTTAGCTTACAGTCGGGCAAAGCCCATATTGCTGGGTTTGAACTTAGTTATGCAATGGCGTTGCCGGTGACGCTACCAGCTGATCCTGATGTACAAGTAATTGGTGCTGAAAAAACCAACCTTGAGTTAGTGGTAGTTGACGGGCAACAACAGCTATGGGCAAAAGTAGACTTTGCGCCTTTAAAACAGGTGGACCGAGCAAGTATCGACATTCGGGCAACGCGCAATTTGAGCAGAGAAGCTGGGCAACTCCGTGATAAAAGCTTTCACAATACTGGCGTTACTCATATTGAAAAGGTCGAATATAACGAAATTGAGTATGTTGAAGGCCAAGATTTCAAGCAAGAAGACAATCATATCGTTTGGTTGCTAGATGGTCCAAAAGAGCGACCTCCTGCGGGCAGTAGCTATCAAGTGACCTATGTGTATTCTCGAGTTGTTAATACCAAAGAGCAAACCTTAAATAGCTTTAGAATTGATACATCGGATATAGGCGCTGACGAAACGATTCTTACTGAAGAAATTGAAATGGATTATCAGAGGTTTAACCCTCGGATTGATTTATTTGTAATGACCAAACAAGGTGTTGTTGAGCGTATAAAAGGCGCATCGGCACTGGAGTACCCCCAGCCGCCAGCCGCCCCAGAGCAGCATCTACCTTTGGCATATGTGTATCAATTGTGGGATGGCACGGCTCCACGAATTGAGTCGGTGGCGATTCAAGCTGTGAGCATGCTGGACTTGCAAAATATGCAGCATCAAATTCGCGATTTATATCAGTTGCTTGCTATTGAACGTCTGCGTAACGATGCCAATGCGCAAGAGTCTGCCAGTAAATATGGCGTGTTTGTTGACCCATTCTTAGATGATGACCTTCGAGACCAAGGTAGAGATCAAAGCGCCGCCATCATTGATGGTGAATTAACGCTGCCAATCACCCCCAAAGTCGAGTTACTTGATGCTGAGCAAACACTATTACTGCCTTTTGAGCTAGAAGATGTGCTTACTCAACCAAAGCGTACGGGTTCAATGAAGGTGAATCCTTATCAGGCATTTGAGCCCGTTCCTGCTCAAGTGACTTTAACACCGAATGTGGATCACTGGACCGAAACTCGTCAGCGCTGGAGTAGCCCGATTACACGCCGCTTTACGCGTGGTGGAGGCTTAGTTCAGCGCATTGTCACACGAGTAGACACCCAGCGCGTGGGGGTACAAACCCAACAGGCAGAGTTTTTACGTCAAAGAACTGTGCACTTTACAATCACTGGCTTTGGTAAAAATGAGCAACTTGAGAGGGTGTTGTTTGATGGCATTGAATTAGTGGCGGAGGAAGCGTGATGATCACAGCAAATGAAAACGGGGAGCTATCGGGTCGATTTACGATCCCCGCACAAACGATCCCCGCGGGTGAAAAAACCGTGGTGTTTCAAGGCAAGGGAGAGCATGGTTCACAAGGGTTCGCAACCTACACGGGCAGTGGTCAAATTCGTACCGAAACCCTAGCACAAGTAACAACTATTACCACGCAACGTTTTGACCCACTGGCACAAACCTTTACCTTGCAGCAAAGCCGATTTATAGCGGCGGTTGAATTGTATTTTACAGACAAAGGAGGTGAGTCTGTGCAAGTACAGATTCGTGAGGTAGTGCAAGGCATACCAACACAAACAGTGTTAGCACAAAGCCGAGTAGCCAGCGATGATATTTCAATAGGCGCAGCCACGTTGTTTGAGTTTACCCCGGTGTTTTTACAAGCCGGACAAGAATACGCGATTGTGGTGTTGACCGATGGGTCGCAGCATGAGGTAGCGATTGCCGAACTCGGTCAGTTTGACCAACAACATGGTTGGGTAACCAGTCAGCCTTATCAAGTAGGTGTATTGTTGTCATCAAGCAATGCCAGTACCTGGACGCCACATCAAAACAAAGACTTAACCTTTAAATTAAAAGCCGCCAAGTTTACTCAACACACACACAGTGTTGATTTAGGGAGCGTTACCGCACAAAGCGTTAGCGACCTAATGGCACTGGCGGTTGTGCAGCGACCAAGCTCACAAACAGACGTGGACTTTACCTTTAAAGTAGCTGGCAGTGACAACATCTTAGAACGCGCACAAGAGTGGTCGCCACGTCAGCTCAAGCAAAAACTGATTGGTAAAACCCTCAATGTGAGCGCCAATTTAACGGGCACCGATACGCTAAGCCCGGTGCTGTTTGCAGGCAGCCAATGTGCGCTGGGTGAGGTTGAGCAAAGCGCCGACTATATCACTCGTGAGATCAGCTGCCACAATGGTGGCCAATTTACGGTGAGCTTTGATGCGGTACTTGATGGCGCAGCAGCAATAGAAGTGTACTTATTAGATGATAGTCAGCCAGAACCCATCCTAATTCCATTGACTAAGTCTTCAGCCAGCGAAGGAGGATGGAAGCAATTTGATTACCTGCATACATTCAACGATGGCACCAATACGCCAGATGAAAGCTTATTAAAGCGGGTACGACTGAAATTGGTATTACGCGGCAATGAAGCACATCGCCCAAGAGTGAAAAACCTACGCGCATTTTCAACTTAAGGAGCAAGTATGACCGTTGAAATTAATACGCCTAAGCGTGATTATCCGCTTCCTCATCCTAGTAATTTGCTTGAACAAGATGTGTTAAGGCTAATTCAAGCGCTGACACAAATTGATACCGATGTAGAGGCTCATGAACAGGGCCTTAGTCAACACCAAGAGGCGCTTACGCAGCAACAGTTGGCACTTGCACAGCAAGCATTCAGTAATGACGCAAAGCTGGCAGAGCTAAAAGCTCTAATAAATCAGCAACAAGCGGCCCACCACGAGCTACATCGCAAGCAAAAAATCAATCACCTACTTGGTGAAACCATCTACCCACTTTAAGAGGACATTATGGCAACGATTAATAACGCCATTCAGGAAATGGTCGACCACTTGGTCGACAAAATGCGCAGTAATGAAAAACTCAGCGCAGAAGAGCAAACCTTAGTTAGCAACGCCATTCAAAAATTATCAAGTAGTGCGAATTTGGAAGCCGCGATAGTGGCTGTGGCGCAAGAGCATTTGGGCGAGGCGACAGGTCACCTAACCAGTGCTAGTGACGTTGTAAAAGAGTTACAAGCTAAATTGCTGGAACAGAGTGATAACCTTGGGCTATTGCCTGAGCTTGAGACTAAGTTTAATGAGATCACTTCAAGCTTAGTGACCAATGTTGCTAACACGTTAGCAGATCTGCCCAAACAGCTCATTGATCCAACTTTTAAACTGGGCGAACCAGAATTTAGATTGGATTATTATGATAATACTGTTTCGACATTGATTAATACTACTCAAGTCTATGGAGCATATAATAGCGTTAGTTTAGCGAACTATGACAATAAGACCTTTTACGGCTATTTTGATGCTGGGAGTGCTACTCAAGCAGACAACCCAGCTGTAATTTTAATGATTGATTCAAAAGGAGAGGTCTCTAAAGCTACTCGAACTACTCCTCTTATTGCTCCAAATGGAAGTGATACGGTTGGAGTTTTGGTTTTGCCGAGTGGAGAAAATACACTATTTTCTTATATAGCAAGTACTAAGCAGCTTACAATTTATAAGAGCCAAAGCTTTACTACTCAAGCAACGTTAGAAACGGATTATTTTAAGCTTTATCAGGATAAAGAAACGAAAAATTTATATTCGGTTGATGCAGGAATTCTCCATGAATTCGACGGAAGCACATGGATACAACAACTACAACAAACTTTCAGTAACGAAACTCAGTTTGATAGTTGGGCGCTAGCACAGGGTCTTGAACCATTGCACAACCGTACGATTAAACCCGTAAACTCAAGTATTGGTATCAGCTCCCAGACAGGCTATTTATCTTCATTGTCTTATCTTAGTGTTACTCGCCCCCCATCTCGCTTGGAGGCCGCATTTAAAGATAACACATATGAAACGATGACAAATATTGGTACGCAAAGGCTTGTTCAATATAATCAGTCGACGCTATCACATGCAACCAACCGTTACATTTATGCTAAGAGCTTTAAAAGTCGAGTGAAATTACCAAATTTAGGGTCTCCTATAAGAGCAAATTTAGAATCGGTTGCACCAACTAACAGTTATGAAAGTAACAGTGCGAATTATCATGCTCAAGGTTACCCGCAATTAATCACGTATTCGCCGATTCACAACGCTTTGATTGTTTATCAATATTTCCGTTTTTTTGAAAATAGTAATAACCACCAAACACAATCACTTTGCCGCGTTTACTTTGCTTAAGGAGCGAATATGTTTAATTGGAGCGATAAAAAACAAGCCATCTATTTGCATGGCACGTATTTACTAACCCACCCAGAGACGGGGGAGCGTTGGGAGTCCAAACAACAAGCGCAGCTTTGGTATATAGAATATCAAGCTCAAGAACAAGCGCGTGAAGAGGAGCTTGCGCAACGAGCCATGCCTGAGCTTAAAACGGTTAAATTGCAAGCTGTTGACGGAGCGTTAAAAGTTCCAAGCAATTTCGAGTCGTTGGATGCGATTAAAGTAACTGTGGCGGAAGGACAGAATGTCACTTTAACAGGGTTGTTGGATATTGCTGATGAGTCATTTTTAGTGCCGGTGCTTCGCGATGATGGTCGCCGTGTGTACTTTCCTATTGAAGTGCAAAATGGCCAGTTTAGTGCAACGTTTAACTTTCCCACATCAGGTCGTTTTGAAGTGTCACAAGCATTACTAAACGAAGAGTTTGCGCAGCCACGCTTTAGTGCCAGTAGTATTACCTTTTACGTAATAAGGCAGACGCAAACTGCCGCGTGATGTTAGATTCTGATCTTTGTTAGAATGACGGTGGTTTTTTAAAATACTTACTTCAGGTCAGCATTGACCTGTTTTAAGCGCTAAAAATCAGTAAGATACACATATGCTGATTAATTAACTCAGTTGAGTTTCTCACTTGAGCTTCTCAACCGAGTTTATCAACCGAGTTTATCAACCGAGTTTATCAACCGAGTTAACATACAGTTTATGTCCCAACTTGCATTTTAAGCCTACCCACTGTGGTAGGCTTTTTTATTGGGGCAGAACAAAGCATTCCGTCACTCTTAACAAATATTGTCATCCTGAACTTGTTTCAGGATCTGCTAATCGTCGGCACCCGATGCTGAGTGTAATGAGGTTCTGACCTTCGTCAGAATGACGGTGGCGTTTTTTAAATACTTACTTCAGGTCAGCATTGACCTGTTTTAAACGCTAAAAATCAGTAAGATACACATATACTGAATGATTAACTAAATGCTTAAACACAGGCATTTAAACCTTAACAGTTCCATTATCCGAGCAATTAAGCCCACCTTAAAAAGTGGGCTTTTTTATTGGCGTCAGAGGTGCATATGCGCGTTTTTAACTTATTAGATATGTCGAAGGTGCCATTACCTGACACCATTACTGAGCTGGATTTCGAGCAAAAGCTATCACAGCTAAAGCAAAAACTGCTGGAGCAATACCCACAGTACAAAGACGCACTTTCCTTAGAGTCGGAACCTATGTTGGTGTTGCTTGAAATGATGTCATATCAACAAACGCTGTTCGATAGCAAATTAAATAACGCCATTAAAGGCAGTATGTTAGCAAGCGCCACAGGGAATGACTTAGAGGCGATTGCGGCAAGGTACAATTTAGCTAGACAAGCCGATGAATCGGATGAGCGTTTTCGCCGTCGTATTCAAATGGTGTTTGAAGGGTTAAATACCGCAGGCAGTAAGCAAGCCTATCAATTTCATGCTTTGTCGGCAGACTCGCGGGTAAAAGACGTGTACGTAACCAGCCCAGAGCCTTGTGATATTCACCTAACTATTTTAAGCCACGAGAAAGATGGGGTGCCATCAACTGATTTGATGAATACTTTACATCAACACTTTGGATTAACCATCGATGGCAACATTGCCAAAGAGGCGTCAAAAGTACGCCCGCTTGGCGATAGAGTGACAATCTCTGGCCCACAGCTAAAGCGTTTTGATTTAGAGGTGTCGATAAATATTGCACCGGGGCCTGCTGCATCGGCAGTAGAGCAAACGGTCAAAGCTGCGCTTGCTCAGTATCTAGCAAAACAAAGTTTGTTAGGTAGAGATATAAATCAAATGGGGCTGTTTGCAGCGCTTAATCAGCCGGGGGTTGAAAGCGGGCAAATTATCAGCCCATCAGAGGATATTGTGGTGGCGGCCGATGAGGTTGCACTGTGCGAGCGCATAAAAGTAAATACCCATGTGGCTTTGGGGGAGTAAATGGATAACTTTGCTAACTTGCCCAAGTTACTGCCCAGTAATGCCAGTAAATTACTACACGCACTTACGCAGTTATTAACTTATCCAGAGCAAACTCAGTTACTTTACGATATTTGGCATCCACAAAAGTGCCCAGCACAGTTATTACCATGGCTGGCTTGGTCACTGTCGGTGGATGACTGGAATGATGCGTGGAGCGAAAAAAACAAGCGCCAAGTAATTGCTGATGCATTTGAAGTACACCGTTACAAGGCTACCCCGTACGCACTCAAAAAAGCTCTCGATAGTTTGGGCATTGAAACTGATATTCAAGAGTGGTGGCAAAGCGAAGGTGCACAACGGGGCACAGTGCTGGTACAGGCGCTAGTGAATCAAAACCTCGATACCAACGCGCAAGGTTTGCTTACCAAAGCGATGCTAGCGCAGGTTAAACGTATTGTAGATACCGCCAAGCGTGCATCGGTGCACGTTGAAGTGCAATTAGGCATTTCGTTGAAAGAGCAATTTGCAACCGGGTTGTTTAGTGGTGCAGGGATTGGACTTGCCCGCAAGGATGGGGCATTTAACGGCGTGCATCCCGATGATGGCACGCTGTTTTCTGGTGCTGTGTTGGGCGCAAAAATTGGCGTGGGTGCAAGTGATAAACAGGCACAGTTTGAGGGCGTTAGGCCCAACAGCGCAAATGGATTTTTAACCGCAGGTTTAGGTGCCAAGGCAGGCATTACTGCGATTGATAAACAGGCGCAGTTAACAGGCATTACCCCTCCAAGCTCAAAAGCTTCATTGGGGGCAGCCCTTGGTGGCAACAGCGCCATTGCAAGTTGCGAATATCAGGCTGCGTGGTTAGGGGTAAAACCTGAACCTGGGGCAATCTCTCAAGGCATTGCCGCACTGCTAACACGCATTCAATTTAATCATTTAACGTTACAAGGAGCGACTTAATGTCTGCATTAACCTTGCAGTTTACTCAAGCGGGACTAAACGCCTTGCTCAGTGCTACACAGCGTGGCTTTAAAGGCAAAATTAGCCATATGGCTTTTGGTGATGCCGCTTACACACCAAGCAAAACACAAACAGCCCTAAAAGGCGAAAAAGAGCGCGTTGCTATAGTTGATACCGATTACAGCGATGGTGAAACCAGCGAGCTAAAAATTGCCGCTAAGTTTGATGCGCCATTGGAGTACGCCATTCGTGAAATTGGCGTCTTTATCGAATCGCCTGATCACAGCGGTGAGGGCGAGCCTGAGCTGATCTTATTGGGCGTGTACTCACAAGAAAACACCACACTGGGTTATCGCACTCCAGATGTAAAGGTGTTGCAGTGGCTTACTTTGTCTTTAGCACAAATTCCATCCAATAGTGTTGAAGTAAAAGTAGGGGTTGACAACCTCAATATCATTGTGGATAGAGAGCTGGCCGATATGGCACTAGTACAGCTCAACACCATGCAAAGGCAAATTGAACAAGAGCTGCGTTTAGTGGCTTTAGAGCAAGCTCAATAATTAAGGAGTTTTCATGTCAGAAAAAACAATGACGCAGCGCTTAACCGATGTAGTGACCGCTGCGGATAATTTAACCCAAACGGTGCAAGACCAAATTGGTCAGATTAACAGTACTGTATCGACCAAAATGGGTGAGGTTAACAGTGTAATTACGCAAGCAAATCAAGATATTGATAAAGCAATAATGGAGCTTGGAAATAGTCATGCAAATCAGATTATTAGCTACTATGACCGCGTTCTGCATACAAAAGCGTCATTAGAGCCCACTATTGATCCCAATGATGAAACACAAACACAGTGGATTAAAGTACCCGTTACAAATACAGGGTATCTTACATATCCAGCGCCGCTGAAGTTGACCAAAGTTCATACTGTCAATGTTTATTCGTCAGAACCTGGATACTATGAAGAGCCAGAAAAGTATGTTAACGACTGGTCTCGTTCATTTGTAGAGTTCATATTGGCTAACACTGAAGCGACCAGTGAGCAAATTAACGAAGAAATAGCAGCTAAGAATTTAACGATACAGGGTACTGGAGGTTGGTGGGATGGTGCCAGAGTATATGATATTAACTCTATAAAAATTTCAGGTCTTGATCCCTATAGTCAACTGTATGTGAGATTTAAGAATCAAGTCGTATCACCAAGGCAAGGCGAAGGTTTAAAGCCTCAGAATATCTTAGAGTTTGGTGGAAACAGCTTCTTCTCAATAGACCGAGTCGTTAATTATCCTGGAATTGAAGCCTAGGGGGCACTTATGGAATATAAACCTTTATCAGAACAAGCAATTTTAGAGCTTGAAAAGCAAGTTAAACGCGGTCAGATCAAAATCAACGTAGCGGATCATGACTCTTTACTAGGTACCGTGTCAGATACATGCCATATTTTATTGGTGGAATTTGCCAAGCTAACAACTAAGCTAGCAGAGGCGACTTCACTAGAAGAGGTGAAAAGTGCAGCATCTGAATCAAATTCAATAATTGGTCAGTTTGCTCAAAAAGTAGAGCAAGGGACTCTGACTTTTCCGTATCAGCAAAAAGGCATAGACAACGTCGTTCAAGAGATTGAAACTCGCGCTTTGGGTGTCAGTGAAATATTGGCAAAAGCATAGTTTAAGCTATCTAACTAACCCTCTTCGGGCACATCGTCCGCCGTTAATCCTCCAGCCATTGTTTATTTTAAAAGGCTGATCATTTATATCAGAGAATCACTATGAATCATCGCAGTACCCTAGTTGAAAAGGTGCTTGAGTACCTGACGTCTGGACTTCAAGGCATCGCACAGGTTGGTTTAATAAAACCGACAATGCCGTATCCAGACTTAACGCAAGTGGCGCAGCTTTGTGTCACGCTGATATCAGAACGTCAAGCCAGTGAGTTGCAAAGTACCGGTAGCGCGTCAGGCGTTACCTATGGGCCTACTTCAAACAAGAACTTAAGCCCAAATCCACTCGATAGACGAGTGCTAAAACTGCAACTAGACATCGAAGCGGAAGATGCCGATAGCATCGCGCTGCTAAAGCGTTTGGACACTGTGATTGAAACTGGTGAAGCCTTGATGCAGGCAGACGGTGTGCCCGTTCCTTGGCAGCATTTTGTGGCGCAAAATGCTGAGTTTGCTTTTACCAAGCAAAGCGACTCGATGATAGGCAAAACTAAGCTAATTTGGGAGTTTTACTATCAAGTTGAGCCGCCAGAAGAGCTACCTGGGCCTACTATTACCGATGTGTATTTAGGTCCACAAGGGGGCGTGCATCATCATGTGGCAACGGTAAATGCTGAGGGTGAAGTGGTGATAGCGGAGGTGAACAATGCTGGCTAATTCGCTGCAAAGTAATCTAGCACAGGCAGATATGCAAAATCGCTTAGCAAAGTTGATATCGCTTGGCACTGTGAATGAAGTGGATTACGAAACAGCCAAAGTACGAGTCAAAATTGGTGATTGGCTTACCACTTGGCTGCCTTGGCTAACCAATCAAGCGTTTAACGATTTAACTTGGCAAGCCCCTGAAGTGGGTGAGCAAGTGATGGTGTTGGCACCCTGCGGTGATTTAGCCCAAGGCGTGGTACTCGGCAGCATCTATCAAAAAGAGCACAACATCGACAAGGTAGTAAGCGATGTTGCCAAGGAAGAGCGTGTCAACGTGCAGCGCACCAAATACCAAGATGGTTCGCTGGTTGAGTACGACCGCAATAAACATCAATACTTAATTGACATCAAAGAAGACACCGCGGTAATCAAACTCAAATCAGCCAAAGACATTATCTTAGAGTGTGAGAACGACTTAAACGTGATTGTGAAAAACAACGCCAACGTCACTGTCACTGAAAATGCCAGTATCACGGTTGAAAATGGCGATGCCAACTTAACCACCAATACCGGGAGCATTTCTGTTACGGCAACCGATGCACTTAACCTCAAAGGTAAAGTGGTCAATATCGAGTCTACGGGTGGCAACGTGGCGGTAAAAGCGTCGGACGTACTAAAGCTCAACGGTAGTTCAATTAGTGCACAGGAGTAAGCTATGCCAGCAATTTCTCTTGATGGCCATTTAACTAATGTGCATGTGGGGTTTTTGCCCGGTACCGCCAGTGCCACTCAAGCTAGTTTTACGGTGGCAGGTAAACCGGCTTTACGGGTAGGTGACCCAATTAGTACCCACAGTATGATTGCAGACCCAAAAACCAAGCATATCGGTAAAAAAATCGCACAAGGCGCGGGCACTTTTACTATCGCGGGAAAAGCAGTGGCTCGCATAGGTGATGCAACCAATTGCGGTGGTGCAATGGCTCTGGGTGAGGGCAGTTTTACTGTGGGCGGTTAACAAAAGGAAGCGCAATGATAGGTATGAACGCACAAACGGGTCGACCGCTTTCAGGGGTTGACCATCTAAAACAAAGTATTCGTGACATAGTGACGACGCCGCTCGGTAGTCGAGTTATGCGCCGTGACTATGGCTGTGGTTTATTCGATTTACTCGACAGACCATTTTCTACCTCGTTGGTGGGGGATATTACCCTCGCCATTTCTGAAGGGCTTGAAAAATGGGAACCACGCTTTCGTTTGGAATCGGTTGCCGTGCATCCTGCAGGCAGCGGTAAATTATCTATTGATATAAATGGCCTGTATTTAATTAACGGCGAACCCGTATTAATCGAAGGCATTCAAGTTTAATACCTAAGGTATAACGACAAGCAAACTGGGCTTAATCCCCCAATTATTTTTTAAATCTTAAACCACGCTTTGCGTGGTTTTTTTGTTTCTAACTGACATACCCTTAAAGGAGAATCATATGTCACAATTTCTACATGGTGTAGAGGTGATCGAGGCGCAATCAGGCACTCGTCCAATCAAAACAGTAAAAAGCTCAGTAATTGGTGTTATCGGTACAGCGCCAGCTGCAGATGCTGAAAAATTCCCACTTAATACACCTGTATTAATTGCAGGTAAACGTGCTGAAGCAGCGCCTTTAGGTGCTGAAGGTACACTTCCAGCAGCAATGGATGGTATTTTTGACCAAGCTGGTGCAGTAGTTGTAGTGGTACGTGTTGAAGGTGCTGATGAGGCTGCAATCATGTCTAACATGGTTGGTGGTGTTGCCGCGGATGGCTCTTATGAAGGTGTACATGCTTTCTTGGGTGCAGAGTCTGTACTTGGTGTAACACCTCGTATTTTAGTCGCACCAGGTTATGCACATCAGCGTCCAGCAGGTGAAGCAAACGCAGTTGTTAAAGAGATGGTGTCGGTCGCTGAACGTTTACGTGCAGTTATCATTGCTGATGGTCCAAATACAACCGATGAAGATGCGAAAGCATACCGTGCAGACTTTGGTTCACGTCGCGTATTCGTTGTTGACCCAGCGGTTAAAGTATTTAAAGACGGTCAGTCTGTTGTTGAACCTGCCAGTGCACGTGTTGCTGGTATGATTGCGAAATCTGACAACGATAGAGGTTTTTGGTGGAGTCCAAGTAATACCAATATGAATGGTATTGTGGGTACAGCTCGTCCAATTGACTTCCAATTAGGCGACTCAAATGCGCGTGCTAACCTACTGAATGAAAAAGAAGTAGCGACCATTATCCGTCAAAACGGCTTTAAGCTTTGGGGTAACCGCACGTGTTCTGACGACCCTAAATGGGCATTCCTTTCAGTGGTACGTACAGCGGATATGATTAACGACTCACTGCTACGTGCACATATGTGGGCGGTTGACCGTAACATCACAAAAACTTACATCGAAGATGTAACGCAAAGCGTTCAGTCTTACCTTGATAGCTTAAAAGCACAAGGTGCGATTTTAGGTGGCCAGATTTGGGCTGACGAAGACCTAAATACACCTGAAAACATCCAAGCAGGTAAAGTGTTCTTCAGCTTTGACTTTACACCACCAACGCCTGCTGAGCACATCACCTTCAAGAGCATTCTTACCAACAACTACCTAGAGGAAATCGTATAATGGCAATGTCTCCTAAAATCTTAAAAAAATTCAAGTTATTCGTTGATGGTAAAGGCTACCTAGGTATTGCTGACGAAATCACACTACCAAAAGTAACGGTTAAAACTCGCGAAGTAACCTCAGGCTTCCAAGCGCCAATTGAGCTTGATGTAGGTCAGCTTGAAAAGCTTGAAGGCTCAGTAACGTTACTTGAGTACAACGCTGACATGATGAAGCTACTAGGCGACTGGAGTGGTAAAACAACACCACTTACAGCGCGTGGTGCAATTCAAGCACAAGGCGAAGAGCCAGTACCAGTTAAAGTTACACTTGAAGGCTTCTTCAAAGAAGTTGAAATGGGTAATTGGAAAGATGGCGAAGAAGCAAAACTAACGCTTCAATACGCGGTTCAAAAGTACAAACTTGAAATTGGTCAAGACGTTATCTACGACATCGACCTATACAACGATACACGTATCATCAACGGTAAAGATCAAATGGCACTTCTACGTGCTGCAATTGGAGCGTAATACATTATGACAGATATCATTAAACTGAACTTCCCAGTAACGATCGACGCGCATGAGTATGCAACGCTTACAATGAGACGACCAAAAGTACGTGACCGTTTAATGGTGGACAAAACAGACTTGAGTGAGTCAGAAAGCGAAATTCGCTACTTCTCAAATCTGTGCGAGGTTTCTCCAGATGTGATTGAAGAATTAGACTGGAGTGACTTTGTCAAATTACGCGAGAAGCTACAGGCTTTTCTCGTATCCCGCCCAAGCGCTTAAAAGCAATGGTTATTGCCCTCGCTAAATATACTGGGTGGGGCTTAAACGAGTTAAACGCGCTGACCGAACCTGAGCTGTGCGAATGGTTTGAGGCAGCCGTAGACTACAAACAATCGACTGAGGCGGGTTAATCCCGCCTTTTTTGTAGCGCAAATCACATTACTTTGAGTGTGATTCGCGCTACAAAAATAAACACCACGCCTGTTTGTGCTAGCCAAATCTCCTTTGGTTTTAAGGCACTTCCAATACAGGCACGTCGCTCATTTCTTTGTATTTCCTAGGTATTGCTATGAAAAATCAGGACGCTTCTGATCAAATTCGCCCCCAAGCTGCGGGCGCTTCAACTGAGCAGGGAACTGCCCAAAACAAAGTGAAAAATAAGCTGCCAAACGTTCAGCCATATGAAGACATTAGCGTCAGTGCCGAAGTACTCGGGCAGGTAATTGCGCAACTTCAAAATGAAGCACTTGCGTTTGACACTAAGCCGCTGGAATCATTACTTGGCCTGTTATCTCAATTTAACGTTAATGAACTTTTGGCAAGCCACGTTACGCAGTTGCGTGCGCATTTGTTGGATCTCAACGCAACGCTTGCTGAACAAACCAGTGCATTCCCTCAAGGAAAAGGTCCTCAAGGAGCCGATCTGCTAGGTGAAGGCCATCAAGAACAAGCACCAACCGTTGCTTTAGCACAGCGCCCTGCAAGCACTGGTAGCGCTACAATTGAAAGCAGCTTGTTGAGTACACAAGAGTCGGCAGTGCGACAATTGGATGCACAAAGTGTGATGCGCGACAGCCTATCATCGGTGCAGTTCAGCACGGCGAATTTGCTCAATGCCATTGATGTTTCATCGCTCGACGAAAGCTTTACGCAACTAAATTGGTCTATCGGCGCGGTTGAAAACGCCATACTTGGACTCGGTAAAGATTTACCTAAAGTTTTTGAACAAAGTGTTGGTAATGCCATTCGCGGCTTACTTAACACGGTAGCCAGTTTAAAAGTGGTTAACGTTAAAACGGTTCAACAGCAGCTAACAATAAATAACCAATTTACGGCAAAACTAAAAGGCAATCAGGCAGAGCCTGATAAAAATAAAATTGGTTTGTCTGATACGCTGCAAAGCGCAGCGCCGTCGGTCAGTGCATTAGAGCCAAAAGCTGAAAAACAGCAGGCCCCATCGCAAGTAAAGCGTAAGGGTACACATGGTAACGCCACAAAGCATAACGGTAAAAAAGGCAATAAGCGTTCAGTACCTTCGGCATTAAACGCGACTAAGCGAAAGCAAAGCAAAGCTAAAAATGTAGATGCAGGTAACTACAAACAGCCAGCTGCAAAGCAAGTTAGTGCGTTAAATCAATTGGATTTACAAAGTGTTGCAGCAGGGGATTTGTCATCGCTGATTGACCTTGCGCCCGACATTTTAGAAGCGGCCAATCTGAAAGGTCCTGCAAAGGCATTAAAAACCGCATTACCAGCACTTAAACAGCTGGATATGCAAGGTATCGCCAGTGGTGATATTTCATCCTTGCTGGATGCTGCGCCGGGCTTAATGGAAGCGGCCAATTTAAAAGGTCCTGCAAAGGCATTAAAAACCGCGTTACCGGCACTTAAGCAGCTCGATATGCAAGGTATCGCCAGTGGTGATATTTCATCCTTGCTGGATGCTGCGCCGGGCTTAATGGAAGCGGCTAATCTAAAAGGTCCAGCAAAGGCATTAAAAACTGCATTACCGGCACTTAAACAGCTCGATATGCAAGGTATTGCCAGTGGTGATATTTCATCATTGCTGGATGCTGCGCCGGGCTTAATGGAAGCCGCCAACTTTAAAGGCCCTGCCAAGGCGTTACAAAGCGCATTACCAGCGTTAAAACAGCTTGATATGAAAGGGATCATGGAGGGCGATTTACAGTCCTTGGTGAAAGCAGGTCCTGATCTGCTTAACTCTTTTGGGTTTAGTGATGCGGCGTCTGTGTTTAAAAAGCATGGCGCAGCCATTGGTAAACTCGACTTTAAGGGTATTTTGAACGGTGATTTATCATCGGTAGGTGATGCCGCGACGGAGTTTTTATCATCGCTTGGTGATGATGAACAACCATCACAAAAGCAGCAGAAGAAAAAGCCAGCCAAAAATCGCAAAGGTAAGCGTCGCGGCGGTAAACGCAATCAAGCGCAATATCGCAGCAACAACAAGCCGTGGGCTAAAGAAGGCCGAGATGTTACGCAAGCGAAGCCAAAAGCAAAGGTTAAAGTGGCAAAACCTGCGCTTAAAGTATTGGATGGTGGCTTAAATGAGCAGCCTCGTAAGCAGTCATCAAAAACGTCAAATAAGTTATCAACAAAGCAGCCGGTTAAACAAACCAGTAAGCTAAAGCTTGGTCAAAGTGGCGCTGCCAATGACCCTATTTTTGGCAAGATGAATAAACCTAAGTTTAAAGCGGGTGGTTTATTTAAGAGCATAGCGCGCAGCCCAATTGCAAAAACACTCGGCCGATTTACTGGTCCATTGCGTAGCATCATGGGCGCGGCTGATGTTGCTTCCACTTTGTCAGATGACAGTCTCAGCAAACGTGAAAAGTCTCAGCAAATTGGCACTGC
Organism: Pseudoalteromonas sp. S16_S37; assembly: GCF_014694405.1. Classification (GTDB taxonomy): domain Bacteria; phylum Pseudomonadota; class Gammaproteobacteria; order Enterobacterales; family Alteromonadaceae; genus Pseudoalteromonas. Next base: position 29,792 of record NZ_JAAUWV010000004.1, read on the forward strand.
GGCGGGTGGCGTCGGTGGTGCCATGGCGGGTGCCGCGGCGGGCGCAGCCATTGGCTCCATCATTCCGGGCGTTGGTACCCTAATTGGTGGTGCGATTGGTGGAGCAATCGGCTCGTTTGGTGGTGAGTCACTGGGTGGATTTTTAGGCGACTGGTTTGGTAGCAAGATTGACGACGAAGCGCCAGCCTCTCCAGAGACAAGTAATACAACGGATAGTGTGGCGCAAGGCACGCAAAGCCAACCTGCGTCTTTAGCCAATGCCCAACCTTTGAGTATCGGCAAAGTAGATCAAACGCTGGGTCGAACCGCAGCGAATGACGCCATTGTTAAGTCAGTGGTCAGTAATACACAGCAAACAAATCAGGATAACAATCAAACGCTTAGCTCGCAGGTGCAAAGCACATCGAGTCAGAGTACTTCAAATAAAAGTACGTCAGTGACAAGTACAGCCAATAATTCGGCGCAATCACAATCTGCCAGTACTTCAAATACATTTGGCAGTATTTTGAGCTTAGCGAGTAATGTGCTCGGCCCTATGGGTGCCATCACGGGCACGATTATGGCGACGCAGCCCAACGCCAATAAGTCGGGCAGTAAAATGAGCAAAGTGGCCAATGCCACTGGTGCTTTAGGCCATGCAGTGAACGGTTTAAGCATACTCAATACGACCAATAACGACGCTTTATCAGCCAAAGAAAAAGCACAGAGCATCGGAGAAACACGCGGTGGCTGGGTGGCGGGTGAGCTAATCAGCCGCACTTTAGGCAAGTCTAAAAATCCGGTATTGGCAGCAGCCGCACCGATGTTGAGTTTTTTCGGTGGCGGTGCAGTTAGCAAAGCAGTTGGCGGTGTTAGCGGTTGGTTTAGTGAAAAAGTACTGGGTAAAGAACAAGCGAATGCCAAACCAGCCTCAGAGCTTGCGGCTAAATCGCCAGATGCGGCTGTATTGTCATCAAAACTTGAGAATGATCCAAATGCATTGCATGAAATAACCAAGCGCGAGCCAAAGTCGACATCTTCACAACCAAATGTAAATAGCAGTGTGACGGTAAACGCCAACATTACGGTAAACGCCACGCCAGAAATGTCGGCCATTGATATTGCCGAACAAATTAAACAAGTGCTAGAGCAGAAACAGCAACAAGCACAGCGCGATATGCGCCTGAGATACATTGACGAGGTAGCCTAATGGCAAAAGTAAGTAGCGCATCGCACATGATGCAACTGGGGGATTACAAATTCTCGGTAAGCAGTGCGGCTTTTAGTAAATTAAGTTACGAGACGGAATATCGCTGGAAGACCCAAGAATCGCAAACCGAAAAAAATAGCCCAGTTCAACAATTTATCGGGGTTGGCAGGCAAAGTATCAACCTTGACGGCACTATCTATCCACAGCTGGTAGAGGGGGGTCTTGTGCAGGTTGATAAAATGCGAGCAGAGGCTGCCAAAGGTAAGCCTCTCACATTGGGGTACGTAGAAAAAAGCGGTAACTCGAGTCCATCTGTTGGCCGAGTGATGGGCAAATGGATCATCAAGTCGATAAATGAAGAACGTAAGTTGTTTTTAAACGACGGTATACCACGAGAAATTCAATTCCAAATGACCTTAGAGAGCTATGACGGCAATACTAAGTAAAAAGGAGAATAAAATGAATGGTGTCACCTATATCACCCGCGATGGCGACTGCTTAGACAACATTTGCTGGCGTCATTATGGACGCAGCAGCGACATGGTCGAAATGGTGCTGGAAGCCAATCATGGCTTGGCTGAACTTGGCGCGATTTATAAAGAGAATATCGAAATATTTTTACCAGAAGTGATTGAAAAGCCAATTGCACAAAACGTGATTAATATTTGGGACTGAGGTACAGACAATGGACAGTTCAGCTAAGAATATTCAGCCCCAGTTTTCGATTAAAACCAATGGTAAAGAAGTTGCTAAACGATTGGTTGACCGTATTGTTGATGTACGAGTGAGCTTGAAAACGGGGCTGATGAGTGACAGTTGTTATGTGCGCTTTGACAACTTAGAGCCTGCGCCTATCAAAGTGTCAAAACCGACCGACACCGTTGAAATTGCTATGGGTTATAAAGAAGGAAACGAAGACAAAACTGCCACCTTACAACCTTTAGGACTTTTTGAAGTGGGGGAGACCAGTTTAAGTGGTCCCCATCGCTCTATGGAGTTGTTTGGTAACAAGCTATTTTGGCACACCACGCTAAAAACGCCGAAACAACGTTCTTGGCCAGAGGATCCTAAAAAGCCAAAAAAACTGGGTGAACTGGTGTCTGATATAGCTGGTGAACATGGCTTAGACCCACGTGTTGGTGATGTTTTTAAAAACATTGAGCTACCGCATATTGAGCAAAATGAGAGTGATGCGCAATTGTTGAGTATGTTGGCTGAACAGTTTGATGCCATTGTGAAAATTGCCTATGACAAGCTGATTTTTATGGCGCGAGGTACGGGCAAGTCACTCTCTGGTAAGTCGTTAACAGAAGTCGAAGTCAGTAATTTGCACATACTTGATTGGCAGTATGAGCAAGGTGCTTATCGCCAAATTGGTGAAGTAACCGCGTTTTATCATGATTTTGAAACGGCAACACGCACGCCTGTTAAGGAAGGTGAGGGCAGCCCCGCCTTGGTATTGCCCTATGTGTATGCTGACGAAGCGACCGCTAAACGGGCTGCCAAAGCGAAACACAACCGGCAAAAGCGAGCAACCAAAACACTGGCCTTGTCTATGATTGGCGATGCAAAGATTGTCGCCGGTGCGGTTATCAATGTGGTTGATAAGTCTACAACTGAAAAAAATAAAGTAGACCAGATCCTTGGAAAATGGTTTGTCTCAGAAGTTGAGCATCAAATTAACTATCAAGGCTTTCGCTCTCATTTATTATGCGAGCAGCTAGCCTGAGCTTTTCACGCTGACAATCCAAAATTTAATTAAATTAATCAAACAATTAATTCCTATCCAGTAACTGCTGTGTGGGCTTTTCCTTCTTCTTTAATCCTACCAACGATTCCTTTCTCCAACTAAGGCCACCCTATGCTTAGCGTAGGCTCTGGCCTCCTTCCACTACTCAATACTACACTCGCCCTTTTGTGCGTTTGCTTTATCACTACTGTAAGAGATACACAGGTTTGAAAACTCCCCCGAAGCAATTGTTTTACCATCTTGTTGATAAGTAAACTTAAATGGCCATAAAATGCCTTTTACAGCTCGATAATCCATTTCATGACCAACTCCGCCATCATCGTAAAACAGTTTAAGGATTTTTTTACGTTTCTCATCCACTAAGATACTAAAAGGCTCTACTAATGGCGCTTCGATTCGATAGATAAACTGGCTTGGTTCATAACTATATTGACGATATAGCTTAGTCTGCGGCTGTTTTAGTAAATCAATAAAGTTCTGTCTTAGTCTTTTTATCTCATTCTTTACTTCACTCGTACTTAGGCGTTCTGTTGTGTGGTTCGAGAGGTTGATTTTTTCACCTGATTTTGCGTTTATTTCATAGCGAACCCCTTGTCTTACACTTGTTAGTCTAAATGGCTGGTAGCGAACATAAACCCGTTCGCTACTTTTTGTACCGTTGATCTCAAGCGTTACCGTATAAGAAAATGCAGTGATGTCTTTGACGCTCGAGTGATGAGATAGCAAGTTAAGCTTTTTTGGTGCGAAGTGCGCTTGATACCAGTTATCAGGAAAAGCACTTTTTGTACTCACTTTGTGAATGTTAAATAAAGCATAACCTGGCTCTGGACGGTTACTACTATAGTACAGCCACTTTGCATCCACAGAGAATTGTGGGGTGATCTCATGATGTGCTGAATTAACATCACCCTTTAATTTGATTGGCGCGCTCCACTTTCCCTTATGGTGGCGGCTTGCGTACAAGTCTGCATGATTCGATGATTTAGTCGTTTGCCAAAATACGGCAACTTTTCCGTCTGGTGAAAATGTGATGTCGCTACGCGCCGTAACATGCTTATCGATAGGTATGCTATTGAACGGTTCGGTTTTTTTAGCTGACTCGTTATTTACCATAATTTTATACTGGCCATTTTCAATTTGAGTGAAAAAGAGTTTGTCATTATGGCGCTCTGGCCCAAGCGCATCGTTATCTAAATTGATGTGCATTAATAGCGGTGCGATATCTTGCGCCAAACCTTGTTTTAACGTTGCTTGCCAGAGGTTTAAATGCCGACTTGTGGCATCACCATTTAAAGGTCTATCGGTGACAAAATAAAGGTGTTTTCCATTAGGGGCATACATGGGGTCGGTATACTTAAACTGGTTAGGACCAAGTTTTAGTTCAATAGGATGAGTAAATTCACCCTCATTCGAGCGTGAGTATTGTATGACTTTGGCGTTACTAAAATGGTTGTCTGAGCGGGCCAAAACAACACGATTATATTTGGGGTGAAAGTTGAGGTTATAATCACTCTTATCACTTGATAGAGCTTCAACTATCTGAGCATAAACGGTCAATGGTGAGCAGATAATAGCGAGTAATAGCAACAAACATTTCATTGTTTTTCCCCTTGAGCTGCTAAGTTTTTATACACTTTGCCTTGCTTCATAACAAAATTCACTTGTTCCAATTCGGCGATGTTTGCCAGAGGATTAGCACTGATAGCGATGATATCTGCTGCAAACCCATTTTTTAGCTGGCCTAAAGAGTCGCTTAACCCTAACATTTTGGCACTAACCAGAGTTGACGAGCGAATGGCATCAATTTCTGACATGCCATATTTGACCATATGGCTGAATTGTTTCGCATTTTGTCCATGTGGGAAAATAGCGGCGTCCGTTCCAAAAACAATATTTGCACCACGTTTATAGGCATTGCTAAAGCTGTCTCGTTGACGTTTTCCTACTAACTTTTCTTTTTCGATGGACTCTGGTAATGCGCCATTGTCTTTTGCATGTTGCAAAATATAGTCACTAACAAAAACATCCATGCTCAAATAGGTTTGGTTTTTTATGGCCAATTCAATGGCCTTTTCAGATAAGAAGCTCGCATGTTCTATAGAATCAATGCCTGCTGTTATGGCATTAATGATGGATTTTTCACCATGGGCGTGAGCCGCAACGATAATACCTCTTCTGTGAGCTTCTTCACGAATAGCGCTCATTTCATCAATGGTATATTGTTCATCACTGACTTGAGTGCCTTTAGACATTACCCCTCCACTGGCACAGACTTTTATCGTGTTAGCACCATATTTAATGGCTTCTCTTACTTTGGCTACGGCTTGCCAAGGGCCATCAGCCACACCATGTGCACTCACGCCATAATGCGGAGCAAGTAAATTGTTGTCACAATGACCACCTGTACTACCTATAGCTGGTCCACTTGTAAATAGCCTCGGACCAATAATATCTCCATCATCAATTGCTTGTTTTAGGGCTATATCACTATAACCGAATGCCCCCATATTTCTTACGGTTGTAAACCCCGCCATTAGTGTGGCGTTGGCATGTTTAGCTCCGTATAATGCAGCGCGTGGGGCAGAAATACTTAACCCTTTATAGCCAAAACGCGTTGGGGAAAAGGTTAAATGAACATGCATGTCCATCAATCCCGGTAGTAAAGTTTGCCCTGTCAAATCGATTACATTTGCTGCCTTAGCTAAGTTTCTTTTGCCGAAGTAAACACCTGAAATGTGCTGATCCGTCACTTCAATGATGGGGTTAGGTCGTAACTCTCCTGAGACGACATCGAGTAAATAGCTGGCTTTAATGTAAGTGGATTGTGCTTGCACCGAAGTTGCCAGTAATATTAAAAGCAATAAAAAAGAAGTCTTGTAAATAGTTATATTCATACTTAATCTGATTCTGTGTTGCGTAAGTTATGCTTTAAAAAGCTTAGGTGTGTACTGCAAACAGCAGTCACGCGTTATGAAATGTTGAAGCTATGCTTGGTAGCTTTGAATTGCTTGAAATACGTTTGAATATTTTTGAATAATTTTAAATATCAAAATAAATCAATTGGTTAATATCTTGGTTGAACTGAATGTGAAGTACTTAAAAGCAGGAGATCTATATCTCAACTGCGAATCTAAACAGGTTTTTTTTAATGAACAACGTATAGAGCTACCCACACTATCGTACAAGTTGTTATTTGAATTAATGGCCGCATGGCCAGAAACGCTGACCCAAGATGAGTTGATTGCGCGTGTTTGGGGCAGTCTTCATGTACAAAATACAACATTAAGTCAAAGAGTTAAGTTATTAAGGCAGTCACTTAAAGCGGTATCTGACGATCTAGTATTTATAGAGGTTGAACGCAGCAATGGGTACCGTTTTGCACGCGAAGTACAGCGCTGTAATGTATTACCAAACCATAATGGAGCATTGAATTTATTGCGGGTAAAGCGACCGTGGATACTAACATGCTTTTTCATGTGTGTACTTGCAGCTGCTGTTTTGATCATAGCTCGCTCGTCAAAAGATGAAACAGCTGAGATTCAACAGGCAGCGCGTCATTTACATGTATTACCATTTGAAGCTGATAAACAAAGTATAAATATCAAATATTTAATTGATCCGTTAAAGTATGAGTTAGTTAATTTACTCGGCGAGCTCAAAGGGCTTCAGATCAACCGTAGTCGCGTAATAAAAGAGCAGCATAGTAATGGACGACGCTATACGGTGTCTGGCAAAGTCAGTGGTAGAGACAATTTTGTCGTGGTTGATATAGAGCTGACGCTGCAGCAGGAAATAATTTTTGTAAAACAGTATCAGACAAATCGAAATTCACTATATTTTTTAAAGTTTGATATCGCAAAAGATTTGCTTGCACATTTACCTGCTGTGCAGCAACCCACGTTTATATCTCAGCCGGCAAAAGCAAATGTGTTAAATCCGCAAGCATATGATTTGTTTTTAAAGGCCATGAATTACTTTTATCGTGGCAATATCGAGTCAAACCGCATTGCCAGTGAGTTAGTCGCTCAAGCTTACCAGATATCAAATCAATGCTTTGATATTATTCAAGGTTATAGTCAGGTATTAAATGAGGCGTTGTTACTCGGTGCGAATGTTGACGAAAAAAAGCTTAATAGTCTCATAGATAAGTTAACCGAGTTGTATCCAAAACACCCTGCAGGGTATATCGAACTCGGTAAATATTATTACTTAACAGGTGAACTGACACAGGCGCGTATGGTATTTGAAGGTGTGCTTATACAGCACCCTGAACACATCCGAGCACTCAAAGGATTAGCATGGGTTTTAATAGAGCAGGGCGGATTATCATTGGCAGATAAGCATGTGGAGCAGATCACTATTTTTGAGCCTTATTCCATGGAGCCAGCTTTAATGAGGGCTGGTATTGCGCTCAAGCAAGGTAACTTAAACGAGGCAACGCGGCAATATAAGCGCATTCTTGCAGTTGAGCCTGACAATGTAATGGCACTAAATGGCATTACGCGGTTGTTGCTCACAAGCGCTGATATAGAACAAGCCAAGCAACAAAATAAGAAGACTTTGGGTTACTCCCCAAATGATGCATATGCCCTTTACTATCAGTCTGTTATTGATATCTTTGAGCAGCACTACGCGCAGGTTCAAACGACCGCTAAACGACGTTTGCAAACTATTAGTAATGTGCGCCTAGTGAGCAAATACCAAAGGTTACTAGGACTAATTGAGCAGTTAGAATCTAGTGGTCAGCCGCCGTCTACAAGCATGATATTCCAAGATAACTCTTTATAAGCGGCTCGTAGCGGCGCATTTTGTTTATCCAATTATTTGAGTTCGTTAGCTACTTCGGCAATTTTTTGTCTTAGCCAAATATGGCTTGCATCTCGGTGCAATAACGGACTCCAAATCATATCCAACTCAAACGGTGGGATAGGGAATGGCGGCTCTAGAATTGCAAGCCCAGGGTCATCTTTGTAGATGTTGGCTGCTTTTGAGGGTAAAGTGGCGACTAAATTTTGCTCTTTGGCTAAATGTATTGCTACATGGTAATTACGCGTAAAGGTTGCGATATTTCTATGCTTACCAAAGTTCGCTAACGCTTCGTCTACCCAACCCAGTTTTTGTACATCGGCGGGGTCCATACCTACACCTACACCAAACCCGGTTTTACTCACCCAGATATGACGTGCTTTTAAATAGGCATCTAAGTTGAAGTTGTCAATTATAGGGTTATCCGATTTAATCAAGCAACAAAAGCTATCTTTCCAGATTTGCTTGTGATGGAAAGATTGCGGTAAGTTTTCAAAGCGGTTGATTGCCATATCCACTTTGCCGTTTTCCACGTCATGGAACGTTACATCACTGGGCGTGAGAATGTCTAAGGTGGTGTCTGGTGCTTCTTCGTGCAATTTATTGAGTAGTTTTGGGGCTAAAGTGCTCGCCGCGTAGTCACTGGCCATGATTCTAAATACGCGATTACTTTGGTGTGCAACAAACTCACGGTTAGGTGCTAATGTCTCTTCAAGAGTCATTAATATGCCTCGGATCACAGGCTGCAGCTCAAGTGCACGTTCGGTTGGCACCATTCCTTCACTAGTTCGCACTAAAATTGGGTCATTAAAAAGGTTTCTTAACCTTTTTAATCCGTTACTCATGGCCGGTTGTGTAATGCTAAGCTGATTCGCCGCGCGCGTAACGTTACATTCGCGAAGTAAAGTGTCTAAATAAACAAGCAGGTTTAAATCAATTTTACTAATGTTCACGGCGTTCCTTTTTTATTTTATCTAGGTGGACGAAGCGCTGCGTTTGCGGGTAAGGATATATATGTTTTACAACCTTATTTTCTATATCTCGCTGTGCTTGCTGCCAAAACTTTGCAGTTAATAGCTCCGGATGAGCTTTTTCAAATAGGCTTCTGAGTGTAGGGTTTGTGAGGACAAATGTACACAGTTGCTGCGGAAATACATCTTGAGGTGCAGCTGAAAGCTCATCAACACCACTGTATAAATCCGATAAATCCATTTTTGGCATATCTCTAAAATTCATGTCTGTCAGATACTGCACTTCATCATAATCGTAAAAGATCACCCGCAGATGTTTACTCACACCAAAATTTTTCAGCAACATATCCCCTGGGAAAATATTAGCTTGCAGCATCTCTTTAATAGCTAGGCCATAATCGTTCATCACATATTCTGTTTGCTCTGTGTCGGCATTTTGTAAATACAGATTTAAAGGCGTCATACGCCGCTCGATGTAAAGGTGCTTGATGACTATCATGTCTCCTTCATCCTGTATGCTACCTGCTATGGTTTTATAAAACTGCTGCAACAAAGCAGGTTCAATACGGTTTTTTGGAATAACTACATCGGAGTATTCAATTGTGTCAGCCATCCTTCCAACTCTGTCATGGTTCTTAACCAATTGGTAGCGCGCTAAAACAGTCTCTCGTCCAAATGGTTTGCTTTCTGAAAAGTTGTCTTTTATAACCTTAAAAACATAAGGAAAGCTTGGTAGCGTGAATACCATCATCACCATGCCAGGTGTTCCTGGGGCTATTGTAAATAGGTCGTCACCATTGTTTAGGTGTGTGAGAAACTCGCGATAGAACTCGGTTTTTCCTTGTTTATGAAAGCCAATAGCATTGTAAAGCTCCGCTGGGGTTTTATTTGGCATCAATTGATTCAAAAATCGCATCAGGGCTGATGGCGCGTGTGTTTCCACCATGAAGTAGGCTCTAGCAAAACCAAAAATAACTCGCATTTGCGATGAATTAGTAAGTAATGCATCAATATATAGGCCACCTTTTGGATGGTGTAATACGGATATTATGAACGGTTGCACACCACTTTTTGAAACTACCCGACCAATAATGTACGCGCCTTTATTACGATAAAACGGCGCTTGTAATATATCAAAGCGCATCATATGACTTTTATGATGTGTATCAGGAGCTTGGCGAATAAAGGCTTTTAATAGCAGTTTGATATCTTTATCTAGGTTATTGAATGCAATCTTAAAATCGATATGACTTATGATTTCTTTAATGGTGGGTCTTAAACCCCCTACGGCAGGAAAATAACTTCTATACTCGGCCTCAACGGGTAACGCCGGAGCGTCTTTAAGTGTGGTCTCAACAAAAATAAAATCATTGTTAAAGTAACGCCGATGGAACAGGCGACAAAAAACACTATTATAAAAAGTTTCTGCTAACTCGGCTTGGGGATGAAAGCTAAGTAGCTCCAAGTAGTCTTGCTTTATTTGATACCATAGTGGTTCATTGAGCTTAGTGCAGGGCAGGGACGTTTTGAGCCGGTTTATGGTTTCATCAACACGCAAGTCATAGTGACTAATTCTTGATTTACTGAGCTTTTGTATTAAAGACCAATCTTGCTCAGCAAAAGCTTGTCCTGCTAGTTGCGTTATTTTTTGAAAAAGCTGATAGTGCCGTGTAAAGCCTGCCAATATCAGCTTAGCAATTGAAAATGACTGCACCGTAGTACCTTAAGTGGTATGACCTGTTTGTAGGTTAACGGTTTTTATCTTGCCTGTCACTTATTCATAACGCTTAAGGCGTTTTTCTAACTGCACTATTTGTTTGTTTAGTGAGCGATACTGCTGGTGATAAGTTTTATTAATCGCCTTTAGTTTTTGCTTAATATCTTTTAGTGTCTCTGAGCGTTCTTTATCACTCATGATGCGGTTTACACGTTGTTGTTGGTCGCGTGTTTCTCTATCTCTTTCCCTTGTTAAAATTGCCGCTTCGTGCTTTTTGGCTCGCAGTTGATTTTTTAAATTTCTAACAATTTGTTTCTGTTCTAATCGGTTAAGCGTTTTAAAGTGTTGCTCGACAGGTGTATTGGCTTTAGGGTCTGTGTTGGTCAGAGTATGCTCTGTACCATTGCCGCCACACGGAAATTGGCTGTATACAGTGCCGCGTTCCGAAACACATTTATAGTAATTAACTATGGTTTTTGCTTGGCCAGAGAGTGAGCTAAAAAACAGTAAAAAAATAAGACTCCGTATCATAAAGCTTCCTTTTGAGATATTCCTCACTCAAAGATAGACAAACATCACTAAATGGCAAATCAACGTAGGTTTTGTTCAGGTGAAAACTTTTTCAATACTTTGATACTATTGATTAAAAAAGGAATATCCAGCTTCTGTTCAATAGTAAATCCTTCCGTGCCAGAGAGGTTTTTATAGCTACCGTCTTGACTAACCAATGTAATCCTATCTTTTTTAAAGGCAACTAACACACCTTGTGTATAGTTAACTCCCTCAACACTACTGATATGCTTAAGATCTCTCCCTAACATAGTATGACTTGCAAGCTGTGCACAGTTTAAATGAGAGGCTACAAGTGTATAAGTAATATCATGTAATTGCTTAAAGATGAGCGCTTCAGATACTTTAAAACCTTTGCTATAAAATTTGCTTGTATGAATTGCATCGCTGCTTTGAGGTGCTAGAGAAAACGCAATAATAGTACCTTCAATTTTTTTATCAGATTTAAGTGTACTGCCGTTAATGATGCTGACAGGTGCGTTATCACTTTTTATATCGTCAAAGCCATCCAAGCCAATAACGTTCAGTAGCGGCTGAGCTGAACTCCATGCAGGCATCGAGTTTTCCATAATGGCTGTTTTATAAAAGGCGGGCAGTCCATAAATCAAATTAAACAGCGCATCAGAGTGGTTTGTTGGTTGTAGTAGTTGCTTTACAGGGCTTAGTTGTTGCTGATTAACAAAAGCATCCAAATCAGGGGTTTGCTCAAACACTATAATTGATATCGGCGCATTATCTGGTACATCACACGATGGAATCGGTTTACTATAGGTGAATAAGTTTTGAGTTTGCGTCAAGCTAATATCGTGAGCTTGCTCGTACTGTTTTATATCTAATAAATCATGCCTAGCCAGCAGTGTTTTGGCGGTTGTAGGATAAGACAACGGAAGCACATTGTCCTGCTTGGTAATATCGAAATAGGCATTTGCGTCGGCCCAAATGTGAATGCTGTGACTGGCTGCAAAACAACTTACTAAAATAGCAGATGCATATTTAGGAAATTTATAACTTTTAAGTTCAGCAAGGTGGCGCCATGCCCGATTACCTGCAAGTAATTCAAAAATGAGCACTACAACCACAAAGCTTAAGGCTAACGTACAGGCAATAATAGGCGAGCCACTGAATTTACTCCAAAGCAATGAGATTATCTCTGGACCTGATTGGAGGTTAATATGATAGCCGAGCTGAAAATAGACAAATGCGTCTAGGCTTAACACAGATATTCCGAAGGTTGCTATCAGTGCAGCCATACCGCGAATATGCCTGGGGTAAGGAAATATCAGGCTTAATGGGAATACCGTGAGTACAAACGCACTAAAGGTAATAAAGCTTGTATGGCTCAACCAAGTAATAAGCATATAAAAGCCGCCAAGCAAACTTGACGGTGCTTTATCTGCAAACAAGTAGCTACTGCTAATTAGCAGTACTAAGCCAATATTTGCGAAAGTAAACCAATGCCCCCAACTTAAAAGTTGGCTAGCTTTAGAAGAAAACGGGCTTTGTGGGGTTAAATTCATCCAGTTATTTTACCGATTGTACGAGCGCTTTAGCGAAGTTTTCAGCAACAGATTGTCTTTTCGCTTCTGGCACATGTTCTTTTAAAATATGCGTGATAGAATTTCCCAAACACATGAGGCTCAAATCCACTGGTGCCTTCTGTGAGGTCAGAACATCAATTAGTTGGTCAACAATTTGTTCAACTTGTTTGTTGGAATATTTAGATTGGATAGGCATCAGTTGGTTCAATTTTAAAGAGTTATAATTTTTACATTTTAACACCAGAGGCGCGAAAAACAAAGATGAGCATAGAGGTGAATAAGCTAGTTGTACATTATGTCGACAAGCAAGATGAAGATACACAGATCCACTTACGCGAAGATGAGATGCAAATTAACGATAAAGTTAAAGTGTTCATCGAACAGTTACATCATGCTTACAATGGAAAACCTGGCAAGGGGTATTGCGCGTTCAGTGGCGAGAAAAACAGTCAAGTATCTGGTGCGATGCAAAGCTACCGAAATAATGAATTGGGCTTTTGGCATATGACACAGCAAGCAACCGAAGTGCTAAAAGAAGAGTTAAATAAATACGCTTTTCACGAAACGGGTTACTTGATTTTTTGCCATTATCAGTACGTTGCAACAGATTATATCCTTATCGCGTTGATAAATATCAAAGAGCATTACTCAATTACCTCGGAACTTAATCTCTCTGCATCGAGACATTTAGATATTTCACGTATGCAATTGGCCGCGCGTGTTGACCTAACCGCCTGGGACACGCAAGCCGAAGATGCGAGATATATTTCATTTATTAAAGGTCGAGCAGGTAGAAAAGTAGCGGACTTTTTCTTAGATTTTTTAGGCTGTGAAGAGGGTATAGACCCAAAACAGCAATCACAGGTAATGCTTAGTGCTGTCGAAGATTATCTAAGCGAGCAACAGTTTGATAAACATGAAAAAGACAATTTACGTAAAGAAGTTTTCGATTATTGTAATGACTGTGTCGCATCGGGTGAAGATGCAAATGTAGAAGTGCTATCAGATACACTGTCAAAGTCATCAGATGCCCCGTTTGACGCTTTTTATAAAGAGCAAGGTTATGATTTGGCAGAGTCTTTCCCTGTTGATAAGAAAACGCTAAGCACCATGGTTAAGTTTTCTGGTCTAGGCGGTGGCGTGAGTGTTGGCTTTGAGCGTAAGCATCTGGGTGAGCGCGTTATTTACGACGCAAAAAGCGACACGCTTACTATCAAAGGCATTCCACCTAATTTGAAAGATCAACTGCAGAGATTCTATGAGCAAGATGAACAATAAAGTTTATGTTTTCGCTCCTTGAATGAAAAATGCCGCTTGATGCGGCATTTTTGTTTGTAACTGTTACTTTAAGCGCCTGACACTATAAACTCAGCCAACTGCTTAGATAACTTGCCACCAAGCTTTTGCATTGCATTACTTTTTGCCGTTTGAGAATAGGAAGATGCGGCTTTTACTTTACCATTAAAATGCGCTTTTTCGCGTCCGTTTTCCTTCACCACCAAAAAGCTCTCACCAATGCTATAGAAAGTATCGGCCTTTTTAATGTGCTGCCAATCTACACGAAAAGATAACTCAAAATCAGCATTATCCGATACGATTTGAATGCCATTTCCGGTGAGGGCACTGGCTACCATATCTTTTATATTGCTATGTCTATCTGAATCAGCGGTGATACTAAAACTTAAGCTATTCAACACTTCTTCACTGCTGGCCAACTGAGCTTGCACTTCGCTAGGTATTGGCAGCTTAGCGGACTGTAGCATTTGTAAATAGTCATTTAATTTGCCGCGCTCAATGACTAGCCTTCTGATTTTGATTGCTTGCTTTAAGCGCTGAGATTTAGTTGCCGCATTTAAAGTGGTTTGGCGAATAGTATCATCAATCCCACTTATACTAAGTTCAGTCTGCATGATGGCTTCTGTGCGGTTAAATGAGGCAAGTGCATAGGCCGTATTATCCTTTTGAAACTCCTCCTCAATTTTTACGCCTTGCAGCAATATGCTGGGGACTTGCGAATTGATCACCTCATCAATATGGTATTGCATAGACTTTTCGTTTGCACTTTGTTCTATGTTAGTAGTAGCGGCAATGGTGACGTTCAGCTGTTTAGCAAGCGCCAATCGCGCAGACTCTTGAGCTGCAAGCTTAGCCGTTTGCATATCGCCCACACTATCTGCAACACCCACACCATAAATCATGTAATCAGCATGAGGCGTTGCTGTGACCCATGATGGTGTAACAGGTGTAGGAGGTGCTTTTTCAGTTGTTTGACAGCCCGTTGCTAACACCAAGCTTAAGCATAGTGCCGCCGAAAGTTTAGAAGCCATAACCGGATCGCTCTTGTAACTTTTGAATTTTCTTCTGACCATTCCATACCTCTCGGTTGCTCGTCATATCGATTAAACGCAGGTCTACTTGATAAAAGGTAACGCGAGTTCCACCTTGTTGGTCGACAAAAGAGTTAATGGTGCCTGATAGCGCATAATCCGCACCATATTCCTGACCCATTTCATTTTGCGACTCAAGACTTGCATTCAGTTCTTGGTCTTTTCGCTCTTCTCTTATTTCATTTCGAACTTCTTTATTAGCAACGAAATCGGCCTGCCCAGAGCGCAAAATTGCACGTTTTAGATCGTTCAAGAAGGTATCTACAGCTATATGTTGATGTGATTTATTTCGTACAGTTTGAATGATAATAGCGGGGCGACTGCCTTCTCTTTTTAGATGGTCGTTTACCCACGGAAAGCTTAGCATATCGCTGATCATAGCCTCAGCCACTAATTGTGAATCTTTACCATTCCATTTGTCTGACAAAGCTACTTCTTGGTTCGCGTCAATTCGCTGTACTTTCGTGCTTTCACAAGCACTTAACGCGAGTGTAGAGAGCACCGCAAAAGGAATGAGCTTAGTTAATTTGCGATTGTTTTTCATGCCATTATTCCATATTTAAGGTTGAGAGAGTGTGAGAACTTTGGTCACGTTTGGTATCCAAAAAAGTGCGTGTGTGCCAAAGGCCCATGTTGCTATTGATATTTAGCGTTTCACTTTGTTCAATGACGTGTCCAGAGTTCAAGTAGGTTTTAATAGTAATTTTTTGCTCGCCAGCAGGAAGTGCAAACTGTGCAACACGAGTTTCTAAGGGAAGTGTTTGCCATTGTCTGGTATCTGCTGACGCCGTAATTGCATTAACTAACGATGTCGAAAACTTGGCCAAGCTGCCGAGCAAATTATCTTGCTTTACGCCAACTTCTTTTAACACCTTCTTCGCTGAAAGCGCTTTTGTAAGCTCTCTGGTCAGTGCAGCTCTGATCTCACTATTAGACTGAGCAAGCGCATCTTGAAGAGTTAAAAGTCCAATTGAATGATACGGGATCAGTTGCGTATACGGCTTGCCTGCAAGCCAAACTTCACTTTTTTTAACTGGTGTATCAATTGGTTCAAGATAGGTGACAGAGATCCTTGCACCAAATTCGAGAGCATCAACAATGCCTAGCTTCACAGCCTCATCCCAAAGAGGTCCAAGAGGTAAGCGTTTA
Organism: Pseudoalteromonas sp. S16_S37; assembly: GCF_014694405.1. Lineage (GTDB taxonomy): Bacteria > Pseudomonadota > Gammaproteobacteria > Enterobacterales > Alteromonadaceae > Pseudoalteromonas. Next base: position 45,869 of record NZ_JAAUWV010000004.1, read on the forward strand.
GTAACCGTCCCCATTGCCACATCACCTAAGTCACCCAACATGTAGTTTTGGATCATGTCAAACAAGCTTGTGTCTGCGTGCAGCATTTGGAACCATCTTATTTGTGCTTTTCGTTCTTGAGTTGTACCAAATACAATCGGCGTCATAATAAGCGCTTTTGCTTGTGCATCTGCCTTTAGTAATAAGTTCAACTGCTTTCTTTTTGGCGCAATGCCGATATCTTGCACAATAGTAACATTGGTATGGTCGTTACTACTTTCATATTTGCCTTTTAACTTATTTTTAAGTTCTCTGAGCTTATTTTGGTAGCCCCCAGCCTTTTGCATCACTCTGGCAAGCGCGGCAGATACTTGATGAGAAACTAGGTCTGGTAATTTATATTGTTGCTTAAAACCATTGTCATACATTTGCATCGCGCGTTCGTATTGGAGTCGCGCAGAGTCTAATTCGCCTGTTTGCTCAAATAGAACACCACTTAGAAAATGCGCATACGCATCATCTTTGTAGTCTATGTTTTCTAATAGTCCTTTTGGCGCAAAAATAGGGGTTAGCACTTCATTTATTTTACTGGCAGTCGAGTCATTTGTTTGTAAAGTGGTGTAGCCACCTGTTTTTTCTTTAAGTCCCGTTAAAAAAACATCTAGTTGACGCATCTCAACGAGCGCAGCATCAAAGAACGGCTGCGCGTTCGATGGGTTTTTCTGTGCTAGCGCATTGTAATTTATGGCCTTCATAATATGAATTTGCGGCACGTAATAGGCCTTTCCTTTATAGGTTGTATAGGTTGGTCCACTAAATTGCACCATAGCTAGTTCGGAAATGCTTTGCGTATAGAATGATTCAATTAGGTTTATTGCTTCACTCAAATGGGTATTACTCTGCTCGAAGTTTTTCTCAAGTTGCAATAGACTTGCCATTTCTAAATGGTAGAGTAATCTCTCGTTGCCTGTTTTACTGTAATTATGTGTAATGTTTTGTTTGGCTTTAACAAAATTACCTTGTTGTGCCAATTGGGCAGGTGAAAGCTGCTGTAATGGTGTTATATTGCAGGCACTGAGTAAACAGACTTGAATTAAAATAACTAACAACGAAATAGATTTTTTTATACTGGCACTCAATGATGCGTCCTTTGCTTAATCGTGAGGTGACGAAAATTATCTTATCAATGTGGGCAAGGTAATAAAACTATAAATATTATTAAAGCAATAAATTGTTAAAAATGGTTTTTACAATTTATTACTTCCGCTAGCGAAATAGTTTGCTAGATTGGGAGCTATAAATTACTTCGGGCCAAAAGGAAAGACTATGAAAATTAAACCACTAATCACTACGCTTGTACTTGCTGGGATGCTAACAGCCTGTAGTTCAACTAAAGATGATGATGCTTCTAGCCCTCGGGTTAATATTCCTGATTGGGTGCTTAACCCGGTTATTGAGGATGGTATTGCCGCTGCTGATTGCATTAAGTACTCAGGCAACATTTCTGTGGATCAAAAAATGGCGGTCGCTAATGCGCGTCTAGCGCTTGCACAACAAATTGAAGTGCGTATAGAGGGACTTGATAAGACGTTTGCCAATAGAACGGATGCAAATGACGAAATGACAGTGGGCAGTACATTCAGTTCAGTATCAAAGCAGCTTACTAAGCAAACGCTTAATGGCTCACGTGTAGTGAAAGCTGATGTGGTTGATATATCAGGTAAAGATTATTTCTGTGCGTTAACTACATTATCGCCAGAACTTACAAAAACACTATTTAAAGACTTGATTAAGGCTGCTAAACCAAAAATTGACCCAAGAGATGAGCAGTTTTTATATCAAGAATTTAAAGCATTTAAAGCTGAACAAGACTTAGAAAAAGAAATCGCTAAGTTGACCAACTAGAGCGTGTTGCTGGCTCATTTAGACGCTTTAGTTGATGAGCCATAAACCACACAACCGAAAAATAACTGTTAATTGTTCTGCTAGGAGAGCGGCAATGAAAAAGAAGATAACGATGTTTGCTTTTATCTCGCAGTTTTTTTTGCTTGGTGCCGAAGCATCGCAAGACATTATGTTCAGTGAACTAGATGAGGCGATGCAACAATGGCAGTCAAACTTTAGTGAAAATAGCAATCTCAATAGCCAACAAAATAAGGAGTTGGAGGAGTTTGAACTATTTAAACAGCAGCGCATAAAGGAATTCGATGATTATGTGGCGCAACACTTCGCAGAGTTTGACGCCTATAGAGATAACCTTATAGCGAAGTGGGGTGAGGCTGAAATATCCGATAAAGCAAAGTATGTGGCATATAATGATGACAACGATGCACGTTTAATTGTTGATTTTGAAGCCAACACATTATCAATTGCCGTGCACCATTCTAAGCAAACAGAGGTCACTGCAGAGGATGCACACGCAATCTTTGCAAGGTTTTTATCCGAGCATACTAAATTATTTAAAAAATTTTATGTAGACTCAAAACCGCAGTTCCCAAGCCCTACTAAGCTCTCTACCTCGACATATGATGTAAGTAATGTTGTCAAAGCACAATCACTACTTAGCGCCAAGAAACAGATTAAAGCGCAAACCATACAGCAGCAACAACTCATTGAACATCAAATGGACGACCAGCTGACGCATTCTGTGGATACGATTGAGGCCAAAAAATTACTAGAAGAAAAGCAGCGTAAGCTCAAAGCACTGCAAACACAGCGTTTGGAGCGCTTGAAAAACAATATTAAATTGCTAGCACAAGAGCCCAAGTCGGCTGCAAAAGTCACCGAATTTGCTATCACATTACCAAAAAGCATCGAATTGCCAAGACGAGCAAAGGAATATGAGCCATTAGTATCTGCCAATAGCGAGAGGTTTGGTATTGAGTCGAGTTTGGTTTTTTCAGTAATACATACTGAAAGCCACTTTAACCCACTAGCAAAGTCGGCTATTCCTGCTTTTGGTCTAATGCAGGTAGTACCGACTAGCGCAGGTGTTGATGTAAACCGCTTTTTGTATAACCGAGACGAGCCGATGGCCGGTCCATACCTATATAATGCTGATAATAATATTGAAGCGGGAGCCGCCTACTTACATATATTAGATAAACGTTACTTAAAGCACATTACTGATCCTTTAAGCCGAAAATACTGCATGATCGCAGCATACAATACTGGAGCTGGCAATGTGGCCAGAGTGTTTAATAGTGATGATTCTCGTAATATAAAAAACGCCAGTCGTATTATAAACTCAATGACTCCCGAGCGAGTGCTCGAGGCCCTTGAGCGTGGTTTACCTTATGATGAGACTAAGCACTATTTAAAGCGCGTGTTAGAGAGGGAGCAACTGTATCAGTCGATTTAACTATTTGAATTAGAAAAATATAGTAAACTTTTATCGCTCCTACTTATATCTTAGGCTTTACTCGTTATACTTCTTCTTTTTGCTACATATAAGGAAAAGCTTTGAAGTGGTTTGCTGCTGTATCTGGCAATAATGTTGCCTTGGATAACTTAGATAAAATCCGTTCACCTCAATTTAGCCTGTTTGAAGACTCTGAAGATCATCAATCGAGTTTATATTATTTAAAGTCTGCGCACTTCGAGGTGCTTGAAGACCCTTATACTGTCATGTCACACATGAAAGGGTTGCTGCAACTTATTAATGGTGCTTGTGCGATAGCGTGGGGGTTTCAAGAATATGACGCTAAGCTTCCGATTAAACTTGATGGTCTATACACGACTAAACCCCCAGTATCCAACGCAGGGTTTAATATCATTCACGGGCTTGGTGAGCTTGATGATATTCCGCCATCTAGCCCGTTTTTGGGCGATTTTATACCTGTATGGAGTGATAACCCATTCAGATATAAAGTATCTTCTCTAATTGAGATGAGTGTTAATAATGACGATGTACTTTGCTTGCTGAGGCAAGCATCAATAGGTGTCGATTGGAGAAATCTTTATTGTATATGGGATACCATTAGCCATTATTGTGATGGTAACAAATCTGCTATTAAACAACTCGGCCTTGATGAGCAGAAAATTAAGGCATTTACAGGGACCGCTAATAGTTTCTGTCACCTTGGTATTGAAGCTAGACATGGAGCACAAGGTTGGAGTAAACCTAAAAATGTTATCAGCCATAGTGACGCTATGTGCTTAGTAAGCAATATGGTGACTCGTTATGTCAAAGCTAATCATGATGTCGAAGCATTATTTGAGCAATGGCAAGATAGGTATAACCCAAATAAATACACGTATCCAACTTAGATACTAATTAAAGAGATTTAAGAATGTTTGTTGACAGTCACCTAGCCGTGACTGGGATATAAGAAAGGCCGCAAATGCGGCCTTTTTATGTATTAGCTGTATTTATTACTCTGCATGACTTGGTTCACTAGATGACTGAGCGCTGCTAGAAGCAATTGACATCGTTGATGCCATTGCTGCACTCGCTTTACCTGTCGGCGATTTTGAGCCAGCCGATAGACCTGAGTTAGCAACGACTTCTCGCGCTTCGTGAGGCATTGCAGATGGTGTGATCATTTCATCAGGCTCATCTACACTGCTTGCCTTAGTCATAGGCGAACTTGCGTTGTTGGTATAACGTACGCGAGGTTTGTTCTCAGTGCCATTTAGAGCAGCAGTACCTTTTGCTTCAGCATGAACTTCTGCTACTTCCTCAATTGCTGCTTCTGGCTGAGTTTGGGCTTGAACTTCTGCCACTTCTTCAATTGCAGCCTCTGACTGAGTTTGGGCTTGAACTTCTGCCACTTCTTCAATTGCAGCCTCTGACTGAGTTTGGGCTTGAACTTCTGCCACTTCTTCAGTTGCAGCTTCAGGCTGAGTGTCAGCTTGAACTTCTGCCACTTCTTCAGTTGCAGCTTCTGGTTGAACGTCAGCTTGAACTTCAGCTACTTCTTCAAATACAGCTTCTGGCTGAGTTTCAGCTTGTTCTTCAGCTACTTCTTCAGATACAGCTTCTGGCTGAGTTTCAGCTTGTTCTTCAGCTACTTCTTCAGTTGCAGCTTCTGGTTGAACGTCAGCTTGAACCTCAGCTACTTCTTCAGATACAGCTTCTGGCCGAGTTTCAGCTTGTTCTTCTGCTACTTCTTCAGATACAGCTTCTGGCTGGGTTTCCGTTTGAGCTTGTGCTACTTCTTCAGATACAGCTTCTGGCTGAACGTCAGCTTGAACTTCTGCCACTTCTTCAGTTTCAGTTGTTAGCTGAGTCTTCACTTCAACTTCTGCTGCCAGTGATTCAAATTCAGATTCAGCTCCAGACTCAGAGGTACTTTGTGCTTTAAGTTGCGCTTCATACTCAGCTGCGGCTTGATCTGCAACAGGTATAAAGGCTGGCTCTGCATCTTTATCACCTTCAGGCTTACGACGACGTTGACCGGCTGCTCGTAAGTGACGAGGAGAGCGGCGAGAACGAGTCCTAGTCGTTTCTTCCTCAGATCTTTCAGCTTCCTCAGATGCTTCTTGAGGCAACTCAGATACTGGTGATTTCACTGGGGCAGGTGACGCTTTAGAATCAGACTTCGTAGCTGTATCTAACTTTGCTTCTGTTTGCTCTACGTCTTGCTTAATCTCAACGTTTGCTTGCTCAGTGCTTTGAACGTTTTGAGATTGCTCCGGTGCGTCTGCAACTTGCTCAGTTGAAACAACGTCATTACTTGTTTCAGTTTGGTCTGTGATACGTACTTTTTTACGCAAATTGCGACGCTGACGACGAGGCTTCACTTTCACTTCGTTCGCTTCGACTTCGGTGTTTACCTGTTCCTCTTTTACAGAGTCAGGTCTCACTTCATCGGGGCGTTTACGTTGATTTTGACGGCGACGCTTGTTTCTACCTTCCGTTTTTTCACGATTTTCGCTAGTGCTGCGGTTGTCGGCACTTTTAGCTTCTTGCTCAGTGCTAGCAGCTTGTGGCTGTTCATCACGTTTTTTAGGATTATTACGACGACGGTTTTGATTTTTTCGCCTGTTGTCGTTATTTCTGCGAGGCTTATGCTCTTCCTGTTTTTTCTGATCTGTTTCTTTGTCTTCGCTTTGAGAACCAAACAAACCTTTTAACCAGTTACCAATGCGAGTCAGTATGCTTGGTGTGTGCTTTTCGACTTCAACCTTGGCAGGTTTTGGCGAAATCGTACTAGGTGTTGGTGCAGGTGCTGTAGGCATAACAACACCTTTCAACACAGGCTCTTCTTTAGTAGCTACCGTAGCACGAGATATTTCAAGTACTTCTGGCTCTGGCACAGTAATTTGCTCGTAGCTCGCTGCTTGAGAAGTCTCATCTTTACGTAAACGTAGCACTTCATAATGCGGTGTTTCCATATGCTGGTTTGGAATGATCACCACATCACAGTTGTGACGTTTTTCAATTCTTTGTACTGATTTGCGCTTTTCATTTAGCAAGAAGGCGCCAACAGTAACAGGTACCTGTGCGTTGACTTGCGCGGTATTGTCTTTGATCGCTTCTTCTTCAATCAAACGAAGGATAGATAGCGCAATTGACTCATTAGAACGAATTGTTCCTTGACCGCTACAACGAGGGCAAGAGTGCTGACTTGCTTCACCTAGGCTTGGACGCAAGCGTTGACGTGACATTTCTAACAGGCCAAAACGTGAGATCTTGCCGATTTGTACACGGGCACGGTCAGGACGAACAGCATCTTTCAAACGGTTCTCAACTTCTCGCTGGTGGCGAGGAGGTGTCATATCGATGAAATCGATAACAATCAAACCACCTAAGTCACGTAGGCGCAATTGGCGCGCAATTTCGTCAGCCGCTTCTAAGTTGGTATTTAACGCTGTCTCTTCGATATCGCCGCCTTTTGTTGCTTTTGACGAGTTGATATCTATTGAAGTTAACGCTTCTGTTGGATCAATAACAATTGACCCACCAGATGGCAAGCGAACCTCGCGCTGGAAAGCAGACTCAATCTGGCTTTCGATTTGGTAGTGTGTGAATAAAGGCACATCGTTTTGATAAAGCTTAACGCGACTCATAAAATCAGGTCTGAAGCGCTCGATGTGGGCTTTTGCCTCTTCGAACACACGTGCTTTATCAATTAGAATTTCACCAATGTCACGGCGTAAGTAATCGCGAATCGCTCGGAAAATAACGTTACTTTCTTGGTGAATTAAAAATGGAGCCTTACCACTGTCAGCAGCTTCTTGGATTGCTTGCCAGTGTACCAATAGGGCTTTAAGGTCATATTCTAGTTCTTCATACGATTTGCCTACACCCGCTGTACGTACAATTAACCCCATGCCCTTAGGCAAGTCTAGACGACTCAAGGCTTCTTTTAGTTCGATACGCTCATCACCTTCGATTCGGCGAGATATACCACCGGCTCTTGGGTTATTGGGCATTAAGACTAAATAGCTACCAGCAACACTGATAAAGGTGGTAAGTGCAGCGCCTTTTTGTCCACGCTCTTCCTTATCAACTTGCACAATTACTTCTTGACCTTCTTTGATCACGTCTTTGATGTTAGGACGGCCGTTGAAGGTATAACCACTTGGGAAGTATGTTTTTGCAATTTCTTTAAGAGGAAGAAAACCGTGGCGCTCGGCACCATAATCTACAAACGCGGCTTCTAGTGAGGGTTCGATGCGGGTAATTTTACCCTTGTATATATTGGCTTTTTTCTGTTCGTGACCAGGACTTTCGATATCTAAATCATATAATCTTTGGCCGTCAACCAGTGCTACGCGCATTTCTTCTTGCTGCGTTGCATTGATTAGCATACGTTTCATATTGTTACTCTACTTTCAAATTTAGTCGAGTCTGACCGTCTGCAGTATCAGCAGATTTAGTGTTCCATAGGTTTTAATGCAGTCTCACGACTGGGGAAAGCGGGAACAATTCACATTAACCTTGCCTAGTGAGCAGTGTTTTACAGCGCATAACTTGCGTCCACAGTACTCTTGTCAGCAATGCATTTTTGCATTCGGTTTTTCGCACGGGCTAAATAGCACGACACTGTTAACTATCAGACAAATATCTTTATTTCTTGCTTTTTTTTGGTTTAATCGTGCTTAACGTCACTTACGATCTATTACGCTCATCGTCAGGTGTTAAATGCACGTGTTTGGTCGGGTGTGACAAAAGCTTTGGAAATCCTAGCTTCAATCTGTATGATCTGACACCCAGATGTGCTTCACGATTAGTATTTTGCGATTAAAAAGCGGTTTCGCAAAATTTCGAGCCGATTATCCCATTAATACCCTCGTGATAGCAACTAAATTATTACTCAAATCAGTGATTAGGCAATGTCAGAAAAGTCCGGTTTAAAAGTTAGCTTTGTTACTATTACCGAAGACCAAGAAGGTCAACGTATAGATAACTTTTTGGTAACCCATCTAAAAGGCGTACCAAAGAGTGCGGTATATAAAATTTTGCGAAAGGGTGAAGTGCGCGTAAACAAAAAACGCGTCAAACCGGTTTATCGTCTTCAGCCAAATGACCAAGTGCGCATTCCACCTATTAAAGTTGCCGAACGAGAAGAGTTTGTACCGCGCAATTTAGATAAAATTTCAGCCTTGGAAGATGCCATTATATTTGAAGATAACTATTTGATAGTTATAAATAAGCCGTCAGGTATGGCAGTGCATGGTGGAAGTGGTCTAAGTTATGGCCTTATCGAAGCTTTACGAGTACTAAGACCTGATGAGAAAAACCTAGAATTGGTCCATCGCTTAGACAGAGATACATCAGGTTGCTTACTTATTTCTAAGCGTCGTTCAATCCTCAAAGGTCTTCATGAGCAACTACGTGAAAAGACCATGGAAAAGAATTATTGGGCACTGGTAAACGGCCAGTGGGCTGCAAAACTAAAGAATGTCACAGAACCTTTGCGAAAAAACACGCTGCAATCGGGTGAGCGAGTAGTGCGTGTGGATGAAGAGCAAGGCAAGCCTTCCCACACACGTTTTAGAGTGTTAGAGCGTTTTAGCGATTGTACTTTGGTGCAAGCATCGCCTGTAACTGGGCGTACGCACCAAATTCGTGTTCATACTCAGTGTAAAGGTCATCCTATTGCATGCGATGATAAGTATGGAGATCAAGTGTTTGACGCCAAAATGCGCAGTCGCGGATTAAGCCGTTTATTTTTACATGCACATGATTTACGTTTTTTACATCCAAAAACCGAAACCACATTACATGTTGAAGCGCCTTTGGATAAAGCGCTGGAAAATTGCTTAAAAACATTAAAGGAAGAGTAAATGCGTTATAAGTTGGTCATATTTGATTGGGACGGCACGGTGATGGATTCGGTGCCAAAAATAGTAAATACGTTAAAATTGGCAGCGGCGAGTGTTGGCGTTGCGGTTCCTTGTGATGAAAAGGCGGCGGCAATTATAGGCTTATCTCTAGATACTGCTGTGGCAACTTTATTTCCTAATGATAAAAAATATTGGCCAGAACTTATCGAAGCATATCAATATCAATATGTACACGGCGATAATACTGCAACTCCGCTGTTCAATTATGCGGAGCAATACATTCGTCAACTAAAGGCCAAAGGCGTGTTACTCGCCGTTGCGACGGGCAAAGGAAGATCTGGGCTTGAGCGCATGTTAGCGCAAACTAAGTTAGGTGATTGCTTTATTACGACACGCACTGCGGACGAAGCGCAGTCAAAACCTAGTCCAGACATGATCCATCAGATTTTAGATGAGTTAAACGTTGCAATTGATGATGCAGTGATGATTGGTGATTCATTGCTGGATATGAAAATGGCCGAAAATGCGGGTATAGATGCAATAGCAATGAGCTGTGGCGCCGCCAGTGCTGAACAACTAACACAAAGCTGTGCACTGGCTGTATGTCACGATTATCTGCAGTTAGAGCAAACGCTGCAAAGTCAGCACGTCGAAGCCGCGCTCTGCGAGTAATTGATTAAGTCTTATCAAAGGGAGGCCGACTAAACTATTCGGGTCGTCTCCCTCTAGTTTGTCGAACAAACAAATACCCAGTCCTTCACTTTTAAAGCTCCCAGCACATTGATATGGTTGCTCGCTGTCACAGTAGGCTTCAATTTGTGACAGTGAAAGTGTTTTAAAATACACCGAGAATGGCTCAATAATCGTATCAGCAGTATTACTTTCGATATCAAATAAGCTCAAGCCAGTTAAAAAGGTGACCTTGTGCGAGCTAAAAGTGCTTAGTTGTTTGATTGCATTCTCTCGAGTATGAGGTTTGCCGAGTATGTTACCGTTGTGCAGCGCAACTTGATCTGAACCTATCACCAGCCCTTTAGAAAAATGCTGTTTAGCACTTTTGGCCTTTGCTTCGCTTAGCCTCAAGACAAGTTGCTCAGCCGACTCGTTGGATAATGGAGTTTCATCTATGTCTGGCGAAAAGCTTTCAAAAGGTAAGTTAAATTTTTTTAAAATTGACTGCCTATATGGTGAACTTGAGGCTAAAATAAGGGGTATTTCCATTGATACTCGCAGGTCGATTTAAATATGTAGCAAGGATAGGGCGCAATAACGCGAAAAACAAAGGAAAGTTTGATTTTTATTTTGACTCAGGCACTAACTATCTATATGATGCAGCCCCTATGCAAAAGGTGAAAATTCCCATCACCCTTGATCCTTGTAGAGCCGCACAGCGTTGTCTAACTTATGACGGAGTTGTTCAGCTTGAAGAGCTTTCTCGTTTAGAGCAAGTTGTACAAGATCAATCAGGTGAAATAGCGGTAAACATTCATTGCAAAAATGATGAGCAAGGGTTAGTTGTTGTTAGCGGAACTATTCGCGCACACCTTACTGTTATTTGTCAGCGATGTAATGATGAATTAGGGTTGGATTTGGTACAAGACTTTGCTTATTCTCCAGTTGGATTAGGTTCAGAGTCAGATGATCTTCCCGATTGCTACGATGTGGTAGAACTGAATGAAGAAGGTGAAATCAATCTTCGTCAACTTATAGAAGACGAGCTGATTTTGGCGATTCCTATAGTTCCTAAGCACAACGAAGCATCATGCACTTATTCTGAGAAGCCTGCCAGCTTCGGTGAGATAGAGTCGCAAGAGAGCAAACCAAATCCATTTGAAATTTTAAAACAACTTAAGAAAGATTCTTAGGAGAAGGCTAATGGCAGTACAAAAAAGCAAGAAGTCTCGCGCACGTCGTGGCATGCGTCGTTCACACGATGCAATCAGTGGACCAGCTTTAACTGTAGATCAAGTTTCAGGTGAGACTCACCGTCGTCACCACGTGACTGCAGATGGTTACTACAAAGGCGTTAAAGTAATTTCTAAATAAGAGATTGCTTTATGCTGACTCATCTAACCATAGCGTTAGATATGATGGGGGGCGATTACGGCCCCCGTTCATCTATCCCCGCAGCGGTCAAGGCTGTAAATAAGCATCCCAATTTAATGCTGCTCCTTTGTGGTAACGAAGCTGTTATCAACGAGGGATTAAGTAAACTAGACTCTCTCAATCACCCTAGATTAATCATTAAACATTGCCCTGAAGTTGTCACTAACAGCTGTGAGCCGGCGCTTGCTTTAAGAAATAAAAAAGCATCTTCTATGCGCGTGGCATTGGATTTGGTGAAATCAGGTGAAGCCCAAGCTTGTGTTAGCTCTGGTAATACAGGGGCGTTGTTCTTCATGGCGCATTATGTATTAAAAATGCTGCCGGGTATAAAAAGACCAGCTCTTATTTCTTCGGTTCCAACAGAAAAAAAACAACCCGTTTATCTACTAGACTTAGGCGCTAATGTGCACTGTGATGCGCAAACGTTGTTCGAGTTTGGCATTATGGGTTCAATTGTAGCCGGCCAGGCATTAGATATCGAAAAACCTAAAGTTTGCTTGCTTAATATTGGCTCTGAAGATATCAAAGGACATGAAGGCATTAAACAAGCTGCAGAGATGATGAAAGCTTCAAAACACATCAATTATCAAGGGTACTGTGAAGGAAGTGACATGTTTACCGGTAAAGCTGATGTCATAGTGTGCGAGGGGTTTGTTGGTAATGTGGCACTTAAAACCTGTGAAGGAATAGCTAAACTTATAATGTATAAGTTTACAAAGGCGTTAAAAAAACACGCTTTTTACCGTCTGATAGCATTTGTATTGCGGCCAATAATAAAAAAACTCTATAAAAGGGTGAACCCCGACCAGTATAACGGCGCAAGTTTGGTAGGATTGCGGGGCATTGTTGTGAAAAGCCATGGAAATGCTTCAAATAAAGCATTTCTTGCAGCGATTGAGGAAGCCGCCCGAGAAGTTGAACGCCGCATCCCCGAGAAAATTCAAGCTACTTTTGAGCAGATTGCATCAAAATCAGAACATCCGCCATCTTCAATCAGCAAATAGTTAATTTGTTGTATAGAATATACGTGGCGTAACTATTACTAGAAGAGCACTATAATGTCACAAAAAATTGCACTTTTATTTCCTGGCCAAGGGTCTCAAACCGTTGGCATGTTGTCAGAACTATTAGAAACATCCGATGTTGCTAAGCAAACTTTTGCTGAGGCATCAGCTGCACTAGGATACGACCTTGCTGCATTGGTTTTGACTGGACCGGAAGAAGAGCTTAATCAAACTCACCGTACACAGCCTGCGCTATTGACTTCAAGTGTTGCTATTTACAGACACTGGTTGCAAAGTAACCAAGATAAAGAAGTTATCATGGCAGGACACAGCTTAGGTGAATATTCAGCGTTGGTTTGTGCTGGTGTCATGTCTTTGAGCGATGCAGCAACCTTGGTTGAAAAACGTGGATTATATATGCAAGAAGCAGTACCTGCAGGTGTGGGCTCTATGGCTGCGATCATTGGTCTTGAAGACCAAGCAATTGAGCAAGCATGCGCAGAGTCAGCGGGTGAGCAAGTTGTTTCTCCGGTAAACTATAACTCGCCAGGCCAAGTGGTGATTGCGGGTCATAAAGAAGCGGTTGAACGTGCATCTGAAGCTTGTAAGGCAGCTGGAGCAAAGCGTGCATTGCCATTGGCGGTAAGTGTTCCTTCGCATTGTGCTCTGATGAAGCCTGCTGCTGATAAATTGGCTAATGATTTAACAAATATGAACTTTAGTACCGCAACCTGTGATGTTATTAATAATGTCGACGTTGCAGTAGCTAACTCAGAACAAGAAATTAAAGATGCACTTATTCGTCAATTATACAGTCCTGTACGATGGACTGAGACAGTGCAATCGTTAGCTAAACAAGGCATTGAACAAGCATATGAATTTGGACCAGGGAAAGTGATCACTGGTTTAGTTAAGCGTATTGATAAATCTGTTGCTTGCAGTGCGGTAAACGACACTGCGTCTATAGCAACTGCACAATAATAAGAGAAGAATTAGGACAATGAGCAAATTATTTTCTTTAGAAGGTAAAGTAGTTTTAGTGACGGGCGCAAGCCGTGGTATCGGCAAAGCGGTTGCAAATGCACTAGTGGCACAAGGTGCGAAAGTAGCTGGTACTGCTACTAGCGAGTCTGGTGCTGAGAAAATTAGTGAATACCTAGGTGACAACGGCAAAGGTTATGCTTTGAATGTGACCGATGTTGATTCGATCACGGATACTTTAGCGGCAATTAAGGCTGATCTAGGTGATATTGACGTATTAGTAAATAATGCAGGTATTACCCGCGATAATCTGCTAATGCGTATGAAAGACAGCGAGTGGGACGATATTATCGATACTAATTTGAGTTCAATCTATCGCCTGTCAAAAGCTGTATTACGCCCAATGATGAAGAAAAAGTGTGGCCGTATTATTAACATTGGCTCAGTTGTCGGCACTATGGGTAACGCTGGTCAAGCTAACTACGCAGCGGCTAAAGCCGGTGTGATTGGTTTTTCTAAGTCTTTAGCACGTGAAGTAGCCTCTCGTGGTATTACAGTGAATGTTGTAGCGCCTGGTTTTATCCAAACAGATATGACAGATGAGTTAACAGATGAACAAAAAGCAGCTACGCTTGCCAATGTGCCAGCAGGGCGTTTAGGCCAGCCAGAAGAGATTGCTGCTGCAGTGTGTTATTTAGCTTCTGACGCTGCTGCGTACGTATCTGGTGAAACATTGCACGTAAATGGCGCGATGTACATGGTATAACGTTGCAAAGATCACAATTTCGCATTTTAATTTTTTGTGATCTTGCTGCAAACTTACTTGAAATTGCTATGAAAATAAGCGATAAAAGTAGAAAATATTAGCTAAGAGGTTTGACCAGATAAAAAATTCTGAGCAAATCCTTGAATCACAGTATTATGCGCCGTAAACTACGCCGCAATCTGAAAATAACGCAAATGCGTTTTAATAAAGGAAAGAAGAATGAGCGATATTCAAGAACGCGTAAAAAAAATCATTATCGAGCAACTAGGTGTTAAAGAAGAAGAAGTAAAATCTGAAGCGTCTTTCGTAGACGACTTAGGTGCTGACTCTCTTGACACTGTTGAACTTGTTATGGCTCTTGAAGAAGAGTTCGATACTGAGATCCCTGACGAAGAAGCAGAGAAAATCACTACTGTTCAAGCAGCGATCGATTACGTTACTGCTCACGCTGAGTAATTAGCGAACACTCGGGGCAGCGCTCGCTGCCCTTAGTTTTTTTATCCCCCTCATAAAATAATAATCCCTTTTTGGAGGAAACCGTGGCTAAACGTCGAGTCGTAGTAACTGGCTTGGGTATGTTGACGCCGCTGGGTAATGATGTTGCATCAACCTGGCAGGGCTTATTAGATGGCCGTAGTGGCATCGAAAACATCACTCACTTTGATACATCATCTTTTTCAACCAAATTTGCAGGCCTAGTCAACGACTTTGATGCCACCCAATACATGGAAAAAAAAGAAACCAAAAAAATGGATTTGTTTATCCAGTATGGTATCGCCGCGGGTGTGCAGGCAATTCAAGATTCAGGTCTTGAAGTGACTGATGAAAATGCTCATCGAGTTGGCGTAGCTGTTGGCTCTGGGATTGGTGGTTTAACCCTGATTGAAGAAAACCACATCAAATTATTAAACAGTGGACCTCGAAAATTATCTCCGTTTTATGTGCCATCGACCATTATCAATATGATCTCAGGTCATTTGTCGATTATGCACAATCTACGAGGCCCAAATATTTCAATAGTAACAGCATGTACGACAGGTTTGCATAATATTGGCCATGCGGCACGTATGATTGCATACGGCGACGCTGATGCTATGGTTGCTGGTGGTGCTGAGAAAGCATCTACACCAATAGGTATGGGCGGCTTCTGTGCAGCTCGTGCTTTGTCTTCTCGTAATGATGATCCGCAAGCAGCATCGCGTCCTTGGGACAAAGACCGTGATGGTTTTGTTTTGGCAGACGGTGCGGGTGTGATGGTACTAGAAGAGTATGAGCATGCGAAGGCGCGTGGTGCAAAGATCTACGCTGAATTAGTCGGATTTGGTATGAGCGGTGATGCGTATCATATGACCTCTCCACCAGAAAATGGCGCAGGCGCAGCTTTGGCAATGAAAAACGCATTAAATGATGCGGGTATCAATGCTGAGCAGGTCGGGTATATTAACGCCCACGGCACGTCTACCCATGCGGGTGATAAAGCGGAAACGCAAGCGGTGAAGTCAATTTTTGGTGATGCTGCCAACAAAGTAATGGTAAGCTCATCAAAATCTATGATGGGGCACTTACTAGGTGCTGCAGGTTCAGTTGAATCTATTATCACAGCGCTGTCGTTGGTGAACCAGCAAGTGACACCAACCATCAATTTAGACAACCCAGATGAAGGGTGTGATCTAGACTACGTACCTCATACCGCGAGAGACGCGAAACTTGAATATGCCTTGTGTAATTCATTCGGGTTTGGTGGAACTAATGGCTCGTTGCTGTTTAAAAAGGTATAATGCAGTTAAGGCATAAGACGAAGAGCCTGGCATAGCCGGGCTTTTTTGTGGGTGACATATGGAAATTATTCAAGCTGATTCGATATCCGTTTTTGACCGGGGACTACTCTACGGTGATGGCTTTTTTACCACCGCGCAGGTTAAGGATGGACGAATTTTGCTTTGGCAATTGCATAAAGAGCGCCTCAAAAACTGCCAACAACGTCTATATTTCCCTGAAATCGATTGGCCTCGTCTAGAAAATGCCTGTCAAAGAACATCTCAGGATATGTCGCACGGTGTTTTGAAAATTATGATTACACGTGGTAAGGGTGGAAGAGGCTACCTACCGCCGAAAAATGCGCTACAAAGTGTTATTATCCAAACATCAGACTATCCAGTTCATTATAAAGCACTACAACAAAGTGGGTTACAGTTGCAGTTCAGTGCGATAAAACTTGGACATCAGCCTTTGCTTGCCGGCTTAAAAACCCTTAATCGCTTAGAGCAGGTGTTAATAAAGGAAGATGCCAGTAACTACGAGTGCGATGATGTAATAGTGTGTGATTTAGATGAACACGTTATAGAGACGTCAGTAGGAAATCTAATTGCAATCAAAAATGGTAAAGCATTTACGCCTAAATTAGACCGCTGTGGTATCGAAGGGGTTTATTTGCAACATTTGTCTACAGTAAACAGCATTGAAAAAACACGTTTTTCAAAACAAATGCTCAGTGAAGTTGATGCCTTGTTTGTTTGCAATAGTTTACTCGAATCTGTATTTGTGCGCAGTGTTGGCGAGCACAAATTTAATCTACCTCTTGCGCAAATGCTCAAAACTCAATTAGAGTCAGGGATGTTATGATTAAAAAAATTGCACTGGTTTTGGTTTTGCTTTTAATGGTGATAAGTAGTTTTGCTTATCATCAGTTCGCAGCCATACAAAATGAATCTCTCAAAATAAACACTGATTTATATGAAGTAAAATCAGGTGTTGGTTTTCACCGCTTATGCAAAGAGTGGCAAAGACAAGGGTTTATAAGCTCATGTTTTAGGTATCAAGTTTATGCAAAGTTTGCACCGCAGCTTTTTCATCTAAAGGCGGGCGTATATGAGCTGAGCAGCTTGCGTGTTTTAGATGCGATAGCAAAAATCCATCGTGGTGAGCAAAAGCAGTTTAGTTTCACGATTATTGCCGGAGAGACGTTTAACGACGTGCTTAGCAAACTAAAAAACAGCCCCTATATTGTTTTTTCAAATGATAAGCAACAATTGCTGGCAGAGTTGCAAATGGACAGCGAACCGGAAGGGTGGTTGCTGCCAGAGACTTATCATTACGAAGCATACACAAAAGCGTCTTCACTGCTCAAACGAGCTAATCTTAAAATGCAGCAAGTATTAGAGCAAGCGTGGCAACAACGAACCGAACCATTGCCTTTGGAGACGCCATATCAAGCCTTGATTTTAGCGTCGATCATTGAAAAAGAAACAGGCTACGCGCCAGAGCGAACAACCATAGCGTCAGTCTTTGTGAATCGTTTGAATAAGAATATGCGCCTGCAAACAGATCCAACGGTCATCTACGGGCTAGGGCAAGAGTTTGACGGCGATATAAAGCGTCGCGATTTGAGACAATATACGCCTTATAATACGTATAGAATTAAAGGCTTACCGCCAACGCCGATCGCTATGCCATCCGCAGATGCAATTTACGCGGCTACACAACCGGCGCAAACACCTTATTATTATTTTGTGTCAAAAGGTGACGGCCAACATCAGTTTTCAAAGAGCTTGCGAGAACATAATCAAGCGGTTCAAAAGTATATTTTAAAGAGAAACAATGACAGCTAAATTTATTGTAATTGAAGGCTTAGAAGGCGCCGGAAAGTCCACAGCAATGGCGATATGTCAGCAGTTTTTGCAACAGCACAATATCGACTTTGTACAAACTAGAGAGCCTGGTGGTACACCACTTGCTGAGCAATTGCGCAACTTAATCAAACAGCAACATGAAGAACTTGTCGCCAGTGAGACGGAACTATTGCTAATGTATGCCGCAAGAGCTCAGCTATTACATAATGTCATTCGGCCTGCACTAAAGCAGGGTAAATGGGTGCTCGGTGACAGGCATGATATGTCTTCGCAAGCATATCAAGGTGGTGGCAGAGGTTTGGCGCCAGAGACACTGAGTGCGCTGGCTAAAATAGTGCTTCACGGACTTAAACCTGATTTGACTCTTTACTTAGACATTCCTCCTGCAGTTGGCTTAGAACGTGCAAAAGGGCGTGGAGAGTTAGATCGAATAGAATTAGAAGCATTGAGCTTTTTTGAGCGCACTAGAGCAAGATATTTACAGTTAGCACAAGAAGATGAGAGCTGTGTTGTAATAAACGCTGATCAGTCAGTAGAAAAGGTCCACGCGGACATATTGGTTGCGCTTGAGCAGTTTTATTTGCGGGTGAGCCGCTAATGTACGCTTGGCATGAAACACTTTGGCAACAGTTGGCACAGAGCCAGCGGCAACATAGGTTTCATCATGCACTACTATTACATGGTTTAGTGGGCGTTGGTAAACAGGCACTGGCGACTGCTTTGGCTGAAGCTCTGTTATGTGAGCAGCATCAGTTTTTAACGTCATGTGGGCAGTGTAAAAGCTGTGCGTTGTTTAAAGCGAATACACACCCTGATCTAATAACGATTGCGCCACAAGGGCAAAGTATATCTGTTGATGAGATAAGGGAGTTAGCCAGCTTTGTTCATCACTCTGCGCAGCAAAATGGCAATAAGGTTGCCATCATTGTTAACGCACACAAAATGACACACTCGGCTGCTAATGCGCTTTTAAAAACGCTTGAAGAGCCCAATCCTGGGCGGTACTTGCTACTGACATGTGATGATATCAGTCAGTTGCCTGCAACTATATTAAGCCGTTGTAATAAAATACAAGTTGCGGTGAATGATAGAGATTTAGCGAACGAATGGATACAACAGCAGTTACCAAGTGACATCGATTACCCATGGCTCAATGGCTTTGTTGATCAACCGCTGAAAGTTCAGCAATGGTATTTAGATAATCAATTAGAACTGATTGATATGCTGTATAAATTTGCAAGTGATGTGAAAGCAAGTCATAATTTCGAATCGGTACAGAGAATACTTAGCGATACGCCAGAGTTGGTTGATGTGTTATGTTTGTTTATTCAACAACATCTCAAGGCTAGCTTGTTAAATGGGCTTGCTTTGCAAGCGTATAATGAGGCTCAAAAAGCACTCAATCAGTTTATGGCAGACAACAAGCAAATTTTAGGCTTAAATCAGTCATTGGCGCTTAGTAAGTTAGTCAACACTATAAAACGTACGATCAAATAGGATTTCCAGTGCAAGAATTGCTAATAGACCTACAAGATTTAGATGAATTGTATCGCTGTTATATGGCAACGTTAAAGCAAGGCGGTTTATTTGTTAAAAGTAATGCACGTTTTGAATTAGGGCAAAGTGTTACTTTGCGCGTTACCTTGCCTGATGAGATTGAAGATCATCAAATTATTGGTAAGGTTGTCTGGATAACACCACAAGGCGCACAAAACTCAAATCCGCCAGGTGCTGGGGTAAGTTTTGTTGAAGACCCAGATAGAATCAACGATAGAATTATTAAGCAATTAGGTACCGCCCTAAATTCAGATAAACCCACCTACACCATGTAAGAGCAGTTATGATTGTAGATTCACATTGTCATTTAGATAGACTTGATTTCGAAAAGCTCGGCCAGCAGTTACCAGAAATATTAGCAGCAGCGAGAGCCAAACAAGTAGAGCACTTTTTATGCGTTAGCGTCACGCTTGACCAATTTCCAGGTATGCTTGATGCCATTAGCCAGTATGACGATGTATCTGCATCGTGTGGTGTTCATCCACTGGATCAAAAAGATGTGTTGGACAAAGAAAGGCTGATCAAGCTGGCCAGCCACCCCAAGGTGGTTGCAATCGGTGAAACAGGGTTGGATTACTATTATTCCCAAGATACGCATCAAGTGCAGCAAGACAGTTTTGTGGGTCATATCGATGTCGCAAACGAGTTCAACAAACCGCTTATTATCCATACTCGTGATGCCAAGGCTGATACCATCAATTTGATGAAAGCACATAATGCGCAAAACTGTGGTGGTGTATTGCATTGCTTCACAGAAGATTGGGCAATGGCAAAACAAGCATTGGATCTTGGTTTTTATATTTCGATTTCCGGCATTGTGACGTTTAAAAACGCAGTCGAGCTAAAAGAGGTGGTAAAACAAATCCCTCTTGATAGGCTACTTATTGAAACGGACTCACCATATTTGGCGCCTGTGCCTCATAGAGGTAAAACAAATCAACCTGCTTACGTTCAAGACGTAGCATACTATATCGCAGATTTAAAAGGCATAAGCTACAAAGAGCTGGCAACAGCGACCACTGATAATTTTTATAACTTATTTAGCTTGGCACCTCGCTCGGATGCGGCAAACTAACGCGTTACCTCAATTGTTGCTTGGCCCTATGCTTCGCAGAGCAGAGCAGGGTCAAGTTTGTGTGCAGCTGGTGACCAGTTTTCACAGTGTCCTCGCTATCGAGATAGAGGATTATCAGTGTAAAACAGAGCAAAAAACCTTCCGTCTGGGAACGCATTGTTTTTTCCATATATTATTAGTAAGACCTATTTCGGGACTATTTCCAGCCGATGTGGCGCTCAATTACCATCTGCTGTCTGATGGCCAAACGCTTAATTTAGAAGATTATAAATATCCGTCTCAAGCAAGTACCCAATGTGTCATACCACAACAATTACAACAGGTTTTGCATGGTTCTTGCCGCAACCCTCATCACCCGAGCCGAGATAGCTTAGTCGCCGCGGATGCACTACTAGAAAAGTGTAAAATTTCAGGTCAGCCAGCGCCGAGTTTACTGCTGATGTCAGGCGACCAAATCTATGCGGATGATGTGGCTGGTCCAATGTTATTGGCTATTGCTCAATTGATTGAAATACTGGGGTTATATAAAGAGCAAGCTCATATTGCTGAGCTGCCAGATGATATCCAACTGCAATTGTTTAATCGCCATCAATTTTTGCCAAAAACGCCCTGGCAGGAGTGCTCTAAATACAGTTTTAGCTATTGGTTTAAACGAGGCGAAGCGCACTTTACAAGCTTAAGTGCCGGTAATCACCTAATTTATTTTCAAGAATTTGTAGCCTGTTACTTGCTTAACTTTGGTGCTGTGTGCTGGCAGCTCGTTGATCATGAGCAAATGGCGTATCTGGGTACAAATCCAAAATTTATTAAATCATTTGATGCTCAATCAAAGGCAATTGAGAAATTTGTTGAAGACCTACCTTACGCACAGCGGCTATTTGCCAATGTTCCTACGTTGATGATGTTTGATGATCATGACGTGACCGATGACTGGAACCTGACTGCCCGTTGGGAGCAGGCCATTGCAGCCCATAATAGTAGTCGTAGGATCATCAATAGCGGATTACTCGGTTATTGGCTTTTCCAAGGGCTTGGCAATGATGCTATGCACAACAGCGGCAGTTTATGTGCAGAGTTTGAGCGCAGTTTGCAAGGTGATGTTTGGCAATTTAAGATGCTGGATAAAGCGCTTAATCGTTTTTCAAATTGGCATTACTGCCTTGAAACAAAGCCCAAGGTAGTGGTAATGGATACCCGTACTCATCGTTGGCGCAACGAGCAAAACTTTAATGAACCCAGCGGCTTATTAGATTGGGAAATGCTGATGGAGTTAGAGGATACTTTGCTGGATCATAAAGAAGTAATTTTGGTGTCTCCGGCGCCAGTATTCGGTGTAAAGTCTATTGAAGCTATTCAATCAATTTTTAACTTCTGTGGTCAACCATTGCTGGTGGATGTTGAAAACTGGATGGCCCATGAAGGCTCTGCACGTAAATTGCTGGAAATATTTAGGCGTCCAGATACGCCAAAGGAAACTATTATATTATCTGGCGATGTACATTATTCATTTTGCTTCTCAGTGCAAAGTCGATTTGGTAAACATCACAATAGAATTTGGCAGTTGACGGCCTCGGGCATAAAAAATGAGTTCCCAAAAAAGCTAATAAGTTGCTTGGATAAGTTGGACTCGATATTTTATGCGCCGTGGAGTCCTCTCAATTACTTTACAAAACGTTGGCAAATGGAAGTAAACAAACATCCTTTACAAGGTCATGCCAAAAAACAGCCTTACTTAGTTTCCGATAGCGCCATTAGTTTAATTACTTTAGATAACGCAAAGTTGTCACGTTATCAGCTACTACACCATGATGGCAGGATACAAGAGTTTTCATTAGAGACTGATTAGCAGAATAGTTTTAGAGTTAACCGCGAGTTTTGATAAACCCTTTAAAAAAAGAAATGTTTGTAAAGTGCCCTAGTTTGCGACCCGCTGAAAGTACTTTGTTCAATATCAGCTCAAAATATCAACTTGTCTTGGTAACTCTTTGCTATATTTATTTAAAGTCCTCTGCCTTGTGTAGCCTATGCAAATTAAATGGTGTTTATACTTTGCATTAGTAATTAACCTAGCTTATGCGGTTCCGCAGTTTTCTGATACTGCGCAAATAATGCGGCACTACGATTATAACAGTGGCTTAAGCCAAGTAACTGTTACTGCTTTGGCGCAAGACCAATATGGATACATCTGGGCGGGTACTCAAGCGGGCTTGAATAGATTCGACGGACATGAATTTATGCAATTTAAGCCCAAACAGCAAGATGGTAAAAGCCTGGCTGGTGGCTTTGTGACCGACTTATGTATCAGTGCAGACAAAGTTTGGATAGGTACACGTACAGGCTTGAGTGTTTATCACAGTACTCATGGATATTTCACTTCATTTTTATCTGAGCAATACCCTGAAATTGAATCAGACCGAGTTATCTCCTTGGATTGCAATGGCCCAAACGTCATAGTGTCGTTGGAAGATAACCATGTTTATCAAGTGAATCAAACATCTTTAAATCCCAGTAAAATCATTTTGCCTGGCCGATTCATTCGCAATGTTATAGAGCGCACTGATGCATATTACTACTTAAGCGAACAGGGCTTAATGAAGTATGTAAAGCAATCTGATGAAGCTGTGTTATTGCTAGGTGGTGAATATGAAAAAATGAGTTTTTCTGTGCAGCGCATTGTGCTTATTAGCAAAATGCAGCAATTAGTTAATTATGACACTCTATATGAGCGTGTACTTTGGTCTAGAAGCTTCGCCAGTGATGCCAATATTACACTGCATAATGTTGTAGTGAACGCTGACGAAGTATTAGTCGCAACCAATAACGGCTTGTATTTATTGGATAGGCAAGGGCAGTTGATAAATCATTGGTACAAGCGCAGCATGCAAGCCAATGGCTTGCTTGATAATAATGTGATCACGGTGATGCGAGATGACAATCAAGATCTTTGGCTTGGTACGGAGACTCGAGGTCTACACTTTTTAAGTCAACTCAGCGAATCGTTCGGTCACGTTAGTCAATACAATTACCCTCAATCACCTTTATCGAGTCCTGATATACGTAGCTTTGCGATAGATAAACAAAACCGCCTTTGGTTTGGCACATCTAGTGGATTATTTATATTTGACGGTCAAGGGTTTGAAGCCGCTTACAAGTTATATCCTTCATTGGACTTATTAGAAAATAGCTTTATCACTCAAGTCGCTATTATTGAAGAGCAACTCTGGGTAACCACCAGAGGTAACGGGATTGTAAAGTACGATTTTGTCAGCGCACGGTTAGAACACCTTAAACCTGATTTTGGCAATGGTCCAGAGCTTACCTTTAACAGCATGCTTAAGTTTAAAGGGGAGCTTTTAATCAGCTCACGTACCTCTGGTTTGTTAAAGTATGCTGCAGATAAAAATACTTTGGAGCCATACTTTCATCCATCTATACAAGCACCTAGTCATGTTTCTTCGATGAAGAACATTGCAGGTTCATTGTGGTTTGGCTCGATTGGTAATGGTTTATATCAGTATAAAGATGGCAGGCTTCGTAACATAACGACGCAAGACGGTTTGATTTCAGATATCGTCTTTATGATCGAGCAAGATCAATATGAAAAAGTATGGATTGCCAGTGAGCTAGGTATCTCGATTGTAAACAACCAGTTTGAAATTGAACGCACAATAAACCAAGAGAGCGGTTTGGCAAATACAGCAATCTGGGCACTCGTTTACGATGGTTTTGACCATATGTGGGTGGGAAGTAGTGGCGGATTAAGCCAAGTGCATACCGCAAGTTATGCAATTCATAACTTCTCGCCAATTGATGGTATTCAAGATAATGAGTTTAATTATAACGCGGCTTGGTTAGCACCAGATGGACGTGTGTTTGTGGGTGGAGCGAAAGGGTTTAATCAGTTTTATCCGCAAAAAGTTAATATTGATAAAACAGAAAAACCTTTGCTTATTAGTCACATTGAGTTGCTAGGCAAACCCTTGGTGCCAAGTGCTGATGGTCATCTGCGCACTTCCCCTGAATTGGCTAGTGAACTACATCTGGCGCATGATGAAAATATAGTATCTTTGCAGTATTCAAGCCTTGATTATGGCTCAGAGCAACAACAGTTTTACTATCGAGTTTTGGGTTTGAGTCAAAAGTGGCTAAAGCTTGCCTCTGGTGTAAGGCAAGTGAATTTGTTGCGACTAGAGCCCGGTGAATATGTGGTCGAGGCGTATACACTAAATCGCTTTAACATTCGTTCACCAACTCATCGTTTTGTTATAAAAGTTGCTGCACCATGGTGGTGGAATAGGTACTCAAAAGCACTCTATGCGCTGACTATTTTGTTGGCTGTTGTGCTCATTGTGCGGGCTAGGCAAAAACGCTATCAACAGGTCATTCGAGCCAACAAAAAAATGCAAGACTTGCAGCAGCGGCTAGAGCTGTCGTTATGGGCCAGTGGTGATGAGTTGTGGGACTGGCACATTACTCAAAATACTATTTATCGGCACAGCGTCTCGCCACGCGTAGACTATGGTATTACGCAAACTCGCATGACCTTGGATGATATCGGGCGATTTGTTCATCCTGATGACAGCATGTATCTAAAAGAAAAAGTCGAGGCTTGTATTAGTGGTGACGTACAAAGTTATGAAATTGCTATTCGTGTTAAAGATTTAGATGGCAATTGGACGTGGGTGTTAGACAGAGGGAAAGTAGTTAAAAGAGATGATGATGGCCGAGCAATACGCATAGCGGGCGCGCTCAAAGATATTGCGCAACTCAAGGAGCATGAAAATGCACTGCAAGCGCTGAATGAGCAGCTAGAGATTAAGGTCGCGATGCGTACCGACGAATTGTATAAAAAGAATCAGAAGCTAGAGCAAGCTATGATGGAGCTAAAGCATACTCAAGATGAATTGATAGAAAGCGAAAAAATGGCCTCATTAGGAAGCTTGGTTGCTGGGATTGCGCACGAGATTAACACACCTTTAGGCGTGGCGTTGACGGCTTTGACATATAACGAAGAGAGTATGCAAAAAGTCGCTCATAAATTAAAAAATAGAACGCTCAGCCAAAAAGATTTAAACAAGTCACTTGAAGAGCAGGCACAGGGCTATCAACTCATATTCAGAAATCTCGACAGAGCGCAAAACTTAATAGGTAATTTCAAACAAGTAGCAGTTGATCAGTCAAGTGAAGTTTGCCGAAAAATTAACTTAAAATCTTACGTAAACGACATCTTTACGTCGCTTGAGCCGTTAATTAAAGGCAAGAATATTGAGATACAAATTGTGAGTGAAGATGATTTTGAGCTTACCACTTATGCTGGCGCGATTTATCAAATATTAACCAACTTACTTAATAACTCAGTGATACATGGCTTTGAAAATCAAGCTTCAGGAATTGTTGTTGTTGAGTTGTTACATGATGAGCAATATTGGTATGTAAACTATCAAGACAATGGGGTGGGCATGCCTGACGAGATGCTTAAGACGATATGCGACCCATTTGTCACCTCCAAACGCAGTCAAGGAGGATGTGGTTTAGGGATGCATATTGTTTATAACTTGGTTACGCAACTTTTAAAAGGCGAGATCCGCTGTTTTTCAAAGCCTGGTGAGGGAATAGAAGTAAAGATCAAGGTGCCAATCCAACTCTATGAAATAGAACAAGATTGACACCTAATACAGGTTAGTACTGATAACTTATATGCTGAAAGAATCTAACATTAACGTCTTGTTTCTCGGGGTTAATGTGTAATTTATCAGTAAAAGAGTGAATGGCGCCTTCTACGCTATTCATAAAGCGCCCGTAGCCCATATCTTTTTTGTTTGATGCGTGTGCAACGATAACAAAATTCATGGTATCTACTAGTTTGTCACTTTCCCATATCGACGCGGTTTGTACTTTATCACTTTCGGTGTCGAAACTTAGCTTTTGTAGTTCGCTATTGGCACTATTTTTATCAATTTGACTGTTTCTAACTAGTGGTAAACGACCATCGGCAACAAAAGCGCATAGCGACAGCTGTTTGTCTGCACAGCTAGATAAAAAGGCATCTTCAATCGCTCTATAAAATAGGCTGTAATCGCCCGGTTTAATGAGATGTTGATACTCTGTTTTTAGTGCGCGAGTTACAGGTAAACTGAAAGTGGCATATGTCATTTCTGAGTGTGCTTCAGGCAGCTGGCAATTTCTAGCTTGATAACGAGGGTACAAACTTCTTAGTTTGTAGCCGTAGCTTTCTTTATTACCTTTTGCTTTAGCAAAAATATCGTAAGTTAGGTGTTGGTGATCTCTTACTCTTAATTCGTTGGCAGAGATATTTTTATTGGTTTCAAGTAACGCATCGAGTGTGCGTTTGACCTTAGAGTGAAAGTTTGCAGCATTGGCGCGAATATCGCTGCCAGTGGCTAAAAATAGCAAAGAGATCTTGCGCGCTTTAACATCTTCATCCCAGTATGATTTATGGGCTTCATGATATTTAGGGTTATAAAAGAACAGCATTTGCTTGGGGGTTTGCAAGCAATACGATTCTTCATGAAAACGTACGATAGGTAGTTTATCATTCGCTATCAAGTGTACATTATGGAGTTCATATTCGTCACACAGCGCAAATAATTGACGAGATAGTCTCTCGTAACAGCTTTGCACGTTATCGAAGCAAGCATAAAACTGCTCATTTGGTTTAAATTCAGCGAGAATATATTGATTGTTTCGCGCGTTAGTTGGAATGTAGACGCGATTGAGTGTCATTGAAGCCATATGTCGTTGTCCTTGGATTACATCACTTTATGTGCTCAACTATACAACAGTTTTGTTGCTTTTTTATTGCGATAGAACAAAAAGTGTCATGAAATTTTAAAGCTCGCTACCTCATATTGACGGCAATTAAATAATTCTTCTTCTGCAGAGCATGATTTGCTGTAAGTTCTAGCTGGATTTTGTAATAATGCCGAAGTTATTCAGTGCTAATTTCAGAGGAATGCATGCCCATGGCGGAAACAGAAAATCGCCCAACGAATTTTATTAGAACAATTATCGATGCTGATTTGGCTAGCGGTAAGCACCAGCAAACGCACACGCGTTTTCCGCCTGAGCCAAATGGGTTTTTACACATCGGCCATGCTAAATCAATCTGCCTAAATTTTGGTATTGCACAAGATTATCAAGGTCTTTGTAACTTACGTTTTGACGATACAAACCCAGAAAAAGAAGATATAAACTACGTAAAATCAATTCAAGAAGACGTAAGTTGGTTAGGTTTTAAATGGGATGGTGAGATTTGTTACTCGTCAAACTACTTTGATAAATTACACGACTATGCGGTTGAGTTAATCGAAAAGGGTTTAGCCTACGTTTGTTTCTTATCACCTGATCAGGCACGCGAGTATCGTGGCACGTTGACGGAACCTGGTAAAAACAGCCCTTACAGAGATACACCTGTAGAAGAGAACTTAGCGTTATTTGCAAAAATGCGTAACGGTGAGTTTAAAGAAGGTGAATGCGTATTACGTGCCAAAATAGATATGGCCAGCTCATTTATGGTAATGCGTGACCCTATTATTTATCGTATTCGTTTTGCACATCATCACCAAACAGGTGACAAGTGGTGCATTTATCCTATGTACGATTTCACGCACTGTATTTCAGATGCGCTTGAAGGTATCACTCATTCACTGTGTACGCTTGAATTCCAAGACAACCGTCGTTTATATGATTGGGTGCTAGACAATATTAGTATCGATTGTCATCCGCAACAGATTGAATTTTCGCGTCTTAACCTTGAATACACGGTGATGTCAAAGCGTAAGCTTAATGATTTAGTGGTTAATGGTCACGTAGAAGGGTGGGATGACCCGCGTATGCCAACAATTGCAGGCTTACGTCGTCGTGGTTATACGCCAGCGTCAATTCGCGAATTTTGTAAGCGTA
The DNA here is from genome assembly GCF_014694405.1 of Pseudoalteromonas sp. S16_S37. Lineage (GTDB taxonomy): Bacteria > Pseudomonadota > Gammaproteobacteria > Enterobacterales > Alteromonadaceae > Pseudoalteromonas. The sequence continues at coordinate 74,126 of NZ_JAAUWV010000004.1, forward strand.
TTGGTATTACCAAACAAGATAACATGATCGAAATGGGCATGTTAGAAGCGTGTATTCGTGATGATTTAAATGAGAGTGCACCGCGTGCGATGGCCGTACTTGACCCATTAAAAGTTGTTATTGAAAACTTTGATGAAGGTAAGGTAGAGCAGCTTGTAGCACCAAACCACCCAACTGATGAATCAATGGGCACGCGCGAGCTACCGTTTACTAAAGAGTTATACATTGAGCGCGAAGACTTCCGTGTTGAAGCAAACAAAAAGTTCAAACGTTTAGTGTTAGGTAAAGAAGTTCGCTTGCGTAATGCCTATGTGATCAAAGCTGAACGTTTTGATGAAGATGCCGATGGCAATATCACGACTCTTTACTGTACGTATGATGAAGAGACACTCGGTAAAAACCCAAGTGACGGCCGTAAAGTAAAAGGCGTGATTCACTGGGTAAGTGCAACACACTGTGTTGAAGCACAAGTTCGCCAGTACGACCGTTTGTTTAACGTACCAAATCCAGCGGCTGCTGACGATTTTACGCAGACGCTAAACTCAGAGTCTCTCGTGATTATTGAGTCAGCAAAACTGGAGCCGTCACTTGCAAATGCAAAAGCTGAGCAGGGTTTCCAATTTGAACGTATGGGTTATTATTGTCGAGATAATAAGTCTGATGATTTGGTATTTAACCAAACTGTAGGCTTGAGAGATTCTTGGGCAAAAATAGAGAACGCTTAAGCACCAAATTATAAAAAGGGCCGAATCATTCGGCCTTTTTCGTTAGCGAAAGAAATAATGAAAAACCTAGCTTCCGTTAAGCAAAGCGCTAAATCCATCCACAATTTCTATATTAATGAGCAGCAATCAATCTATTTGCTGTCGCATCACGATGCTAAAAGACATCGCCAGTGGCTAAATATTTGTAAAAAGCAGCTTACAATGCTTGGCTATACCAATGTAGAGATCATTGGCTCAGGCGCATTTGGTTTTGTTTTTGCGGGAGTTAGCCCAGATGCCCAGCAATGGGTATTTAAGTTTTCACGTATTACTTTATCTCAGGCTATTCGCGATAGGTTAGAAGATGAAGCTTATATGCTGTCGCAAATTCGCAATCCTATGGTGCCTAGATTCTTTGCTTTTGAGAGGGTGAAAAAGCAAGGGATCTTAATGATGGAACGAGCGCCGGGGGAAGATTTAGAAAAAATATCCCTCAAACGTGGCCGCTTTTATCCAGATGAGTTAATTGCGTTAGCGCTGAAGCTGCGCAACGTGTTGAGAGACTTGCGTGCTCATCGAAACGGTATGTCGCCTCAACCCATTGTGCACGGTGATATCAAGCCATCAAATATCGTCTGGGATGAAAAAACCAAGAACTTTTCTTTGGTGGATTGGGGAAGCTCAGTTTATGCGCAAATAGATGAACATGGCGAGCCAGTCGCAAGTAATATCATGGACCTAATGTCCTCTGACATATCCAGTACCAACGCCAGAATGGGAGACGTGTATTTTATTGGCGACGAGCAAATGTCCGGTGCGCAATCATCCCCTCGATTTGATGAGCAAGGCGTTGCTTCAACTATTTATGCGCTGGCCAGCGCCCAGTCTTGTCGCTTTGGCTCACAGGTTATTCCTGCGAAAAGCTTAGGTTTACCCAAAGAGTTTGCCTCTGTTATCGATGCGATGTTGAGCAAAGACAAGCAAACTCGAGACCAAGCGGGCGACTATTTTATGCGTAATATGCCTGCGATGGCACGTGCATATTTACCGCGCTTGCCCAGAAAAGAACGCAAGGCAAATATTCCATTTTGGGTCAGCAACACCGATGAGCAGCCCGACACCGTGGTATATAGCTCTCGAAAAGAGTTTTTGCGCAGAGCCGATCACAATCAACAGCTTCATGACGTAAACGATGCGCAACTGGATAGATACTACAAAGAGTTTTTATTTGACACAGGTGATGTCGAAAAAGCCTTTTTAGCATCGATTAGTCGACTGGCAAAATACCCTGTGGTAGGTGGGCTAAGCTTCCATTGGAAGGAACACTCTTTATACATTGAGTCGAGTTTGATCCTCCATGACAGCCAACTGCAAACAGCTTTGACCGATGCAATTAATGCCACAGTGATGTTGGCGCAGGGTATTACCCAAAAAGGGCTATTCAAATGCTGCTTGTTCGATGCACGGCAAACCATTCAGCTAGAAAGAGATGAAACCGGCGCGTTTATTTTTGAGAAGTTACCCGAGCTTTGCTACTCGGTTGTTGATGTTTCGAGTAACGAATTGACTCGACCCCACAGTTACTTTGAAGATGGTAAAGACCCAGATGAACAGTTGCAGTTACCCAAAAGCATCATTAAGTGCGTTTTTGAGCTGAACCAAATTCATCATACTGGCTGTATTATTTTTGAGTCGCTTGAAAATCGCTTGAAGATTCACCACTATTACCGTCTTTTAGATGCTAGCAAAGAGGCGCAGTTTAAAGAGCTTCTGAGCCGAATAATGCAATATGCAATGAGCATTGAAGATGTTGGTGTAGCGGGGTTTATGAAGTTGCCTTATAAGAATACCCGAGAGTTCAACTTATGTGAGCAACAAGAAGAACATTACTATCCAAAAAACCCAAAAGAAGTGGCGCTTAATCACAAGTAATTGCTTCTTTATAAGTTGAATTATTTGCTATTGCGCATAATCACGTTTTTATTCACAGTATTTGTCATTTGAACAATAGGTGAGCAAGGAAATGGACAAACAACAAAGACAAGATATTTTAACCTTAAGCTGGAGTATTCATGATGATGTTGAGCAGGCAGTGCTTAAACATCCTGCCAGCGAAAACGATGCCGACTGGCCGCAGAAGCAACGTTTGTTACTCGCCGATATGGCGTTACATCTATTGCAAACTGCGCTGAAGCCAGGTGAGTTACAAAAAGATAAACTTGCCAATAACTTAAATGCAATTCTAACCCTGAGCGACAGCTTTATTGAGCATGTTGATTTAAAAGCTGTGTCAGATAAATTGTATCAGTTAGAGAGCGAGCATGAGTCGTAAAATTACGCTAGCTCCACAGCAGCATGATAAGTTAGTTGTGCAAACTCAAGCTTATTGCGCTGAAAACCTCGGACTAGAGTTAGCGCAGTTTGATGCCGCTTTTATGGTTGATTTTTTTATCGAGCAAATAGGCAAGCAGGTATACAACCAAGCACTTGAAGATGCCAAAAGTCATTTACAGCAACATTTTGAAATGCTCAGCGATAGGCTGTACGAATTGGAAAAATACTAGGCCAACACGCCTAAAGCTCTGCTATTATTGGATTAATCAATATAAAGTAAACGGAGAATTGTATATGGAAATACCAAAATCTCTACATGATGTACTTGGAGAACAACAGAGTAAATCTGCGCTGCTTAGTATCGCGATTTTCACGCTTTTAGGCTCAATTGTTATTTTTTCATTGATGCATTACCAAGCGCCAGAGCAATCATATGCGTGGTGGCAATACGCCCTAGGGGAATTGATCATCATTGATATCGTTGCAGGGGCGGCAGCCAATTTTACCCAAGGTACAAATCACTACTATGCGAAAAGTGCAAAGTCACGATGGATATTTATAGCTATTCATATTCATTTGCTTGCAGTGGCGGTATTGTTTGAACAATCGCTGTTACAAGCTTTATATATTTGGGCTTATGTTATTATCGGCGCGTGCTTTTTAAACCTGTTGTTTCGCAATCCTTGGCAGAGGATCATCGCTTTGCTGGTGGTTTTGGGTGGGTTAATTGTGATTGCAAGTTTTGGTTTACCATGGTGGTACCAGCTGGTGGCGGGGTTATTTTTGGTCAAAGTGTGCTATTCATTTGCAGTGGATCATTACTACACAAAAAATCCGACCTAAGTCGGATTTTTTATCTGCTTGCTTACTCGTCCGGTCGGTAAGTTTTTTTCATGATGTAGACGTAAGCGTTAACAAAAGCATGTTCTTGGTACTTCTTTAAGCCTGTATCTTCAAAATCAATGGGGAGCGGGTTGCGTTTTAACTGCTCTTTTACTTCTGTGCTAGAGAGCAAGCGAACATCTAAGCCCTCAATTAACTGAATGGCTGCTTCCATTTTAAAGCCCGTAGCGCTGCCCGCGAACTTACCTTTTGGCGCGCGCTGGCGGATGGCTACAGAGTCGACTTGATAATCAGCCATTAATTTGCCAAAGTCGAACTGAAACTTGCACATTTGTTCTGTATCTTGACCGACATTTGCTAGTGTGAAGCGGGTTTGACGAATATCTCGTATATCAAAAACGTCATCTTCTTTGGTCAGCAAGCACAGCAGCACATCGCTGCCGGTGATCTCAACACCACATGTTCTCATTATTTGTTTCCAATTTATTGTGTTATCGGCGAATTATAGCAACCTGACACTCAAAGCAAAAGCTTACACCTGAATCTCAATGGCTATTGCACTGTGATCTGAGTATCGAATGTCTTCTTCATCCCTTTGTGGGTCTAAATGCGCGTCGAAATTGCGGTAAAAAACGGATTTGACCAAAGGCGCATTTTTATTTGGATTAAAGTGTTCTGAGGTGAGAATGTAATCAAGGATGTTTCCACTGCCTTGATAATAATGTGTTGCAGGTTTACTTTCAAAAGTATGTGCGTTGTCAGAAAAACTAAAGCTATCAAATAGGCCAACACGTTCAAAATGGGTGTGCTCTGTGACTTGAACAGGGAATGCTTGGGTCATAAACGATAACGCAGGGCTGTGGATATTGTCATTGAAATCCCCCATAACCAGCGTGGCGCTATTTTGCTCTCGTTGGGTTTTAAGCGCATCGTAGTAAATAATCGAAGCTTCTAATGAACGAGAAATTTGTGATTGCATCATGCCGACTGTTTGCTGAAGCATTGACAATAAAGGGTCGTCTTGTGCTTGCTCGGCAAACATATGTGCCATTGATAGCACTCTTTGCGACTTTAAATGCATGGCATAACAGGTAATGTCGCCGATACCTTCAAGTTCGATTTGGCACTTCACCGGGGTGCGATTAAATCTAAATTGCTGCTGATTGTTTAAATACTCCAGTAATTCCGGGCAGGGCTCTAAAGCTGAAACTTGTTTGAAAGGCACTTTAGAGGCAATCGCAACTACTGGGTTGAATAACACATTGGGGTAAATTGCATCAGCCAGAGGTGTATCTACAGTTGCAAAATAATTGAGCCCCAAGTTGTGACACAATGATTTCAACGCATCAATGCTAAATACTTCTTGAAATGCGATTACCGTTGGGTCAATGTGTTCAATGAGCCCGGTGATAAACTGCGTTTTGGACTGCCACTGAGATTCGCTGTATAGTTCATGAGGTTGATAAAAAGAATACGGCGGTGCGACAAAGTTAAGTAAGTTCAAAGAAGCAAAGCAATAGCGAGTTTGTTTAGTCATGTTTTAACCTTGTATAATGCACTAAGGTGTATAAATTTAATAATTTATGTATCAATTTTAGTCTTTCCCTTGAATTTCGTCACGTGCGCGGTCAAAATACCGTTCGGTTTGGAAGTCCCCAAGCACACGGTATGCTAAATCGCTGCCGGCGCCAATGCTTATTCGTACAAGCGTTGTTGGGCATTCATTTTTATATTAATTAATTTTGTACATGTGATGCGTCGTAGGTGTCACCACTGTAAATAGGATTTATCATGCCAATTATTACGCTTCCTGACGGTAGTCAGCGTATCTTTGAAAACCCAGTTTCAACTTTACAAGTCGCCCAAGATATCGGTCCTGGTCTTGCAAAAGCAACCATCGCTGGCCGTGTAAATGGTGTACGTGTTGATGCGTGTGACATCATCACAGAAGATGCGAACTTAGAAATCATCACAGCAAAAGATGATGATGGTTTAGAGATCATCCGCCACTCTTGTGCTCACTTAATCGGTCATGCAATTAAGCAGTTGTTTCCTGATGTTAAAATGGCAATTGGTCCAACGATCGACAACGGCTTTTATTATGATGTTGACCTTGAACATTCTTTAACGCAAGAAGACCTAGATGCCATTGAAAAGCGCATGCTAGAACTTGCGAATACTAATTACGATGTTGTTAAGAAAACCGTTTCTTGGCAAGAAGCTCGTGACACTTTTGAAGCGCGTGGCGAAACCTATAAAATTGAAATTTTAGACGAAAATATCGCTAAAGATGATAAACCTGGTCTTTATCATCACGAAGAATATATCGATATGTGTCGTGGTCCACACGTGCCTAATATGAAGTTCTGTCAGCACTTCAAAATTATGAAAGTGGCGGGTGCATACTGGCGTGGTAACTCTGAAAACAAAATGTTACAACGTATCTATGGTACAGCGTGGGCGGATAAGAAACAGCTTAAGGCTTATTTAAAGCGCCTTGAAGAAGCAGAAAAACGTGACCACCGTAAAATTGGTAAAGCGCTTGATCTTTGGCACTGGCAAGAAGAAGCGCCAGGTATGGTGTTTTGGCACAATGATGGCTGGAGCATCTACCGCGAGCTAGAAGACTTTGTGCGTGAAAAATTACGCGAATATAGTTACGAAGAAGTAAAAGGTCCAATGATGATGGACCGTGCGCTTTGGGAAAAATCAGGCCACTGGGACAAATACGCTGATGCGATGTTTACCACAGAGTCAGAAAAGCGTGAATATGCAATTAAGCCGATGAACTGCCCAGGTCACGTGCAAATCTTTAATCAGGGTTTGAAGTCATACCGTGACTTACCATTGCGTATGGCGGAGTTTGGTTGTTGTCACCGTAATGAGCCATCAGGCGCTTTGCATGGTTTGATGCGTGTGCGCGGCTTTACTCAGGACGATGCACACATATTCTGTACAGAAGAGCAGATCATGGACGAAGTTTCGGCGTGTATCAAAATGGTTTACGATACGTACGACACTTTTGGCTTTGAAAAGATTGTTGTAAAGCTGTCTACTCGTCCAGAGAAGCGCATTGGTGAAGACGAAATGTGGGATAAGGCAGAGCTGGCGCTAGCTGAAGCGCTTAAAGCCAACAACATTGAGTTTGAATATTTGCCGGGCGAAGGGGCTTTCTACGGTCCTAAAATTGAATTTACTTTATATGATTGCTTAGAACGTGCTTGGCAGTGTGGTACAGTACAACTCGATTTTGCATTACCAGGTCGTTTAGGTGCCACTTACGTTGCAGAAAACAATGAACGTAAGACACCGGTTATGATCCACCGTGCAATTTTAGGTTCAATTGAACGCTTTATCGGTATACTAACCGAAGAGTATGCTGGTCTATTCCCAACTTGGTTAGCGCCAAAACAGGTGGTGATCATGAATATCACCGACAAACAAGCTGATTACGTGCATGAAATTGTACAAAAGTTAAATAAACTTGGAATTAGAGCCTGTGCTGACTTGAGAAATGAGAAGATTGGCTTTAAAATTCGGGAGCATACTTTAAAACGTATACCTTACCTACTTGTTGTTGGTGATAAAGAAGTTGAACAACAAGAAGTAGCAGTGAGAACGCGTAAAGGTGAAGACCTTGGCAAGTTCTCTGTCGAAGATTTTATCGCTAAAATCAGTGAAGAAATTAAGCATCGACAATAAAATAAACCTGCGTGTGGCAATAAAAAATATGATTGCTACACGCAACAATTTTGATTTTCTTGGAGGAACGTACCATTAGAGGCGGAAAAAAAGGGCAAACTACAGCTCAAAAAAATCGTATCAATGAAGAAATAACTGCGAAAGAAGTTCGCTTATCTGGCGTAGAAGGTCAGGAAGCGACCATTATGTCGTTGAAAGAAGCTCAAGCGATTGCTGATGAAGCCGGAGTGGATCTAGTAGAGATTAGTCCTAATGCTGAACCTCCTGTCTGTAAGGTGATGGACTACGGTAAGTTCCTTTTTGAAAAAGCAAAATTACAAAAAGAACAAAAGAAAAAGCAAAAGCAGATCCAGATTAAAGAGATCAAGTTCCGTCCTGGCACTGACGAAGGTGACTACCAAGTTAAGCTACGTAGCCTAAGAAAATTCTTAGAAGCGGGCGACAAGGCTAAAATCACTATTCGTTTTCGTGGTCGCGAAATGGCTCACCAAGAAATTGGTATCGAATTACTTAACCGTGTTAAAGCTGACTTAGAAGATTTGGCAGTTGTTGAATCTTTCCCTAATCGTGTAGAAGGGCGTCAGATGGTGATGATGATGTCACCTATTGCTAAAAAGTAATAAACACGGCATAATGCGCGCGAATTTAATACAGGTTTAAAGTGTCTTTGTTGGCCACCTGTATTAACCGGTTTTAAAGAAAGGGTAGTACCTTCACCGGATTTGGTTGTGAGTTAGGCCTTCAAAGTGATGGAAACATCCGCCTACTTGCATTGGTTTAAAGCAATACATTTGGAGTTATTGCAATGGCTTATAAGCTAAAATCACACAGAGGCGCAGCTAAGCGTTTCAAAAAGACTGCTTCAGGCGGTTATAAGCGTAAACAGTCGCACTTACGTCACATTCTGACTAAAAAGTCTTCTAAGCGTAAACTTCACTTACGTGCTAAGTCTATGGTTCACAAAAACGACATTGGTCTTATCGACCGTATGTTACCATTCGCTTAATAGGGGATATCAGAAATGGCAAGAGTTAAACGCGGTGTTATCGCACGTGCACGTCACAAAAAAGTATTAAAGCAAGCTAAAGGTTACTACGGAGCACGTTCACGTGTTTACCGCGTAGCTTTCCAAGCAGTAACTAAAGCAGGTCAATACGCATACCGTGACCGTCGCGCTAAGAAACGTACTTTCCGTCAATTATGGATTGCACGTATCAATGCTGCAGCACGTCAAAACGGCCTTTCTTACAGCCGTTTCATCGATGGTCTTAAAAAATCATCTGTTGAAATCGATCGTAAGATCCTAGCTGATATCGCAGTATACGACCAAATCGCTTTCGCAGCATTAGTTGCTAAAGCTAAAGACGGTCTAGCTGCTTAATAAGCATTAAAGCTTATCCCCCAAAAAAGGAGCCTTAGGCTCCTTTTTTTGATCTCATCATCATATTAGCTGTGTTTTCAACGATTTTTTATCAATAATTTATCCAACCATCGAGTGCTGAGAAAACGCTTTAAATATCCCATAAAGTAAGTTGGGAAAGTGACGTAATAACGAGGCTTTGCCTTTTCTGCCGTTAAAGCATGATAGAGCTTTTTATAAACAGCTTCAGGCCCGAGTGTAAACGGCTGTGGGACGGTTTGGGATGCTAGTCTATTTAGTTGAGCGATGTAGTCTTGTTCATGAGGGCTTGATTGGATCTCAATATTATCAACAAATGCTTTTTTAGCGTTCTCTCTAAACTTAGATGTGATTGGACCTGGTTCGATAAGACTAATTTGAATATCGGTGTCTCTCAATTCCATACGCATGGTGTCTGTTAAGCCTTCCAACGCAAACTTACTGGCGTTATATGCGCCGCGAAAGGGTAAAGCGACAAGCCCCAGTACCGATGAATTATGTATGATACGCCCACTGCCATGCTGACGCATATGTTTTACCGCGAGATTTGTTAGCGTATGCCAAGAGAACAAATTAACCTCAAACTGCTGACGTAAAGCGGCGGTTGGTAGATCTTCTACGGCGCCAGGTTGGCCATAAGCACCATTATTAAAAAGTGCATCGAGTTTGCCATCGCACAACACAAGTGCTTCATTAAACCCTTGTATTATGTTTGCCTCATCACTCAAATCGATTTGAATGCATTGCAAGCCTTCGCTTCTTAGTTTGCCCACGTCAGACACTTTTCTACAAGATGCAATAACATTGAAGCCTGCGCTTTTCAGGGCATGGGCACAGTAATATCCAATGCCTGTTGAGCATCCTGTAATAAGAATTGATTTTGTCATAAAAGCCTTCTTTGACTATGTATTGTCCTGATTATGATTAGCCTGATGTTATTAGCTGCATATTTTTGTTGAATCACCGCACATTGTAAGATGTTAACTAAAATATTGATATAATTGTGCTATCTAGGCTGATAATTGAGAAATAAAAATGATCGCAAGCATGATTATGTTAACTGCAGGCTTGTCATTAAACGGGCATTTACCACCGTTAATTCCTTGGCAAGGAACAAGTGAACAGTTGATGCAAACAAAAGGCCCTCTGACAACTTATTTTGAGTTGAGCGAAGGGGCTGACTCCCCTGATTATCAGCAGACAATGGCGTTTGTAGAGCGTTTAGTTGCGGCCAACCCGACTCAATTTAAAGCTTATGACATTGGCTACAGTAATTCGGGTAGAGCTATCAAGATGCTTGTTGCCTCTGAGCAAAGCCAGTTCTCTGCGTCGATGTTAAAAAATAATAATAAGCCCACTTTACTTATCCAAGCAGGTATTCATGCTGGAGAAATTGACGGCAAAGATGCTGCCTTTATGATGCTCAGAGACATAGCATTGGGTAAACGTCGGGATTTACTTAGTAAAGTAAATATTTTGTTCATTCCTATCCTTAATGTTGATGGTCATGAAAGACGCAGTCGATATAACAGGATCAATCAGCGTGGGCCCGTAGAAATGGGCTTTCGAACCAATGCCAACAATCTTAACTTAAATCGGGATTATACCAAGCTTGATACCCCAGAAATAAGAGCTGTGTTAAAAGTGATTAACGAGTATGAGCCACAGCTCTACTTAGATGTACACGTAACGGACGGTGCAGATTATCAATATGACATTACTTATGGTTTTACACCAGAGTTTGCCAGTGAATCACCAGCCATTGCTCGTGTGCTAGAAACAAAAATCAAGCCAGTCATAGATAACACTTTGCTTAGTCAGGGCCATATACCAGGGCCGCTGGTGTTTGCCATGGATAAAAGAGATTTTAAAAAAGGCATAGCTGGATGGGTTGCCAGCCCCAGATTTTCTAACGGTTGGGGTGACCTTGCAGGGGTGCCAACTATATTAGTCGAGAACCACTCTTTAAAACCTTATAAGCAGCGCGTTCTGGGAACCTACGTTTTATATGATGGATTGATATCTGCGTTATCTGAACATCAAGCAGAACTTGCAGAAGCGGTTGCTTATGAACAACAGAATCTACCTCAGCAATTGGTGGTAAAAAGAGATTATGCAAAAAAACCTGACTTTATTAGCTTCAAAGGGGTTGCCTATAAACACTTTGAAAGTGCAATATCAGGGCAAGCGGAAGCGAAATATTTAGGTGAAGCACTACAGTATGATGCGTTGCCGATTTTCTGGCAAAAAGATGTGGCCCTAAAAGTCGATGTTCCACAAATCTTTTATGTTCCACCGGCCTACCCAGATGTGGTAGAAAAACTCAAAATACACGGAATTGCAGTACAGAAACTTAGCGAACAACAACAAGTTCAAGGTACTTTAAAGAGTGCCTCTATTGCGCAACATAGCTTCGCACAGCAACCTTTTGAGGGGCGCTTTAGAGTTGATGCTACAGTTAATTTTGATGCTGTTGAGAAATTTGATTTAACAGGTTGGTATGCGGTGCCAACGCAACAAGCTCGTGGCGAATTAGCAACACACTTATTGCATCCGCTTGCCCCAGATTCATTGTTTAGTTGGGGAGAATTTAACACAATTTTTCAGCGTACCGAGTATGTTGAAAATTATGCACTGGAGCCATTTGCTCGTTCTATGCTAAAAGAGAATCCAGCCATGGCTTTAGAGTTTGATCGTAAGATACGTGAAGACAAAGCGTTTGCAAATAACCCAAGTGCTCGTATGGAGTGGCTGTATGCGCAAACGCCGTATTATGATCAGGCATATTTAAAATATCCGATCCTCATGTCGTTTAAGGAGAAGTAGAGTGCAAGTCATCACTTTACCAGTAACACCGTTTATGCAAAATGCGCGGTTTATAACCTGTGAGAGTACTGGGAAAAGTGCAATTGTAGACCCAGGCGGTGATCTGGATAAATTACTGGCGCAAGTCAAGCAACAGGATCTGCACGTTGAATTTATCTTATTGACACATGGACACCTCGATCATGTAGGCGCTGCCGACGAGCTGAAAAGTGCCTTAGGTGTTGATATCATTGGGCCGCATATAGACGAAAAGTTCTGGTTTGATGCGCTGCCAATGCAGTCACAAATGTTCGGCTTTGCGCCAAAAATGCCATTTTATCCAGACCGTTGGCTTGAAGATAGAGAGCAAATTAAGCTTGGGGATGTGTTGTTAGATGTTTTACATTGCCCAGGGCACACTCCTGGGCATGTGGTGTTTTATCATAAGGCATCATCGCAAGTATTAGTAGGTGATGTCTTATTTAGAGGTTCTGTTGGGCGCACAGACTTTCCTAAAGGGGATGCATCGCAACTGAAGCAGTCTATACTTGAGCAGCTCTTTACACTGCCTGATGATACGGTAGTGCTATCTGGGCATGGCGAAAACACCACAATTGGTTATGAAAAACAAAATAACCCATTTGTGAGTGGACGATTTGGTTAACTAAAGGGGCGGACAAATGTCTTGTCTGCATGTATAATTTTTTCCACTGACTAAAATTTAAAGAAAAAACAATGTCATTAAATCAGGTTGATCGCCAAATATTGGCACTATTACAACAAGACGCAAGCCTTTCTACTGCGGAAATAGCTGACAAAGTTGGGCTATCTCAATCACCGTGCTGGCGTCGTATTGCTAAGCTGGAACAAGACGGTTATATCAAAGGCAAAGTCGCTTTGTTAGATGAAAAGCAGTTGGGTTTTGATATGTTGGTCTATGCACATGTTCGCTTGTCAAACCACGGCAGAAGTAACTTGGCTGAATTTGAAAAGCTGATAATGAGTTATGATGAAGTCACTGAATGTTACACTATGGCAGGTACAATGGACTTTATGTTACGCATCATCTCTAAAGGTATAGAAGGTTATGAACTGTTTGTCAGAGATAACTTGCTTAATCTTGAGTATGTTCAAGAAGTTCACTCAAACGTGACTATGACCTGTGTAAAAAGAACAACGGCACTACCTTTGTAAAATAATACCGCCGCTTGTCATAAAGTACCAGTCACCTTCGTCTATAATATTGACATCTAATTTGTTTAAAGTGCTGTATTTTGTTAAAATCCAGCGCTTTTCTGTACGTTGTAAATACAAGAGGATGTGAATGTTTAATTTAATCAGCAAGGCGCCAAGCTCTGCTAAGAATGACATCTTATCTGGTTTGACCGTGGCACTAGCCTTGGTACCAGAAGCGGTTGCATTTGCGTTTGTAGCGCAAGTAGATCCTTTAGTCGGCTTATATGCTGCGTTTATTGTTGGTTTGATTACGTCAATTTTTGGTGGACGACCTGGCATGATATCAGGTGCTACTGGTGCACTTGCGGTGGTAATGGTCAGTTTGGTTGTTGAGCATGGTGTAGAGTACCTGTTTGCCACCGTACTATTGATGGGGATACTGCAAGTTTTAGCAGGAATATTTAAACTTGGTAAGTTTATCCGCATGGTTCCTCATCCTGTAATGCTAGGTTTTGTGAATGGACTTGCGATTGTTATTTTCCTTGCACAGCTAGGTCAGTTCAAAGTGTCTGACGCGCAAGGTCAGTTGCAGTGGATGCAAGGTAGTGAGCTGTATATTATGCTTGGGCTAGTCGCGCTTACTATGTTCATTATTCACTTTTTACCCAAAGTGACCACGGCTATACCTTCCTCTTTAGCTGCAATATTGGTTGTAACGGGTTTAGTGATAGGCCTTGATCTAGAAGCCCGCAACGTATTGGATTATCTAAAAGATATGTCTGGTAATGTTAACGCGACTATTGCTGGAGGCCTTCCACAGTTCCATATTCCGCAAGTACCGTTTAATTTAGAAACGCTTTATATCATTTTCCCATATGCGCTAATACTTGCTGCGATAGGGTTAATTGAGTCTTTGTTAACGCTCACCCTTATAGATGAAATTACTGAAACGCGTGGCAACAGCAACAAAGAGTGTATCGGTCAAGGTGCGGCAAACATGACGTGTGGTGTGTTTGGTGCTATGGGTGGCTGTGCGATGATAGGGCAATCAATGATCAACATCAATTCAGGTGGCCGTAGCCGATTATCGGGCATTACTGCTGCGGTGTTATTGCTTGGCTTTATCTTATTCGCTGCAAGTTTAATAGAGATGATCCCGTTGGCGGCACTGGTTGGCGTTATGTTTATGGTTGTACTAGGCACGTTTGAATGGTCTAGTTTTAGGTTAATGAAACGCATTCCTAAAACGGATGCTTTTGTTATTGTTCTTGTATCTGGTGTCACTGTGATAAGCGATCTAGCGATTGCTGTATGCGTAGGTGTGATTGTGTCTGCTTTGGTATTTGCGTGGGAGCACGCTAAGCATATCTACACAAACAATTATATTGATGATGAAGGCTCAAAAGTATACGAGCTTCACGGACCACTATTTTTTGGTTCAGTGAAAAACTTTGCTGATTTGTTTGATGTAAACGCCGACCCAAGTGATGTAATTATCGAGTTTAAGCACAGCCGAGTGGCAGATCACAGTGCAATAGAGGCGATTGATAACTTAGCCGAGCGATATACAAAAGCGGGTAAAAAGTTGCACTTACGTCACCTAAGTCAAGATTGCCTTGACCTTTTAGAAAAAGCCAAAGACCTTGTCGAAGTGAACGTAATCGAAGACCCCAAATATAAAGTGGCGTCGGACAAACTTGCGTAAAGCAATTGGGCGTTAAAAAGGCACTTCGGTGCCTTTTTTTATTTGCGCTGGAATGAAAAAAAACTAGGACCATTTACAGTGATTCATTCACGAGCACTGGGATATAATTCAACAGTACTATGAGGAGTTTAATAAGCTTTTGAAATGGCAAGCACTGGTCGATAATCGACAACGATTTTTTTGGGTTTTACAGATAGCAGGGTGGCTTGGCTACGCACTGGTTAACTATATTGGCTCAAAAGTATTTGAGATGCGCGATATATATGTGTTTGTTATCGTGCTTAATGCTTATGCAGGGTGCTTGATGACAGTGCCACTGAGGTATTTATACAGAAAAATATGGAATGCCTCTCCTTGGGTACTCATTTTGGTGGTGTTTGGTGCGTCTTACGTCACTGGGACATTATGGGCAGTTGTTCAAAAGTTTAATCTATGGGAAATTTACCGTCATGGTTATCGCCCTGAAGAGTGGTTCTACTACCTGCAACAAGGCCTAGACTCTGTTTATATCGTGCTGTGTTGGAGTGGTTTGTATTTTGGTATCAAGTACTACCAGCTGCTACAAAGTGAACGACAAAAAGCACTCAAAGCTAATACCATGGCGCATGAAGCACAACTCAAAATGCTGCGTTATCAGCTCAATCCTCATTTTTTATTTAATACGCTCAACGCCATTTCAACACTTATTTTGGTTGAAGAAAACAAAGATGCGAACCTGATGGTCGCGAGGTTGAGTGACTTTTTACGCTATACCCTAAATACTGACCCGATTAAAAAAGTGGCTTTAGAGCAAGAGTTACATGCACTGTTGCTCTACTTAGAAATTGAAAAGGTACGCTTTGATGAACGTTTGTCGATTGATATTGATGTCAGTGACGAAGCTAAGCAAGCGTTGGTACCCAGCCTGATATTACAGCCTCTGATTGAAAATTCTATTAAATATGCCATTGCCCATTTATCAGAAGGCGGTAAGCTAGAAATAAAAGCACAAGTTTTCGCCAATGAGTTATTGCTGGAAGTGGGTGATAATGGGCCGGGGGCGGAGCTGCAAAATGGGCAACTGCAAAATGCCCAAGGCGTTGGTATTGCCAACACCATAGATAGACTTAAAACGCTATATGAAAATAATTATTCATTTGTGTTATCGCATAATGAACCGAGTGGTTTAAAAGTGAATATTCGCGTTCCTTTTGAGAAGGCTAAGAAGTAATGAGCAAAATTAAAGCATTGATTGTTGACGATGAGCCACTGGCCAGAAAAGGCTTGGCTGTACGTTTAAAATCGTTTTCGCAGATAGACGTTGTAGAGTTATGCGCCGGTGGACAACAAGCAATTGATGCCTGTCAAAACCAAGATATTGATTTAGTTTTCTTAGATATCCAAATGCCAGGGATGAACGGCTTTGAAGTGGCAAGAGCTTTGAGTGAGAGTGTAAAGCCACTACCTGCAATCGTATTTGTAACTGCTTTTGATCAATATGCAGTGCAAGCGTTTGAGATCCACGCATTGGACTACATTTTAAAACCCGTTGATGACAACAGATTAGAAAAGGCGGTGGAAAAAGTGCAAAGTTATTTAAAAACACAACAAGATAACATTCACAAGAAAAAGCTAGCTAGCTTTGTTGCTGGGATAACAGGCAATAACTGTGAAGAAATTTTGAAAAAGTTGGCAACAGGCGATACTCTGGTAGATAAAAAATATCCAGAGTCATTAGCCGTAAAAGAGCAGGGCGAGATCATTCGCGTTGCTACTGCAACCATTCAATGGGTGGATGCAGCCGGTGATTACATGTGCCTACACTGTAGCGATGGCCAAACTCATATTTTGCGCAAAACCATGAAGGAGCTTGAGCAAGAACTAGACCCCGCTTTATTCGTGCGTGTTCATCGTTCAGCAATTGTAAATACTAAACAGATCAGCAAGTTGGTTACGCAAAGTAGTGGTGAGTATTTGTTAGTATTAGATAATGGGCAAGAACTGAAGGTTAGTCGTAGCTATCGCGATAAAGTAAAAGCGGCGTTGGCAAGCTAGGCAGCCAATTAGCTGCCTAGCGAATCGGTTTAAACTGTCACAATTTTCATGGTGTTAGTTGCACCGATTGTTTCCATAGCGTCGCCATGGGTCAGTATTACTGTGTCACCCGCTTTAAGCGAACCGGCTTCAACCAGTGTATTAAGTGCGTCACGAACCATCGTTTTGTCAGAGCACTTGGTTGAATCAAAATAGACAGGATAAACACCGCGATAAAGTGCAGTTTGTCCAAGCGTACTTTGATGTCTAGATAAAGAGTAGATTGGTAGACCTGAACTAATACGTGACATAAGCTTTGCAGTTTTACCAGACTCAGTTAATGCCACGATTGCTTTTACGCTATCTAAATGGTTGGCAGCATACATAGCTGATAGTGCTAATGTTTCAGAGGTATCAGAAAACATGCTGTCTAAACGGTGCTTTGATACGTGTATTTCTGGCTGTGACTCTGCACCTAAGCAAACTCTCGCCATAGTTGCTACTGTCTCTTCAGGGTAGTCACCAGCTGCTGTCTCAGCTGAGAGCATAACAGCGTCAGTACCGTCTAGTACTGCGTTTGCAACATCCATGACTTCTGCACGGGTTGGCATTGGATTATCAATCATTGATTCCATCATTTGTGTCGCAGTGATAACCGTTCGGTTAAGTGAACGCGCGCGTCGGATGATCAACTTCTGTTTACCAACTAATGCAGCATCGCCAATCTCAACACCTAAATCGCCACGAGCTACCATAACCGCATCTGAAGCTAGAATGATGTCATCGACCGCTTCTTGCGTAGCTACCGCTTCTGCACGCTCAATTTTAGCAAGGAGCTGAGCATTAGAGCCGGCTTTTTCTGCTAAGGAGCGTACATAGCGCATGTCATCACCGCTGCGCGGAAACGATACTGCAATGTAATCAACGCCAATTTCTGTTGCGGTGATTAAATCTTCTTTGTCTTTGTCGGTGAATGCTGGTGCGGTTAAGCCACCACCTAAGCGGTTAATACCCTTATTATTTGATAATACGCCGCCAACGGTCACAGTGGTGTGAACTAGGTGACCTTCAACACTATCAACAGTTAGCTGAATAAGACCATCGTTAAGCAATAAAAGGTCGCCCTTGCTGACATCTTGTGGCAACTCTTTGTAATCGATACCAACGGATTCAACAGTACCTTGGCCTTTTTCCATCTTGGCGTCTAATGTAAATTTAGCGCCAACTTCCAAAGTCACTTTGCCATCTTTAAATGTAGAGACACGGATCTTTGGACCCTGTAAATCAGCTAAGATAGCCACATGCTTGCCAAGCTTTTTCGCGATATCACGTACAGCTTGTGCGCGCTTTTTATGATCTTCAGCTACACCATGGGAGAAATTAAGTCTGACCACATTGGCACCAGCTTGGATGATTTTTTCTAAGTTATTATCTCTATCAGTTGCCGGTCCAAGTGTGGCTACGATTTTTGTGCGTCTAAGCATCAGGATCTCCAGTAGGCCTATATCCATAGGGTTATGTTATTTATACCAAATCTTTTACAACATCATTTGTTAGCAAATAAAACCATCTCACGCCATATTTGCTGCAAATTACTCTAGTTCGTAAAGAATTAACTCAAAAGGCTTTTTAACGACTAGATTAAATTATATGATCTGTATGACGTCATTATGACACCGGTGTCAGTGTAGGTCAATCACTGATACCGTTGCAAAAAAGTTTACCTGTGAGTGATTTTTGTACTTTCTCAATGGCCTTGTAATGAACCCGAGACAAAATCTAAGCCCCTAATACATGCCAAAGAGCATAATTTAGCATCTTAGCCTAGCTGGGGTATAATGACCAAGAAATACAAATACTCACAATATTGTAGTTACCGAGGAGGAAACTAAATGCAAGTTGCATTAGTTGGTTTGGGTGTGATGGGTAAAAACCTCGCGCTGAATCTTATTGAAAAGGGGTTAACACTAGTTGCCTATGACACGAACCCCGACGCAGGCGCAGAGCTATTAAGCTGTGCTCAATCTTTGGGCTTAGCCGAGCGTTTACACATAGTTTCAGATCTCGGTGATATGGTTAGGCGCCTAGAGTCGCCACGTTCAATTTTACTATTGGTTCCGGCTGGCGAATTAGTTGATAGAGTGTGTGTTGACTTAATTGAAGCAGGCGTGTCTAAAGAGGATATCATTGTTGACTGTGGTAACAGTAATTACAAAGATGGTATCGCTCGCAAATTGAAATATCAGAATAAATTTGAATTTGCCACTATGGGTATTTCAGGCGGTGCTGAAGGCGCGCGTCATGGTCCTGCGATGATGGCAAGTGGTTCAGAAGGTGGCTGGGAGCGTGTCGAGCCATGGTTTGAAAAAGTTGCCGCCAGCTATAATGGCGAGTCGTGTTTTGCTCGTGTTGGCCAATCAGCCAGTGGTCACTTTGTGAAAATGGTGCATAACGGCATTGAATATGCGCTGATGCAACTTATTGCTGAAACATATCAGCTGCTACGCCACGGTACCGGGCGCTCTCCAAAAGAAGTCGCAGCAATTTTTGAACAGTGGTCACAAGGCCCTTTAAATAGCTACTTGCTATCTATTTCCAGCCATATTCTTAGTCTTGAAACTGAAGAATCTGAGCCATTGGTTGATCTAATCGATAATAAAGTTGGCGCAAAGGGAACTGGTCTTTGGACTGCGCAAAATGCCTTAGAACTTGGTATAGCCGTACCATCATTGGTTGCCGCTGTGCAAGCAAGGCATTTAACGAATACCATAGATACCCATGCAGCAAAAGAAATGACGTATGCAAGTAAAGATACGGTTGCCATTGATGTTGACTTAGAAGAACTCAAAGAAGCATTTTATTTAGCAAGTTTATTGTGCTACCGACAAGGGCTTGCTTTGATAAAAGGGGCATCTCGCGCACATCAATGGAAAGTTGATTTGGCAAAAACGCTACAAACTTGGCGTGCTGGTTGTATCATCAGAGCCGACTACCTTGATGATATTGCGCAGGGTGTTGAGTTTATCGACACACTCGATAAAGAAGCCTCATCGCTTCGCAAAGTAACGGGGCTTGCGATTGCAAGCGGTTTAGCATTCCCTGTACTGTCGTCAACACAAACCTATATAGCGACATTGAGTACACCAAGTAATGGTCATCTGGTGCAAGCTCAAAGGGATTATTTTGGTGAACATGGCATTAAAACCCACAGTGGTGAGACGTGCCATTTAACTGACTTGGTAGATATAGACGCTAAAGTACGTTAATCAACATAACGCTAGAGCAATAAAATAGCCGACGATAAGTCGGCTATTTTATTGCTCTAGCGTTATTCATCTTGTCATTTCGCCACGTAGATTATCTTGCATCAGATGTCTAACGGTTTCTAACTCAAGCTTTTGGCTAAATAAGTAGTGTAGTTTCGCAATACAGGCCTCTATAGTCATATCAAAGCCACTGAGTACACCGCTATTGAGCAGTGCATTGCCAGTGGCATAGCCGCCCATATTAACCTGACCTTGAATACACTGCGTTAAATTGATGACCACCACACCGCGTTCACTGGCTGCTTTTAAAGAAGCAAGAAAGTTTGGCTGCTGAGGTGCATTACCAACCCCAAAGCTCAGTAAGATTAAGGCTTTAATGTTGCTATTGATGACGCTATTGATGATTTCGTCACTGATCCCAGGATACAAATATAAAATGCCAATAGGTTGGGGCACTATGTTTGTTACTTGCAGTGCTTGTTCGACATATGGACTGAGTTTACCTTCTTTCAACTGTATATTGATACCAGATTGAGCAAGTGGTTGTAAATTTGGTGAAGCGAAAGCATCAAAACCATCAGCATGAGCTTTAGTTGCTCGATTGCCTCTAAACAGTTTGTTGTTAAAAAACAGGCTTACTTCTGCAATCGGGTAGTTAGCAGCTAAGTACATTGCGTTGAGTAAGTTAACCTGACCGTCGGAGCGTAATTGAGACAGTGGAATTTGAGACCCCGTTACGATGACTGGCTTCGTCAAGTTTTCAAACATAAACGACAGCGCTGATGCAGTATAAGCCATGGTGTCGGTACCGTGTAGTACCACAAAACCATCGTATTGTTCATACTTTTTTTGAATATCATCAGCGATCATTTGCCAATGTAAGGGCGACATATCGGATGAATCAATCAAGGGACAATATTCATGAATATCGAATAAAGGCATTTCTTCGCGAGTAAACTCAGCATTATTTTTGACTGTTTCTGTAAGATAGCCTTCAGCGGGGATATAACCACGACTTGACTGCTTCATACCTATGGTACCGCCAGTATAAGCGATGTATATTTTTTTTCTTTTCATAAAAAAGCCCAGAATACATTCTGGGCTAAGTATATCAACTGCAGCATCACATTGGCAGTTAGAAAGTGACTTCGCAGACTAGGCAGCGAACATAGGTTCCGTTTGGATCATTAAACTCATTAAGTAGAGACAAGTTTTGTTTAACTTGCGAGGTGATCGGCGCTAGATACCCATTTGTTAAAACATTGATAGCAGAGTTTGTTGATACCCCAGCAAGCGCAGCTTGCACGGTTGCTGAACCGAAAATTTCACGAAGTAGCTGCTCTTTCTCTGATAGCTCTTGCTCAATTGTGATCACATCATAGAAATCTAGGTTAGCGAGTTTAGCTGCTGCTTTAATCGCGTCTTCCTTGTAACCTAGATTATCAATCAAGCCGAACTCTTTCGCTTGTGTAGCCGTCCAAACGCGACCTTGCGCAACTTTGTCTACAGCGGCTTTGTCCATGTTACGCTCTTTTGCAACTAAGGAGATAAATTTATCATACGAATTTTCTACGCTTAGTTGGTAAATATCTTTAATTTGAGGGTCAACACCACGAGCAATTGAAACAGAGTTAAGCTCGGTAGTGGAAACACCATCGGAATGAATACCAAGCTCTTTTAACGAGTTCTCAAAGGTCAAGATTGCGCCGAATACACCGATAGAACCTGTGATGGTACTAGGTGCTGCCCAAATTTCGTTAGCAGATGCTGCAATCCAATAACCACCTGAAGCTGCAACAGAGCCCATAGACGCTACAATCGGCTTTCCTGCGGCTTTTATTGCGATAACTTCGTTACGGATTGTTTCTGAAGCGAACATACTGCCACCGCCAGAATCAATACGCAGAACCACCGCTTTAACTTTATCATTTAGGCGCGCTTTTTTAAGCAGTGCAGCGGTTGAGTCGCCACCGATGGTTCCCGCTTTGCGTTTGCCATCTTCAATCGAGCCACGTGCTACGATAACCGCGACCTTCTCCGAGACGGGGTTTTCGAACTTCACTGGAGGCTTAATCAAGTCTAAATATTTGTAGAACGAAATTTGCTTAAACGTTTTACCACTTTTATCAAGACCAACTAAATCAATAAGTTCTGCTTGTAGTTGCTGATCAGTTTTAAGCTCATCTACCCAACCATTGGTAAGAGCATACTGAGCAAAGTCGCCTTGTACCGCTTGTATTTTTGCTTGGTAGCTATCTAATGTTTCATCAAAGTTATCTTGATTGAACTGACGCGCATCACTGATCTCGCTTTTATATTGTTGCCACAATTCGCCGAGCCATAAACGGTTAGCTTCTTTTGCAGCATCTGACATATCATTACGAATGAGTGGCTCTATCGCAGACTTGTATGTACCAACGCGGAAAATATGTGGCGTCACCTTTAATTTGTCTAACGCGTCTTTGAAATACATCGGATAAGATGAAAAACCTTTAATCTTAACGCCGCCATAAGGGTGCAATGAGATATTATCAGCATGGGCAGCTAAATAATATTGCGCTTGAGAGTAGTAAGAACCATGGGCGATGACTTTTTTGTTGGCAGCTTTGAATTGGTCGATTGCCTGACTAATCACTTCAAGCTTATCTAGGTGTCCACCATATAAGTTTTCTAAATCTAGTAATAAAACTTGAATTCGCTCGTCTTCAGTTGCTTTGTGAATAACTTTTAAAACGTCATCTAACAATATTTCGTTTGGTTGATCGCCAGAATCCCGTAAGTCATTAAGTGCCGCATCGAGTGGGTCAACATAGGTAAGCTCTTCGACTAAAAAGCCATTGAGATTGAGCCGTAATACACTGTTGTCTGACACCGTGATTTTTTCATCACTACTAAATGCAGCGATTAACGCTGCGACTATTATCACGAAAAAAATCAAATTCAATATTAGGCGGCGTGAAAAGTTCAGGCCGTGCCACAAGGCTTTAAAAAATTTACCGATCAGATTCAAAACATATCCTCATAAAAGAACTGCCTACTATATGGATTTATCATAACTCAGTTTGTATTGCCGTGTTAGGACAAAAACGTAACGAAGTATTTAAACTTTCCTGTTTGACTGAAAACCAAGCAAAAAGGCTTTTAAAGTAGAAGGTTAAAAGGGGAGTAGTTGTTGTAAACAATTAATTTACTGACTGTTGAGCTTGCTAATTTGAAAAAAATTGTTAATGTTGCACAGGTTAGACCAGTTAGTTGGGGCAGGTAATGTTAGAAAAACAATTAGAATTAAAACACACAACGCTTAGAAACCGTTTAGTAATGGGTTCGATGCATACAGGATTAGAAGAAGGATGGCATAATCGCAAAAGGCTAAGTGCGTTTTACGAAGCCCGAGCTAAAGGAGGCACTGGATTATTAATCACCGGCGGGTACAGTCCAAACCTACGTGGCAAGTTAACACCCATTTCGTCTTCGTTTAACTCGTTCTATGACGTGATAAAGCATAAAGCTTACACCAAAGCTGTTCACAAGCATGGTGCAAAAATCTGTTTGCAATTATTGCATGCAGGGCGCTATGCATATCATCCATTTAATGTGGCACCTAGCGCAATCAAAGCGCCTATCAACCCTTATAAGCCCAAAGCAATGTCAAAAGGGATGATTAAAAGTACCATCAAAGACTTTGCTCACTCGGCTAAGTTGGCACAAAAGGCGGGCTATGATGGTGTTGAGATCATGGGCTCGGAAGGCTACCTAATTAATGAATTTATGGCTAACCACACCAATAAGCGTGATGATGAGTACGGCGGCACGCTTGAAAATCGTATGCGCTTAGCTATTGAGATAGTAAAAGCTGTACGCGCTGCTGTATCTGACAAGTTCTTAATCATTTTTAGACTGTCTGTGATGGACCTGATCCCAAATGGTTCAACCCCGCAAGAGGTGACGTTACAAGCTAAAGCATTAGAAGCTGCCGGCGTTGATATTTTAAACACGGGTATTGGTTGGCATGAGGCCAGAGTGCCAACCATCGCCAGCATGGTGCCTCCGGGGGCTTTCAAAGAAGCGTCAAAACGCTTAAAAGATGTGGTCGATATTCCAGTTATTGCCGTTAACCGCATTAATACACCTGATATTGCAAATGATATTTTAAACAACCAAGAAGCTGATCTTATCTCAATGGCAAGACCGCTATTGGCTGACCCAGAGTTTTTTAATAAGTACGCTGCGAACCACAGTGAGCAAATCAATATTTGCATCGGCTGTAATCAGGGCTGCTTAGATCACGTGTTCAAAAACAAAAGGGCGACTTGTTTAGTTAACCCACAAGCGGGCTATGAACTTGATTATCCTCTTGACAAAGCAACTAACAAAAAGCGTGTATTAGTTGTTGGTGCGGGCCCAGCTGGTTTATCGGCAGCCTACTATTTGGCAACTAAAGGTCATGAGGTTAGAGTCATCGATAAAAACGCAGAGCCAGGCGGACAGTTTAATTTGGCTATGCGGATCCCAGGTAAAGAAGACTTTAAAAAGACACTGGCTTACTACTTATCAGAATTGTCGCGACTTGAAGTGAAAATCGATCTTAATACGTCATACGAGGACGCTATGTCTAATGACTATGACGACGTGGTGTTTGCCACCGGAGTGAGTCCTCGATTGTCAAATATTGAATGCAGTGATGGTAAGCGGGTGTTTGCGTATGACGAAGTGATCCGCAAAAATGTAGAATTGGGCGATAAAATAGCGATTTTAGGTGCAGGTGGAATCGGCTTTGATATGGTTGCCTTCTTAGCTGAAAAGCCAGAGCAGTCAATTGAAGAGTTTAAGCATCACTGGGGTATTGAGTGTGAGCCTCAGCCTCTCAAAGACCCACGCAAGCTATACATGCTCAAGCGCAGTGCAGGCCGCTTTGGTAGTGAGCTGGGTAAGACTACGGGCTGGATCCACCGCCAAGTTGCAAAGCAGCATGAAGTAGAACAATTGGCTGAATGTGAATATCTGGCGTTTTCAAACAAAGGCTTGTTGATCAAACAAGCGGGCGAGGAAAAATGGCTAGACGTAGACACTGTAATTGCGTGTATTGGTCAGGTATCTAACGATCAGTTGTTTGATAAAGAAAGCTTACCTACAAACCATCATGTTATTGGAGGGGCTAAATTAGCCAGTGCAATCGACGCAAAACGCGCTATTTATGAGGCGCTGCAAGCGGCACGTTTAATTTAAAATGTGCTAATTATATTTAGTTTGTAATAAACAAAAGCTTAGTGCGGTCTAGACTAATAATAAATATCATCAATTATTAGATAGGCCGCTTATGCATCATACCCTTTATAAAACCTACCACACCATTTTCTCAAAAATACGTATCTTTGATGGTTTACCTGCTTTACTGATGAGGCTAATCGTTGCGCCGGTGATGATAATTGCAGGCTACAACAAACTGAACATTGCCAATGATGACATTGGCTTTCCTAATAACTTACTGGCTGATCAAAATGTTATCTCGTGGTTTGGTAATGAGCAGTGGGGGTTGGGTTTACCTTTTCCTGATGTTTTAGCCTTTTTAGCTGGATGGAGTGAGTTTTTGGGCGGCTGGTTACTGCTTATTGGCTTATTGACGCGGCTTGTTAGTATTCCTTTGTTGTTCACTATGTTTGTTGCTGCAACCAGTGTGCATTGGGACAATGGTTGGTTTTCGGTAGCGCCAAGCAACCCACAAACCAGTGCAGCACAGGTGTTTAACTGGCTGGGGTTTTCTGCAGCCCAAGAGAGTTTGAATAACAGTGAGCAAGTAGCAGAGCGATTAGATAAGATCAAGTCTTTAGTTGAAACCCATGGTTATCCAGATTACCTATATGAAAAAGGCAATATAGTAATTTTGAACAACGGTATAGAGTTTTCGGCCATTTATTTTGTGATGTTGCTCAGTTTATTGTTTACCAGCGGTGGGCGCTTTGTCAGTTTTGACTATTGGTTAAAGCAGCATTTCGAAAATAAGTTTGAAAATTAAAGAAAAAACGCGTCATAGATAGATGATGAATGCTTACGATGGTATCCTCTTGGCCAATAAAAAATAGATTTTGAGGTAATAAAAAATGGATGCCATCGAACTACTTACCACCCGTCAATCAGATAGCAATTTATCTTTTCCTGGCCCATCAGCTGAACAACTCGAAGTAATAAAAAAAGCGGCCCTTAAAGTGCCAGATCATGGTGGTTTAACGCCTTGGCAGTTTATTATTGTTGCTGATGATGCACGCGATAAATTAGGTGAAATTTACTACCAAGCGGCTGTTGCGGAAGAGCAAGATGAAAGAACAATCAGTCGTGCAAAAGCACTGCCTCAGCGTGCGCCGATGATCATTATTACCGTTTCGCCTTATCAAGAACACCCAAAAGTTCCCAGAATTGAACAAATTGAAAGTGCAGCGTGCAGTGTATTTGCAATGCAGCAGGCTGCCTTTGCACAACGTTTATCTGGAGTGTGGAGAACGGGCTATTTTGCACAAAGCCCAACTGTAAAATCTCTGCTAGGGTTAAATGAGAAAGATGAAATTGTTGGTTATCTATATTTGGGTACGCCCACTGTAGAGTGTACAAAACCAGTACGACACACACCAGACACATTTTTTACTGAGCTTTAAAGGGTTTTTGCTATGTCACTGCATGTTATTGACCATCCATTAGTACAACATAAACTAGCGTTATTAAGAGAATATGGGATCAGCACCAAAAGCTTTCGGGAATTAGTGAGTGAAATTGGTACATTGCTCACTTACGAAGCAACCAAAGACTTGCCTTTGCAAGCTAACCTTATTAAAGGCTGGCAAGGTGATGAGATAGAAGTTAATAAACTACAAGGCAAAAAGATAACGGTAGTGCCGATTTTACGCGCGGGCTTGGGCATGATGGATGGTGTGATGGAATTAATTCCGTCCGCTAAAGTGAGCGTAGTAGGGCTGCAAAGAAACGAAGAAACCCTTGAGCCTGTTCCATACTTTGAAAAACTGGTTGGCAAAATTGAGCAGCGCTTAAGTTTGGTCATAGATCCAATGCTCGCAACCGGTGGTTCGATGATTGCGACCATTGATATGCTCAAAAGTGCTGGGTGTACACACATTAAAGCCATTGTTTTAGTTGCCGCACCTGAAGGTGTTAAAGCAACCTTAGAGGCGCACCCTGATATTGAAATTTACACCGCAGCTTTGGATAGCCATTTAAATGAGCACGGCTATATAGTACCTGGCCTTGGTGATGCGGGTGATAAGATTTTTGGTACGGTTTAGATTAGTACAACACCTCGTTTAGGATATAAGTATGCATTGCAAACTCGTCGATGTATTTAGTAAGCAAAAACTGCAAGGTAATGGTTTAACTATCTTTTATGATTTTGACGAGCATCTAGACAAGCGCAAGATGCAGGCGTGGACAAGGGAGATGCGTCAGTTTGAGTCGATTTTTGTTAATACAAACGCACAACCTTACCGCGCATGGATCTTTACCATGGAAGAAGAGCTTGATTTTGCAGGGCATCCACTGCTGGGTCTTGCGTATCATCTGCATGAAAGTATTGGTACACCAAACGAACAATGCCATTGGTCTATTGAGCTAAATCACACCGTGGTAGAACTTTCGAGTTTTTGGGAAGGTAAACATTTTAAAGCGTCAATGCACCAAGGTGTGCCTGAATTTATTGCAACCCTCAGCGCAGCGCAGGCGGAGCCGTTTTATGAAGCTCTCGGGATTGGCCATTTACAGCCCCATGACTATTCGGCGCAAGTGATAAGTACGGGGTTGCCTTATTTAGTTGTGCCCATTGAACATGGTTTGAGCAAAGTAGTATTTAAAACAACAGAACTTGAAACCATGCTCGAAAAGTATCACGCGAAATTTTTATATCTAGTTGATATTAATAATTTTGAAGGTCGAACGTGGGATAACCGAGGCTCTGTAGAGGATATAGCTACAGGCAGTGCCGCAGGGCCCGTTGCGGTGTATTTATTTGAACATGGCTTAACAACCCATAAAAAGGTAACGATTAAACAAGGTCGCTTTGTTGATAGACCAAGTGAAATTGACGTTGAGCTTGTTTGCGAACGAGATCAGATCTCGGATGTGGTTGTCAGCGGATATGTTACAAAAGTGGGTTCTTTTATTCCTCAATGAAAGCTAACCTCCTAAGTATGAAAGCAACTTTGATTAAGTTTGTATTACGCATATTAGTCTGGCCTGCAGCCTTTGTGTGGTTTGGCATAAGCTTGGTGAGCATATGGGTGTTTATTCGCGATTTTCACTTAAGCATTGCTGCTGTATTGAGTCTTGTTTTCGCTATCATAGGCCTGCTTTCTTTATTGGTTATGTCAGTGAGCGCACTTAAATATCCAGCTATTTCTTTATTACACGTTGTCGTGTCGCAGCTTGGATGCGCTGTTTTGGGTTTTGTGATGTATCAGGGATTATTTAATGAACCCATTATGGTGCTCAGCGGACTATCTTTGCTCCTTGCATGCTGTGTTGTGAGTGTTGATTTTATTTTGACACGATTGAAATAAATTCGCTGAGTTGTAAACTGGCGAGTTCTTTGTACAAGTATTTAAAAATAACTGTATTAACGTCGAGATTTATTCCATCGCCCAGTAGCCAGCTTCAATAGTTTTAGGAATTTCGGACACTCAAAATGGTCGGCAGCTGGGCAATTAGCCGCATGGCGAAGACTATCTCGCATCAAAGTCAGTTGGTTGATTTGAGCCTCTATCTCATCAGCTTTTGAAAGCAACAAATCTCTATTAACCTGCATATTGCCATGCAATAGCATCTGTTTAATCTCATCAAGAGATAATCCAGCTGCGCGCCCCAGTGAAATAAAAGCCAGCCTTTGCACAATATCACTGGCAAATACTCTTTTTATACCACAGCGTCCAATTGATTTAATTAAGCCTATTTCTTCGTAGTAACGTATCGTAGATGCGGGTAGGTTTGAGCGTTTTGCCGCTTCCCCAATATCCATAACAAATGCCCTTGACTTAAAGTTGACTTGAAGTTGTAGCATGGTCGCATAATTATCAAGTAGCAGCCAAGAGGATCTATTTATGTGGGATGAAAGGTACAATTCAAAGCAGTATGTATATGGAACACGCCCGAACGATTTTTTAAAAGAGCGCGTTCAGTCTTTGCCTAAAGGAAGAATACTCAGCCTAGCGGAGGGCGAGGGCCGTAATGCAGTATTTCTTGCTCGGTTGGGCTATAAAGTTACAGCGGTTGATAGCTCAGCAGTCGGTTTAGAAAAGGCACAC
Organism: Pseudoalteromonas sp. S16_S37; assembly: GCF_014694405.1. GTDB lineage: Bacteria > Pseudomonadota > Gammaproteobacteria > Enterobacterales > Alteromonadaceae > Pseudoalteromonas. The sequence continues at coordinate 103,369 of NZ_JAAUWV010000004.1, forward strand.
AAACTCGCAAGTCTTCATGGTGTGTCAATTGAGTGCATTCATGCAGATTTAGCCGAGTTTGAGTTTGGCGAAAATCAATGGCATGGCATCATTTCAATACTTTGCCCTTTACCATCATCAATAAGAAAGTTGGTTTATCAAAAAGTAGAGAAAGGATTGCTAAATGGAGGTGTGTTTTTAACGGAATCTTATACCCCTAAACAGCTTCGCTACGGCACTGGTGGAGGGGATTGTATTGATACTATGCAAACCAAGGCAACATTAACACGAGAACTACCGAATCTAGAGTTTAACCATCTTTTTGAGCTCGAGAGGGAAATAATCGAAGGGGATTTTCACACAGGGTTAGGTGCTGTGGTGCAAGCGATTGCGACAAAGTATGGCTAAATTTTTAAATCAAATGATGAAAATCAGACAAGCAATGTTGAAATAAGCTCGACTGCAAAAAAGGTGTCGTTGTTATTTTTAGTTTTTTAGGATATCACAATGTAACCTGGACTTGGGATAATGGATACGACCAAGGTATTGATATCAATCCATTACCAGAACGAACTATTCTGGGCTGCTACGTTTGTTCAGTTTTTCCACTCCCCCGTAAGTGAGCTACAGCTAGCAAATTCAGTATGGAAATGCGCAAAAATGCACTGCTGTAACATTTCACTTCTCCCGTGTCTGGGTTACGCGGATTAACCCAGTAACAAATTTCTGTAACTGTCTGATTTTGATTGAATCTGTTAGGTGGTCTTCTAATTGGAAAGTAAACCGATTTGAGGTTGTTTTTATCACTGAGTCATAACACGGGCAGTGGACAATTTGATCGTGGAAATATCGATATTTGATTTGGGGTAAAGTAACTTTGCAAAAACTGACTAATTAAAAGCCCTTGTTCAAGCCTGGAGTCTGCTGGATTATCACAGCATTGCTTATCAACGGCGTTTTTCTGAGTTACTCAACAAGCAATTATTTTGTGCCTGTTAGTTTTTAGTCGCTGGCTTTGAAAGCCACAGAGCGAGTTTTTCAATTACTTTTTGAGCGACAATGGGTTTAGTGAGGTAGTCATCCATTCCAGCATCGAGACACTTTTGCCTATCTCCTTGCATAGCATTTGCTGTCATGGCAATAATAGGAATAGATACCATCGCTTCGCCACAGCTACCATTTCGAATATTTTCTGTTGCTTGATATCCATCCATTTGTGGCATCTGGCAGTCCATTAGAATTATACTAAATGGTTCTGTATCAGCTTGGGTACGAATTTTTTCAAGCGCTTGTATACCGTTTGCTGCAATTTGAACTTCAAGGCCAATGTTTTGTAACACCTTTAGTGCAACAAGCTGGTTTATTTTGTTATCTTCCACAAGCAATACGCGAGTATTGTCAGCCCAATTAAATTCGCATACATCAGTGGAGGAATCCTTAATCAATTGATTCAAATTATTCTGTTGTTCAACGATTGACCAAGCTTTGCGATTCGAGGCTGATAACACATGCAAAAGAGCTGTTTGGGTAACCGGCTTACACAAATATTGTTCAGTGTCAGAGTTATGTTCTTGACCATGTTGGTAGTAATCTTCAAACTCGGTCATCGCAACAAATTTTACAGGTGTAAAGCTTACATCTTTTTGTAGTTTATCCGCAAAAGATCTATTTTGGATATTTAATAACCCCTTATCATAAAAAACGATATCAAAAGGCTGGTAGTTTTCTAGGTGACTGAGATTGTGTTGTTCAAGTATGTTTAGAAGGGAGGTGAGCTGATCAGCCTCTTTTACAGTCACACCCCAGCATTCAAGTTGATTTTTAATTGCTTTACGCGATGCTGTGTTACTGGTTGCAATTAGTACGTGTAGCTTCACTTCATCAAACTGATATATCCTTTTAGGTCCTGCTAGAGTAACTTCGCAAGTCACCGTAAAGCGGCTGCCGCCCCCTTCATCGCTTACTACTGATACATCGCCATTTAGCATCTGACATAACCGTTTAGTGATGCTTAAACCAAGTCCTGTACCGCCATATTTACGTGTGGTTGATGCATCTACTTGGCTAAAAGAGTCAAATAATGAAGCGAGTTTGTTTTTTGGGATTCCAATACCTGTATCAGAGATCTCGCAGCTCAAAATATAACGGTCGCTACTCTCTATTGGCATAAGCTTAGCTACGATGGTAACTTCACCTCGCTCGGTAAATTTGATGGCGTTACTAATAATGTTGCTAAAAATTTGCCGAATCCGATTGGGGTCTGAACGCAAAATAGGAGTGTGTATGTCAGCTAAGTTAAGCACAATTTCAATGCCTTTACTTTGCGCTGATAACGCCATTGATTCAGCGAGTATTTCCAAAAGTTCAATAAAATCAAAATCAATGCACTCTAGTTCTAGCTTATCAGCTTCGATTTTAGAAAAGTCTAAAATATCGTTGATTAGCGTTAGAAGAGAGCCTGCACTCGTACTTGCAATATCTATCGCATGTTTTTGTTCAGGGCGAAGTGAATCTGATTTTAGAAGCTCTAACATTCCAATGACGCCATTCATCGGAGTTCTAATTTCATGACTCATGTTTGCGAGAAAATCTGACTTGAGTTGGGTTGCTTCTTCAGCTTTTACCAACGCAGTAGCTAAATCCTTTGCTTGTGCAGCTAAAGATGCTGTTTTCTCTGAAACTTGCTTTTCGAGCTGAGATACAAATTGTTTTTGTCTATTGATCTCCAATCGCTGCAAACGAGTTCTTAGATAAATAACCATAAAGACAATAGCGCTAATGAATAATAGATAGAAAATGTAGGCCCACCAAGTTTGCCAAAATGGAGGTGCAACGTGCAGGTTTATGGTGAGTAATTTATCTCCCCACTCGCCGTTACTATTAGTAGCCTTAACTAAAAACCGATAATCTCCGCCATCAAGGTTTGTAAAAGTAGCCATATTACGATTACCGATCTCTATCCAGTGCTTATCGTATCCCTCCAGTTTATAAGCATATTGATTTTTTTGAGGGGAGGTAAAGTCAAGAACTGAAAACTCAAGAGAGAATACATAGTCTAAATGAGATATCTCAATGTCAGTGACATAGGAATAGGGGAGATCAAGGGAAACAGCTTGGCCCATTATATTAAAGCCAGTCAAAACAATATTTGGATCAATAACATCGGAGCGTAGTGAGTGGGTACTAAAGTATTCTACACCTCTAGGACTACTTGTAAATAAAGTTGTATTTGCACCTTTTACTAAGCTACTAGGGTAGTAATTGATGCCCAATAAACCATCTTGACTATCAAAGTTTTTAACCGTATGATTTAAAATGTTAAATCTAGAAATGCCTTTGTTTGTGGTTAGCCATAAGTGGCCCTCATCGTCATCCGAAATAGCTCTGATTAGATTGGTAGGTAACCCATGCTGTTCGTTAAAGTGTTGAAAGCTATGTGATTCAGGTTGATACAAGTTGAGTCCCTTTTGGGTCGCAATCCATATTTTGCCATCACTTACTTGATGGATGTCTTGCACAATACTGCCCAAAAGACTGTCAGATTGATATTGATTACTTTTTAGAGGTAAAAAGCGCTGTTCATTTTGTAGCCAAATATTAATACCATCTCCAGTGCCAACCCACATATTGCGGTCTTGATCTTTAAATATTTCGAGAACTTCAGGGTGAGACAAACCAGCTGCAGTACTTAAGTGGGTGAACGAGTTACGGTGTGGATTGTATAAATACACCCCGTTTTTATATGTGCCTATCCAAATATGACCATTTGTGTCTTGGCTCAATGCCTTAATTTCCCTAAACTCTTGGTGCTTCGGATCATCTTTGGGATAGGTCACTAACTGAACGCTATTTTTAATAAGATCAAACTTGGCTAAGCCTTCGTCTTGAGCGACCCATAATAGGTTGTTATTGGCTAAAAATAGAACTGGTCGTTCTAATAGACGGTTATTGTTGAAGCCATTTTTTTCATTAAAAACAGCACCTGATAATTTGCTTAGCCTTTGCTCCCCCGAGTGCCACTTAAAAATTTCAGACTTTGAGTTCGCAATTAAAATATCACCGTCTTTATCGGGTAAAATTCCGTTGGGAGCGCTTAGCTCAGGATGTTTTAGTGACTTGAATTTTCTATGTCGTACAAGTTTGTATATACCATGTACTTCGTTTGTGATCCAAAGTGTTTTGGCACTGTCTTCAAAAATAATTCTTAAGCCGTTATTATGAGCAAGGTCTAACTGTTCAATTTTATCAACAGCACTGGAGTACCTGAATACACCATTGCTGGTTACGAACCAAATAAAACCTTCGCTATCTTCTATCATCGAATTTACTTGGCCTAAGCTCTCACCATTAGGTGCGCTAATAGGTGTAAAGTTCGTTGAGTCGGTATCAAAAACAAATGAGCCTTTTTGGGTGCCCACATATATTGTTCCATCACTACTTTTTAAAATATGCCTAATTTCGTTGGCACCAGTCGGTGTATTGTTTGTAGGGTCTGGTAAATAGTATAGGAGGGTGTTTGACAGTTTATTGTAGAGGTTTAAACCATAACTAGTCGCGACCCAAATTGAGTGTTTATCATTATCTTCTATGTCCCAAATTCGATTGTGAGTAAGAGCAGAATTATCTTGCTTAAGATGGCCGAATCTACCGTCACCTAAATAACGATTTAATCCTTGATCGTAGGAGCCAAGCCAAATAATGCCCTCTTGATCATGATGTAGTGATTGGATCCTGTTTGCGGAAATCGAATCTGTTCGTTTAGGGTCGTGAAGAAAGTTTGTAAATTTTCCTGTTTTGGGGTCGTATCGATTAGCGCCTCCTCCCCAGGTACCAATCCATATATTGCCATAATTATCTAGCATGAGATTTCCTGCATCATTGTGAGATAGCGTATTTTCGCTCATGTTATCAAATTCAAACAGAGTGACTTTGCGTCCATCAAAACGCATGACGCCATTTTCGGCAGTACCAAACCAGAGCAATCCTTGATGATCTTGGATAATAGAATAAATTTCGGAAGAAACAAAACCATCTTCTGCTGTGAGTGTCTTTACTGAATACTCATTGACTAAAAATGCAGATTGGGCAAAAGAACACTTGAGTTGCAAGACCGCAAACAGTAGCAATGCGTACACAAAATATTTAGTCATAAGCTCTTTCATTAAAAGTATTGTTAAAAACTTACTTCATGTTCATTAACCTGTTCATTATTTCTCTACGTTGGTATGTATATCAATGCACGTATTTTGAATCACTGCTATACAACTAAAGTTGAGAAAAAATGCATTTAAACCTTAAACTGCTCTAGCATGTTTTCTTGTTCTGCTATCTTTTCTACTTGGCTCTTCATTGTGTAATCGACGGTTTTTGCTTCATTAAAGACCATATCAGAGATATTTCTGATCTCCATAGCATTGGTGTTTACTTCACTGACCACTTGTCTTTGCTCATTAAGCATATCCGCAATTTGCAGATTTAATTGCACTATGTGTTCAATCGCAGTACGAATGGCTTGCAGTGAATCGCTGGTTTCATCTGCTTTACCCACTGTTTTTTCTACCACGCTTTGACTTTGCTTCATCACTTGTACTGCATTGACAGCACCAGCTTGCAGTTGGTCAATCATGTTTTTAATTTCAGTTGTGGCCTCTTGTGTGCGTTGGGCTAGGGTGCGTACTTCGTCTGCAACAACCGCAAATCCACGGCCAGACTCACCTGCGCGGGCAGCTTCAATCGCAGCGTTTAGTGCCAACAAGTTGGTTTGTTCAGCAATACCATTGATAACAGACAAAATTTGCTCAATACCGCTTGTGGATACTTCTAAATCATTCACGACGTCTACCGCAGTTGATATTTGCTCTGACAAATGAGCTATCGTATCAGTGGTTTGCGCAACAATCTTTTGCCCTTCAACTGCAGCTGTATCTGTATTTTGAATCGCCTCTGCAGCTTCCTGCGCAGAGTTGGCGACACGTTGTTCTGTTTCAGACATATGCTCTGTCGCTGCAGTTAGAGACGTTAGAGATTCTAACTGCCTTGAAATAGCATTGCTTGATTGGTTTGCTCCAGAAGAGGTTTGTTTGGCGTCTTCAAGAATTTCATGTCCGAGTACTTGAATATCTGCGATAAGCTGTTGCAAACGTGCAGTAAACAGGTTGAAATTTTCAGCCAGCGAAGCAAACTCAGGGTCACTATTGGTATTAAGTCTTACCGTTAAATCGGCATTCCCTTTAGCAATGTTCGCCATTGCATCATTAATATCAGATAGCGGCTTGAGTAAGAGGTTAATAACAAAAGATAAAACCACGATACTGATGATCACAAATAATGTAGTAAATAAGATAGAGTCCTGAGTGACTTCTGTAACAGCCCCAAATACTTTGTCTTTTTCCAATGCCACACCGACTAACCAGTCAAAACCCTCTACTTTTTGGAAATCAATGAGATACTCGGTGTTGTTCAACGTGATGTATTGTAGGTTTTGGCTAAATGCGGTATTACCCAAAAATTTACTTGCTTTATCACCGTTAAGACTGACATTAGGGTGAGAAATAATAGTGCCATCAGTACTAACCATGAACGCAAAACCAGCATCAAACAAGTTGAACGAGTTAATCATATCGCCAAGCTTGGCTAAACTCACATCATAAAACAACGCACCGTGAAAACGACCTTGCTTTGTTACTGGTGTACCAACAGATACGACAATTTCTTTACTCACAGAGTCGGCATAAGGTGCTGTGACTATTAGCTTTCCCGCATCCTTGGCATCAGTGTACCATGGCCTTTTACGAGGATCCCAAGTAGGGCCAGGGTTCCAAGAAGGATCGCTGGCTATATATTTGCCTGTGCTTTCTTCGCCATAGCCAATTAACAAAAATTGTTCTGTTAGTTTTGGCTGCGATAAAATTGGATATGCACTTTGTAAAGAGTCTGTTTCGGATATCAAAGACGTCGCCAATGTGGCTAAATCGATACTACCTTGCATTTGTGCTGTGACGGTATTACTGATCCCTTGGATTATTTCATTAACACTATGACTAACTTGTAATTCTAAATTTTGTTTAATTGAAAAGTATTGTTTGATTGATAAAACGCTGAGCGCAAGAAACAAGACTAACGAGGATACAATAACAATTTTGTGTTTGAACTTCACGGCACATCTCCAACACTCGACATCATATAAATGTAAAACATTAACAAAAACTTGCAATGTTAGTTTTGCTTTAATGTACCAGATATCGCAAAACTTTAAACAGTTAGATTAATTTGCTTTAAACATTTATGTAATATATTTGTTACTTATCCAGCTTCTATCATAATAGATGTTTTCCAATCCCTGTCTTTTGTACGTGAGTTAGATTCTTTAAAGATACAATTGTCGCCAAAGTTGATACTAAAGGCGTATTCAAGTCGCATTCATATTGGTCCTTTATTATTGTATATTGCATTGTGATTAACTCAATAATCGAAAGGGTAACTTATGAATAAGTTAACTAATTTACTATCCATAACAGCAGCAATCATTTTAGGCGGTTGTGGCGGTTCATCTGATTCAAGTAGTTCAGCAGCACAAACAACGCCAACAGTTGTTACAACTACAATGTCTTTAGGAGTATCAGATGCGCCAGTGAGCAACGTTAAAGCTGTCAATGTTATGGTCGACGGTGTTGTGCTACAAAAAGATGATGCGCGGACAAGCTATGAAACAAAAGATGAAAATGGTAACCCGATCATCATTAACCTACTTGACTACAGTGGAGATAAGATATTTCCATTGCTAGATTCTGTGGAGCTTGAATCTGGCGAATATCAGTGGCTAAGAGCAAACATTGTTAATGGTAGCAGCGTAGATAACCTTTCTTTAGGGTCACACCTTGTCTATAACGATGATTCGCAGGTACCGCTTGATGTAAAGCGTAAGGGGAGTGATGGGGTCGGTGAAATCCAAATTAACAATGTTGTTGTTAATGAAGGGGCTAACTCGTTTGTATTAGAGTTTGACCTTAATCGCTCTTTGGTGGCACCGCAAAGTGGCAATACGGTGTTCTTGAAACCGACGGCGATTCGTTTGGAGAATACAGCGCAGACTTTCACCGTGTCAGGTTCAGTCTCTGAGGAATTAAAATCGGCATGTATTGCTGATAACAGTGAACTTGCGCCTGAGCAGGGTCAGTTCAAACATGTGATTTACTTGTACGATGAGCAAGCCGCACAGCCGAGTGATATTTTTGAAACAGACCCGGTGGATAGCAACTCACCTATTGCAACTGCAACGTTGGAAGAGAATAATGAATTTGCTATCGCCTTTATCGAACCTGCAACGTATCAAATCGCGTACAGTTGCTTGGGCCACTTGGATGATGTTGAAGTGCAGGATGTGGATTTTTCACTCTACCAACTAAAAAGTCAGAGTGTGTCACAAAACACGACTGTCGCTTTCGAAACAACTCCCTAAACGACTCTTTTAGAGATAACCCAAACCCAATGGCCCATTTGTCATTGGGTTTTTTGCCGCCTCATTGCCTACCTTAAATTCTGCATTGTGAAAATTTACTCTGTTAATGTGTTCGTAAAGTAATGTAAAACTGATTGGTTTTGAATAGCTTGCTAAGCTATAACACGAGATAGATCCAACTGAGCATGGTTATACGTATTAACCACTTAGCATTATTTTTTTGGGAAACGCATGCAGTTACGTACTTTGATTTTGTTTTTTGCCTTGGTTGGCTGGTCCGCTGAGTCACATAGTAAAGAAGAACGACCGGCGACTATGGTTATTACTCAGCCAGTGCAATTTATTGCTGCCAAAGAGCAGATAACAGCTGTGGGTACAACAGAGGCTTGGCGTTCCATCGTTTTATATCCCGCAGTGGCTGACCGTGTAACCCATATCGGTTTTAAAAGTGGCGAGCGAGTTAATAAGGGGGACGTACTTTTTCAGCTTGATGATAGAAAAGAACAAGCACAAGCTTTGCAGGCAAAAATTCAATTAGAAAATGCAAAACGTGCGCTAGCAAGGTTGCAAGATAGCATCAAAAAAGGCGCCACTACGCAAAGTGCGCTGGATGATGCACAAACTGAGGTAGAACTTGCTCAGGTGAATCTGCTTCAGGCAACCAATGATATTCAAGATCACCGAGTCGTTGCGCCATTCTCTGGGGTTGTAGGGATCACGGATATTGAAGTGGGAGATTGGCTAACAAATCAAACAAGACTGGTGTCATTAGATGACCGCTCATCGCTATATGTTGATTTCAAGGCCCCAGAACATGCACTTGCAATGCTCAAAAACAGTAGTGAAATTAATGTGATCCCTTGGCATGACGAACAGGGTCTCCAACAAGCTAATATCGCTGATATTGACTCTCGCATTGACGACAAAACTCGGACTATTCGTGTTCGAGCATTATTGAAAAATGATGAGGATAGGTTCTTGCCTGGAATGAGCTTTAAAGTGATATTGACTGAATTTGGCAAACGCTATGCAAGTATTCCTGAAGCGGCACTGATGTGGGGACCAACGGGACCATATGTTTGGTTGTCACGCCAAGGCGCTGCAAAAAAAGTCGAAGTGCAAGTTGTGCAACGACAAGAGAACAAAGTGCTAGTTAAAGGTGATATTCAGCCTCAGGCAACGCTTGTGGTTGAGGGTGTTCAGCGATTACGTGAAGGCCAAAAAGTAACGTCACAACTTGCGAAGGCCCAATAATGTCTAACTCATTTTTGAATAACTCATTATCTGATTTGCCATCGTTGGCTATTCGCAGGCCCGTGCTTATAGTGGTTTTAAACTTACTGATTATTATTGCAGGTATTGCTGCGCTTGGCGGCGTTGAAGTGAGAGAGTTACCCGATGTAGATAGACCGCGTCTTACGGTAAGTGCGTCATTTCCCGGAGGCTCACCGGAAACGTTAGATACCGAGGTAACGAGCAAGCTCGAAGGGGCCGTTGCACGCGTATCAGGCGTTAAGTCAATTCGGGCGCAAAGTGAAGAGAACAACAGCCGCATTGTTGTTGAATTTAGACCTGGTACCAATATTGAAGATGCGGCAAACGAAACTCGAGAGTCGGTAAGTCGAGTGCAAAGGGAGTTGCCAAAAGAAGTTGAGCGGGTGTCCATTATAAAAGCAGATAATGACGCCCAAGGCGTGGTTAGCCTAACCGTCAGCAGTGACTCTTTAGACATGGAATCCCTCACTGCAAGAGTTGAGAGAGACTTGGCCCCGCAATTTTTAACTATTCCTGGTGTGGCGGATGTTCGACTCAATGGCGATCGAGAGCGGGTCCTGCGGGTGGCGCTTGACCCGTTGAAGTTAACAAGTTTTGGTCTGTCAGTTGCTGAAGTCGCAAAAGTGTTAGAGCAAGCACCATTCGATGTACCCGCGGGAAGTTTAAAATCATCTGATCAGCAGCTCATTGTAAGAGCTGATGCTACATCGATAACTGCAGCGCAAGTTCGCGATATCATGATTGACGAGCAAACGCGAATTGGTGATGTGGCGGCGGTATATTTTGGCCCAGCAGATGCGCGCAATATGGTGCGTTTAGATGGCAAACCGGTGATAAGTCTGGAAGTTATTAGGCAAGCACGTTCTAACACCATAGAAATTTCTGATGAAGTACTAAAACTGGTAGAAAGCCAAAAACTGCGCTTTCCAGAGTTAGCAATTCATGTCACACAAGATGATGCCCAGTTTATCCGAGGCTCGGTTGATGAAGTGTTGCAATCGTTGTTGATCACGATAGTACTGGTCGTCATAACACTATGGATATTCATAGGCTCATGGCGCGCAACCATAGTCCCTGCCATCGCGATTCCAATGTCATTAATGGGGTCGGTCGCAATCATTTGGCTACTTGGTTTTTCAATTAATATCCTGACATTACTTGCACTGGTATTAGCAACCGGTTTGATTGTGGATGATGCTATTGTTGTTAGTGAAAACATTCAAAGAAGGAAGTCTCAAGGCCTAGCCAGTCGCGCAGCCTCAGTACTGGGCACAAGAGAAGTCTTTTTTGCGGTGGTAGCAACGACAGCTGTGCTGGTCGCTGTATTTGTGCCTATCGCTTTTTTACCTTCAACCGCTGGGCGGCTATTTCGAGAGTTTGGAGGTGTGCTAGCGGGTGCTGTGATCATCTCTTCATTTGTAGCTTTATCGTTGGTGCCTGCATTAACTTCACGACTGCCTAAAAAGTCAAACAACAAGTTACTATTTGGATACATAGGTCGCAAATGCGCTGCCTGCTATGGGGTGATGATAGCTTGGGTATTAAAGCATGCTTGGTTAACGTTACTCATATGTTTGCTATGCGCCGGTTTATCAGGGCTTATGTATACTCAGTTAAAAAGTGAATTACTGCCGCAAGAGGACAGAGGAAACATTCGTATTTTTGCGCGAGGTCCCGACGGCGTGGGGCTGAACTTTATGGATAGGCAAGCTATGGCAATGGAGAACGTGCTTGCCCCTTACGTTGACCAACAGCAAATTTCGTCGGTATACACTGTTGTTGGCCAGTGGGACCCGAATATTGTTTTTATTACGGCGCCGCTAGTGGATTGGTCTGAACGCGAGCTTTCACAGCAGCAGATAATAAACAAGATTAGGGAACCGTTAGGTCAAATACCGGGTGCGCCTGCACGTGCCTTTGGTGCAAACAGTTTAAATCTTAGAGGACAAGGCGGGGGAATAGAGCTTGCGCTGCTTGGTGATAATTATTTGAATATTTTTAATGCTGCTCAAGAGTTTAGTGCACAGCTTGAACGCGCTTATCCACAATTTGGCAAAGCAGATATATCCTATCAGCCATCACAGCCTCAGTTGCGTGTTAACATTGATCGTCGTCGAGCTGAAGATTTGGGTGTGCAGTTGAGCGATATTGCGATCACTTTACGTGCGGCAATTAATGGTGATGATGTCGCAGATTTAAATGTGGGTGACCAGTCGATACCCATTATATTGCAAGCGCAAAATTACGAAATAAAAACGCCAGCAGATCTCGCTAATTTGTATGTTAAAAGTCAATATGGTCAATTGGTTCCGCTTTCAAGTTTAGCAAATTTAGCTGAAGAAGGTGTCGCCGCAGAATTAGAACGGTATGCGCAGCGCAGAGCCATAGAGCTCGACTTGGAACTACCAAATGGTATGGCAATGAGTGAGGCAGTAGAAATCATCAGGGCATTTTCCCATGAGACGCTTCCTGCAGGCATTGATTTAGCGTTTAAAGGAGAGGCCTTAACTTATCAAGAAACTGCTTATGAGGTGATGTTGACATACATTCTTGCCTTTTTAATTGTTTTGCTGGTGTTGGCAGCTCAGTTTGAGAGCGTAAATAGTGCAATGGTTGTTATGATCACAGTACCTTTTGGTATAGCTTCAGCCTTTGTTGCATTAAAAATCACAGGAACCAGCCTAAATATATATTCGCAAATTGGCCTAGTCATGCTGATTGGCTTGTTAGCGAAAAATGCAATATTGCTGGTGGAGTTTGCTGATCAGCTTCGTGACAAAGGCTATGAAGTGAGAGAGGCAATTTTAAACGCTGCCATGGTGAGATTGAGACCTATCGCGATGACGCTGTTTTCAACGTTATTGGGGTCTTTACCATTGATCCTGTCTGTTGGAGCTGGTGCGGAGGCACGAAATGCAATTGGTTGGGTCGTTTTTGGCGGTTTGGGGATCTCGGTGCTCTATACTTTGTTCCTTACGCCAGTTATCTATTTGGGGCTCGCTCGCTTTACCAAGCCAAGAGTTGATGAAAGCAAGCGCTTAGAAGCTGAATTAGAACAAGCTCACAGCAATCAATAATCACTGGCAAATTTTAATAGCTCAACTGAGTTGGTGGGTAGTTCGCCGCCAGCTCGTTGCGCTCCGCCAATTAGATAAATGCCTTCTTCAGTACTGATAGCACCTAAACCATGGCGGGTTGAGGTCATAGATATGGGCAGCGTTTGCCATTTGTCGCTGGCAAAATCATACTGCCAGATGTGTTTGAAGGTTTTACTATGCATCATAGTAATACCTGCGCGGTTGATGCTGTAGTTATATTGCTCACCGCCAAATACGTAAACTTTATTGTTGTGCTTTGCAGCCGCAATACCTGAAGATGCAAAAGGAGTGGGTGCCAATTCAAACCATTTGTCAGCATTTTTGTCATAAAAGTCGACCTGCGATTGATTTTGATGGCGCTTATCTTGAATCCGACCGCCGATCAGTAGGCAGCCCTTATCCATAGCCACACATGCTCCAGAGTTTCTCGCTAATGGTAAAGGTGCGGCTTGTTGCCATTGTTTGCCATCAAAAAATACATGATCGCTAATGTCAGCCAAACGGCCATATATTATTCCTCTGCCCGAAATTACATGCGCATGATTGTTAATGGTGGCATACCCAGCTTCAGCCTGAGGATTAGGCAAAGGGATGGAAGAGTGCCAATGATCATTCAAATCTGCAAGTAAGAACGTGTCCTTTCTCACTTGCCATGGATCTGCTTTACTCGCTGCAAAACCGCCTACTGCTAATACACCTTGTTGTGTGGTCAATAATCCTAAGTGGTGACGTTTAACAGGTAGCTGAGGACCTAAACGCCATGTTTGTTTGCGTAGATCAAATAAATAACAAGCTTTAGAAGCATCCATTGCGCCCATAGTGGCACTTTCAATGGGGCTTTGTTCAAGTGCACCTGCAATAACTAAATGCTCGTTAAATAGACATGGATAGAGCTCTTGTAGGTAATTAGGTAAACGAGGTTTATCGATCCAAACGGCTTTTTTGTGCTCAGAGTTTGCTAATAAACTAGGTGAGCTTGCCAATAGGGTCAATTGAACTAATTTGCGAATAAAAGCACGGCGTTCCATGTTTGTCCTTTTTAGGTACAAAGTGAAAAGATAGCAAATTTAGCGGTGTTTACAATAAGGTTTTGTCATGAATTGTAAACAAGCTGATGGGAGTGTTTGTTTAATGTTAAAAGTGAGTTTGGGATATAAAAAAGCCCACTTGGAGAAGTGGGCTATCGAAATACTTGTTATTAATTAAGCATTTTCAAGCGCTGTGCGTGCGTCAACATATTCCATATTGAAGCCTTCAGCAACTTCTTTACAAGTGATTTGACCGTTGATCACGTTCAAGCCATCCATAAAATGCTTGTCTTCAAGTAGTGCAGCTTTATAGCCTTTATTCGCTAACTTGATGATGTATGGTAGCGTTGCGTTATTCAATGCAAATGTTGAAGTGCGTGGCACTGCACCAGGCATGTTAGCAACACAGTAGTGAACAACGTCGTCAACAATGTAAGTAGGCTCAGCATGTGTTGTTGGCTTCGAAGTCGCAATACAGCCACCTTGGTCGATAGCAACGTCAACGATTGCAGCGCCAGGCTTCATCGCTTTGATGTGCTCAGCAGTTACTAATTTAGGCGCAGCAGCACCAGGAATTAGTACGCCACCAATTACAAGGTCAGCTTCTAATACGTGCTTCTCTAGCGCGTCAGCAGTTGAATATACCGCTTTAGCTTGGCTACCAAATTGTGCGTTAAGTGCGCGAAGTACATCAATGTTACGGTCAAGAATAGTAACATCTGCGCCTAGACCTACTGCCATTTGTGCTGCGTTACGGCCTACCATACCACCACCGATAACAACTACCTTTGCAGGTTCAACGCCTGGTACACCACCTAGTAGCATGCCGCGACCTTCGCGTGACTTCTCAAGTGCTTGTGCGCCTGCTTGGATTGACATACGGCCCGCAACTTCTGACATAGGTGCTAGAAGTGGTAAACCACCACGTGCGTCAGTCACAGTTTCATAAGCGATACAGATAGCTTTGCTCTTAACTAAGTCTTCTGTTTGTGGAAGATCAGGTGCTAGGTGTAGGTACGTGAATAACACTTGACCTTCACGTAACATCGCACGTTCAACGGCTTGAGGCTCTTTAACTTTTACTACCATATCTGCTTGTGCAAATATTTCTGCTGCTGTGTTTAGAACAGTAGCACCAACTTCAGCATAATCTTCATCAGTAAAACCGATACCAATACCTGCATTGGTTTCTACGATGACTTGGTGGCCGTGGTTAATTAGTTCACGAACACTCGCAGGAACCATACCTACGCGGTACTCGTGGTTTTTAATTTCTTTAGGTACACCGATAATCATAATAAATCGCCTCTAAAATAGAACGGGATAAAATTTTCGACTATTATATGTATGCCACACTAGCATGTCCTACCTTTTTACATGTCCTGAGTAGTGTTATATACTAATGTTTAATCTTAAACAGTAGAAAAAACTATCTAAAATGCACCAACAATTAGATCGAATCGACAGGAAAATATTAGTCGAATTACAAAAAGATGGGCGGATTTCGAATGTAGAACTGGCGCGCCGCATAGGTTTGAGCGCGACTCCGTGCTTAGAAAGGGTAAAAAAACTTGAGCGCGAAGGCTTTATTCGAGGTTATAAAGCGGTAGTGGATCCTGCTAAACTAGGTCAAGGGCTTCTCGTCTACGTAGAAATTACTATAAATAAGAACTCTCCTGATGTTTTCGATAGGTTTAATCAGGCCGTACGTCAGCATGACGAGATCATTGAGTGCCATTTAGTTTCGGGCAACTTCGACTTTTTACTTAAAACGCGTGTAACGGATATGTCTGAATACCGAGGTGTATTGGGAGAAATTTTATTAAAATTACCTAATGTCAGTGAAAGTCGCACTTATGTAGTGATGGAAGAAGTGAAAGGTGAAGAGGGTGAAATAATAAAACCCTATGCACCATGAGCCTTTTCTTGCTAAGGTGTGCCTAGTAAATTGCTAATAAAAGAACAAAAATAGAGGAAAACGCCAGTATGCGTCTAAATGGTGTACAACGCCTCCTTGAAACCGGATTAATCATCAGCACTGCAGCGGCCATTTTTATACTGTGTGCATTGATAAGCTTTGATCCCGCAGACCCTGCATGGTCACAAACAAGCGAATACGTTCAAGTCAATAATATTACCGGCTCTGCGGGTGCATGGGTTGCTGATATTCTATTGGTCAGTTTGGGCTGGCTTGCGTTTTTAGTGCCTGCCGCGATTCAAATTTTAGGTTATCTATTATTCAAAAAACCGCACAAAATTTTGCAGCTCGACTACACAACTTTGGGGTTGAGAGTGATCGGGTTAACTTTATTTGTAACGTCAGCAAGTGCTATTAGTAGTATCAATTTTGATGATATTTTCAGCGTGTCATCCGGTGGGGTAGTGGGTGATGTTGTTGCTGGTGCAATGATGCCTGCCTTTAACTTTACTGGCACATCTATTTTATTGCTGTGTTTTTTCTTTGCTGGCTTAACGCTATTAACAGGCGTTTCTTGGGTAGACTTTGTGGACTACCTAGGCGCAAAAGTTGTGCAATTTTTCAGGTGGCTCAAAGCTAAATTTGAACAACGTAATGAAAAAGTTGTTTCTGTACGTGACAATCAACAGCACTTATTATGCGAGACTGCAGAGCATTTTGACACTCAAGAGCAACCGCAAGTACAGATAGACGAGCAAATACAGCAACAGAATAAATCTAAACTATTGAGTTTAAAAGATAAACTCTTCTCATCTAACAATGAGCAAGCGGTAAGAGCTGATGATGAGTCATCAGTACAGCCGAATGTATTTGACGAGTTAGATGATATTTTGGATCAGGAAATCAACTTTTCTGCAATTGATGATGAAGGGTTTGATACTGCGTCAGCGCTTAACGCGCTAGATGAATCTGCTGCTATGCCTCAAGGTCCTAAAGAAACCACCGTAGTCTCACCAGCAAGACCACTAAAACCAAAGACAGAACAACCACAATCGACCTTTAAACCTGAGCCTTCGGCAAAAGAAAAATTTGAAGCCCTATTAGAAGAGCGTCCACCGATGGACCCACTTCCATCACTGGATTTGCTTGACCGACCAGATAAGCAAAAGAACCCAATTTCTAAAGAAGAATTGGATGCAGTTTCTCGCCTCGTAGAGGTAAAATTACTCGATTTTAATATTCAAGCGAGTGTTGTTGGGGTTTATCCTGGGCCCGTAGTAACCCGATTCGAACTAGATTTGGCTCCAGGTATCAAAGTGGCGAAAATTACCGGTCTTGCTAAAGACTTGGCGCGCTCGCTGTCAGCTGTAAGTGTACGTGTGGTTGAGGTTATTCCGGGCAAAACCTATGTAGGACTTGAGTTACCGAATAAGCATCGTGAAATAGTGCGTTTATCTGAAGTGATTAACGCGCCGAAGTTTGAACAAAACGCCTCTCCGCTCACCATGGTATTGGGTAAAGATATTGCAGGGCAGCCGGTTGTTGCTGACTTAGCTAAAATGCCTCATTTACTCGTGGCGGGTACTACCGGTTCGGGTAAGTCAGTTGGCGTTAATGTTATGATATTAAGCTTGCTGTACAAGTCACCACCTGAAGATGTGCGCATGATCATGATTGACCCAAAAATGTTGGAGCTTTCGGTATACGAAGGTATTCCTCATTTACTATGTGAAGTGGTCACTGATATGAAAGAGGCGGCCAACGCATTGCGTTGGTGTGTGGGGGAGATGGAACGTCGCTACAAGCTGATGTCAGCCTTGGGAGTGCGTAACTTAAAAGGTTACAACCAAAAAGTGTTAGATGCTAAGGCCGCTGGGCAGCCTATTCTTGACCCATTGTTTAAAGACACTGATGGCATGGCCGATGGCCCACAAGAATTAGATAAGTTGCCTAGCATCGTCGTTGTGATTGATGAATTTGCTGACATGATGATGATTGTTGGTAAAAAAGTTGAAGAGCTAATCGCACGTATTGCACAAAAAGCACGTGCAGCGGGTATCCACTTGGTACTTGCAACGCAGCGCCCATCAGTTGATGTAATCACTGGCTTAATTAAAGCCAACATACCAACTCGTATGGCGTTTCAGGTATCAAGTAAAATCGACTCAAGAACTATCTTAGATCAACAAGGTGCAGAAAACCTCCTCGGTATGGGTGATATGTTGTATCTACCATCAGGCACTAGTGTTCCGATACGTGTGCACGGCGCGTTTGTTGATGACCACGAAGTACACGCCGTGGTAAATGATTGGAAGGCAAGAGGCAAACCAAACTACATTGAAGAGATTTTATGCGGTGATGCCACCGAAGATATTTTATTGCCAGGCGAAGCACCTGAAGGAGGCGATGATGAATCAGATCCGCTGTACGATGAAGCGGTGGGTTTTGTTATCGAGTCAGGCAAAGTGTCGGTATCGAGCGTGCAGCGTAAGTTGCGCGTCGGTTACAACCGTGCGGCAAGGTTAGTAGAGCAAATGGAAGCGTCTGGTGTAGTCAGTGCACCAGGACATAACGGTGCTCGAGAAGTACTCGTACCAAGAGGTGGAGCAAATTAATGAAGTTTATAAATAAATTGACAAAATGTAGTGTACTGTTGTTTGGCTTAACCTTAAGTGTTAACGCTGTGGCAGATGCAGCGAGTGATTTAAAAGATAAGCTGAGCAATATTAATACTTTTGAAGCGCAGTTTTCACAAAGCGTATTGGATGAACAAGGGAATGTATTGCAACAAGGCGCAGGCAGAATAGCCCTTGCACATCCACTAAAAATTTACTGGCAACAGCTGCAGCCAGACGAAACTTTATTTGTCTCGGATGGTGATAAAACCTACTACTATGACATGTTTGCTGAGCAAGTGACGGTCATGAATACGGCGTCATTGATAGATACGACCCCATTTGTGTTATTGACTTCACGCGCTCAAGAGCAGTGGGCAAAGTATCAAGTGACTCAAACAGACGTGGGCTATCAAATAACGCCAAAAGATGGCGTTGAATCACAGGTTGAAATGTTGGAAATTGAATTTTCAGATAAGCTGAACTTACAAAGTGTGAGAGTAAAAGACGTTTCTGGACAAGTTTCTCGCTTTAGTTTTGAAAATGCTAAGTTGAACAATTCACTTGCCACAGACTTATTTAGCTTTGTTATACCCAAAGGGGTCATCGTTGATGATCAGACCCAAGGTGAGTGATAGCAGTGAGTAGTCTCGGTTTTGATTTTGCTCCTGATGTAAGACCTTTGGCCGCTCGTATGCGGCCAACTTGTTTGTCGCAATACATTGGTCAGCAACATATTTTAAGCGCCGAACAGCCACTTTATAAGGCAATTGAACAAGGCCGTTGCCATAGTTTGATTGTTTGGGGCCCCCCAGGAGTAGGTAAAACCACAATTGCAGAAGTCATTGCGCACCATGCACATGCTGACTTAACGAAACTCTCGGCCGTCACCTCTGGTGTTAAAGAAATACGCGAAGCCGTTTTGGAAGCAAAAAGCCGTTTATCCCAAGGTCGCAGAACACTGTTATTTGTCGATGAAGTTCATCGCTTTAATAAATCGCAGCAAGATGCATTTTTACCTTATATCGAAGATGGCACGTTTATTTTTATTGGTGCGACTACTGAAAATCCGAGTTTTGCTTTAAACAATGCAATTTTATCCCGAGCGCGCGTTTATACCTTAAAACCGTTAACCGACGATGAGCTAGTGAAGGTGCTCATTCGCGCATTAGAACAAGATGAACAACTGAGCAAGCTAGATATTTCTATCAGCGAACAAGCACTAGTGGCATTGGCAAAAGCCAGCTCAGGAGATGCCAGAAAGGCACTTAACCTGCTTGAGCAAGCCATTGATTTAGCGCAGCGAGTCGATAATCAGGTGATTATCGATGAACAAGTATTGCTACACGTTTTACCAAGTCATCTGGCTAAATACGATAAAGGTGGAGATCTTTATTACGATTTGATTTCTGCGTTTCATAAATCGGTAAGAGGAAGTAGCCCAGATGCGGCGTTATATTGGTATTGTCGTATTTTAGCTGGTGGCGGCGATCCGCTCTACGTCGCAAGGCGCTTGCTAGCTATAGCAACAGAAGACATCGGTAATGCCGATCCAAGAGCAATGCAAGTAGCGCTTAATGCATGGGATATCTACCAAAGAGTTGGGCCTAGCGAAGGAGAGCGAGCAATCGCTCAAGCCACCTTATATCTTGCCAGTGCGCCAAAAAGCAATGCGGTTTATATGGCATTTAATCAGGCAAAGCAAGATGCGATGAGCGATCCAGACTACGAGGTTCCTGTGCACCTTCGCAATGCGCCAACCAAGTTGATGAAAGAGCTTGGCTATGGAGATGAATATCGCTACGCACATAATGAGTCTGGTGCATTTGCTGCGGGAGAAAACTACTTTCCCGAACAAATCAAAGACAGACAATATTATCAACCTACGGATCGCGGTTTAGAAAAGCAAATTAAAGCAAAGTTGGAGTATCTGCAGCAACAGAACCAACAAAGTGACCTAAAAAGATATTAAAAATGATTAAAATGTACCTAACAATAGCTTTTGGCGGCGCACTTGGTGCCTGTTTGCGGTTTTTCATTAACGATATAATGCTAAAACTCTTGGGTAAGGGATTCCCTTTTGGTACATTGACCGTTAATATTCTTGGTTCACTGTTAATGGGCATTCTTTACGGTTTAATAGAAAAACAAATTATTACCGTCAGCCCCGCCAAGACCTTAGTGGGGATTGGTTTTCTGGGCGCATTAACAACGTTTTCAACATTTTCGATGGACTCTGTGCTGTTACTGCAGCAGGGTCAGTTTTTGAAAATGGCTCTTAATGTCACACTCAACGTGGTTGTGTGTATTTTTATGGCTTGGTTGGGCCTTTGCTTGGTCATGCAAAAAGGTTAAAAATAGCAAATGTTAGATTCAAAATACTTACGTCAAGACATTGCAGAAGCAGCGGCACGCTTAGCGAAGCGTGGCTTTGATCTGGATGTTGAAGCAATCAACGCGCTGGAAGAAAAGCGCAAGGCATTACAAACTCAAACTCAAGAATTACAAAGTGAGCGTAACAGCCGTTCCAAAGCTATCGGTCAAGCAAAAGCAAAAGGTGAAGACGTACAACCTTTGTTAGATGCTGTTGCCAACCTTGGTGATCAACTTGCAGCTGCTAAAGCTGAGCAAGACAGTATTCTTGCGCAATTGAATGATATTGCTATGTCATTACCAAACTTGCCAGCTGACGATGTACCAGAAGGCAAAGATGAAAATGACAATGTTGAAGTATTAAAGTGGGGTGAGCCTAAGCAATTTGACTTTGAAGTTAAAGATCACGTTGATTTAGGCGAAGCGCTAGGAAAAGGTCTTGATTTTGAGACTGGCGTTAAATTAAGCGGTTCACGTTTTACCGTAATGCGTGGCGGTATCGCGCGCATGCATCGTGCTCTTGTTCAGTTTATGCTAGATACACATGCAGATAAAAATGGTTATACAGAAATGTATGTACCTTATCTTGTGAATAAAGACAGTTTGTTTGGTACAGGTCAGCTTCCTAAATTTGCTGAAGACCTGTTCCACACCAAAGGTCTGGTGAGTGACGAAGGCGTTGAACAGGACGGCTTTAGCTTAATTCCAACTGCTGAAGTACCATTAACAAACTGTGCGCGTGATGAAATTTACGATGAGAAAGACTTACCAATTCGGATGACGGCACACACCCCATGTTTTAGAAGTGAAGCGGGCAGCTATGGTCGTGACACGAGAGGTCTTATTCGCCAGCATCAATTTGATAAAGTTGAATTAGTACAGCTTGTTAAACCTGAAGATTCAATGGCAGCCCTTGAAGAGCTAACAGGCCATGCTGAGCAAATTCTTCAAGCACTAGAACTCCCATATCGTAAAGTAGTGCTATGTACTGGTGATATGGGCTTTGGGGCCACTAAAACTTACGATTTAGAAGTGTGGCTACCTGCACAAAACACTTATCGTGAGATCTCATCATGTTCGAATATGTGGGACTTCCAAGCGCGTCGCATGCAAGCGCGTTTCCGTCGCCAAGGTGAGAAAAAACCAGAGTTGCTACATACACTTAATGGTTCTGGTTTAGCTGTTGGTCGTACTTTAGTCGCTATCTTAGAGAATTATCAACAAGCAGATGGCAGTGTAGTTGTTCCTTCAGTGCTTCGTCCATATATGGGCGGATTAGAAGTGATCAAATAAGCTATAACTTGATCTCAATAAAGCGCCCGCAATATAGCGGGCGTTTTGCTTTTCGCATTTTAATTAATCGTAACCTCAAAGTGCGATTGTGCACAGATTTCATTGCTCGCAAATTCAATATATCCGCATATCCCACATTCTACACTTGTGGAGGAGGATTTAAGCACCAGGTTTCCTTCAAAAAAGCCTTGCTCTTTTATTGAACTGTTAATCTTATCGGCAGGAATGAATACTTCCAATGTACTGTTTGTGTTTACAGAGATGGGATCTAGTGTCGTATTTCTTGCGACATAGAATTGTAAAGTTTGTGCCTGAGCACTTCTGTTTTTTATCGTAACTGATACGCCTATCGGTGCGGTGTCACAACTATACTGAATAATTGAATTAGTAAAACAGGCAGTAAATAGCGTCCTTTCACAACTGGCTCCTTTATCCTTTAATGCTATTTCCATGAAACCTTAGGTTGAAATGCTGTACAAAGGAATATAAGCAAAATGGGATGTATAGAAAATGAATACAAATTTATTAGCGGAAAAACCAACGAACCGATGCGCTCGTTGGTTAGCTAGAGAAATAGGTGATTTGTTTTTAGAAATGGAACTCGTGAACTGAGTATGTATGTTCTTGGCCATCGCAATCGGTGGCAATTGCACTTGTCGGTTTGAAGTCACTTCCGATAAACCATTTTGCAGTCATACGTGAACCATCAGGGCAATAGTCACCTACTGTATGTGCTTCGTAACGACCTGCTGCGATGTCAGCGGGCTCATTTTTATTCCAATATAAGCGTACTTCATTGTGCGGTGGGATACCTGCAATTTGCTTGTAATAGACTTTCATGGGGTGCCAGCGAGTGACTAGTCCGCCGCATGATGCTGATTGGCACTTGAGATATACGAAGCTATATGAGTGTTTTAGTACTCCGTCATCGCTTGAATTGGCCATTGCTGAACCTGACAGTAGCCCAAGAGAGAGTATTGAAGTTGCGAGTAGAGTTTTCATATTCTTATCCTTGTGTTTATAGTTTTTGCTCGCGCATATGCAGCGCCCCTACTTTTTAATGTTTATTTTTTGTTTTAAAAATGTTTTACATGTAAATGTTTGTGTATTCTTCCTATTCAAATAGTTGGCCGTCCCTTTTAATGGAATTATCAAATAGATGTCGTGAAGTTTTACGACTTTCAAAAAGCCTCTATTTGACTGATTTAATGTTGATTAGTGGGTCAGGCACAGTTCTTTAAAAGAAAGTCTCTGTTGCATGTTGCTATGCAATACTCTTTTACAAATCATTTGTCAGCTTTACGCCTATATCGCTTTAGAGTGCAATGCAAGTGCATAAGCTGTGTTTGTTATTTAGCTGCTCAGTTTTATACTTAGTTTGAAATTAAAAGGTAAGAACATGCACGACGAAGTACAAGTGGCTTCTCCATGTATACGTCATTGCTGTTTGGATGGTGATGACGTGTGTGTGGGTTGTTATAGAACATTGTCAGAGATATTGGACTGGAGTTATTGTAACTCTAAAGAACGCCAACAAATTCTCGCGCGCTGCAAACAAAGAAAAATAAAGGGTAACAGGAATACAAATTGCGGCGGAAAACAATGAGTCAGCTTTCTAATGGCTAAAGTGGCAACCTGTGCAACATAGTTGGAAATCGAGTAACGGACTTTCACCGAACGGAGATTGAACACTTGTGACTTTTATGTCTCGTCTTTAGCAATTGCGCTTATGTACTATACTTTTTGTCAAAATATTCACTCACTAAGTGTTATATGGCCTCATTGCGCACCGTTTTGATAATACCTCTCTTCATTTGTAAGCCAGTGCTCGCCGGCCCCAGCGAAGACTCATTGGATATATTTTCACTTGCAGTTGAAGAGTTACAGCAGCTAGAGGTTACGGTTGCTGCACGTAAAAGCGAGCCTTGGCTAGCTTCTTCTGGCACAGTCTACGTAGTTAGTCGTTCTGATATCGAAAACTACGGTTGGCGGGATCTAAAAGAAATACTCGCCAGCATTCCTAACATGGACTACTTCTACCAATGGAGCTGGTTGCCCGGTGGGCAAAGAGGGTTTACCGGTAACATGTCGGGCACTTTGATGTTAATAGATGGTCGGGAAGTGCAAAATTTGCTCGCAAACGAAGCATTTATAATGAACAACTTTCCATCTAGCAGAATTGAGCGCGTTGAAGTATTGCAAGGGCCAAACTCTACGCTGTATGGAGGTAATGCAGCACAGGGAGTTATTAACGTAATAACGCGATTAGAGCGCGATGAAAACGAGCTTCACGTGCTAGGGGGCGAAGTTGGCACTCGGCATGGTCATTTATTGTTAAATCACAAAAATGGTGATTTTTCTGCTTCACTCAGTGCCAGTTATTTTGAAAGTGATCAAGACTATCAACAGCTCAGAGAGTTTGTGATGAACACCTCAGAGTTTAGTCGCAGTAGCAAAGACAGACTTCGAAACCTAGACCCTAATGCATTTAGAAACAACGAACAAAACTACACATTAGACACAAAGCTTAGCTATCAAAGTTTATATTTTGGTGCAAATATCAGTCGAGCTGAGAATGTCAGCGGTATTGAGGCGGTTACCTATGATTATATCACCGGCGATGATTCAAGGCGTGGATATGCCAATTACTACTTGGGCAAAAACATAGCTGTAAACGCTCAGTGGCAAGGCAATGTTGAATTAAGTTATTTTCGTGAATACAAAGAAAAAGACCGATTGACCACCATAGTGCCTGAAGGCGCAACTCGATACAAAGATCTTATCCAATACAATGAGCGTGAAGACATTGGCCCATCAGACCGCGTAAGGTTTACAACCCAGTGGCAATATAACGTGAATGAAAGTGCAGACTTTATATTTGGCTATGATGGTTGGCGAACAGTGATAGGGCGAAAAATAAAGTACCGAGATGTTAATGGTGACATTGTGTTATTCACGCCAGCAGAATGGGCAAAGGAAAAAGAAAAATCTACCAAGCATGCGGTGTACGCTCAATATTCTAAAACATTTATGTGGGATACAAGGAGCTTAAAGTTGAGCGCTGGATTGCGTTACAACCAGCAAGATTTCACTAATTCTGCCTACTTGCCAAGGGCGAGCTTGGTTTATCAAAGTGATGAATCGCAAGCGATCAAGTTAACCTATGGAGAGGCGTTTAGACCGCCGACGATATTTGAG
This sequence comes from Pseudoalteromonas sp. S16_S37, assembly GCF_014694405.1. GTDB lineage: Bacteria > Pseudomonadota > Gammaproteobacteria > Enterobacterales > Alteromonadaceae > Pseudoalteromonas. The sequence goes on from NZ_JAAUWV010000004.1 coordinate 128,604, forward strand.
TTCGACTTAGTAGTTGACGATGAACTCGAGTCTCAAACGATGCAAATGACCGAGCTAAACTGGAGTAAGAGCTTTGTTTTCAAAGACATCAAGTTTGCAAGTATCGCCGCGCTTTATCATATGAAAGCCGAAAACTTCTATGAAAAAATACTCGATCCGACCAGAGGTATATGGCAGACCGAAATCACTGGTGAGCATCGCATTTATGGGCTTGAAACACAGCTCAAATTTCAAGCCCGTAATTGGCAAGGTCAATTAAGTTATAGATATATCAAGCCAGATGAGGAGCGTGTTGGCACAGAATCGCAGATACTCGATGTGCCCAAATACAAGCTCAAGTTTGGTTTAGTTTACCGCTTGAATGATACATGGCGTATCGCAGGGTTTGCCGATCATTGGGCTGCAACCTATACAGAATCGAACGTGCTTTCGGGAAAAAATACGGGAATTGAAAAGATAGATGCATGGACCACCTTGAATATGCACCTTTTTAAGCAAACAGAACGTTTCTCATATGGTATTTATATCGAAAATGTTTTTGATACTGAGTACTTTCACAGCAATGGTAGAGGAACATCCCCCACAAAATATTTGCAAGCACCAAGAAATATTCGTTTGCAATTTAGCTATAAATTTTAGTGCTTGCTGGGCAGGCATATAATGCCTGCGTAGTGTTTTCTAAATTATTTCCCTTTCCTGTGGACACGCTGCTGCATAAACGACAGAATTTTACTCGAAATGACGTCTAAATCTTCTTCTAGCGCAAAGTGGCCGGTATCGAGAATATTGAAATCAATGTTTTTCAAGTCTCGTTTGTATGGGTGAGCACCTTCCTCAGGGAAGATATAATCACCTTTACCCCATACCAACAGTGTAGGCGGTTGATGTGTTCTAAAGTACTTTTGCCAAGCTGGGTAGAGTGCAGGGTTGGTACCATATGAATAAAACAGTTCTAACTGAATTTCTTTGTTTCCAGGTCTATCTAGAAATGCTTGGTCTACAAGCCAGTTATCTGGACTAATCATTTCACTATTACGAACACCATTTGTATACTGCCATTTAGTTGCGTCAATAGTTAACAAGACATCGGCAAGAGCTTGCTTGTTTGCATCGCTTTTATCAGCCCAATACTGTCTAATAGGTTGCCAAAAATCACGTAACCCCTCGTCATAAGCATTACCATTTTGAATAATTAACCCTTCGATTTTTTCAGGATTAGCTTGGGCTATTCTAAAGCCAATTGGCGCGCCGTAATCCATAACATACATAGTAAATTTATCAACACCAACTTGGTTTAAAAAATGCTCGGTGATCTTTGCCAGATTGTCAAAGCTATATTCAAATTCATTCACTGCCGGCATTGAGCTATTGCCAAACCCAGGGTAGTCAGGAGCGATAACATGATAATTATCAGCAAGTTTAGGAATTAAATTTCTGTACATATGTGAAGATGTAGGGAAACCGTGTAGTAGAACTATCGTTGGGTCACTTTTATCTCCTGCTTCACGATAAAAAATGGTTTGTTTGTCTACTTCAATGGTTTTGTGGTAAGTCGGTGTAGCGTGCGCATAGCTCATACCAATCGCCAGGGCTGCGGTTGCTAAAGAGATGTTCTTCTTGATCTGTTTAAGATAATTAGTTGGTGTAAAGTGACTCATCATCATGTTTCCTATTAAAAAATAACCTAGTGTTTATATATGTGCTCAGCTTTGTTGAGCAGATGAATGCATTATGAGACTTTCTGTTTTGGTGATAAATAGCGTAAAATGGAACTAACTATCTTCATATTGTTGACAATGGGTGCGGTATGGACACAATTGATGGACTAAAAGCGGTGGTTGCTGTCGCGCAAACCAATTCTTTTACATTGGCAGGTGAGCGCCTTGGGTTATCAAAATCTTTAGTGAGTAAGTACGTCAGCCAACTAGAACATCAGGTTAATATTCGTTTGTTTAACAGAACAACAAGACGAGTATATCTTACTGAGTCTGGTACGCAGTTTTACCAGTACGCGATTGTTTTACTTGAACAATATCAGGAGATGCTTGATATCACTCAAGCCGTGCATGGCTCACTCAGTGGGACCCTAAAAATTAGCGCACCTTTCGCGTTAGGTGAAACCAAGCTCGCGCAAATCCTGCCTGATTTTATGAACGTGCATCCTGAACTTAACGTGGAGTTAAGTATGTCAAATACCGCCGTCAATATGGTGGAAGAGGGAATAGATGTTCGATTGAGAGTCGGCCAGCTTAACGACTCTTCCTTAATTGCGAGAAAAATCGCGAGCTATCCTTTGGTGATCTGCGCTTCTGCAGATTATTTGACGGACAAGATGGTTATTCAAGTGCCAGAAGATTTAGCGTATCACACTTGTATTGTTGACAGTAATTACAAAATTGCGGCTTTATGGCCTTTTAAACATAAGCAAACAAAAGCACAACACCTTGTTGAAGTAAAATCGAAACTCAGTGTAAACAGCCCAAGTGCGGCGAGGGAAATCGCCATCAATAGCGGCGGCATTATTGTCTGTCCAATCTTTGTTGTTGAAGAAGCGATTGAAAAAGGCGAGTTAGAAAGGTTGTTACCAGGGTATGACATCATGCAGTTTGATCTTCATGCCGTGTACCCACATCGTGAGTATGTGGCTAGGAAAGTACAAGTCTTTATCGAGTTTTTGAAAACACAACTCGCATGAAAAAGGTTCTTTAAGTAGTTTCAAAGAGAGTTTTGGTAATAGTGTCGAATCAGTATAGCACTAACCATTATGCTTACAGGTAGTTCAAGCCGTCATAATGTGTCTCTAGAATAGTAAAAATAACAATCTTAATTTGATAGGGAAACAAACAATGAATAACAAACATCACCTTCAAGATTTATTGGAAGCCAACTTGAAAAGAGTAACAGGCGCAGGTCCGATTGATAATTTATCTAAGTTAGCCGGACAAGACGCTACAGAAGTGAGTTCTAACCCAAGCGGACCAGCGCAGATAGGTGCCGCCGCGACCCTACAAGGCAATTCTGTAGGTGTTGGTTCGCAAACTGGTACAGGTTCAGATCATGATATTGGGCATAAAGTACAACAAAATCCTTAAGTAAGCCCATAAGTTGGCAAACAGATAAATGACGTATTGCAATGAGAGCTCCAATATTGATTGGGGCTTTTTTGTTCTTATACGTACACAAAATATGCGTCTATTATGTTTAAGTCGGATGGCGCTTCGCTTATGCCGATCTACGTTCTAAAAAAGATGTTGTACGATTAAGAGTGGAGAGATATATGACATTAGTTGTTGCCCATCAAGATGATAATAATGTTTTGCGATTAATTGCTGATATGAGGATTAACGATGAAAGAGCTTTCGCTGAATCTAGAAACACTATCTATAAAAGTAAAATAAAGGCAATCGTTCTTCATCCAAAAATTGCATTCGCATATGCTAATAAAGTAGCGCCAGCAGAAGAAGCTATTAAACAGCTTTTTAAAGATCTGATTAATATGAATAATGTACCCATCAGCAGGGTTTGCCAAGTGTTGATGCATTTTCATCAAGAGAGTAATAAAGATACGGATTTTTTGATATGTGACGGGTTTAATAATGAGATCTTGCAGATTAAAGATGGGGAACTTAATGGGAGTGGGCGGTATATAGGCGATCACTTTGGCTTTGAAAAATATCAGGAACAGTTCATTACTAGCAGCGACAGCCATCTAAATACAAAAATGTTAGATTCAATGAATGCCGTAATTCATAATACTTCTGTGGATAGTGTGGGAGGTTACGAAACATTGGTGACTAACAAAGAGGCATATGGATTTCAATATGCTGAAGTTGCTCTTGTGCATAGAGAGCGAGAAAAAACCATAGACATCCCGGAGAAAGGTGCGAAGGTGTTAGTACCATTTGGGACTGTAGAAGAAGGAACTGGGTCAATTCTTCAATTTGCTGGTTGTTGTATAAGGCGGGAGTACTTAAGAGCGACAGGGTTTTACTCAACAGGTACGACTAAGGGTCTATTATTTTTGCCATGGATTTCAATTGACCCTTTGATAGTTCAGTGTTCGGATGGAAAGAGCTTCATTGAAAACTCAAGAAAAGAATATGGTGTTGGGCTAAATGGCTTTGATTATGACGGAAAATATGGGCTGGTTAGGATTAGTAGTTTTAAGTGAGGTAAATCTGCTCTATCCGACTTGATAACAGCACACCTTACCGAAAACTAAATTACCAAGCCTGCCCTAAACACTCAACTACATATACACCAATGGCAAGTTATACGTCTGGCGCAGGGCATTGATATAGCGCTTTGATTTACACACCGAGCTGAGGTGCCAACGACTACCATAGCGGTGATATTGAACAAGTGCGCTTTGGGGGAAATAAACGTAATCAAGCAGTTACCCTAATGCTTCATAAATTCAGGTTTAAATTAGGTACATGCACGGCAATTTGGGCATTAAAAAGGTGAGCTAGGCTCACCTTTTTAATTAGTCTTTTAACGAGATAGACTTAGCTTCTATGCTAATTTTACCTTGTTTAAACAAACCACCAATGGCTTTTTTGAAGTTTGCTTTGCTGGTAGAAAATGCTTTTTTGATTTGTTCAGGATCTGATTTGTCTCCCAGCGGTAAGTAGCCACCGTTTTCTTTTAACGCTTGGATGATTTGATCACCAAGGTCAACAACTTTGCCCATGCCAGGTTTATCTAACACCACATCAATTTTGCCATCATCGCGGACTACTTTAATGTAGCCTTTGATCTTTTGACCAACGAACATACGTTTGAACACGGTATTAAAAAACACCACGCCAAAGTGTTGCTCGTTAATAATAACCTTGTAACCAATGTCGGTTTTAGCGGCAACGATAAGATCCACTTCTTGAAATTTTTCGTACCTTGGCTCGGTTTTATTGACGAACTTGTTGAGATTGCTAGAGGCGCATATGCGTTTACTGGCATTATCTAGATACAGCTTAACCAAGTAGCTATAGCCTTCACGCATTTTTGGCTTTTGTTCGTTAAATGGCGCTAGCACGTCTTTATCAATGCCAATATCCATAAACGCGCCAACGGTGCTCAACTCTTTTACACGCAAAAGGGCAAATTCACCAACTTGAGCAATGGGCGTTTTTGTTGTGGCAGTTGGATGACCTTGCGAGTCTTGATAAATAAATACTTGTACGCTATCGCCTTGTTCTAAATGTTCTTCGAGTTCATTGGCAGGTAAAAACACTTCGCCTAATTCTTTACCATCAAGGTAAGCACCTTCAGCGCACACTTCGCTTATCATTAACGTTTCAATACGACCTAACATGATTATTCCTCTGATGGCTTAGGTTTACGACGAAGAGGGGCGTTGCCATCCACATCAAATGGTGCAGGGATCGCTTTTTTAACTTTGGCTTTTGGCTTGATATTCTTTTTCACTGGCTTTTTAGCAACTGGTTTAGCTACTTGTGGTTTAACAATTTTAGGTTTTACTGGCCTAAAACCTTTGAATTTTGCTTCTAAGCCTTCGATGCTCGCAAATTCAAGTTTGTCGTTTAGGTAGTTTTTGATGGCAACGTAACTGTTCCAATCTTTTGGGCCAACCAATGAAATTGCAGTGCCTTTAAATCCAGCACGGCCGGTACGGCCAATTCGATGCACGTATTCTTCTGCTTGCTTCGGCAAATCAAAATTAATTACGTGTGTTACGCTCAGTAAATCAAGGCCACGTGAAGCAACGTCAGTTGTCACGAGCACTTTGAATATGCCACGGCTGAACGCATCCATGATATCTAGACGCTTGTTTTGTACTAAATCGCCAGCAAGTGCTGTGGCTTTAACGCCTAATTCATTCAGTTGCTCACTAATACGCGTTGTATCTGAGCGTGTAGCTGTAAAAATAATGCATTGACCTACGTCATCTTGCTGCACAAAGTGCTTTAGCAAGGCATCTTTATGATCCAAGTGGTCAGCAAAATATAGCGTCTGCTTAATATCGCCGTGTTGCTGATGAGCGTCACTTAAGATGATTTTTTTAGGGGCGCGTAATAAGTTTCTAGATGTTACTTCAACTTGGGCGTGATCAAGTGTTGCTGAAAACAGCAATGTTTGACGCAGCCTGTGGTTGGCTTCTTCATTAATCTTGTTCAATTGATCCGCAAAGCCCAAATCGAGCATACGATCAGCTTCATCAAAGATTAACAGCTCAAGGCCTGCAAGTTGCAAAGAGCGTTGCTCTAAATGGTCAGCAATACGCCCTGGAGTACCGATAACAATTTGTGGGTCTTTGCGCAATGCCTTAATTTGGTCATTAAAGTTTTCGCCACCTAAAATTTTAACCACATTGATACTAGTGCCTGCTATCAACAAGCGACATTGTGTAAATACTTGTGTGGCTAGCTCTCGGGTAGGGGCAATAATCAAAACACGTGGGTCGCGCTTACTTAATGCCTTTTGCTTCATGACACGATGCACTGCTGGTAATAAAAACGCTAAGGTTTTACCTGAACCTGTCTTGGACTGAGCGAATACATCATGCCCGGCGATGGCCGTGGGTACCGCCTGAGCTTGGATCTCAGTAGGCTCTGTGATCCCTTGGTGGGCAAGTTGTTTTTCGAGGCGAGTTTCAATGCCTAATTCGGTAAAATGCAAAGCGTTTTTCTCCAAAACTTAATTTCTATAAGACCGCGTATTATAGCAAAGCATTAGTAAGCTCTCCTAGCATTAAAGCACTTTGTATCTGGATTTTTGCAATTAAAGTAAAAATCCGTACAATACGCGCTCTAGCGCCGGATTTACGGTCCGGTATGTGTGCTTTTGGCGTTGTGCTTAATGCCCTAAGCGAAGTGAAAGCTGAAATTTAGGAAACCCTATGTCTAAACCATTTGTGGTTTGTGCCATGTATAAATTCGTGTCACTGCCAAACTTTGAACAAATTCGTCAACCACTTCATGATGTGATGGAACAGCATGAAGTACGCGGTACATTGTTACTTGCTGCTGAAGGTATTAACGGCACCGTTGCAGGTAAACGTGAAGGTATTGATGCCTTACTTGCGTGGCTCGATAAACAGCCTGGTTTAGATAACATTGTATTTAAAGAATCGTACGATGAAACTTGTCCGTTTTACCGCACTAAAGTAAAGCTTAAAAAAGAAATCGTGACCATGGGTGTACAAGGTATCGACCCGCTAAAAGTGGTGGGTAGCTACGTTAAGCCTAAAGAATGGAATGATTTGATCTCAGACCCTGAAGTTGTGGTGGTTGATACGCGTAATGATTACGAAATCGAAATAGGCACGTTTATACATGCTATTGATCCAAACACCAAAACGTTCCGTGAATTTCCGCAGTGGGCTAAAGAGAATTTAGATCCAAGCAAACATAAAAAAGTAGCCATGTTCTGTACCGGCGGTATTCGCTGTGAAAAATCAACAGCATACATGAAAGAGCAGGGTTTTGAAGAGGTTTATCACCTTGAAGGCGGTATCTTAAAGTACTTAGAAGAAGTACCAAAAGAAGAATCGCTTTGGGAAGGTGAGTGCTTTGTATTTGATAACCGTGTAGCGGTTGGTCACGACTTACAAAAAGGCTCATATGATCAGTGTCATGCTTGTCGTATGCCCATCACTGAAGAAGAAAAGCAACGTGAAGAGTATATGGAAGGCGTTTCATGCCATCATTGCCATGATAGCCTTACAGATGAGCAAAGAGCTCGCTTTGCAGAGCGTCAAAAGCAAATTCAGTTAGCCCAAGCGCGTGGTGAAGGGCACATCGGTCACGATGCACAAGAAGTTTTGCGCCAACGTAAAGAAGCAAAACAAGCTCAAAAAGAAGCGCAAAGACAAAAGTCAGCTTAATTAATGAGTAATAACTGCAAAAGCCTCAACGTTTAGTTGGGGCTTTTTTGTTGCTTTTGCAACCAATGTCATGCTTTTGTGGGGTTGTCGAAAGGGTTGATTGTTTGTTAGGCTAATTATGTCCAATATAACAACAATAGACGGCGAACCATGGGCAATTTATTTTTACAAGAGCGCGAGCGCTGGTGGGTTTGGTTAGTATGGGGCCTAATAGGCTGCCTCTCGAGTGGTTTTGTTTTAAGCTTAACTCATCAGCAAATAATGGGGTTTACTGTGCCAAGCTTATTGGTTTTAGCCATCACAGTTTGGATGAGTTATAGCAAACGTTTTGAGTTTTTTAGAGCGTTTAGAGTACTTTTAGTAATTGTTACTTTTTCTTTCTTTCCTTCTTTGCTCGATGCGCTATTACCTATCGATAAACTTTCAGTTGCGATGCTTAAAGGCGGACTAGTCTTAGTTTTTGGCATACTTCTTTGTATCTTTTGCGCTTGGTTTGCCAAAAGACCCAAGCAATATTATTGAATTTTACAAAAAATTGGTTCCAACTCTTTACAGCGATACTTAAAACCACTAATATGCGCGCCAACAACGGAGAGATGGCTGAGTGGTTGAAAGCACCGGTCTTGAAAACCGGCATACGTTAATAGCGTATCTAGGGTTCAAATCCCTATCTCTCCGCCACCTCATTCCCAAAACCGCCTTATTGGCGGTTTTTTTCGTTAGGAGGCTGTTATGTCAGCATTAGTTGTAAAACATACTAGCTTATGGATAGTGTTTGGCTTCTTTTATCTTAGCGGCTTGGAAATGGCCCTGCGTTTGGCCATTGATGGTCAGCAAGATCCTACATTAATTAAAACACTTTCACTTACCTTCTTGTTTAGCCTACTTGTTGCCCACTTGATAAGAAAGTACGAAAAAATGTGGCCGTTTTTGGCATCGGTTGTTATCAGCTTAACTGGCATTGTTGGATTTGGTTATTATTTTACGCAGCGCCTTACACAGTATAGCTTTGAGCTAGGGTTGGGGTTGTGTCTAAGTTTACCTCTAGCCACGTTTTTGGTAGGAAAAATCAAGCTTCCTGAACGTCAAGCGGACAAGTAAGTCCGTTTAAACTCATAACTGGCTATGTTACACTGCGCGCGTCTTTTAATAGAAACTAAAGTGAATTAACTTATGTCAGATTTATTTAATACAGATGCTGAAAAAGCAAGCTACGGAATTGGCTTACAAATGGGTGAGCAATTAAAGGCAAATCCATTTGAAGGTCTAAACTTGCACTCAGTATTTGAGGGAATGAAAGACGCATACGCGGGTGACGCGTTCCGTGTTGAGATCCCTGAGATCCAAGCTGCATTCGAAAAAATCAATGCTGAAATTCAAGCTCGTCGTGAAGAAGAAGCGAAAGTACTAGCTGCTGAAGGTATTGCATTCTTAGAAGAAAACGCAAAGCGTGCAGAAATCACAGTTACTGAGTCTGGCCTTCAATATGAAGTGATCAGCACAGGTGAGGGCGCAAAACCTGCAGCTGACTCAAAAGTACGTGTTCATTACCATGGTACTTTAATCAACGGTACTGTATTTGATAGCTCTTATGACCGCGGTCAGCCTGCTGAATTCCCGGTAAATGGCGTTATCAAAGGTTGGACTGAAGCATTACAACTAATGCCTGCTGGTTCAAAATGGCGCTTATATATCCCACACGAACTTGCATATGGTGAGCGTGGTGCTGGTGCATCAATCGCACCTTTCTCAACGTTAGTATTCGATGTTGAGCTTTTAGACGTTTTATAATCGCGAATAAACGATTTACGATAAAACACGAAAAAGGCCGGATCATTCCGGGCTTTTTCATGTGATTAATCCTACATCGCGCATGTGTGTGCCACATATTTAGGATAGATTTACCTCTAGTGCGCGTGTAGCATCTTAATGGTATATTAGTGAAATATTTCCTGCGCTTTTATAAGTGGATAGGGAGCGGTTTGAACCCTAAATAAGTAGAAATGGTATTGTATGTCTTTTCCTCCTTGCCCAAAATGTCACTCAGAGTATGTGTATCAAGATCAAGATAACTTTGTATGTCCTGTATGCGCATACGAATGGAACCCGTCACAAGCCAATGAAGACGACGCTGTCAGCGTAAAAGACGCAAATGGGGCGTTATTAGTGGATGGTGATAAAGTCACCGTGATAAAAGATCTCAAAATCAAAGGCAGCTCTCAAGTGATTAAAATTGGCACCAAAGCCTTGGTTAGACGCGTGCTTGATAAGAAAGACCATGAGCTTGACTGCAAAGTAGATGGCGTGGGTGAAATGATGGTCACCGCTAAGTTTGTAAAAAAGGCTTAAAGTGTAAATTTCATGCCAGATGTTAGCGTATTCATCTTGAACTGAAAGAGAAAAGGAGTAACGGTATGTATGAGATGTTGGTGGGACTTGAAGTGTATGATGGTGGCATCTACGAGCAATACAGGGCAGCAATGAAACCACTTCTTGCGCAATACGAGGGTGGGTTTGGGTACGATTTTGCTGTTAGCGAGGTATTGCGCTCAGAGGTGGACGTTGCGATAAACCGTGTGTTTACAATTTACTTTGCCAATAAAGCCAAAGCCGATGGTTTTTTTTCAAACAACGACTATCTAGCGATAAAAAGCCAATACTTTGAGTCATCAGTTCGAAATACGGTGATCATTGCCAGTTATGAAAAGTGAGCTTACGCCATCCAATTCTAAGTGAGGCTCAAACCAACGCTAAGTTTGATGGCAAATGCCACCACACTTTTAAATCGTCGGCGTAATTTTAAATACACCTAGCAGGCTTTGGTAAACCTGCAATTTTCGTGGCTTGTTTTGCAGGACCTTTGGGGAATAGTTTGTATAAGTACATGCTGTTTCCCTTATCTTCTCCAAGCGCTTTTGCCATCGCTTTGACTAACATGCGTATAGCAGGGCTTGTGTTATATTCTTCATAAAAGTCACGCACAAAGTTGACGACCTCCCAGTGCGCAGCTGTTAACTGAATACCTTCTTGCTCGGCGATGATGGGCGCAAGCTCAGGGCTCCACTGAGTATGGTCAAGCAAATAGCCTTGCTTATCTGTTTCTATTGATTGATTGTTTAGTTCTAACATGTTTTACCAAGTAATTGATTTATTCGCGTTACTTATCAGCTTAACCCATTCGATATCACTGAGTAGATTATATCCACAACTTGTTGATACGCCTCTGGCGATAGCACAGTCTGTTAGCATATAGAGCTTTTCACAAAGCTGACTGTAAGAGGCGTGATCATAGCACGCATCACCGCTGAGCAATACCGCATCATGACGCGCTATGAGTTGCTTTATATTTAACTTTTGATAATAAGTTACAGGTTTCGAAAATATGTGTACTGTCTCGATGCTCATAAGGTAACCACAAAGTCTTGCTGTTGAATTAATGACTGTTGCTGTTGCTTATTTAAGATGACAGCAGTGATGTTCAATTGCTCTTGAGTTAATTGGTATTTCGCCATGGCATCAGCACAAACGTATACCTGTTCTACATCATATATTTCTAACGTCTTAATCGACTTAAAATAGTCTTTAAGGCCTATATGCGTTGCAGATTGCTGCTTTTTCAGTGCAAGTATTGCGGAGTCTATTAACAACCAAGAAATATTCTGATCGATTGCCGCATATATTAATGTAGTGTCAAGCGCGTCACGTATTTTTTGGCCATCAAATGGGCTATCAGAACTTATCACTAAAACATTTTTCATTTAAATTGAACCCACTTATCTGCTTTTGTGCTTAGCATTGCAAACTCAGCTAAACCAGCAACTGTAAATAGTCCGGTGTTATTGGTATCTATGGCGCGCTTTTCAGCCGCAGTGACACATAACATAAGAGGAATACCTAAATCAGCCAGCGCTTGCCACGTCGCTTGGACATTTAGCTCATCAGATGCCAGTTGAAAGTGTTGTGAAGCATGATTAACAGCGTCTTGATATAAAAAAATACACGATATCTGGTGACCACTTTGCACAGCTGCATGTGCAAAACGAGACAGCCGCTGTAAGCAATCATGATCGGCAACGCCCGAATGCAAAGATAAAACAAATTTGCTCAAAATACGCCCATTAAAAAAGCCCCAAGAGGGGCTTATTTTACCAGAACAAACTGGTTAGTCATCACTTGCACCTAAAAGAGCTAATAATGAAGTAAACAAGTTATAGATGTTAAGATACAAACCAACCGTTGCAAGTACGTAGTTAGTCTCACCACCATTAATGATACGGCTCGTATCATATAAAATGAAACCAGACATAATTAACACAACGGCCGCATTTAACGCCATAAAGGCAACGCTACTACCAATGAACAGGTTTACTAGGCTGGCAATAACAACAACGATTAAACCCACTGTTAAAAAACCACCCATAAATGAGAAGTCTTTTTTAGTTGTAAGGGCATATGCAGATAGACCGAAGAAGATTAGCGCTGTAGAGCCTAGTGCTTGGGTAATAAGCATACCGCCGTTTGGCATTGCAGCATAGTGGTTAAGAAGTGGTCCTAATCCAAAGCCCATAATACCAGTGAATAAGAAGACTAAACCAATCGCAGACGATGAGTTTGCTTTTTTATGAATAACGAAAATTAGACCCAATCCAACAAGCGAACAGATTAGACCCGTGAAGCGTGGTAACGCCATTGTCATTGAAATACCTGCTGTGATAGCACTAAAAGCAAGTGTCATCGCAAGCAAGAAATATGTATTCTTTAATACCTTGTTAGTTTCAACGGTCGACATTACCGGTCTAGCGGTATCGTACGAATGATTGAACGCCATGGTTAAACTCCTTTGTGAACAAAAGTTCTAATATATTGACTGAGTAAAGGTTACCAAGAGTTATATGGTTCGGCAAACATTGTCGATCAAATAGAGTCGTGAAAAATTGGAAAGTTCCGTTTTGAGTATAAAATTGTTCTACATTTGAACAAAAGTGAGGTTTTTTGAGCACTTAAACTTTTTTTTGAAAAAAAAGCTTCACATTGTGGCGGGGATTATCTAATATTCGCCCCGCTGCGGAGAGATGGCTGAGTGGTTGAAAGCACCGGTCTTGAAAACCGGCATACGTTTATAGCGTATCTAGGGTTCAAATCCCTATCTCTCCGCCACTAATTTTATATGGTGCATTTGTGAATGCGTCATATCTGACTTCGGAGAGATGGCTGAGTGGTTGAAAGCACCGGTCTTGAAAACCGGCATACGTTTATAGCGTATCTAGGGTTCAAATCCCTATCTCTCCGCCACTATTCAATGAATAGTAAGCTGCTACACAATGTAGCGGCTTTTTTTTTGCTCAAAATTCCAAGCTTAGACCAAAGTCCACTGGTGAATATTTCATTATCATGCAATCTCAGTAACATTGACTCTATTTAAAGGTGTTGGATTGCATGAAACAAAAACTAGCCAAAAGCGTTGCTTTATCATTATTGTCACCCATATTTGTTGGTGCTTTGCTGGGCGTGTATTTTTCTATATCCAGTCAGGGATCAGGCCTTAGCATATTTTTTAGTATGTTAAGTACGGCAATTGCAAATGCACATGTAGTGGGGTTATCTATGGCGTTATGTGTTTTGCCTGGGTATTTGATTTTAGTCAAAAAGCAAAAGGTACGCTATGACGTGATACTGACTCTTGGCATGCTAGGAGGTGTATTATTTAGTATCCTTTTTGCCGCTAGCAGTGGTGGGGCTTTGCTAGTTAATGCTGTAATGACGACAATTGCCGCTGGGTTGTTTTTATACGGCTTGAGGCGATTTGCTTAACTTTGTACCAGGCGCTGCTCTATATTTAGCCAAGTAGCACTATATTTACGGATATTTAATACTTTTTCGCCACAAAAGGTTTCAATTAATTCTGTGAAAGAGTACCTTAGACTTTTGTATGTTGTAACCGTGATTTAGTAGATGCAGAAGCAAGAATTTTATCAGTCACTCACAAAGCAAGCACAAGCTCTAATTAGCACAGAAAGTAATGTCGTGGCTAATATGGCTAATTTAAGTGCTTTGCTGTTTACGTCACTAGAAGATATCAATTGGGCTGGCTTTTATTTTGTCGATAGTCCAGAAGAGTTAGTCTTGGGACCATTTCAAGGTAACCCTGCCTGTATACGTATTCCTATGGGTAAAGGCGTGTGCGGCACGGCTGCTAAAAGTCAGCAAACCCAGTTAGTTGAAGATGTACACGCTTTTGATGGGCATATTGCCTGCGATGCGGCGTCTAATTCTGAAATTGTCATCCCTATCTTTAAAGATGGCAAAGTGTATGCTGTGCTTGATATAGATAGCCCTTCGTTATCTCGTTTTGACGAAGATGACAAGAATGGCCTTGAGGCACTGGTTAAAAGCTTTGAGTTGACTTTATCGTGAAAGACTTACTAAACGTACAAGATTACTTATTTTCAACTGCCGACGTGGGTGACTGGGAAGGCGAAGAAGAACATGTTGCCGAAACGCTTAACGAATTGATTCATTTTGCATGGCAACAATTACCAGATGATCTCGAATGCGAAATCATCGATAATGTAATAAACGGTATTTGGGAACATCTTCGTGGTGATTTAGCCTTACTTGAGGCCGAATTTGAAGAGTTAACAGACTGGGTAACACACTATATCCAATCATCGTTAGATGAGCAGATATCATAAATAGGTTCAAAAATGGAAACCACAAACAAGCTAAAAGATATTAATGAGGTACTGGATTTTCTATATTCAGAGTTTCCTCAGTGTTTTAAACAAAAAGATGGCATAAAGCCATTAAAAGTCGGCATTTTTAAAGATATTGCTGAGCGCATCGAAGGCTCTGAGAAGGTAAGTAAAACGCAGGTGCGTCAGGCATTGCGTAAATACACTTCTAACTGGCGATATCTAGAAGCGGTTACTAAGCATGAGTTCCGTATCGACCTAGACGGTAACGATGCTGAAAAAGTAGAGCAAGAGCACATCGAACATGCTCAAAAAGCGCTAGAAGAAAGCCGTGCAAAAATGGCTAAGCGCAAAAAGCCACAGCGTCCTCGTCAAGACGGCGAAACAAAATCTTACAAAAAGAAAGGTGCACCGCATCCTCGCTCAGGCGATAAAAACGCTAGAGTTAATAAAAAGCCAGAACCTCAACAAGCTAAGCGCAGCTCAGGTAAAGTTGAACCATTGCCTGCGAATGAGGTCAAGGTTAATAACAAAGTAAAAGTTAAGTTAGGCCAAGCACTTGTTAATGCAACTATTACTGAAGTGAACAAAGATGAAGTTCACGTAGAGTTAGTTACTGGTATGCAAGTTAAAACTAAAGCAGACAGCCTATATATCGTTTAAGGAGTTGTGCGTATGAGTAAAAAGTTGACACTCATTCCTGTTGTTGCCGCATTAATATCTGGGGCAGCCTTTGCATCATCAAATACCGTTACTGAGAAGGATATTCCGGTCTTAGCACCAGAATCTCAACATACAACGGCTAGCAAACGAGTGACCAACTTATTTACTCGCCAGCACTATAAACGCTTTAGCTTCGATGACGCTTTGTCGGAAGAAATTTTTGATCGTTACGTTGATTCACTCGACTATAACCGATCTGTTTTCCTACAAAGCGACATTGATAAATTCAAAAGCTACAGAAAACAGTTTGATGATGCGTTAAAAACGGGCAAATTAGAATTTGCTTACGACATGTTTAATTTAAGCATGAAACGGCGTTTTGAACGTTTTCAATTTGCCTTGTCTTTGCTAGAAAAAGAAATGACGTTTGATAAACCAGACGCATTTTTTTATGACCGAGAAGACATTGCTTTTGCACAGACTCAGCAAGAACTTGATGAATATTGGCGTCAACGTGTTAAGTCTGATGCATTGCGTTTGAAGCTCACTGGTAAAGACTGGAAAGAAATCCAAGAAATTTTAAGCAAACGATACAACAACACTTTAAAGCGTTTAGTACAAACTAACAGCGAAGACGCATTTCAAGTTGTAATGAATTCATTTGCACGCAGTGTTGAAGCACATACATCTTATCTATCCCCGCGCCGTGCAGAGCAGTTCAAGATGGACATGGATCTTGAATTAGAAGGGATTGGTGCAGTACTTGGCTATGATGAAGACTACACTGTTATTCGCTCGCTTGTGCCTGGTGGCCCTGCCGATAAATCTGAGCAAATAAAGCCCGATGACCGCATTGTTGGCGTAGCACAAGATAATGAAGAGTTTGTTGATGTGATAGGCTGGCGCTTAGACGACGTGGTTGATCTTATTAAAGGCCCTAAAGGAACTAAGGTTAGGCTTCAGTATTTAAAAGGCTCAGATACGCACGGTACACCTAAAGTTGTAGAAATTGTGCGGGATAAAATTCGCCTTGAAGATAGAGCAGCTAAATCTGAAGTATTCGAAGCCAAATATTCAGATCTAACTAGCAAGATTGGTGTAATCGAAATACCAAGCTTTTACAATAATTTATCTAAAGATGTAAAAGTAGAGATTGCTAAACTCAAAGAACAGAAAGTAGATGGCATTGTTATTGACCTTCGTCAAAACGGCGGTGGTTCGTTATATGAGGCAACTCAGCTAACAGGTTTATTTATTGATCAAGGACCTGTGGTACAAATTCACACAGCTTACAATCGTGTCGAAGCGCAACAAGACCGAGACGGTATTACATTTTACGATGGGCCTATGACGGTACTGGTTGATCGTTATAGTGCGTCTGCGTCTGAGATTTTTGCCGCTGCTATCCAAGACTATGGTCGCGGAGTTGTTATTGGAGAGCAAACCTTTGGTAAAGGCACCGTGCAACAACACCGAGGCTTGAGTAAAAATTACGATTTGTTCAGTAATGCTTTAGGTAGTGTTACTTACACAATCGCTAAGTTTTATCGTATTAACGGTGGTAGCACACAAAACAAAGGGGTGATCCCTGATGTATTGCTGCCTTCGGCAATTGAACCTGAAGAGTGGGGCGAGAGCCAAGAAGACAACGCACTACCATGGGACAGTATTAAGCAGGCAAGCTATAGCAGCTTAGACAACTTAAAACCGGTTGTTGAGTATTTAAAAGCAAAGCATGAGTCTCGAGTAAAAAAAGAGCCAGAGTTTAAATACGTTTACGATGATATTGTGCGGTATAAAGAACAAAATGACGATAAGAAAATATCGTTAGTTGAGGCTGAAAGACTTAAAGAACGTGATGAGGCTGAAAAACGTTCACTAGCAAGAAATAATGAACGCCTCAAGAGGCTAGGAATGGAGCCTGTTGACAATTTGGATGATTTGCCAGAAGTGTTATCAGAGCTTGATCCTTATTTAGAAGAAGCTGCGCTTATTACGCAGGATCTTATCTCATTTGGCCGATTAGCAAAAAATGATGTATAAACATTAATCTAAATCGGCATAAAAAGGCGCTACGGCGCCTTTTTTGTTACGACTTGCGTCATGAATTTGCTATTATTCACGCCAGCTACTTTACGAATAACAATGATAAAACTATTACCACGACTCAAGGTCGTGCGTAAAAAATAATAATAAGCATGAATTTCATGCGTAGGAGAGTTCAGTTTGAAGCAACCTAAACAACCCTCATTTTTAGATGCGTTTGTGCCAATTACAGTATTAGTCTGCTTACTCGGTGCAGCTGTATATTTATATGGAGACAACTCTTCATCGGGTCCCAATCAAATAGCACTATTATTTGCCACTTTTACAGCTGCATTAGTCGGTTTAAAAAATGGTTACACTTGGAAAACACTCGAAGAAGCAATGATCAAAGGGATCACCTTATCTCTAGGGGCGATCCTTATCTTATTGATGGTAGGAGCCCTGATAGGTACGTGGCTTTTGTCAGGCACTGTGCCTACATTGATTTACTATGGGTTGCAAATAATCAGTCCAAACTGGTTTTATGCCGCCAGCTGTATGATATGCGGTATTGTTGCAATGAGTATTGGCAGCTCTTGGACCACCGCGGCAACCATTGGTGTGGCCTTGCTTGGGGTAGCTACAGGTCTTGGGCTTGATCAAGTAGTTACAGCGGGGGCAGTTATCTCTGGTGCTTACTTTGGCGATAAACTAAGTCCACTTTCAGAAACTACCAACTTAGCACCAGCTGTTGCTGGAAGCGATTTGTTCGAACATATTCAACATATGCTGTGGACAACCGTACCAAGTTTTGTTATTGCGCTGATTATATTTACTTTTATGGGTTTCAGTGCAGAAGTTAATAGTGATATTGGCCGCATAGAAGAGATAGTCACTATCCTAAAGGGTAACTTTACTATTAATCCAGTGATGTTAGTGCCATTACTTGTGTTACTCGTACTTGCGTTTAAAAAAATGCCTGCATTTCCTGCTATTTCTATCGGAGCAGTCGTTGGTGCTGTATGGGCAATGTTGTTTCAAGGTGACTTAATTCAAAGTCAAATAGATACATCGCAGGGCGAGTTAGTTGGTTATTTTAAACTGGTGTGGGCTACTTTTTATGAAGGTTTTAGCATAACCACTGGTGATGGCAAAATGGATGACTTACTCAGTGGCGGCGGTATGTCAAATATGCTCAATACAACTTGGTTGGTGATGACTGCGCTAATGTTTGGCGCGATTATGGAAAAAACAGGTCTACTTGATATTTTTGTTCGTAGTATTTTAAAAATAGCCAAGAGCACAGGTTCTTTGATTGCAGCAACGATTGCCACCTGTATCGGTACAAATGTCGTTGCTGCAGATCAATATATCGCTATTGTTGTTCCAGGCAGAATGTTTAAAGAAGAATATAAAAAGCGCGGCCTAAAGCCTGTTAACTTATCACGTACATTAGAGGATGGCGGAACAATTACAAGCCCGTTAATACCTTGGAATACATGTGGTGCATACATGCAAAGTGTGTTGTTGATTAATCCATTTGACTATGCTTTATATGCATTCTTTAATTTAATTAATCCGGTGCTGGCAATTATCTACGCGTACTTGGGCATTAAAATATTACGCATAAAGCCAAAAGACACAGCTGAACCAGCTTAATCATGTCGCCCTGTTTATTCGGGGCGTTTTTTTGAGGAAAAACCATGCAAACAAAGCCTCAAGCTAAGTATCTAAAGGACTATAAAGGACCATCACACCAAGTAGCCAGTTTAGAACTTACCTTTGATTTATATCCTACTAAGACAACAGTTAAAGCAAAAGCGCGTTATACAGCCACTGACGAGAAAACTTCGTTAAAACTAGATGGCGTAGAGCTAAAATTACTATCGGTAAAAGTTGACGGTAAACTATTTGACCAATACGAATACGCTCAAGACTACTTGTTGCTTAATGGACTACCTAAAGACTTTGAACTTGAAATTGAAACGCAGATATCGCCACAAACCAATACGTCTTTGGAAGGCTTATATCTATCAGGCGGTGCGTATTGTACGCAATGTGAAGCCGAAGGCTTCAGAAAGATTACGTATTTCTTAGATAGACCTGATGTATTAACTGTTTACACCGTAACGGTCATCGGCGAGCAATCTATGCCACACTTGCTCTCTAATGGTAATAAAATTGAATCAGGCCAGTTGGCTGATGGGCGTCATTTTGCAAAATGGCACGACCCATTTAAAAAGCCCAGTTACTTATTTGCATTAGTAGCAGGGGACTTCGACGTTCTTGAAGATGAGTTTATTACTCGCTCAGGTAGAAAAGTCGACTTGGCTTTGTTCGTGGATAAAGGCAACCTAAGTAAAGCGCCTCATGCTATGTCATCATTAAAAAAAGCCATGGAATGGGACGAGCAGCGCTTTGGTCTTGAATACGATCTTGATATCTACATGATTGTTGCGGTCGATTTTTTCAATATGGGCGCAATGGAAAATAAAGGCTTAAACGTTTTTAACAGCTCTTGCGTGCTAGCGAACCAACAAACAGCGACAGACAGAGACTATCACACAATAGAATCAATCGTTGGTCATGAATATTTTCATAACTGGACCGGCAATCGTGTGACATGCCGTGATTGGTTCCAATTATCGTTAAAAGAAGGCTTAACGGTTTTTCGAGATCAAGAATTTAGCAGTGACTTAGGCTCAAGAGGTTTAAACCGTATTGATGCCGTGATGGCGATGAGAACGCATCAATTTGCAGAAGATGCAGGGCCAATGGCTCATTCTATCCGCCCTGATAAAGTTATTGAAATGAATAACTTTTATACAGTGACTGTCTATAACAAGGGTGCAGAAGTGATCCGCATGATGCACACCTTACTAGGTGAAGAAAACTTCCAAAAAGGCATGCAACTGTATTTTGAACGTCATGATGGTTGTGCAGTTACTTGTGATGATTTTGTGGCTGCAATGCAAGATGCCAGCAATGTTGATTTACGTCAGTTCAGATTATGGTATGAGCAAATTGGCACACCAACGCTTACGGTAGAGACTGAGTATCTGCCCCAGAGCAACACCTATGCGTGTACCATCAAGCAGAAGCATGCTCAAAATGACCCAATACAGAGTCCATTGCATATTCCTTTTGCCATCGAGTTATTGGACAAGTCGGGCCATACATTACCGCTTATTGTAAATGGTGAACGAGTATCAAAAGTTATCAATGTGACTCAAGAAGAGCAGACCGTGGTGTTTGAGCAAATACCAGAGCGACCGGTGGCGGTATTGTTAGAAGACTTTTCTGCACCTGTATTGGTTAAATATGATTATAAAATGTCGGAATTGATCCACATTATTGCTCATGCAAGTAGTGACTATGTTCGTTGGGAAGCTGCACAACAAGCTTTTCAGTTAGAGGTACTTAAAGGGGTCGAACAGTTTAATAGCGGCGCTGACATTGCCTTGTCAAGTGAGCTACTAGAAACGTTCAGCAAACTGCTGTGTGACAGACGAGGTGATTTGGCGTTGTTAGCTGAGCTGATCAGAGTGCCAAGTTTTGACACTTTATCCAGTGCCTTTGAGCAGATCCCCGTAGATGCACTTAATAGCTGTATAAAATGCTTTGAGCGAGATATTGCAAGTCATTTAGCAGATACTTTAAAACAAGCTTTTGAAGCCTGCGAAGAAAACGGCGAGCTAACCCACGAAGCGATATCCGCAAGAGTACTCAAAAATGTGTGCTTGTATTATTTAGCTATGGTGGCAGACGACAAAGTGTCTCGGTGGTTAGATAATCAATTAGACAGCGACAACATGACGTTAAAGTTTGGCGCACTCAAGGCGACATTTAACGCTCAGTTAGCTTCGTCAGACAATACTATGGCTAAGTTTGATTCACAGTGGCGTCATGATCTGTTAGTGATGGATAAGTGGTTTGCGTTGCAAGCAACTCAAGTCGGCGAGCAAGCGATAGCTAAAATAAAAAGTTTGTATGTGCATCCATGTTTTGATAAATCAAACCCAAACCGAGTAAGAGCACTAATTGGAAGCTTTGCAAGGAACAACTCCGAAGAGTTTCATCGAATTGATGGAGAGGGATATAGGTTGTTGGGAGACTTACTCATCGAACTCAATGCAATTAATCCGCAAAATGCTTCTAGAATGCTTACACCATTTATGTCGTGGAAACGCTATGATGAGCAACGGCAAACATTAATGAAAGCTCAACTAGAACGTCTATCAAAATTGTCAGACCTAAGTGATGACTTGTATGAAAAAGTTGAAAAAGCATTAAGTTAGGTAAAAATAGTGCAGGAATATTTTTTTTCAATGTACCTTACTTATGATCAATGTATGGAATATTATCAAGGAAATATTAAGTACATTCAGGTGACAGAGGATGGTGGAAAGCGAATTCGCTTTCCTGCCATTCATATTCGCAAGTTTGTTTCTTCTTTAGGTATAAGAGGGCGCTTTCGATTATGTCTAGATGGCCAAAACAGCTTTGTTTCGCTTGAAAAAATTGCTTAATAAAAAATTTTAACCCACTCGTATTGTATTTTTGTTAAATGGGTTTGTTATAAACTTAAATTACGTGTTATAAATTGTCTGGTAGGACGTCTTACCAAGAGTAAAATAGCGACCTAAAAGCTAAAAAGCACCGATTGAACGCGTTCCATTTGTAATTTTGATAATTCGCTTCTATCGTTACGACAACAAAAAACAACTACTTGATTATAAAATACCCGCCATAAGGGGGAGAAATAATGATAAAAAGATCGCTTTTTGTGAAAAACAAAATCATGCTCGGTCTTAGTGCTGCTGCTTTATCTATGAGCAGTGCACCTTTACTTGCTGCAAGCTTTCAAGTCGGTGATTTTGATATCACATTCGACTCGACTTTTTCTTACGGACAGAGTATTCGCGTTGAAGATAGAGATTTTCAATATATAGGTAAAAGTAACCATCCACGATTCAATTGGTCTGGTTATAACGCAATAACTGGTAATACCGTTTATAGCTCTGCCGACGTGTGGAGTACGCCTGGCGCATACTCAAACAATGGTGATGCCGGTAATTTAAACTTTGACTCAGGTGATACTTTTTCGCAGTTAGTTAAAGGAACTCATGACCTTTCTATTAGCAAAGATAATTACGGGTTTTTCTCTCGTTTTATGTATTTTTATGACTTTGCTATGGAAGATGGGGATTTTGCACACAACAATCCAGTTTCTGGTAAAAAAGCTGATCCATGTGCATACGATGAGACTAAAGAGCAAGTATGTTCAGATATTCGACTATTAGATGCGTTTGTTTGGGCCGATTTCGATCTGAACGATGGTAAAAATCCATTATCAGTTCGTTTGGGTCAACAAGTTGTAAACTGGGGTGAAAGTACGCTTATCAGCCACGGCATCAACGTTAATCCAGTAGATATAGACCGCTTAAAGGCACCCGGTTCCGAGGTAAAAGAAGCACTTATTCCTGTTGGTATGCTTTGGGCTTCACTTGGTATTACCGAACACATTACGCTGGAAGGTTTTTATCAGTACGATTGGCACGAAACACGCCTACCAGCGACTGGCAGCTACTTTTCTACCAATGACTTTGCTTCAGCAAATGGTTTTTCGCAAAATATCCAGTTAGGTTTCACCTCAAACCCAGATATTGACTTGCAGCATTTAACAGACTCTTTAAATTCACTTCAAGCAACTTGGCTCGGCGCATTAACAGCGCAGGGACAAGATGTTACACAACCTGGTGTGACAAGCAGCGAGTCAGCGCAAAAACTATTGGCACAAATGTATTTAGCTTATCCCACTAAGGTTGCCTTAAAGGGCAAAGGGGATGCTGGTAAAAATGAGCCAGAAGATGGTGGCCAATATGGTGTGCGTCTTGGTATTTACTCTCCAGAGTTAAATGACACTGAGTTTGCGCTTTATTACATTAATTACCATAGCCGTAGACCTTTGATCTCAGGTAAAGCATCTAACTTTACGAGTGAGGCTATTGCTAAAGACTTAGCGTATATCGCAGGTAATACTATCACTGAAGATAATATCACCAATCTAAATGCATTTACGCAAGGTATTATTGAATATCCTGAAGACATTAAACTATATGGCTTGAGCTTCAATACCGCTTTGGGTGAAACGGCGTTTTCAGGTGAGTTTACCTACCGTCAAGACGAGCCTCTGCAAATTGATGACGTAGAGCTACTTTATGCGGGTATGGTTGAGCAGCTAGCATACGCGGGTCGTCGAGATGACTTTGCGGGCTTCTCGCAGTTAAGTCAGGGCGATGCGGTTGCTTACGTTGAGCCGGGTGAGATTGCACAGGGCTATGTACTAAAAGATACGCTGCAAGCGCAATTTACTGCTACACATTTATTTGGCCCGTCTTTAGGTGCGGATAGCTGGGCGGTTGTAGGTGAATTGGGTGCTGTTACAATCAAAGATATGCCTACCTATGACCAGCTTCGCTTAAACGTTGCAGGTACAGGTCGAAGCGGCACGATTGAGGGTATTTCAGGTAAAGAATACGACTTGATCCATAAAGCCGTTTCGAATGGCCCTGAAGTGAACCCATTCCCAACTTCTTCAGCGTGGGGTTATCGCCTAATTGCTAAGGGTGAGTTTAATAACTTATTTTCAGGCGTAAACTTTTCACCAAAAGTTGTATTTTCGCACGATGTAAATGGTATCACACCTGATCCTATGTTCTTGTTTGTTGAGGATCGTAAGTCTTTAGGTGTCACCATGAATTTCAACTATCAAAATACATGGTCATTTGACTTTGGCTACAACACCTTCTGGGGTGGTGGCGCAACAAATACATTCGCAGACCGTGATTTTGTGTCTTTTAACATCAAGTATTCAATTTAAGGGCTTTCAGTATGTTTAGAAAACCTACACTACTTGCCGCAACAATGATAACAATGCTATCGGCAAGCAATGCAATGGCAAAAATGTCGGCAGATGAAGTAGCACGTTTAGGAGCAGATCTGACTCCAATCGGCGCTGAAAAAGCAGGTAATAAAGACGGTTCAATCCCTGCTTGGGATGGTGGTATCACTAAGCCGCCAGCTAATTATAAACCTGGTATGCACCACCCAGATCCATTTGCTGATGATAAAGTATTGTTTACTATCGACAAGTCAAACCTTGATAAGTACAAAAACTATCTAAGTCCTGGACAAATCGCTTTGTTTGAAACGTATCCAGATACGTTCAAAATGAACATTTATCCAACTCGTCGCAGTGCTTCATATCCTCAATTTGTATATGATGCAACCAAAAAATATGCGTCAACGGCTGAGCTTATCGAAGGCGGAAATGGGATTAAAAACACCGCGATTGGTATTCCATTTCCAGTGCCAAAAGATGGTTTAGAAGCTATTTGGAATCACTTGTTACGCTATCGTGGTTTATCGATAGCCCGTTTTGGTGGTCAAGCTATGCCAACTGAGTCGGGTGATTACAACTTAATTGGCTTTGATGAAAAGTTACTGGTTAAATATTCGGCGCTAGATGCAACGCCGGAAGAACTAAAAGAGTCAAATGTACTATTTAAGTTCAAGCAGAGCGTAACAGAGCCTGCGCGATTAGCTGGTACTGCGTTGTTAGTACATGAAACGATGGACCAAATATTAACGCCGCGTCAAGCTTGGACGTACAACACGGGTCAACGTCGTGTTCGCCGCGCGCCAAACGTTGCGTATGATGCACCAGGAACGGCGTCTGATAGCTTACGTACAACCGATGATTTTGACATGTTCAACGGTTCACCAAATCGTTATGACTGGACATTAAAAGGTAAGCAAGAGCTTTATATTCCATATAATAGCTACAAGCTTCACAGTGATAAGCTTAAGTATGACGATATCTTAAAGCCTGGTCACATTAATCCAGAGCACGTACGCTATGAAAAGCACCGTGTATGGGTTGTTGAAGCTAACTTAAAAGAAGGTACTCGTCATATCTACAAAAAACGTGTGTTTTACATAGACGAGGACAGCTGGCAAATTCATATTGCGGATCTTTATGATAACCGCGACCAAATGTACCGCGTGGCGATGGCACATGGCTTGAACTATTACGAAGTACCAACACATTGGAGTACATTAGACGTATATCACGACTTAAACTCACGTCGTTACTTGGCTATTGGCCTAGATAACGAAGAGCAAATGTACGACTTTAGTCAGTCATTCCAAGACAATGAGTTTACACAAAGTGCGTTACGCCGAGAGGGTAAGCGCTAAGTTAGCTCTCAACCAACTATTGCTAGCGGTTAAATTGGCTGCTAGCAATTCTGTTTATTTGGCGAGTTCTCGCCTCCTGTCACGTTTATTTGAGTAGTTTCAGCATGATAAAAACATCCATTGCGAGTGTCTGTGTACTATTTTGTACTTTTGTGAGTGCGCAAGTCGCTCCAGAGTCTGCATTGCAAGTTCAGCATCCCCAAAGAACCCTATTTACAGACATTGTTGATAATGAAGGTACGCTGATAGCCGTTGGTAAACATGGCACTATCGTGACAAGTGAAGATGGTCAACATTGGCAGCAGGCACAGGTGCCTATCCAGTCATTGTTAACCGCAGTGACTGCCGTTGGTGCAGATAAAGCTTGGGCATGCGGTCACGATAGCAGCATTTTGTTTAGTAGTGATAAAGGTCGAACATGGCAGTTGCAGCAATATTTACCTGAGCAGCAAAAGCCGTGTTTAGATATTGAATTTGTAGATGAGAATGTCGGTTTTGCAATTGGTGCCTACGGCATGTTTTATGAGACCGAAAATGGTGGCAAAACGTGGCAAAAACGCTTTATTGACGATTTTGTTCATCCTGATGACAAAGATTATCTGCGCGATTTAAAAGAAGATGACCCTCGTGCATATGAGGAAGAAACCAAGTTTATACTCCCACATTTTAATCGTATCTTGGTACAAAAAGGTCACCTTTACTTGGTGGGTGAGATGGGATTGGTTGCCCACAGTGAAAACATGGGTAAAAGCTGGGAGAGACTAGAAGAGTTTTATCCTGGTTCGTTTTTTGCGATAGCACCTTATGCAGAAGACCAAATTATCGTAGCTGGTTTACGTGGAAATGCCTTTATCGCAAGCATTGATACCCTTGAATTTCAAAAAATAACAACGCCAGTTAAGGCCACTGTGAATTCACTTGTGTCTTACAAAGATACCTCTTACATGTTAGCAAATAGTGGTTTTCTATTTGGTTATAGTAAAGGACAGGTGACATCGTCACAGTTAAGTAGCGGTCATGCGATATTATCAGCCGTTACGTTTAAAGATAAATTGATTTTAGCCACTGAAAAGGGACTAAAAACTTGGGAGGCTAAGAAGTAATGCAAGCCGTTTTAAACAAATTAGAATATGCGGTGTTTCGTCACAGAATGGCAGTGTTGTTGCTATTTACAGCCTTAACATTTTTATTAGGCTATAAAGCGACACAGATTCAGCTCGATGCATCATTTAACAAAAATATTCCTTTGCAACATGAGTATATGCAGTTGTATTTGAAGCATGAAAAGCAATTTGGTGGTGCAAATAGCATTTTAATCTCTGTGTGTGATGAAGATGGCGATATTTTCAATCCCGACTTTTTCAAACAACTTAAAGCAGTTCACGATCAACTCTATTTTATACCTGGTGTAAATAGACCTTTGGTTAACTCTATTTTCTCGCCAAGTGCGCGCTTTGTTGAAGTTGTTGAAGATGGTTTTGCGGGGGGTCCAATTATCCCAGCAAATTTCACAGCAACTGAGCAGGGGCTTGCTGTTGTTAAACAAAATATAGAGAAGGCAAATGTAGTTGGCCGTATGATAGCCAGTGACTACAGTTGTGCTATGGTGAGCGCGCAGCTCATGGAGATCGATCCGCAAACGCAAGAAAAGTTAGACACACT
Source organism: Pseudoalteromonas sp. S16_S37 (assembly GCF_014694405.1). Taxonomy (GTDB): domain Bacteria; phylum Pseudomonadota; class Gammaproteobacteria; order Enterobacterales; family Alteromonadaceae; genus Pseudoalteromonas. Next base: position 155,754 of record NZ_JAAUWV010000004.1, read on the forward strand.
TGAGTTTGCCAAAAAACTTGAATCGCAGATCCGCGAACCGCTAAGTACAGACAAAGTCAGTATCCATATAATTGGTTTTGCCAAAATGGCTGGTGATATTGCCGATGGCGCAAAAGGTGTGGTGTTGTTTTTTGCTCTGGCAATCGCTTTCACTTTCATTATGGTTTGGCTGTTCTGTAAAAGCTTTAAGCTAACGCTATTACCAATAGCTTGTTCAATAATTGCTGTTGTTTGGCAAATGGGCTTACTGTCTACCCTTGGCTTTGGCTTAGATCCCATGTCAATTTTGGTACCATTTTTAGTGTTTGCCATCGGCGTGAGCCATGGTGTGCAAATGATCAACTCGATTGGTAAAAAAGTTGCTGAGGGCGTATCGAGTAAAGTGGCGGCACAAGCCAGTTTTAAAGCGTTGTTGATCCCAGGTGGTATTGCGTTACTCTCTGATACTGTAGGATTTTTAACGTTATTAGCAATAGATATTGGGATTATTCGAGAGCTAGCTATCACTGCGAGTTTAGGTGTTGCTGTTATTATTTTCACCAATCTTGTTTTGCTACCCATTTTAGCGTCGTACTTCAATTCAAGTAAGATCAGAAGGGTGGACGATGGTAAAACCGTTTCTCACAACGTATTTACCCATTTGAGAGAAGCGCTGGTATGTGCCACAGATAAAAAGTGGGCGAGCGTTATTTTGGTGGTATCTGGGTTATTATTCGCGTTTGGCTATTGGCAGTCGCAAAATATGCGCATTGGTGATTTACACGCAGGCGCACCCGCATTACATCAAGATGCACGTTACAACCAAGATACATTTTTAATATCTGACCGTTATGCAATTTCTTCAGACATTTTAAAAGTCATTGTTGAGGCATACCCAGCGGCATGTACCGAGCATGATACTATGGCAAGGATCAGTCGCTTTCAATGGCGGGTAGAGAACCTAGCTGGCGTACAATCAGCGGTATCATTAAGCTCCGTTGCACAAGCGGTAAATGCTGGCTACAACGAAGGCAATCAAAAGTGGCAAACGTTACCTAGAAATAGTGCGTCATTGGTGCAAGCAACATCTCGAGTTGAGACCAGCACAGGCCTGCTCAATGGCGATTGCTCGGTCATGCCAATCATTATTTTTATGCAGGACCATAAAGCAGAGACCATAGATCATGTTGTCTCTAGTATTAAGCAGTTTGCACAAGAAGAAGACACGGACAAGGTACAGTTTAAACTTGCATCCGGCCCAATTGGTGTAATGGCTGCAACGAATGAGTCTGTTTCCGCTGCACAGTTACCTATGATGATCTACGTATATGGTGCGGTTATCATTTTGTGTTTATTAAGCTTTAGAAGTATTAAAGCGACGGTTGCAGTTGTGTTGCCTCTATATATCGTCTCAACGCTCGCACAAGCATTGATGGTTAAACTAGAAATTGGCTTAACAGTCTCTACTTTACCAGTTATTGCATTAGGCGTAGGTATTGGGGTTGATTATGGTATCTATATTCTATCTTCAATGATGGGGCAGTTAAAACAAGGTGTGCCACTTGCTATCGCTTATCGAAACGCGTTAGCAGAGCGAGGCAGCGCTGTGTTGTTTACAGGTATCACTTTGGCAATTGGTGTTAGTACCTGGATTTTCTCCGCATTGAAGTTCCAAGTAGACATGGGCATTCTTTTAACCTTCATGTTTTTGGTTAATATGCTTGGTGCGGTGCTATTATTGCCTGCAATTGGCACTTTACTCTGGACCGACCAGAAAAAAATTCGTGAATAAATGTGCTTCTAAATAGCCAGTATTGGCTATTTATATCTATATTTTGTGAATAGATGAGCAAATAGCTGAAAAGCTTAAAATGTTTTCGTCGAAAAGGCTGTTTATTAGCGTCAGAAAGGTTAAAATTCTACTGACTCCACGCTAATAAACAGCTGTACAAATAATCTACCGTTCAAAGGTGGTATAGATTAAGGAACACATATGACACAAAATGAAGGTCCAGCATCAGTTATCCTCGATAACGTATGTAAGTTGATCCACAAGAAAGTTCATGCAGAGAACGTGTCACTCGTTGAAACATTTGCCAAAGCCTTGTACAGCAATATGTCTAAAGAGGACTTGGCAAACCGCAACGATAGTGACCTATATGGCGCTGCACTTAGTCTTTGGAATTCTCTCGAAAAAAATAACTCAGATGAAGCGGTGATCCGCGTATTCAATCCTGAGGTGGCAAAAGATGGCTGGCAGTCATCTCACACCATCGTAGAGATCATTGCTAAAGATATGCCTTTCTTAGTTGACTCAGTACGTATGGCAATGAATCGCGAAAATATTGTTTCGCATTTGCTATTGCACTGTCCGCTCAAAATTCAACGCGATGATGCTGGAAAAATAGCTGCTATTTCAAATCTAAAGGCAGAACAAGAGTCGACATCGACTAAAACTGTGTTCTTTATTGAGATAGACCGTCAGACAGATAAAAATGAGATTGAAGCTTTTACAAAAGAGCTTGAATCAGTACTACAAGATGTGTCTTTGGCGGTAGAAGACTGGTTACCCATTCGAGATAAGCTTAAGGCTGTTATTAAAGACTTGCCAAAACGCCACTTTAACTGCGATGAAAGTGAAGTTAAAGAAGCTATCGAGTTTTTAGATTGGTTAACTCAAGATAACTTTACCTTCATGGGTTATCGTCAGTATGACTTAACACCAGTACAAGGTGACTACGAACTTAAGCACGTAGCTGAAACAAGTTTAGGCTTGATGAAAAAATCAGCAGATGCTCAAGGCCGACTGCTTTCAGAATTACCTGAGGTTGCTCGCAAAGAGGCACGCAGTGATAATCTTCTGATACTAACAAAAACAAATTCACTGTCACGTGTACACCGTCCTGCATACGTAGATTATGTTGGTATCAAGCGCTTTGATAACAAAGGTAATGTGATAGGAGAAGACCGTTTTATCGGTTTATTCTCATCAAGTTTTTACAACAATAGTGCGGCTGATGTGCCTGTGCTAAGAGGCAAAATCAACCGCATTATGCAAATGTGTGATTTTGCTAAAGGAACGCACGCATACAAAGCAGTGTTAAATATTCTTGAAACATACCCACGCGATGAACTAGTGCAAGCTCGAGAAAGCGAACTTTTAGAAGTGGCTACGGGTGTATTGCAAGTACAAGAACGTGACATGTGTCGTTTGTTTGTGCGCAAAGACATTTACGGACGCTTCTTTTCTTGTATGGTATATGTACCAAGAGAGCGCTATAACACCGCACTTAGACGTGAAACTCAACAATTATTGGCCAATGCGTTCCAATCAAAAGAAAAAGTTGAATTCACCACATATTTCTCTGAGTCTACGCTGGCAAGAACGCATTACACAGTGCGCGTAGCTGACAACAATATTGAATATAACGTGAAAGACATCGAAAACAATTTAATCGAAGCGGCCCGCACATGGGAAGATAAACTTCATGATGCACTATTAGAAAGTGCTGGTGAGGCTCGTGGCAACGAGTTATTTAGAAAGTACTCGTCGGCGTTCCCAGGCGCATATAAAGACGAAGTGTTGCCAAGTGCTGCAGTGGTAGATATTGAGAAGTTAGAGCAACTTGATGATGAGAACAAGCTAGACATGCTTTTCTACCGTCCACAAGAAGAAGCAAATTCTCAAATCGTTCGTTTAAGCTTGTTCCACAAAGACGAGCCGATCCATTTATCTGATGTTATGCCAATGCTTGAAAACTTTGGTTTACGAGTGATTGGTGAAACACCGTATGCGATTAAGTCTAGTGATGGTCAAGTAAACTGGATCATGGACTTCTCAATGCTGCTTGATAGCAAAGGTATTGCCGATTTTAATAAAGTATCTGCTCGTTTTAGAGCTGCACTTACTAATGTTTGGCATAACCGCCTAGAAAATGACGGCTTCAACCGCTTAGTTTTATTGGGTGGTTTGACGGGACGTGAAGCGTCAATCCTGCGTGCATACGCAAAATATATGCGTCAAATTGGGGTTACGTTCTCACAAAGCTATATTGAGAGCACCTTTGATCATTACCCGCATATTGCGGCTAAAATTGTAGATCTATTCGTTAAAAAGTTTTCACCGACAAAACCAGCATCGCAGAAAACTATCGACAAAGTTGTTGCTGATATATATGAAGAGTTGGAAAACGTAGCGAACCTAGATGACGACCGTATCATCCGCTTGTATGTTGATATGATGAATGCAACGCTGCGCACCAACTTCTTCCAAAAAGAACAAGATGGTACTAATAAGTCTTATGTTTCATTCAAGGTTAAGCCTAGCGAAATTCCTGATATGCCGCTTCCTCTACCTGCGTATGAAATTTTCGTTTACTCACCGCGCGTTGAAGGTGTTCACTTACGTGGCGGTAAAGTTGCGCGTGGTGGTTTGCGTTGGTCAGACCGTCGTGAAGACTTCCGCACCGAAGTCTTAGGCTTAGTTAAAGCGCAGCAAGTTAAAAACACAGTTATTGTGCCTGTTGGTTCTAAAGGTGGCTTCGTTTGTAAGCAGCTTCCAACTGATCGTGAAGCGTTCTTTAAAGAAGGCCAAGAGTGTTACAAGATTTTCATCCGCGGTTTATTAGATATTACCGACAACATTGTTCATGGCGAAATTGTTCCGCCTGAAAGTGTAATTCGTCACGATGAAGATGACCCATATCTAGTAGTAGCTGCCGACAAAGGTACAGCGACCTTCTCTGATATAGCCAATGGCATTGCATTAGAATACAACTTCTGGCTAGGTGATGCATTTGCATCAGGCGGTTCAATTGGTTATGACCACAAGAAAATGGGTATCACAGCCAAGGGGGCTTGGGAGTCTGTAAAACGTCACTTCCGTGAAATGGATATTGATTGTCAAACAACTGACTTCACAGTTGTTGGTATCGGTGACATGGCAGGGGATGTATTCGGTAATGGTATGCTTCTATCTAAGCACATTAGATTGCAAGCGGCATTTAACCACATGCATATCTTTATTGACCCTAATCCAGATGCAGCTAAGTCATATGTTGAACGTGAACGTTTATTTGCACTACCACGCTCGTCTTGGGAAGACTATGATAAGTCGTTAATTTCTGAAGGTGGCGGTATTTTCTCGCGTGCTGCTAAATCAATAACGCTTACGGCTGAAATGAAAAAAATGCTCAATACTAAAAAAGTGAGCATGACACCAAACGAGTTAATTAAAGCATTATTAATGATGCCATCTGACTTACTTTGGAACGGTGGTATCGGAACCTACATCAAGCACTCTAAAGAAACCAATGCAGAAGTTGGTGACCGTGCAAATGATGCATTGCGTATTAATGGTGCTGAGCTGGGTGCAAAAGTATTTGGTGAGGGTGGTAACTTAGGTGCTACGCAATTAGGTCGTATTGAGTTTGCAAGCAAAGGCGGACGTATTAATACCGACTTTATTGATAACGTAGGTGGTGTTGCTTGTTCAGATAACGAAGTAAACATTAAGATTTTGCTTAATGGTTTAGTTGCAGAAGGTGACTTAACTAAGAAGCAGCGTGATGAGTTACTATACTCAATGACTGATGAAGTAGCACAACTGGTATTAGCAGATTGTTACCGTCAGACACATACTTTGTCGATCACTAAGTCTAAAGGCCCGGCTACACTCAAAGAAAAAGTACGCTTTATTCATGCGCTTGAAAAAGAAGGCAAGTTAGACCGTACAATTGAGTTCTTACCGACAGATGAAGAGCTTGCAGAACGTGCTGCGGCGGATAAAGATTTAACTCGCCCAGAGCTGTCTGTACTCGTTTCATATTCGAAAATGGTGCTCAAAGAGTCTTTAGTTGTTGATGAAGTATCTGAAAACCCGTATTACCGTCAATTACTAGTAAACTCGTTCCCCGCGCCTCTGCGTGAAAAATTCGGTTCCGCGATGGACAACCATCCACTGCGCAAAGAAATCATAGCCACCAAGTTAGCAAATAGTATTGTTAATGATATGGGCTTGAACTTCATGGTTCGCATGAACGAAGAAACAGGCGCGAGTGATAGCGAGATAGCTCTGTGTTATTCGATTGCAAGTGCTATTTTTGAGATGAAGAGCACATGGAGCGCAATTGCTGCGCTTGATAATAAGATCCCAGCTGCGGTTCAGACGGAAATGTTGTATCAACTTCGCCGTACAGTTCGTCGCGCAACACGTTGGTTCTTACGTCATCGCAATAAGGCACAGACCATTGGTCAAACCATCGAGTTCTTTACTCCAATCTTTAAAGATGTAAGCAAAAACCTTAACAGCTATATGGTTGAAACAGAGAGCGCTTCAATTTTGGCTAATGCCAAGAAACTTGAAGAGCAAGGTGTACCGAGTGATATCGCAATGCGCATTGTATCATTATCGAGCTTGTTCTCTGTAATGGACTTAGCTGAAGTTGCACATAACTCAGGTCGTAAAATTAGCCTAGTTTCTAACACTTACTTTAAGCTTGGCGCGAAAATGGGTTTACACTGGTTCTTGGATCAGATCACTGCGCAGCAGGTATCTAACCATTGGCAAGCATTGGCTAGAGCTTCATATCGTGAAGAACTAGATTGGCAGCAACGTTCTCTTTCAGAGGTTGTACTTAATAGCTTCGACAATGATGACGAAGACGTTAATGCATTGATTGAGAAGTGGATGGAGAACCAGTCAACGTTGTTATACCGTTGGCAGCAAATGCTTCAAGAGTTTAAGACCTCGCAAAGCCACGATTTTGCTAAGTTCTCGGTTGCGTTACGTGAGCTTATGTTGTTAAGCCACAACTGTGACACTACCAAATAATTTTTAAATCGTTAAAATACCCCGGCCTTGCTGGGGTATTTTTTTGTCTGCATGCTTATGCAGATTGTTATGTTACTTAGGATCTTTTAGGAGTTTTCATGTTTTATGATATTGCGCGTCGCTATATGTTTAGCCGTGATGCTGAATGGGCACACGAATTTGCATTAACTAATCTGCGTCGTTTTGCACATACCCCTTTGAGTATGGCATGGTCGCAGTCAGTCGCGGATAAACCAGTAAACTTCCTTGGCTTAGAATTTAAAAATCCAGTGGGGCTCGCTGCGGGTTTAGATAAAAATGCTGAATGTATAGAAGCCTTTGCGCAAATGGGCTTCGGTTTTCTTGAAGTTGGTACGGTAACGCCACGACCACAAGCAGGAAATGACAAACCTCGTATATTTAGATTACCGCTAGCACATGCCATCATTAACCGCATGGGCTTTAACAATAAAGGCGTTGATAACCTAGTCAACAATGTCAAAGCTGCGAAATATGATGGGATCTTAGGGATCAACATAGGTAAAAATAAAGATACACCAAATGAGAAAGGAAAAGACGACTACATTCACTGTATGAGAAAAGTGTTCGAGCATGCTTCATATATTACCGTGAATATTTCCTCTCCAAACACGCCAGGTTTGCGTGACTTACAATATGGTGATGCACTTGACGATTTACTACAAAGCTTGAAAAACGAGCAAATGGACTTAATTGCCAAACATAGTAAATCAGTTCCTATGCTAGTAAAGATTGCACCTGATATTGACGCTGTACAAGTGGCGCAAATTGCTGAATCTCTTGTAAAAAATAGAATTGATGGAGTAATTGCGACTAATACAACGTTGGAGCGTACGGCTGTTCAAGGGATGCAATATGGCACTGAAGCTGGTGGATTGTCTGGTCGTCCAGTACGCGAAAAATCGACATTTGTTGTGGGGGAACTTAAACGTTTAACCGAGGGCAAACTGCCAATTATTGGTGTAGGCGGCATTGACAGTGCCGAAGCTGCAAAAGAAAAGCTGGCAGCAGGTGCGTCTTTATTGCAAGTCTATACCGGCTTTATTTATGAAGGTCCTACGTTGGTGAAAAGGATCGTTGACGGTTTATAATGATCAGTTATATAACTAAATGATCGTAAACAAATTGTTCTTATAAATATTTTCACACCTTAGAATTTTTAGTTATACTCCCACGTACTATTCAATAAATTAAAATAGTACGGGGAGAATCATTTTGCAGGCATCTAAAGAGTGGCAATGGATTAGTTGTCGCCAAAGAAATCGTTTGCTTGTAGATTTAGGTGAAGAGTTGATACTCTGCACGCCTTTCCGTTTGCGTCAATTAACACAAGACGCCTACTCAGATCCCCACCTAAGCATTGTTGAAGCCGCCTATTATCAAAATGTTTTTGCGTATTTACGTAGTTTTAATGTTTGGTCTGAGCCACAATGTTGTCAAATCGCACTTAACGCAACCGCAGCAAAGTTTTACTTATTACCTGTGCAAGCAAAAAGTTGGTTTTTTGAAACTTACACTGGTGACCAACCATGTACTGAGGCCATTGTACGCTTGAGAACGACACAGCAAGAAGGTGATTTCTTCATCGTAGAACAAGTCGACGGCGCATGCTTATGTATTAGTTTAAGTCTTCAATTTGCTCTAGATGAAAACTTATCTTTAGAACAGTTTCAAGCTATCAAAGTGCTTAATAACCGAATCCACCCATTATTAAGCTGTAATAAAATTTCCAAAATGGCGTGATCAAGCTGTCTCTAACCTATGTTATACTCGCTGGTAATTGAATATAAAGGGTTAGTACATTGCAATTTATCGCGCTCACATCTATTGGTATCGAACATCTCTTAGCGGAAGAACTTCAACAAGCAGGACTAGAACTGGTCAAGCAAAATGTTGGCTCTATTCGTTTTAATGCTGATAATCTAGCCGCGCAAAAGTTTTGTTTAACAACACGTTTCGCCACTCGTGTTATGTTGATGATTGACGAAAGTGAAGAGATTAAAGACAAAGCAGCGCTTTATAAGTTTGCAAGATTTCAAGCTTGGCAAGATTGGTTTGGTCCAACTCAAACATTTGCAATAGAGTTTAACGGTACCAATACAGAGCTGAAAAATACTCAGTTCTCTGGTTTAGTTATAAAAGACGGCATTGTAGATTATTTTAATGATCTCTATGAGCAGCGTCCAAACGTAGACAAAACTGATCCTAACATCAGAGTTATCGCAAAACTGAATAAAAACAAATGTGCGTTATACATCGACTACTCAGGACCTCGTTTATCAGATAGAGGATACCGTACGCGTCAAGGTAAAGCGCCAATTCGTGAACATCTTGCTGCTGCCTTAGTGAAGCGTAGCGGCTGGCTTGAAGACACCACTCGCCCTTTATTTGACCCATGTTGTGGCTCAGGTACGCTGCTGATTGAAGCGGCTTGTATGGCGAATAATATCTATAGCAACTTAAATCGAGAGTTCGCATTTAAGCGATTACCAAGCTTTAGAAAAGCCAAATTTGATGAAATACAAGCAGAATTAAAATCAGCACAAAAAGACAATAAATTGTGGATCATCGGATCAGACTTTGATCAAAAGGTGGTTGCTGTTGCTGAGCAAAATGCCCAAAGAGCAGGGGTTAGCGAGCACATTCAGTTTAGCGTTAAAGATGCCAATGCTTTGGGTCAGGTTGCAAAACGTTCAGGGGTTGTACTGAGTAACTTACCTTATGGTGAACGTTTAGGGTCAATGGCCGAGCTAGTTAACTTGTACCGTAATATGGGGATCGCGTTTAAAAAGCATTTTAAAGAATGGCGATTAGCTTTACTGGGCACAGACGACAGTTTGTTTAAGTTGTTAAAGCTATCTAGAGAAAAACGTTACAAATTTAAAAACGGTCCGATTGATGTTGAGCTAAATATGTATGAGCTTAACGAACGTCAAGTAACACAAAACGAACAGAAAGTAGGCCTCAACTTTGAGGGCTCTACTGCGTTTGCAAATCGTTTGAAAAAGAATAAACAGGCACTAAAAAGTTGGCTCAAAAATGAGCAAATTAACGCATATCGCGTGTATGACGCCGACATTCCGGAATATAACGTTGCTGTTGATGTGTATAATGATTCGGCCGTTATCTTTGAGTATGCCGCGCCTAAAGAAATAGACGACAACGTTGCACAAAAGCGTTTGCAGGATGTGATCACACTTACCGCCGAACAGTTACAAATTGCGCCACAGAACATCGCAGTAAAGGTTCGTAAAAAGCAAAAAGGCGAGTCACAGTACACAGCGATGGATAAGCAAAATCGTTATGATACGGTAGAAGAGTTTGGCGCTAAATTTAAAGTTAATTTGTTTGATTATCTCGATACGGGGCTATTTTTAGATCACCGCTTGGCGCGTCGTTACATTCAACAAAATGCCAAAGACAAACGCTTTTTGAATTTGTTTTCTTACACGGGTTCAGCATCGGTGCATGCCGCAATCGGTGATGCAAAATCGGTTATGACGGTAGATATGTCAAAAACGTATCTAAAATGGGCAGAAGAAAACTTTGCGTTAAATAACTTAAAGAACCCGCGTTATCGCTTTGAGCAGGCAGATTGTTTAAAGTGGCTGGAGCATGCGCAAGGTCAGTATGATCTGATATTTTTAGACCCGCCAACCTTTTCTAACTCGAAACGAATGAAGGACGTATTTGATGTACAACGAGACCACATTCAGTTACTGACTTGGGTTAAAAAGATCTTAAGCCCAAAAGGCGTGCTTATTTTCTCAAACAACAAGCGCGGTTTTAAAATCGATGAAGTCGGTTTGATTGGACTTGGCTTAAAAGCGCAAAACATCTCAAATGAGACATTATCGCCAGACTTTAAGCGTAATAAACAGATACACAACAGCTGGTTGATAACCCATGGCTAAATATGTTTTATACCACACAGAAGGTTGTCATTTGTGTGAACAAGCTTATGAATTGATGTTGCAGCTCATACCATCTGAGGAGTTTGAGCTGATAGATATAGTAAGTGATGAAGCCTTGATGGCTGCATATCAAACATCAATTCCAGTAATGAAAAGATGCTCTGATGAAGAGGCCATATATTGGCCTTTTGATCAGCAAAAAATTCAACAACTCGTAGAATAATATGGATTTAATTAGAATATCAAAAGCGCAATTAGCGTTTGGCACACACCCTTTGCTGGACAATGCCGATGCGGTTATCGAAGCCGGTGAAAGAGTCTGTATCGTTGGTCGAAACGGTGCTGGTAAATCTACTTTACTCAAAGTACTTGATGGTGAAGTGTTACTTGATGACGGTGAAATTAACCGTGTAGGAGAGTTAAAAGTCTCTCGTCTTGAACAAGACCCACCTAAAGGCGCACATGGCTCCGTATTTGATTATGTAGCCAATGGCTTACCTAATATTGCTGAATTGCTGATTGAATTTAATCATGTTAGCGAAGCGCTGCAGACGGATCAATCACCAGCCTTGTTGGGTAAACTTGAGAAGCTGTCGAACAAAATTGAGGCGGCAGATGCTTGGCGTTTTGAAAGCCGCATTAAGTTGGTTTTAAGCCAGCTTGAACTCGAATCAAATATGCGCTTGGAAAAGCTCTCTGGTGGATGGCTGCGCAAGGTTGCGCTTGCAAAAGCGCTGGTCAGTGAACCCGATCTACTCCTTCTAGACGAACCAACTAACCATTTGGATATGAACAGCGTTATTTGGTTGGAGCAGTTTTTAAAAGACTTTAAAGGCGGCATCGTGTTTATTTCGCACGATAGGGCGTTTATCAGAGCAGTCGCTACACGTATTCTTGATTTGGATAGGGGCAAGCTGATTTCTTATCCAGGTGACTATGCTAAATACTTAGAGCAAAAAGCACACGACTTAAAAGTAGAAGAATCGCAAAATGCGTTATTCGACAAAAAGCTAGCCGAAGAAGAAGCTTGGATCCGTCAAGGGATCAAAGCGAGAAGAACGCGTAATGAAGGACGTGTTCGCGCACTAAAAGCACTTCGAAATGAGCGTAAGCAACGAGTCGAACAAGTGGGTAAAACTGACTTTAATATTGAAACAGCAGAGCGCTCAGGCAAGTTGGTGTTTGAAGCACAGCATGTGCATCATGCTTTTAAAGATAAAATTATCGCTAAAGATTTCTCAACACTTGTGATGAGGGGCGATAGAGTGGGTCTTGTTGGGCCTAATGGTGTGGGCAAAACAACACTACTCAAATTATTGTTTGGTGACTTAGCTGCAGACGGCGGAAAGATAAAGCAAGGCGTGAATTTAGAAGTTGCTTATTTTGATCAGTATCGTGAAAAACTTGATGAAGAGGCAACGGTGCAAGACAACGTTGCAGAGGGTAAACAAGAAGTGATGATGGGTGGAAGAAGTCGTCATGTACTTGGCTATTTGCAAGACTTTTTGTTTCCTCCAGCCAGAGCTCGAACTCCTGTTAAGGCTTTGTCGGGTGGAGAGAAGAATCGCTTACTTCTCGCCAAGCTGTTTTTGAAGCCATCCAATGTGTTGGTATTGGACGAACCAACCAACGATTTAGATATCGAAACGCTAGAACTGCTTGAAGACATTATCAACCAGTATCAGGGCACCATCTTAATCGTCAGCCACGACCGTGAATTTATTGATAATACTTGTAACTCAGTTTGGGCATTCGAAGGCAGTGGTCAAATTACTGATATCGTTGGTGGTTATACAGATTACGAGCAATATGTTGCTATGCGTCAAGCGCAAGCAAAAGAACTTGAAAAACAAGTTAAGCAAGATGCAGAAAAGCAAGCGAAACAAAGCAAAGCAAGTAATAACAAAACAACCAAGCTAAGTTACAAATTAAAACTTGAATTAGAGCAGTTGCCAAGTAAAGTAGAAGCACTTGAGCAAGCACTAGAACAGCAACAAGAAATAGTAAATGCCCCAGACTTTTTCAAGCAAGATGCACAAACTACGCAAAGTGCGTTGAACGAATTAGCTGAACTTGAGTCGAAGCTTGAAATCGCGTTCGTGCGTTGGGAAGAACTAGAAGCATTACAAAATCAGTAGTAAGGAATAAAATGAAGCACACATTTTTAGCTGTAAGCATTTTTGCTGGCTTAAGTAGTCAGGCACTTGCAGCTACCTACCAATTAACAGAGTTGCCTCGCTATGAAGGCGGTAAATATACAATAATCTCAGATGTTAACGATAATGGCCAAGTTATCGGTGCTGCAACAAACTTATTTGGGCTACCCATTGACGTTAGTTACATCGACTTCGAAGATACCGACATAAAGAATGCTTATACTCAAACTGAAAAGGCGTACAAAGACATAGACGAAGTAATATCTTTTACGTTAGAAGATATTAAAAATGGTGTAGCTGCAACGAATGCTGATGCAATTAGCTTTATGTTGAACTTTTTGGGAGCACGAGCAAGTTCTGCTGAATATCAAAAACTTCAAGATAGGATAGCGCTTAATATTGATGCTGTATCGGCACAAGAGCAAGTGATATTTGATGTTGAGGATGCCGATACTAATGGTTTAACTCGTTCAACGTCAAACTATTTGACTGCTATTAGTGAAGATGGGGTTATTGTTGGTTGGGGGTCATCACCTTTTTCGAAAACCACTTTTACGCCTGAAGGTGAATCGCAAGCAAAGACATACTTTATCCGTGATTGGAGTTCTAGGGGTATAGTATTAACTCCTCAGGGTGAAAAGATAACATTAGAGCCAGCATTTTCTGAGCATGGTGGCTATAGCATGGCGTCAGATATTCGTAAGCTAGATGATGGTGGTTATGTTGTTGTTGGTCAATCAAGCACTGGTATCCCAGAGAACCGCCAGAAAAACTACGATGATAACTGTGATGATAAAGATGAACCTTTACAAGTTTGTCGTTGGATAAGGCAACTATCATCTAGTCGAACATTTTATGACTTGAGAGCATTTAAGTGGCAGCTAGACGAAAACTTTAATGTAGTTAGCTCGCAAGACTTAGGTTTGGGTTTAACACCTAAAGAAGACGAAGACGATGCTTTTATCAGTGAAGCTTTAGCCGTTAACAAAGCTGGGATTGCGGTTGGTTATTCACCCTACAGAGAAGGCGATGACTACTACCCATATGGCGTAGCAGGGTATTTTAAAGACGGTACTTTTAAAGCATTTAAAAAGTTAGAAAGATGGTACGAAATAGGCAAAGCAACAGATATCAATAATAACAACATTGCCGTTGGTTATATGGCGGATAGAATTAGCAACACCATTAATGATCAATATGCATTTTATTACGACCTAAATGAAGATAAATTTGTTGAGCTGCCATACTTTTTTAAAGGCTCAGATGCCATTGCGACTGATATCAATGATGCAGGATTTATCGTAGGCCAAGCACGAGTTGAGAAGGACGGTGCTAACCGTCGCAGAGAGGGCTTTATCTACCAAATAGGTGATGATAAGGTTACCAATATTAACGATTTACTGCCTTGTAAAGATAGTAATGGAAACAACTATCCATACACTATTGCTGAGGCAATTAAGATCACTGAGTCAAACCATATTTACGCAATTGCGACTAAAACGGTAGAACGTAGAGACCGCTTGGGTAACATTGAAAAAGATAGTAAGGGCAATATCGAGTACGAATCTGTGACTCTCCCTGTATTGTTAACACCCATCTCGGGTGGCCAAGTTGAAAGCTGTCCACCACCAGAGGCGGAAACGTATGAGCGTAAATCAGGAAGTGCAGTGTTTTTGAGTTTGCTAGCGCTACCATTTGCATGGCTGCGAAGAAGAAAGTTGAAATTAGCGAAAAGCTAACAGATAACCAGAACAATAAAAAAGCCCTTAAGGGCTTTTTTATTGTCTATATTTTATATCTATTGCTTATTTCTAGAAGACCAAGCCTTATTAACTGATCTTCGCCATAAGTAGTCGATGCCAAAGTAACCTATCACAGAGGCAACACTTGCACAGATCAAAGAGCCTACCATAAATGCGGGACCTATGGTGGACAAGCTCTGAGTTAGCCATTCCCAGCTCGCCTCAAAATGAAATGGCTGAGTCTCTTGACCAAGGGCAAATACGCCGACCAAATACGAGCAGTAAAAAATGGGCGGCATGGTGAGAGGGTTGGTTAACCACACTAAGGCAACTGACAGAGGCAAATTTACGCGAAATGGAATCGCAAAAGCAGCAGCTAGTACCATTTGAAAAGGAACAGGGATGAATGCGAAGAACAACCCCACAGAAAATGCGCCACGGGCAGAGCGTCTGTTCAAATGCCAAAGGTTGGCGTCATGCAATAAACGACCAAATATTTTGAGTGACTTTTGCTGTTTGATCTTATTGTGATCGGGTAAAAATCGTTGGATCGTTTTCTTAGCCATACTGTGAAACCATATACGTCAATTCTCTTCGGGTGTGGGTTTTGTGTAGGCTGTTTGATAACCGTATTTTTTTACGAACACTGGCAGTTTTATAGCAGCTTACTTTTCCTACTGGTTGTCGCGCATTATTTTAAGCCGTTTTGGCTATTATTGTTAGGGTTTATTTTAGCTATTTTTTCAGTATCGGTACATTATTGGCTTTTTTACAAGCAACCTGAGTTAGAAGAGGAACAATTACAGGCTGTTAGTATAGAAGCTCGGATAGAAAAAACCTTTTCGGATGATTATTTGCGCATCAGGCTTACCAAAATAGCTGAAGAATCACTGCCATGGTACCGACAAGTTTTTGCAAATGTTGCTTTAAAGGATACTACAAACAAACTAGAAAGCGGCTTATACGTAAAAGCACTCGCAAAACTAAACCCGTATCGCAGTCGTAAAAACTTCGATAGTTTTGACGGTGAACTCTATGCATTTACGCAAAAGCTCCACTACAAAGGTCAATTGACTCAGATCCAGTCGTTCTCCACAGCAAAAGCGAATGTCATTACAGTTTATCGCCAGTGGTTATGGCAAAACCTAGATGGCTATCAATTATCTTGGCTATATTACACGCTACTTAGTGGAGACAAATCACAAATAAGTGCTGAAAACAAACAACGCATGCAACAGTTGGGGCTTAGCCATATGCTCGCAATATCAGGGCTGCATGTAGGTATTGTATATGCCCTAGGCTTTTATATGAGCCAATGTTGTTGTTTTTTTGCTAGCTTATTTGGTGTAAGGTATAGTCAACTAAATGATTTGAATCGATATTACGCTTTTGCAGGCTTAACTTTTAGCATACTGTATGTGTTATTAAGTGGTTTGGCTGTATCGGCACTGCGTGCATTACTCATGCTTTCGGTATTGGTGATTGCTTATTTTTTTGCAAGGCAAATAATCAACTATCGCGTGTTGCTATTCGCCCTGTGTGGTGTACTCCTCGTTGATCCGTTTTCGGTTTTAAATCCCGGATTGTATTTTTCATTTATTGCTGTGTACTGCATTTTTAGTTTTGTCAGAATGTCGGCTAACAAAATAAATGCAAAGCATTTTGCTACTCAGTTAATACTTCTACAACTCATATTGGGTGTGCTACTAGCCCCATTGAGTAGTTACTATTTTTACGGAATTAGCGTCTCTTCATTAATCACCAATATCGTTTTTATTCCTTTATTGACATTTTTGTTGCTGCCAGCACTGGCTTTGCTGTTGATTAGTTTTTTATGCGGTTTTACGTTTAATTGGTTTGCGCTAATTGATGAGGCCATATTTGTAATCCTTAAGCAATTAACTGAACTACTGCTAGATGCTGGTTGGTTAAAAACACAGCCCTTTGCTTGGCAATATCTGGTCATTTTTTACTTATCAATCTTGCTGTTTACACATTGTAAAGTATGGCGCGCTATCGCAATGATTCCGATTGTTATGGGTATAACTAATGCAATCAGCGAACCACAAATAAAGTGGCAAATAGACGTGATAGATGTTGGCCATGGTACCGCCGTATTGATAACGGTTGGCAAGCAAGCGCTGCTTTACGATCTTGGTGCTAAGTACTTCGATCGTTTTTCAATATTTGAACGTGTTGTGAAACCTTATTTAGAAGCGAATAATCTTCAGTTGTCACAGGTTATTTTAAGTCATCAAGATAACGATCATGTTGGTGGTATTAACGAGCTGCTTGCGTACATCGGTAGTAGACCTTTGAACGTTTTCCACAATGGGAAAACACATACCAGCTGTAATATTATTCAAACAAAGTTTGCACAGATCTTAACCGTGGAATCACTTTGGCCAAGTCATGTTATGTCTAGCGACAATAATAATTCTTGTGTTGTAAAGGTAAGTGATGGCCACTATTCGTTGCTATTGACAGGTGATATTGAGCGCATTGCTGAACAGTTATTGGTCAAACAAGCAAGCTCAAAGTTGAGCAGTGATATATTGCTGGTTCCGCACCACGGCAGTAATACCTCTTCGAGTAATGAATTTATCAGCGCGGTTCACCCCCAAATTGCAATTTACTCAAGAAGCTATTACTCGATTTGGCATTTACCACACCCTAAAGTGGTAGAGCGTTATAATCAAGCAAGTGTGACGCAGCTTGATACTGCACTCGAAGGCCAGATACGCATTAAGGTGACAAAAAGTGGATTACTCATAGGATCCGCGAGGAAAAGCCATCAATTTTGGTTTTTGTAACAGGCAAAGCACAGATTTTTGCTTATTTTTTGGCGTTTTTACTTCAATAATAAAGGTTTGGCGACATTGCATTTTGTTTTTGAGCAGTGCCAAAGTACAATAGACAGGTTTTCAATCGCAGAGAGTTTTTATGCAACAAAGTGCCAAACAAGTCTATCAACGGTTATTAAAATATACATTTGACTTCAAAATGGTTGGCATATTTTCTGTCGTAGGCATGTTGGGCTATGCGGCAATGGACGCATTGTTTATTAAATTGATGCAACCGTTTATAGATGACGGTTTAACACAGAGAAATACAGAAGTATTAACCTGGGCACCTATCATTGTGATTGCGCTAGTATTGGGGCGTGGCGTATTTAATTATATGGCATCTTATTGCTTAAGTTATTTAGGCTCTCAAGTTGTACAAAGGCTACGACAGCAGTTATTTGAGCACATGCTATATTTACCAGTCTCTTTTCATGATCAACATTCAAATGGAGATATGATCTCTAAAGTCACCTTTGATACCGAGCAGGTCCAACAGGCGATTACGCGCGCTTTACAAGTAATGATAAGAGAAGGTGCGTTTGTGTTATTTCTTTTAGTTGTTATGTTTGACGCAAGCTGGCAGTTGTCGTCTATCTTTCTTGTGATAGTGCCGCTGGTGGCAATTATTGTAAACGTGGTTTCCAAGCGCTTTAGGAAAATTTCTAAAAACATCCAAGATGCAATGGGCGAGGTGACCAAAGGGTCTGAGCAGATGCTGGCTGGGCACAAAGTTATCCATGGTTTTGAAGGGCAAAACAAAGAAATTAACCGCTTTGCACAGGTGAACAACCACAACCGCCAACAACGAGTAAAAATGGATGCCACGCGTGCATTAAGTGTGTCGGTTATTCAAATTTTAGCGGCAAGCGCAATGGCATTGATTTTAGCCATCATCGCAATGCCTTCAATGATAGACACAATTACTTCAGGAACCTTTGTTGCGTTGCTGTCTTCTATGATGATGATGCTACGACCACTGAAGCAATTGGCTAACGTGAATGGTGAGCTGCAACGTGGTATTGCAGCCGCGCAAAGTATATTTGATATACTCGATACGCCGACTGAGCTAGACACTGGAACAAAAGAGATCACATCTTGCAAAGGCGAAATAAAAATTAACAATCTCACCTTTTGCTATCCAACGAAGCAAGAGCCGGTTATTAGAGACCTAACATTACATATCAAGCCAGGCGAAAACATTGCCTTGGTAGGGCGCTCAGGTTCAGGTAAGTCGACATTGTCGAATTTGCTTCCTCGTTACTACGACATCTCCTTGGGAGAGATACTGTTAGATGATGTTCCTATCCAGCAATACAAATTAAAAGACTTACGCCGCCAGTTTTCTGTTGTATCTCAACAAGTTGTTTTATTTAACGACACCATAGGTAACAACATTATGTATGGCTTAGAGCAGCCTTTATCGAAAGAGCAGCTCATTGATGTGGCTAAGCAAGCACATGTTTGGGAGTTTGTAAAAGATTTACCTGAAGGTTTGGACACTGTTGTTGGCGAAAACGGCGTTATGCTGTCAGGTGGACAAAGACAGCGTATTGCAATAGCAAGAGCCATTGTGAAAAATGCGCCAATTCTTATTTTAGATGAAGCGACTTCAGCGTTGGATACCGAGTCTGAGCGGCTGATCCAAGATGCACTGGAGACGCTCATGGCTGATAAAACATCGATTGTGATTGCACATCGACTTTCTACTATTGAAAAGTCAGACAAGATTTATGTACTAGAGCAAGGTAAAGTTATCGAGCAGGGCACCCATCAGGCATTACTTGCGTCGGGCGGCACATACGCAGCGTTATGCCAGATGCAGCATGGAGCATAGTGTGAGTAAAATAGAGAAAAGTTGGTACCAAAGCAAAAGCTGGCTAACCTTTTTACTCTTACCCTTAAGTGGATTATTTTGGGCACTAAGTACGCTGCGGTGTTGGTCTTTTAAAGTGGGCTTGAGTAAGACTTTTCGTGCTCATGTACCTGTTATCGTTGTTGGTAACATAGGTATTGGCGGTAATGGCAAAACGCCCTTTGTATTATGGTTGGTGCCATTTTTACGTTCTTTAGGCCTAGAAGTGGCGGTGATAAGCCGAGGGTATGGTTCTAAAGCACCGTATTATCCCTTTTTGGTAACACCTGATAGCAGCGTAGGTGAAGCGGGTGATGAGCCATTTCTGTTGGCTGCAAGATTAGATTGTCCGGTTGTTATAGGAGCTGATCGAAGAGCCAGCTGTGAGCTTATAAATAAGCGCTACAACGTAGATGTTATTATCTCAGATGATGGCTTGCAGCACTATCAAATGCACCGTGATATAGAGCTTTGTATTGTTGATGCGCAGCGCCGCTTTGGCAATGGCTGTTTAATTCCAGCAGGCCCGCTTAGAGAGTTACCAAGTCGGTTAAAAAATGTTGATTTGTTAATAGAAAATGGTGGGAATGCGCCGTTGAGTTACACATTGGCGCAAACAGGTATTTATCAAGTTTGCAATAACCAGCGAACTGAGCAATACCCACTACAAGGGGTTGCAATTAGCGCTATAGGTAATCCGCAGCGATTTGAAAATAGCCTCAGAGAACTGGGCATAAGCATAACCGATACTCAACATTTTAGGGATCACCACGCCTATAGCATCGAAGATTTTAAAGCGCATACTAATCAAGCTATATTTATGACTGAGAAAGATGCCGTGAAATGTCACGCATTTGCTAATGACAACTGGTACTATTTACGCGTTGATGCAAAGCCAAGTGATGCATTGCAATCATCCATAAAACAAATTTTAAAACAAAAAGAGATTTATCATGGCATTTGATAGAAAATTACTTGAGATTTTGGCATGCCCCGTATGTAAGGGTAAGCTACAGTACGATAAAGAAAATAGCGAACTTATCAGCACTGCGGCAAAGCTTGCTTATCCAATTCGTGATGATATTCCTGTATTACTTGAAGATGAAGCCAGAGAGCTAAGCTCAGATGAAGTAGAAAAGTGGCATGCATAACGCCTGTTCCGTCTACTGTTGGCATGTAACGAGCTGCAGCAACTAATATGGTTAGCATTGAAATAGTCGCTGACGAAGGTGACTTTGTTGTTGCTCATAAGGCCGCTGGGATAAGTTTTCATAGTGAGAGTGACATTGGCTTTGTCGTGCAGCTAGAAAAGCAGCTTGGCGTTAAGCTCTATGCTGTGCATAGGCTCGATAAGGTTACATCGGGATTACTGATACTCGCAAAATCAAGCGCTGCAGCGAATAGCCTAAGCCAATTGTTCGCGCACAGAGAAATTGATAAAGCTTATCTTGCACTGATAACAGACAAACCCAAGAAAAAACAAGGCTGGATCAAAGGCGATATGGGTAAAGCGCGTCGAGGCGCTTATAAACTCCTCAAAAGCAGCGACAATCCTGCGATAACCAGGTTTTACAGTATCAGTCTTGAAGCTGGCCTTAGAGCCTGCATTTTAAAGCCCTTTACAGGTAAAACACATCAATTAAGGGTTGCCTTAAAAAGCTTATCAGCACCGATTTTAGGTGACGAGCTATATGGTGGACAAAGTGCTGATAGAGTGTATTTGCACGCATATGCACTGAGATTTATGTGGCAAGGTGTTGTAAAGCAATACACTATTGAGCCTAAACCCTATGGACAGTTTGCAAAATTATTTCAACACGAGGAGTTTGCGAAATGGCAAAACCCTTGGCAGTTAGAGTGGTAGTATGACACAACAACAAACCCAATTACGTTTTGGTGGTATTGGTCGCTTATATGGGCAACAGCAATTAGATTGGCTAGGTGAAGCCAAGTTTTGCGTTGTAGGCATTGGTGGAGTAGGTAGTTGGGTTGCCGAAGCGCTTGCCCGCACAGGCATAGGGCATATCTGTTTAGTTGACCTAGATGATATTTGTGTCACTAACGTGAATCGACAAATTCACGCATTGTCCTCGTCTATTGGTGCGCAAAAAATAGAAGCAATGCGTGATAGGCTCATCGAAATAAACCCCCATTGCGAAGTCCAACTCATAGATGACTTTATTACTTTAGATAATATTGCCGAGTACATCTGTGACTTTGATTATGTGATTGATTGTATTGATGCTGTAAAAGAAAAAGCGGCGTTAATCGCACATTGTAAGCGTCGCAAAATCCCAGTAATAACCACAGGTGGCGCTGGTGGACAAACAGATCCAAGCCAAATTCAATTTGGTGATGTGGCTAAAACAACGCAAGATCCTTTGCTGGCAAAGGTCAGATATATACTCAGAAAAAACTACAATTACACAACCAATCCGAAACGAAAGTTCGGCGTCGATTGTGTTTACTCTACTGAGCAACTGGTTTATCCAACCGAAAGTGGCGAAGTTTGTATGGCTAAGCAGCAGGCCGATGGTAGCAAAAATATGGATTGTGCGACCGGATTTGGGTCGGCAACTATGGTTACTGGGACGTTTGGTTTTTTTGCCGCATCTAGAGCGATTCGTAAGTATTTGGACAAAAAAATGAAGCAAGCCAGTGCGTGATTAAGTTGGGTTCACTAGTGCGATTTTGGATTTTTTTGGTGGGGTAATTGTACAAGTAAACACAGCAATGAGCGGTGTGCTATGATCTTATTTTCTTCCACGTCGCACCGCTAAGCAAATGCCATATTTCCTCATGTTGTTCATTGTATATTCTATGTTGGTTGTGCCGATGGCCAGAGCTGAGCATATAAGAGTAGTGACTGAACATTTGGAACCCTATCAGGTGCAGAAAAAGAACGGCGAACTAGGCGGTTTCATGACGGAGATAGTCAAGGCGATGTTTTCCTTGACTGGTGATAGTTACAACATCGAAGTTATGCCTTGGGCGAGGGCCTATGAAAGGCTTTACATGAGCCAAACGTTTTAATTTATTCAATTGTGCATACAAGGGCGCGTGATCAGCATTTTGAATGGGTTGGTGAAGTACCCAGAGATACTATTTTTCTATGGGGACTAAAAAGTCACTTTCCTGAAGAACGTAATTCATTCCATTCGCTTCATTCACTGAAGTACTTTGAAACTGCGGTGATCAGAAGCTCGAATGCAGCGCAATATCTACAGTCACTCTACTTTCAACATCTTGTTTCTGTCAGTTATGAAGAACAACTCTTAAAGTTGTTAGTACGAGAACGGGTTGCGCTTATTATGGGCACAGAATACTCGATATGGAATCACGCACAAAACGAAAGCGTAGATCCAGCTGCGTTAGCTAAAGTTGCAGAGTTGACAGAATTGAACGTGAGTATAGGCATTGCCTTTAATAAAAAATCCAACCCATTGATCATCAAGCGATACAAAGAGGCATTTCAACAACTGGATAACACAGGGGCACTGCGTCGAATAAAAAGCGACTGGTACGCAAGGCAGTTAATGTCACCTTAATGTAAAAACACACGCGCGTGTTTGACGCGCGCCGTTTCAGGTCAATTGCGCAATTTGCTTCTGAATTGTCTCAACAATTGCTTTAATGCCATTACCTCTGGATGGGCTGAGGTGTTTAATTAATCCCAGAGACTCAAACTCTTGATAGGCATCAATTTGTTTCGCTTCTGTTGGTGTTTTACCACTGTACATAGCCAGCACAATTGCGAGTAGGCCTTTCACAATACGAGTGTCTGAGTCGCCGACCAAAAGCAAATTTTGCTGCTGTTCGTCAAGTTCAATGTGCAGCCAAACGTTACTTTCACAGCCCGTTACCTTTGCTTGCTCAGTCTTGAGCACATCTGGTAGCGTAGGGAGCTGTTTGCCAAGCAGCATAATCTCTCGGTAACTTTGTTGCCAACTAGCCGTATTTGAGAGTTTGTCGTGAATTTCCTGATATGTCACAAATTTTACCCTTCAATCAACGCAATACAGTTGTGCAATGCGTCTATAAATCTGTCTATGTCTGTTTTGTTGTTGTAAAACGCTAAACTTACCCGAATTGTACCGTTTAAGTTTAATGTTTGCATCAGTGGTTGCGTACAATGGTGACCACTTCGAACAGCAATGCCATAGCTGTTGAGTAGCATTGCAAAGTCGTAATGATGTTCAGACTTATAAGTAAAGCTAACGGTACCAATATTATTCTCTAAATCACCGTACAGCTTTATACCTTCAATTTGAGATAGTTGTTTGACTAGGTATTTAAATAATGACTGCTCGTAGTGATGCATTGTTGCAAAGTCGATGGTACTTAAATAATCAAGGGCTGCACCAAAACCCAGCACTGCGGAAATATTTGGGGTCCCAGGCTCAAATTTAGCTGGAGCGTCACGAAAAGTTGTTTCTTCAAACGATACCTGTTTGATCATTTCGCCTCCGGTTTGGTAAACAGGTAGCGAATTGAGTAAATCGTATTTTCCGTAAAGTACGCCCAAGCCCGTGGGCCCAAGTGCTTTATGTGCGGAAAGAACGTAAAAATCACAATCTAGCGCTTTTAAGTTTGGTCGCAAATGCAAAAATGCTTGAGCGCCGTCAATCAGCGTGACTGCCCCAAATTCTTTTGCTTTAGCAATAAGCTTTTCAACCTCTTGGATATTTCCAAGGGTGTTTGAAGCATGAGAGCAGGCAAACACTTTGGGTTGCAATTGCGCTATTTTGTTTATCGCTTGTGCTGTATCTATGACTCCCTGTGCATTAACAGGTATCACTTCGAGCTTTGCATTAGTACGCTGCGCTAGCTGTTGCCAAGGCACAATATTGGCGTGATGTTCAAGCGCTGTAATGAGAATAATATCGTCTTGCAGCAAGTGCTGGGTTAAACCTGCCGCAACTAAATTGATACTTTCAGTTGCGCCACTGGTCCAGACGATTTCTGTTGCGTTTACGCTAAGAAAGTTGGCTATTTTTTCGCGCACTTTTTCATAGTTTAAAGTCGCTTGCTCGCTAAGTGTGTGTAAACCTCTGTGTACGTTCGCGTTGTTTTTTGCATAAAAGCGATTAATTTCGTCAATCACCGTCTGAGGCTTTTGGCTGGTGGCACCTGAGTCTAGATAAACTAAAGGATTACCTTCTATATGCTGGTCAAGTGCTGGAAAATCGTTTCGCAGTTGTGCAATGTCACTCATGCAGTGTTCCTTAGGGTTAACAGAGCGTGGATTTTAAATAGATTTACAGGTTAAAGCCAATAAAAAAGGCCGCAATCAGCGGCCTTAATTGAGATAAAAAGTGATTATCTTTGTGATACCGGTGTGTAATCGCGGTTCGTGTAGCCTGTATAAAGTTGGCGAGGACGGCCAATTTTATGACCAGGTTGAGATAACATTTCATCCCAATGTGAAATCCAACCAACTGTACGAGACATAGCGAAAATAACGGTAAACATGCTGGTAGGAATACCGATAGCTTTCAAGATGATACCTGAGTAGAAATCTACGTTAGGGTATAGCTTCTTCTCGATAAAGTAAGGGTCTTCCAAGGCGATTTGTTCAAGCTTCATCGCAACATCTAACAATGGATCTTGGATATTTAGTTCTTTAAGAACTTCATGACATGTCTCACGCATTACTGTAGCACGAGGGTCGAAGTTTTTATAAACACGGTGACCGAAGCCCATTAAGCGGAACGGGTCGTTCTTGTCTTTAGCTTTTGCAACATATTCATCGATGCGATCTACTGAACCGATTTCTTCTAACATGTTTAAACATGCTTCGTTTGCACCGCCATGAGCAGGGCCCCAAAGTGATGCAATACCCGCAGCAATACAAGCGTAAGGGTTAGCACCTGAAGAACCTGCTAGACGTACAGTTGACGTTGATGCGTTTTGCTCGTGGTCAGCGTGAAGCATGAAAATTTTATCCATTGCTTTTGCTAGGATAGGATTCACTATGTATTCTTCTGCTGGTACAGAGAACATCATATGTAAGAAGTTTTCTGCATAGCTTAAATCATTGCGAGGGTATACGAACGGTTGACCAACGTTATATTTATATGCCATCGCCGCGATTGTTGGCAATTTAGCTACTAAACGCACTGCACTGCGGTGACGCTGCTCAGCGTCTGAAATGTCTAAATCATCGTGGTAGAAAGATGACATAGCACCTACTACGCCACAAAGCATTGCCATTGGGTGAGAATCAACGCGGAAACCTTGGAAAAATACCGCGATTTTTTCATGCAACATGGTGTTGCGTGTGATCTCATCTGCAAATTCAGCATGTTGTTCAGCTGTCGGTAACTCACCTTTTAGTAAAAGATAACAAAGTTCGATGTAGTTAGACTTTTCAGCAAGCTGTTCAATTGGGTAGCCGCGGTGTAACAATACGCCTTTCCCGCCGTCAATGTAGGTGATAGATGACTCGCACGAACCGGTAGACATAAAACCTGGGTCATATGTGAAATGGCCATGTGCGCCCAAAGTGCGAACATCAATTACATCTTGGCCAGCTGTGCCTGAGTAAATCGGAAGTTCAATCGGATCGTGACCTTCAATATGTACTGTGGCTTTTTTATCTGCCATCTATTTATCTCCTATAAAATAACAATTCTGATTGTTATGTTGTGATACGAATGTTAAGCAAATTCTGATCATTTTAACGTAAAACTGGGGTGGAAAGTCAATTTTTCTAAGAATTATGCAAATATGTATAATAAATATTCTATGGAGATTAAATATTATACCATTGGCTAATTCGCAACCGTCTCAATCTAAACAAGAATTGTAAAAGCGCCCACGGCCTTATATACTGTCAAAGGTTTTATACCGTATCGTCTGTGGGTAAACCTATTTTTACGAAAAATGATCGTTTTTTTGGAAAAACAGGTTTATTTAGAGTGTGCCATTTGTGCATGTAGTGCAAATGGGTTTTATAAAAACAAGTAGATGAGCTCCTTTGTGGGCAAGATGGGCAAGTAACTGTGAAAAAGCAAAGACCTGTAAATCTAGATCTTACGACTATATCGATGCCGGCAACGGCTAAAGCGTCGATTCTGCACCGCGTAACTGGCGTGGCGTTATTCTTCGCTTTAACTTTTGTCATTTGGGCTTGGTCTGAGTCTCTTTCTTCTCCCGAAGGTTTTGAGTTTGTAAAAGGCCTATTTAGCGGCTTTATTGCAAAATTCATCGCGTGGGGCACCGTCAGTGTTCTGGCATATCACCTAATCGTTGGTATCCGTCACATGATCCAAGACATGGGTCACTGGGAAGAATTAGAGTCTGGCAACAGCAGCGCTAAAATTGCAATTGCACTTTCTGTGGTAGTAGCAATTCTAGCAGGAGTGTGGATATGGTCTTAAATCAAGCAACTTTCAAGCGTGATGGCGTACAAGATTACGTGTCGTTGCGTACAACCGCATTAGTAATTGCAGCATATGCAGTATTTATTGTTGGTTATTTACTTCTTACTCCAGAACTGACATTCGAAGCATGGAAAGGTTTGTTCTCAAATCTAGCTGTTAAAGCAGCAACCATCATTACTTTAGTGTGCATTATGGTGCATACACGTATCGGTCTTTGGCAAGTCCTAACAGACTACGTTAAAAGCTCAACGATGCGTTCGGTACTAGGCTTCGTTTTAAACTTAATGGCGCTTGCTTACGTAGCAATTGGTCTGTTTGTTCTGTGGGGTGTTTAAGTGAAATACAATACTCGTGAATTTGATGCTGTTGTTATCGGTGCTGGTGGTGCTGGTATGCGTGCAGCACTTGCTATCTCTGAATCAGGCAAAACTTGTGCATTGATTTCTAAAGTTTTCCCAACACGTTCTCACACAGTATCTGCGCAAGGTGGTATCACTGTTGCACTAGGTAACTCGCATGAGGATAACTGGGAATGGCACATGTACGATACGGTTAAAGGGTCAGACTTTATCGGTGACCAAGACGCTATCGAATATATGTGTCAAACAGGTCCTGAAGCTATCACTGAATTAGAAAACATGGGTCTGCCATTTTCTCGTTTTGAGAATGGCCGTGTTTATCAGCGTCCTTTCGGTGGTCAGTCGAAAAATTTCGGTGGCGAGCAGGCAGCTCGTACAGCTGCGGCAGCTGACCGTACAGGTCATGCGCTACTTCATTGCTTGTACCAACAGAACGTTAAAAACAAAACCAACGTTTTCTCAGAATGGTACGCATTAGACTTAGTTAAAAACGATAACGGTGATGTAGTAGGTTGTACCGCTATTGATATCGAATCAGGTGAAGTTACATACTTCAAATCTAAAGCAGTTGTGCTTGCAACGGGTGGTGCAGGGCGTATCTTCGCTTCTACGACCAATGCTCACATCAACACTGGTGACGGTGTTGGTATGGCAACACGTGCTGGCATCGCAATGCAAGATATGGAAATGTGGCAATTTCACCCAACCGGTATCGCAGGTGCAGGTACACTGGTAACTGAAGGTTGTCGTGGTGAAGGTGGTTACCTTCTAAATAAAGATGGCGAACGTTTCATGGAACGTTATGCACCAAATGCTAAAGACTTAGCATCGCGTGACGTTGTTGCTCGCTCAATGATGACTGAAATTCGTGAAGGTCGTGGTTGTGACGGTCCTTGGGGTCCTCACATCAAACTTAAGCTAGATCACTTAGGTGAAGAAACGCTTAACCTGCGTCTTCCAGGTGTATGTGACTTGTCTAAGACATTTGCACACGTAGACCCTGCTAAAGAGCCAATTCCAGTAATCCCAACATGTCACTACATGATGGGTGGTGTTCCAACTAACGTAAACGGTCAGGTGTTAAGCGTTGACGCGAACGGAAACGGAAAGCTAGTTGAAGGTTTATTTGCAGTAGGTGAGATTGCTTGTGTATCAGTACACGGTGCTAACCGCTTAGGTGGTAACTCACTACTTGACCTAGTTGTATTCGGCCGTGCGGCTGGTAACTTCCTAGGCCAATACCTAGCAGATACGCAAATCTCTAAAGATGCATCAAGTGATGACATCGATGCTGCATTTGCTCGTTTCAACCGTTGGGAAAACTCTACCAAAGGTCAGGGCGAAGATCCGGTTCAAATCAAAAAAGACTTACAACAGTGTATGCAGCTTAACTTCTCGGTATTCCGTGAAGGTGATGCGATGGCTGAGGGTCTACAGCAGCTTAAAGAAATTCGTGAGCGTCTTAAGCATGCGCGTCTTGATGACAAGTCAACCGAGTTTAACACTCAACGTATCGAGTGTTTAGAGCTAGATAACCTTATGGAAACTGCTTACTCAACAGCGGTTGCTGCAAACTTCCGTCAGGAAAGTCGCGGTGCTCACTCACGTTTTGACTATCCAGACCGTGATGATGAAAACTGGTTATGTCACACAGTTTACAACCCTGTGACGGAAAGCATGAGCAAGCGCGAAGTAAACTACGCGCCTAAGACTCGTGAAGCATTCCCACCAAAAGCACGTACTTACTAGGAGCTAGACGATGGCAACTTTAGAATTTTCTGTTTATCGTTATAATCCTGATGTGGACAATGCACCACGTATGCAGGATTACACGCTTGAGGTAGAAGAAGGCCGTGACATGATGGTGTTGGACGCGCTTTTACTTCTAAAAGAGCAAGACCCAACGTTATCTTTCCGTCGTTCTTGTCGTGAAGGTGTATGTGGTTCTGATGGTGTAAACATGAACGGCAAAAACGGCCTTGCATGTATCACACCTATTTCAGCTTTACAAAAAAATGGTAAAGGTAAAATCATTCTACGTCCGTTACCTGGCTTGCCAGTTATCCGTGACTTAGTTATTGATATGAGTCAATTTTATACTCAATATGAGAAAGTTAAGCCGTTCTTAATCAACGACAAACCAACCGGTGGCGTTGAGCGTCTTCAGACAATTGAAGAACGTGAAGAGCTTGATGGCTTGTATGAGTGTATTTTATGTGCGTGTTGTTCAACGTCGTGTCCTTCGTTTTGGTGGAACCCAGACAAGTTCATCGGCCCAGCAGGTCTTCTACATGCTTATCGTTTCTTGGCTGATAGCCGCGATACTGCGACAGAAGAGCGTTTGGCAGACCTTGACGATGCGTTCAGCGTATTCCGCTGTCACGGTATCATGAACTGTGTTAGCGTATGTCCAAAAGGCTTGAATCCAACTAAAGCAATTGGTCAGATTAAATCTATGTTGTTAAATCGTTCGGTTTAAGACATATTTAAATCCTTAGATGGCATGCACACGCATGCCATCTTGTTATTAATTAAATTTCTGCGCTAGAGAAAAGGGCTAATAAATGCACGAAGGTGTGATGAAGGCATGGCTAGAATCTTCGCATTTGTACGGCGGAAACGTAGCTTATGTAGAAGAGCTGTATGAAGCGTATCTTGATGATGCGACTTCAGTGCCAGAAGAATGGCGAGAAGTGTTTGATCAACTTCCTAAAGTTGATGGGGTGGATGTTGATGTTAAGCATTCACAGGTAAGACAGCAGTTTGCTGAACTTGCGAAAAACAAACACAGAGAAGTAGTAGTTGCGGCAGATGGTTCATCAGATGCCAAGCAAGTCAGAGTACTACAACTAATTAACGCATTTAGGTTTAGAGGCCATCAGAACGCAAATCTAGACCCATTGGGTTTATGGAAGCGAGAAAGGGTTCGTGATTTAGAACTTGATTATCATGAACTAACCGATGCGGACTTAGACAAAGAATTCAATGTTGGCTCTTTTGCTTGTGGCAAAGAGACAATGAAACTAAAAGACTTATATGCTGCGCTAAAAACCACTTACTGTGGTTCAATTGGTGCGGAATATATGCACATCACTTCTACAGAAGAAAAACGTTGGTTACAGCAACGCCTAGAGTCAACTTTCTCAAAACCCCAATTTAGCAAAGAAACAAAACTACGCATTCTTAAAGGCCTAACAGCTGCTGACGGTTTAGAAAAATACCTCGGTGCTAAATTCCCAGGCGCGAAACGTTTCTCGCTAGAAGGTGGTGATTCATTAGTACCTATGCTTAAAGAGCTGATTCATCGCGCTGGTGAAAGTGGCCAACAAGAAGCAGTTATTGGTATGGCACACCGTGGTCGTTTGAATGTGCTAGTAAACGTGCTGGGTAAAAACCCTCAAGTGTTATTTGATGAATTTGCTGGTAAATACGGCGAATTAGCCGGTTCTGGTGACGTTAAGTATCACATGGGTTATTCATCTGACTTTGCTACGCAAGGTGGTGATGTCCATATGGCATTGGCGTTTAACCCTTCTCACCTTGAGATTGTTAACCCTGTAGTTATGGGCTCTGTGAGAGCGCGTCTGGACCGCTTAGGCTGTAAGACTGGTTCAAAAGCGTTACCAATCACGATTCATGGTGATTCAGCTATCGCAGGCCAAGGTGTTGTACAAGAAACATTTAACTTGTCTCAGACACGCGCGTTTGGTGTAGGCGGTACAATTCGTATCGTAGTAAATAACCAAGTTGGTTTTACAACATCTAAGCAAGAAGATGTGCGTTCAACAGATTACTGTACTGATATCGCGAAAATGGTCCAGGCACCAATTTTCCATGTTAATGCGGATGATCCTGAAGCCGTTGCTTTTGTTACACAAATCGCACTCGATTTCCGTAACCAGTTCCGTCGTGATGTCGTGATTGATTTAGTGTGTTACCGTCGTCATGGTCACAACGAAGCTGATGAGCCTAATGCAACACAGCCATTGATGTATCAGAAGATCAAAAAGCATCCTGTGCCGCGTCAAATTTACGCTGAGCAACTAGCGCTTGAAGGTATTATCACAGACGACGAAGCGAAAAAGCTAGCTGATGAATATCGTAATGGTTTAGATAATGGTAAGTGTGTGGTTGAAGAAATTAAGCCTGATACTAAACACTCATCTGATTGGTCTAAGTTTGTTGGTCACGATTGGGATGTAGCGTACGATCCTAGACTGTCGGTTGATAAGCTAAAAGAGCTTGCCGAGAAAGTATCGACATACCCGGAAACTCATAAAGCTCAGTCTCGAGTTAAGAAAATTTATGATGACCGTCAGGCAATGGCTAAGGGCGAAAAACCACTTGATTGGGGTATGGCTGAAACACTGGCTTATGCAACTTTAGTTGACGAGGGTGTTGATATCCGTATGACAGGTCAAGATTCTGGTCGAGGAACTTTCTTCCATCGTCATGCCGTAGTACATAACCAAAAAGACGCTTCGACTTATATACCTCTGCAGGATATCCACGAAAATCAAGGTACATTTGAAGTATACGATTCTGTGCTTTCAGAAGAAGCTGTATTGGCGTTTGAATATGGCTACGCAACAGCTGAGCCAACTTCATTAGTATTGTGGGAAGCGCAATTTGGTGACTTTGCTAACGGCGCACAGGTAGTATTTGACCAGTTCTTAAGCTCAGGCGAGCAGAAGTGGGGTCGTTTATGTGGCCTGACAATGTTATTGCCACACGGCTATGAAGGTCAGGGACCTGAGCACAGTTCTGCGCGTTTAGAGCGTTACCTGCAATTGTGTGCTGACCACAACATGCAAGTATGTGTGCCTTCAACACCAGCGCAAGTATATGCTATGTTACGTCGTCAATCAGTTCGCCCTTTACGTCGTCCACTGATTGTCATGACACCTAAGTCATTGCTTCGTCACCCGCTCGCTGTTTCCTCACTTGAAGAACTTGCCGAAGGCGTGTTCTACAACATGATTGATGAAATTGATGACATCGATCCAGCTAACGTTGAGCGTGTTGTTTTCTGTAGCGGTAAAGTTTATTACGAACTTCTACAAGAGCGTCGTAAGCAAGAATTAAATAACATTGCTATCGTGCGCGTAGAGCAGCTTTATCCTTTCCCACATCAGGAAATGGACGAAATTATGGCTCGTTACCAGCACGTTAAAGATTTTGTTTGGTGTCAAGAAGAGCCGCAAAACCAAGGTGCTTGGTACTGCTCTCAGCACCACTTCTGGGACGCAATTCCAGCAGGTGCAAACCTAACTTATGCTGGCCGTAAAGCATCGGCAGCACCAGCGTGTGGCTACATGTCAACACATACTAAAGAACAAAACGCGTTAGTTGCTGACGCATTAACAATTAAAAAATAAGGGATAAGAGATGACAACCGAAATTAAGGTTCCTGTTCTTCCTGAGTCAGTTGCAGACGCCACGGTTGCAACTTGGCACGTTAGCGTTGGTGATACCGTAACTCGTGACCAGAACCTTGTAGATATCGAAACAGACAAGGTTGTACTAGAGGTTGTAGCACCTGAAGATGGTGTGATCACTGAAATCAAAGAAGTGGATGGTGCAACTGTTCTAGGTGAACAAGTTATCGCAATTTTAGGTGCTGCTGGCGAGAAGGCTAGTGCACCAGCTCAATCAAATGAACAACCAGCAGCGTCGTCATCGGCGCCAGCAGCAGAAGGTAAAGAAGTGGACATTAAAGTACCTGTACTTCCAGAGTCTGTAGCAGATGCTACAATCGCAACTTGGCATGTTCAACCAGGTGAAGCGGTAAGCCGTGACCAAAACCTAGTTGATATTGAAACTGATAAAGTAGTTTTAGAAGTTGTTGCACCTGAAGATGGTGTGATGGGTGAGCATATTCACGCTGAAGGTGAAACTGTACTTGGCGACCAAGTAATTGGTAAAATTATAGCCGGTGGTGCACCAGCTGCATCTGCTCCAGCTGCGCAACAAGCGACAGCTGCTTCTGAAGAAAGCTCAGATGTATTAACTCCATCAGTGCGTCGTCTAATTGCTGAGAAAGGCTTAGATGCTTCTAAGATCAAAGGTTCAGGCAAGGGTGGTCGTATCACCAAAGAAGATGTTGATGCATTCTTAAAGTCTGCACCAGCAGCGAAACCTGCATCTGCACCAGCTGCGGCTATGCCAGCAGTAGCTTTGGGTGAGCGTACACAAAAACGTGTACCTATGACTCGTTTACGTAAAACGATTGCGAATCGCTTACTTGAAGCCAAAAACTCAACAGCTATGTTGACGACTTTCAACGAAGTAAACATGAAGCCTATCATGGACCTTCGCAAGCAGTACCAAGAAGTATTCGAAAAGCGTCATGGTATTCGTTTAGGTTTCATGTCTTTCTACGTAAAAGCAGTAACTGAAGCACTTAAGCGTTTCCCTGAAGTGAACGCGTCTATTGACGGCGATGACATTGTTTATCACAACTATTTCGATATCAGCATTGCGGTATCAACGCCTCGTGGTCTAGTAACACCAGTATTACGCGACTGTGACAAGCTATCGGTTGCAGAAATCGAGCAAGGTATTCGTGACTTAGCGTTAAAAGGTCGTGACGGTAAGCTAACAGTTGAAGACATGACTGGCGGTAACTTCACTATCACTAACGGTGGTGTATTCGGTTCACTGCTTTCAACACCAATCATTAACTTGCCACAATCTTCAATCTTGGGCATGCACAAAATCCAAGACCGTCCAATGGCAGTAAATGGTAAAGTTGAAATTTTACCTATGATGTACCTAGCACTAAGCTATGACCACCGTCAAATTGATGGTAAAGAATCAGTTGGTTTCCTAGTAACAATTAAAGAGCTACTAGAAGATCCAACACGTCTATTACTAGACGTTTAATCAAGATTGATTAGATATTAAGCTGTATGTTAAGTCATACAGCTTTTTTTTTTGCGCCTTTGGTCTAACTAGGGTTTTCATCGTACGCCTTGGGATCTATACTAGGAGCGCAATTTGGGATAGCTGATTATTTGCATAAATATTCAGCTTTTTTAGTATAAGAAATTGGATAAAGCATCATGAATTTGCATGAGTATCAGGCAAAACAACTATTTGCCGACTATGGTTTGCCAGTATCTGAGGGGTTCGCTTGTGATACACCTCAGGAAGCGGTAGAAGCAGCTGCTAAAATCGGCGGCGACAAATGGGTAGTTAAGTGTCAAGTACACGCCGGTGGCCGTGGTAAAGCAGGCGGTGTTAAGCTAGCTGATAGCAAAGAAGAAATTCGCGCATTTGCTGAGAACTGGTTAGGTAAAAACTTAGTTACTTACCAAACAGACGAAAAAGGTCAGCCAGTAGCTAAAATCTTAGTTGAAAGCTGTACAGACATCGCTAACGAATTATACCTAGGTGCTGTTGTAGACCGCGCAACTCGTAAAGTTGTTTTCATGGCATCTACTGAAGGTGGTGTTGAAATTGAAACAGTTGCAGAAGAAACACCAGAGCTAATTCATAAAGCTGAAATTGATCCACTAGTAGGCCCTCAGCCTTACCAAGGTCGTGAGTTAGGCTTTAAACTAGGTCTTAACCCAGCACAAATTAAACAGTTCGTTAAGATCTTCATGGGTCTTGCAACTATGTTTAATGACCACGATTTCGCATTACTTGAGATCAACCCTCTAGTAATCACAGATCAAGGCAACCTTCACTGCCTTGACGGTAAAATCAGTGTAGACGGTAACGCATTGTTCCGTCAGCCTAAGATCCGTGAATTCCACGATCCTTCGCAAGAAGATGCGCGTGAAGCTCACGCTGCAAGCTTCGAGCTTAACTACGTTGCTCTAGACGGTAACGTAGGTTGTATGGTTAACGGTGCAGGCCTTGCAATGGGTACTATGGACATCGTAAACCTACACGGTGGTAAGCCTGCTAACTTCCTAGATGTTGGCGGCGGCGCGACTAAAGAACGCGTAGCAGAAGCATTCAAGATCATCCTTTCTGATGACAATGTTAAAGCAGTACTAGTTAACATCTTCGGTGGTATCGTTCGTTGTGACATGATCGCAGAAGGTATCATTGGTGCAGTTAAAGAAGTTGGCGTTAAAGTACCAGTAGTTGTTCGTTTAGAAGGTACTAATGCTGAATTAGGTCGTGAAGTTCTAGCTAACTCTGACCTTGACATTATCGCTGCAGAATCACTTACAGATGCTGCACAGAAAGTTGTTGCTGCTGCGGAGGGCAAATAATGTCTGTATTAATTAATAAAGATACAAAAGTAATCTGTCAGGGTTTCACTGGCGGTCAAGGTACTTTCCACTCAGAGCAAGCTATCCAGTACGGTACGCAAATGGTTGGTGGTGTATCTCCAGGTAAAGGTGGTCAAACTCACCTAGGTCTGCCTGTATTTAACACAGTACGTGAAGCAGTAGAAGCAACTGGCGCAACGGCATCAGTTATCTACGTACCAGCACCTTTCTGTAAAGATGCAATCTTAGAAGCGATTGATGCTGGCATCGAGCTTATCGTTTGTATCACTGAAGGTATCCCAACACTAGACATGGTTGATGTTAAAGTTAAGCTAGACCAAACTGGTGTTCGTATGATCGGTCCTAACTGCCCAGGTGTTATCACTCCGGGTGAAACTAAGATTGGTATCATGCCTGGTCATATCCACAAGCCTGGTAAAGTAGGTATCGTTTCTCGCTCTGGTACTTTAACGTACGAAGCTGTTAAACAAACTACAGATGCTGGTTTTGGTCAGTCTACATGTGTTGGTATCGGTGGTGACCCAATTCCTGGCACTAACTTCATCGACGTACTAGAAATGTTCCAAAACGATCCACAAACAGAAGCAATCGTAATGATTGGTGAGATCGGTGGTACAGCTGAAGAAGAAGCTGCAGAGTACATCAAGCACAACGTAACTAAGCCTGTAGTATCTTACATTGCTGGTGTAACTGCACCTGCTGGTAAGCGTATGGGTCACGCTGGTGCGATCATCGCTGGTGGTAAAGGTACTGCTGACGAGAAGTTCGCAGCTTTAGAAGCAGCTGGCGTTAAGACTGTTCGCTCACTAGCTGATATCGCTATTGCACTTAAAGAAAAAGCGGGTTGGTAATAACCAAAGCTTTTTAAAGTGATTATTGAATGCCAGTCCATGTGACTGGCATTTTTTTTGGTAAATAGAGTGGGTCTTTGCTTTGCGTAACAATGTCTTCGGGTAGTTTTACAGGTATTTCTATCATTCAATGAATCATTGTCCAAATTATGTGTACAGTAGGTTAGTCAGAATACCTAAACTATTTACTCAGTCGGAGCGACTTTTATCCTCCTAAATTCAATGGGGTAGGGTGTCTTGAGGCTGTTTCAGTGTGGTTCTGGCGATTGGATGACAACGAAGAACGTACATATGAAAGTCTCGGAGAACTGTCGCCAGCAGCTTACCGAGCAAAGTTAGAAAACTCTAGTTTACAGGTGTTTCACTAACGGGGAAGTGGACAGTGGGTCTTTTACTTTTTCAATTTCTTCAAAAACACAATTACAAAACGTAAGCAGCTCTTTAGTCTAAAAAACAGGCAGGTTATTGGGTGGGGAAATGGATAGAAATAGTTATTAGAAATCTCAATATCGGTTTTGCAACGTTCTATAAAGCACGCTAATAAATAGCAGAGTTATCAATCAGTCCTTTCAAACATCTTGGCTTGTGGGTAAAAATAGAGCCCCGAAGGGCTCCGTTAGTTACTTCTTAAAAGGGAAATATTCGCACATTTGTTCTATTGGAGAATCTAAATCAATTCCTAAATTTTCCAATACTTCAAAGAACCATGATAAATGCTCGCCCAATTCTGGTACGTCTTCATCAGTTACAGAAAGCAGGCAAATCGCGACTCGTGCAACTAAGGCGTCACTATTCGAAAACTCTTGAATCTGTCCACTAGAGTCAATGTAATTCCACCACTCATTTGCCGACTCTCGATATATATCGACAGGTATATTTCCTTCTAAATATCCGTTTGTAATATCGATAGGATCTTGAAACTTATTCGGAAACCGAATGTTGTTTGCCTTAATAACCTTAATCAAAAAGTTTAAATAAAGTTCAATAGCCGCCTTTGAATTTGACGGCCAATCTATAGCTCCAATATTCACTGCTTTTTAACTCCTAGATGATTCAATACATCATTACAAGATGTACATATTTTCTTAGCTGTACCATGTCCATTTCCTGACGCCCCGATGTTAACTGCTCTTATAGTACCGCCACTAACATCAACACCATCATTCAGTGCTTTATCAAGACAAACAATCTCAGCACATCCACCATGCCATGGCTTTCTAGCTGAAGCAGGAGTCCCCATAAGTGCGCCGGTAACTTGAGGATTTGGCTTAACAATTTCACCACTTACGCCAGTGTAAACTTTGTCTCCTACTCTTAATTCAGCAGCTGCTCCAGATTTTTTACCAGAGGCTAACGCAGCATCAGCCGCTGCTTCTGCGCTGTTTGCAGCTTCTCGGCTGCCTTTTATAAACATCCCTGCGCCACCAGGGACAACAGGCATTGCCAAAGCTGCACCATCAAGAATGACGCCAAGGGCATCGATTCCAGCAGCTCCCCAGTTACCTTGCCATAGGTTATTCCCTAGCGAGCTAAGTCCCATAGACAAACTTGCAGCATCCCAAACAGATTCAGCAATTTGACCTGAAGGGTCAGTATACTTGTATGGGTTGTTGTTTACATAGGCATAACGGTTAAAGCTATGAGGACTTCCCGTAAACCCAACCGGATCATTCGAGTAAAAACGACCTATGACGGGGTCATAGTATCGTGCCTGCATATAACTCAGACCAATGTCTTTGTCATACTTATGACCAGTGTAACCAATATCATCTGTTTTTTCATCCTTGAGCGTGTCGCCAAACGGACGATAGTGTTGACGTGATGCTTCTACAGATTGTGCAGGAGTAACGTCTCCAAACTTGGCAATTAGTTTCGTACCAAGGTAGATGTAGTTTGTTCCATTACCGACAAAATCACCTTTTTCTCGATACAATAACACACCTGCCTGACTGTACATGCTGTAGCTAACGCCACTTGCATCAGACTGCTTAGCTCGGCGGTTAAAGCCGTCATAAAGGTACGTATTTGTGCCTGAGTTGGTAAGTTGATTCGCACGGTTGAAGGTAAATCCTCTTGCGCCATTGTGAGTTACGTTACCTCTGTCATCATAAGAGAACGAACTATATTTTGAACCAAACCCAGTTACAGAGTCTAGGCGATGGTTTTTATAGGTATAGCTGAGCGAGCGACCCTTACTTGTGTAGCTTTTAATGTTGCCAAGGTAGTCATATTGAATCGTGCTGTCACCAAGACCACTATTACCGTCAACGTATGTTAAGCGATTTAACCCATCATACTGCATGCGAGTAATGCCATACGCATTACTGCTTAAGCCATCAGTAATTGAGTACACGTTGGCATTGTCATCATATTCGTAACTAAGATCTAACTTGCTAACGTTTGCTTGTGCGTCATTTAGACGTTTAGGCAGAAAGCTATCACTGTGTAAAGTTGTAGTATGAGTAACGCCATTTCCGTAAGTGAAACTCTTTATCGTTCCGTTAGGGTGGTAGGTAGCAGTATGTGCAAAGCTATGTTCGACAGTCGATTCATTGTTGCCACTTTCTGCATAGACTTGTGATTCTGTTTGTTCACCAAAGCTATTGGGTGTTAACGTTACTTTGGTGTCGTCAGGATATGTAAGTGCACTTAGGTGCATCATGTTATTGTAGTCGTACACTAACGACAAGGATTTGCCGTCAACAGTCAGAGTTTCACTTTCAAGCAAGTTCTGGTTATTGTACGTATACGCATGACTTACAGAACCTGCACTCAGAGCGGTTAGGTTGCCGTTATTATCTTTTGTGTAACTGACATTGCCGGTACTATCAGGATAAGAGACAGATTTAACTTCGCCTAGGTTATCAAGAATGTAGGTAACAGCTTTATTTGCTGGTTTGGCGATGCACACAGGGTTAGTCGTATTGTAGCTTACGCCTTCGGCGTGCCAGTTAGTTTCACCTAACGCGTTATAGTTGAATGCTTGTGCGCCCGTATCTTGGCGAACTGTCAGACAAAGCTGCTTGTAGGTGTTGTAATAATAGCTCTCGGTCTGAGAAACGGCTTGATTTTTGTCATTGAAACCCGATTGTTTAATCGTCTTTGTTAAACCTAATACATCAATATCAATTGAGGTTGTGATTCTTTCTGGCGAAGAAATTTTCGTTGCCAGTTCATAGCTAGGGCTACCATATGCAAGATAGGTTGTTGTGGTTACATTTTTCTTTGCATCTGTAACTTTAATTTTGTTACCACTTAAATAATCATATTTAACGCTACCTAGACCTGTTGTTGTCGTACTCTCTAAACGTCCTAAACCATCATAATGACTACTTACGCCTTTGGTTTTATTTGGTGTATCTTGCCAATATGACTCAAAAGTTTGATGACCAAATTTGTCGTATTTATATGTTTGATAGCGCGTGTTATTACCGTCATTTTGCGATAGTGAGGCTAAACGTAATAAACCGTCATAGGTTTCTACCTCAGTGTAAACAACGTCACCTGAGCAAGCGGCATCCGCATCATTATCAAGTAATTTACAGCGCTGCATTGTACGAGTTCGACCCGTTGTTGCATTGTCACTCCATGTATAAAGAACATCTTGCCAATTATTGTTTGAGGTGGTGTCGTCGCCGTAATCAATTGATTGAATACGGCCTTGTTTGTCATATCTGTACTTTGTTGTGATGTTATTAAAGTCGGTCTCTTGCGTAACCCAGCCATTATTATCGACGGTCTTCGTCCTAGAGATATTTCCGGCTGACTTACGAGCTGGAATGGTAATAGCCTGCGCTATTCCTCTTTTATAGTTATCATATTTTGTAAATCGGTTTCCTTCACCTACAGTGCGCGCGACGTTATATTCTTCTTTTTTAAGTTCGCCACGGGTTGTGTATTGAGGGTAACGAGTAGTCCAACGACCAAAGCTATTCGACTGGTAAGGCAATCCTTTGTTTGCATAAATACCATTGGCCGAGGTGGAGTCATGGTAGACAATCTCCGATACTGTGGTATAGCTGCTGTCATCTTTAGAAACTTTTACCGTAGTCGGCAATCCTAAAATCCAATTGGTAGAATTGTTGTAGTAACCCAGTTTTGTGTATTTTACGTTATCGCCAAACGTTTCCTTTATTTTTGTCGGTTTACCATATTTATCGTGTTCAAGATATTCAGTGGTATAGGTGTTGTTGTGTTCAGTAATAGTTTTTTTGGTCAGCTTAACTTTTCTGGTCAAGGAGTCTGGAATATCTTTTGGATAATCCATAAACTGAAATTCGCCAATGACAGCTTGCTCAGCATACGTAAATTCAGAGGTTCTTTTGTCTACTACGCTAGAGCCACTCAGTCTTTTTTGGGTCAGCGAAAGCAGTTTACCATGTTGAAATGACTTGTCATTTTCGTAGACTTTTGTCGTTATATCATTGCCGCGAGTGGCGGTCACTTCAATTGTATCATTACTGCCATTTTTGTAATCGAACTCCCACTTATCTATCAGTGTTGTACCATCTTTTACTGTTTTGGTTTCGAGTCTAAGGTTTTCGTCGAACGGGTCATTTTTGAGTTTACCAAAGTCTTTATAGGTATAGTCGACAGTAGCGCCGCCAGGTAACGTTACTTGAGTCAGTCTTTCGACGCCGCCATACCTTCCGTCAAAACCATGCTCCTCAATGCGGTACATCTTCTCCCCTTCGTACTTATATTGCCATTTAGTACCATTAGGGTTCTCAACAGATTCAAGGTAAAACTCGTATTTTCCAACATGATTATCTAGCGCGTAATTGTAGGTCCACGTTCGGTCATTTGCTGTAATGCTATCAATCGAATAGTCAGTATCAGTTGTATAGTTTAATGTGACTGTTTGCGGGTTGACTGCGTCGTTTCGAGTAATGCTATTTAGTCGTGAGTAAAACCTTGGGCTGTCGTAGTTCGTGGCTTTACATGCATTTTCGCCATAACGGCATTTGTCGGCACGTAGATAGACGGTCTCAAATTTTGCAGCCATTTCAGCGTAGTTATATGTGATTACATTGCCATGTACATCTTCAATTTTTGAAACGAATAGGGTGTTTCTTGATGGTTGAGAAAATGAATAAAGCAAGCCATTGTAGTTGTAGATAGCTTCTAGAACGTCCATGGTATAAGTGATACCAGCTGGGGATTTGACGATAAAACCATTACCATCGTTGGTGCATGAAGCAACCCAATTTGATGTGCTTACCCATTTTGCAGAGCTTGGATAGCGACCTGTTGTATCCGTTTTTTTTATTAACTGTTGGGCGGGTTGGCCGGGGATTTTTAGTTGTATACCAGACCAGTATCTATTGGCTATTTTTGTCCTTCCTGAATTTAACTGAGAGGCGCGACCGTCTCCAGGATAAGGGTCGTTGCATATACCGGTTCGTGTTGTAGACACGGGTTTTATGATTTCATCAAAGTGCTCAGGTTGCCATCCTCGAGTAATACCCCAAGGAGTCGTTTTGATAATGACCCTTGGGATTTCAAAATGCCAATTTACTAAGAGTGAATATGCTGACTGATAGCCCATAACAGGAGTCGTCGAACCATAGCTTCTGGAAATGACAATGTCCATGCCATTGCTGCCGGGTATAACGCCATCGACGACTTCGAAGCCGAGTTCGCCAGTTATGTCGTTGATAATTTCGCCAAAGTTATTTGTTTGAGTCGTACGGTCCTTACGCTGTGTATCACCAGGATAATGTTCAGCATCATCGGACCCAGCCATTGCACTATTATTTAGGTAAAGTATCGAAAGCAACAGAGTGAATATCACCCTGTTCATTAGAAAATTCATTCGCAATTGTTCCTTTGAGTTATTCCCATCGCAGAGGATAAAAATCATGCTGTGTATCAGAGTAAAAGTAGTATTGGGGTGATGAAAATGACTGTTTGAGGCGAGCTATAAAATATTTAGCCTGAGCAAACCGACAAGTTTCAGTTACCCGTTTCAGTAAAATCGGAAAGGTAAATTTTAAAGGCTGAACCCGAAAAAGCAACAAAAACCACAATAGGTTGTCACTAACCAGATATTTTTATGGCTCACACGTACCTGTTTTGATATTATCCGCCACTTTGCATAATGATGTTCTATCAGGCAGGTTGCACAGTATCAACTTGTTAAAAAATACAAGCAAGGAGTCGTAAGTTCGCATGAGAGTTCTTTTATTTATTAGTGTTATTTTTATGAGTATCAAAGTGTTCGCATTGGGGTCTCCTTATTTGAGTATTAATCGCTATTCCATTGAAAAAGGCGGAAGTGTTGACCTAAGTTGGAGCGCGCCTAGCGGTGCTATTAAATATAACCTTTGGGTAACCAAGCCTGATGGTGCCAATGTTAACTTCAGAAGAGATTACACGAGCAATTCGTTTTACAGACAAAATATAAACTTTGTTGGTACTCATACGTTCTATGTTGAAGCGTGTTCAGCAAGCCAATGTTCCCGCTCTAACTCTGTTACATTGAGTGTATACGAGCCACCACCACCAGTTCCAGTGCCAAGCTATACGCAGGGTTTACATGTCAGCCG
The DNA here is from genome assembly GCF_014694405.1 of Pseudoalteromonas sp. S16_S37. Lineage (GTDB taxonomy): Bacteria > Pseudomonadota > Gammaproteobacteria > Enterobacterales > Alteromonadaceae > Pseudoalteromonas. Next base: position 198,488 of record NZ_JAAUWV010000004.1, read on the forward strand.
AGTAAACATAGGTTATGGTGACTCGGTCACGATAAGGTGGTCTGCACCTTCGAATATGAGTGGTCATGCGGTTTACTACGATGTGTATGTCACTAAGCCAGGCGCAGGAGGGGGGGCTTCGGAAAGTTTCTTGTGGATGGATAACACGACCACCACAACTGTAACAAGAAGCAATATCTACCGCAGGGGAACAACAACAATAGAAGTTAGAGCATGTAACCAATACAACCAGTGTGGACCTTATAGCAGCACGTCATACACGGTTAGCGGAGAGTTGCCACAGCCAAATTTCAGTGTCAATAAACGTCAAATTAATGAAGGCGAGAGTGTTTATGCTTCTTGGTCAAATCATGCCTATTACAATGAAGCTGTTACATATACGCTATATGATGGTAGTGTTCAAGTTGCCAGCGGCAGTGATTTAACTTCATTTAATTATACAATGAACAGTATTGGCGCTCATTATTTATCTATAGGGATGTGTAACAAATATGGTGAGTGCAATGATAGAACAAAGACCCTCACGCAAGTAAACGTGTTACCGACAATTGAAACATCACGCGTCAGTGCATTAGCGATAGATAAAAGCGAAATCAGCTATGGTGAAAGTGTTAATATCTCTTGGCAGAAACCTGCAGGTTATATCTCAGATAGCCAATTGGTTTATGATATTTATATCACTAAACCTAGTGCGAACCCTACGGAGCCGGAGGAGCGCTTCCTTTGGCAAGATAATTTATCTGAGACTCAGATCAGCAGAGGGCCTATCTATCGCCGCAATGAAACAAAAATAGAGGTCATTCCTTGCCTTGTCTCTGGTGGTTGTGGATTATCAGCAGCAGTTACCTATAACTTATCAGGTGATTCTTTACCTCAGCCGGAAGTATTCAAAACTACGGCAAGTAAAGGCTATATTGGGTTCCCAATTTCTTTTGATATTCGTATGCCGACCTTTTTCAAAGAGGCTGTAACTAACCAAGTATGGGTAAAATACCCGGGAGCCAGCCAATTTAGCCATTTTGACACAGACTCTAGATTAACCACTGAGGGGGAATACTCTTTTCAATTAGAAGTGTGTACGGTTTACACGCCCAAAGTGTGTAATAAGAAACAAGAAACAGAATTTAAGCTCAACGTGACACCGTTAAAAGTAGAAGCGTTAACCGTAGATAAGGCAACTATTGAACTTGGCCAGCATGTTAATATATCGTGGCAAAAACCGATAGGTCTGAGTGAGCAATTCACTTACGATGTATTTATCACCAAACCACTGGCAACGGGCAGCGATGAGACAGAATCGTTACTTTGGCATGATAATATAACGGAAACACACGCTAATAGAGGGCCTAACTACCGATTCGGCAAAACAGTTGTAGAAGTTCAGCCTTGTACACTAAGTGGTGTATGTGGAAATAAAACGCGTGTTGAATATGTAGTTAGTGATGGCAATTTACCAGAACCTGTCTCATTTTCGGCGGATAAAAATCTTTATTATCAAGCTCAATGGCCCGAGTTTAGCTGGGAAATGCCTGAATTTTATAAAGAGAATTTTACTGCTAGTATTTGGGTGAAAAAGCCAGGTACTAGCACGCTGGTAAAATATACTCCTCAAACTGCTCTCAATGATGTTGGTGCGTACACTTTCTATCTAGAAGTGTGTGATACTCTACCGACACCCACCTGTAGCGTTAAGAGCAATACCTGGACAACTGTTTCGGTAACTGATGATGAATCTGCGCTCACAGTATCTGGGTTAGAGGTTGATAAACCAACCATCAAATTTGGTGAAATGGTTAATATTTCGTGGCACAAACCAAAAGGTATTACGGCGCCGATGAGTTATAATATTTATGTAACCAAGCCAGATGTATATGACGGTGGGCCGAGTGAGACTTTCCTTTGGCAAGGGAACTATGCGGGAACGCAGATTCAACGAGGGCCAAACTTTAGAGTGGGTGGAGCCATTATTATTGAAGTTGAGCCATGCTTTTTGAACGGTCGCTGTGGGTCGAAAGTTTCAACGAGTTACAAAGTATCAGACACGGCACTACCTGCTGTAACATTTGCTGCGCTTCCTGAACATTTAATTCTTGAGCAAAATGTAGTGCTTACTTGGCAGATCCATGAATTTTTTAAAGAACATACTACGTATTCATTATATGTAAAAGAACCTGGAAACAGTCAATTGCAGTTGCTGGGTGAGTTTGATTCTAGAGTCCAAACACTAGACAAAGATTATATGTTCACAACGGCGGGAACCTATCAATTCTATGTTAAAGCATGTCTTAGTGGGGATAATAGCGCTATATGTAGTGACTTAGATTCGTCTGAGATGACAGTGACGGTGAGAGATGAACAATTTGCACTCTCTTTACACGAAAAAGTTATAAGCTGGAATACCATTAATGGTGTTAGTAAAATTGAACTACAAAGAGCTCAATGTGAGTCAAGAGCCACTTGTAATGAATCACAAGTGAATGACTGGGTAACTATTGAGGGGATAGGAAATACGACACGCTATACTATTTCCCAAGAACTTGAAGGGAATTATTTGTACCGTGGTAGAGCGTGTTTTACCGAGAATAGCTGTACTCAGTGGAGCTATGTATCAGACATGAAGCCTAAAGGTGTTATCTATATTCATACTGATTTGTTAGGTAACCCTGTTGCTGAAACTCAGTAATTAAGCTGGCCCAATTCCTTGATTAAGGCGTTGGGTCATTCCTTCATACATATTTAGGCTATAAATTCCTTACAATCATTTTTCAGAGGCTGATGAGATTGACGCTCCAAAATCGACGTCAGAGTGCCAAACTGATTTAATAGCAACAGAGTTCATAGGAGCCCCATCTGAAAAGAGTTAGTACATTGTTCATTGTTGACCTCGCAAAAAATGTATTTCAATTGTTTATATAACTCAGGGTATCCCACACTAGAGATGGTTGACCTTAAAATTAAGCTTGACCAACACAGTGTTCGTATCATCGCTCCTAACTGCCCAGATGTTATTGTCTACTCCCCCGTTAGTGATACACCTCTAAAACTAGAGTTTTCCAATTTAGCTCGGTAAGCTGCAGGTGGCAGGTCACCTAGGCTTTCATGTGTGCGTTCTTCGTAAATGCTCTTATTATGCTTAAAAATACATTCGACAGCCTAACTGATTGCTTTCACAGCATGTCGATTTCAAGTTAAGAGTAGCCTTAGTTTGATCTTGCAGTTTATGCATAAATAATTATACTGTTTAAATATACAGTATTTTGTTTTTGGTGTGTATGAGCGAGATAATTGATTTACTGCAGCATCGCCAATGGCTATGGCAAGGGTGTGAGCAGACTCAATCCTTTGAGCGCGTGAGTACAGGTATTAATTTACTTGATGAACAGCTACATGGCGGCTTACCTCAACAAGGGGTGGTTGAAATACAATCGCCAAGTGGTATTGGCGAGTTACAGCTTTGGTTGCCTTATTTGCAAGCAAAAAAAGACTTAACCGTATTTATTAATCCACCGGCTCATGTTAATGCGCATCAGTTATATCATTTGGGTTTTGATAATAAACAGCTGTTACTCATTCAACCAACATCCGCCAAAGAAGCGCTTTGGGCCAGTGAGCAATGCTTAAAAAGTCATGCCTGTAGTAGTGTATTATTGTGGCACAACACATTAGCAATATCGCAAGCAAAGCGATTGCAGCTTGCCTCAGAGCAAGGCGGAGCCTCATTGTTTTTATTCCGCTCTATTAATGAACAACATTTTTCATTACCTGTAGCGTTATGCTTAGAATTATCAGCCCATAAACAGGGTATGGCAGTCAAAATCAAAAAACAAAAAGGGGGCTGGCCTAAAAGTACCTTTGTACTTAATTTAGCTGATTATTGGCCTCAATTGGCGCCTGCACCTATAGAAAGCAATAATGTGATGCCTTTTCCATCTGCATTTCGGATAGCTAAATGACGTTATGGCTATATATTCACTTTGAGCACTTGCAGTTAGATAGTTTGCTTTCAGAGCAAAGTAATCTTGCTATTGTAGTGGTAAATAGCCATACAAATCAGGTTATGCAGGCGTCTCATCGCGCATTACAAGCAGGTATTAAGCTGGAGATGGGATTAGCCAGTGCTGCGAGTTTGTGTGAAAACTTGCAGGTAGTTGCCTATGATGCGTTTTTAGAGAACGCGAAATTAGAAGAAATCGCAAGCTGGCTGTACTTAGTGACGGCCGATATCAGTTTGTTTCCACCCAATGGCGTCGTGCTAAAGGTTACTAACATGTTGTCTTTGTACAAAAGCTTAGATAGCTACTGGCAACATGTTCAAAATCATTTAGCTGATCTAAAGCTCAGCTATCGCTTTGCAACGGGTTACTCGGTGCTTGGTGCAAAATTACTTGCGCAGGGTAACAAAAACCTTGTTACTGATAATATTCAAGCATTAATGCAAGAGATTAAAACCTTTAATTTACAAAGCACAGAGTTGTCTCAAAGTACATGTGAAAAGTTACAGCGAGTGCGTATAACAACAGTGGCGCAATTACTGGATATCCCTATTGCAGATTTAGCCAAACGATTTGATATTGAACTGGTGCAATATATAGGGCGCCTTAAGGGCGAGTTGCAGCATCCGTTAACTTATTATGTTCCTGCTTTGGTGTTTTCTCGCCAGTTAACTCTGCTCTATGAACTTGAAAACTTACAGTGGTTAGCAAAACCATTGGATAAGTTGTTACAGCAACTTGAGTTGTTTTTAAGGCGTCGGAATAAACTTGCCATGCAAATTATTTTAGAGTTGCAATTAAGGGACGAACAGCCAATTTTGCTGCAAGTGGCAACAGCGCAAGGTGAAGGCTCTGCACAAGCTTGGCAATCACTTCTAGAGTTAAAGCTTTCTAATATTAATTTGTCGGCACCAGTGCAAGCTATCACATTATCGGTAAAAGATTTTTTGGATAATCGATATGAGAGTCAGTCTTTTTTTGAGCAAACAAGCGGTGGAATAAACGCCGCGGAGTTGATTGCAAGACTGCAGGCTAAATTAGGTGAACAGACGGTATCTGGTTTTGAAGTTTATGCTGATCTTCGGCCTGAGCGCTCATTTTTTACAAGTCAGCCTTTACCTGAGAGCGCTAAGTTACAGCGCAGACCAAAGCAGCAAAGACCAAGTATGTTGTTGCCCTATGCCGTTCCTTTACAAGAGAAAATAAGCATTTACTGGGGCCCTGAAAGGGTATGTACTGGCTGGTGGGATAATTATATTGTTGAGCGAGATTATTATATTGCTCGCAATGAGCAAGGTCAGTGGTTATGGGTTTACAAAGAGTCATCACAACGCTGGTTTGTACACGGGTTGTTTTGCTAGGTACTTTTGCTCTGAGTGCATAGGGTTACAATATTCAACTGGAGGTGTTAAATGACATCCTGTTATTTAACACCTCCAAAAGGAAGACTATTTTATGACTTATGCACTCTTCGGTCTTCGTAGGCACTAAAGCTCTTTTGATAAAAACGCAGTGGCCACGTGTGATAAGGGATAAACACTCTAGGCAAGGTGAACAAATCAGAACAAGTACCATCGTAGTTAGCTCTGCCACGGATAGTTGTTGTGGCTGTTTTGTAACTGGCGGCTTTCACTTGCTCGATATTCTTGTGGTTAAAGTGACCATACGGGTAGCAAAAGTCTGATACTTCAGTTTGAAACATGTTTTCAAGAGCCAGCTTGCAACCAACGATTTCTTCATAGGCATCTGGTTCACTGATTTTGTCCAAATGCACGTGGTTTTTAGTATGTGCGCCGATATCTTGTCCATAGTTAAGCCATTGTTTTATTTCTTGCTCATTCATCAATGGATTTGAGTCTATGTTTTTATGCTTATCCCAAATATTGTGTTGTCCAATTAGATCACTCACAACGTATAACGTGGAGCTAAAACCTAGACGCTGTAGCAATGGGGCTGCATGGGTTAAATTGTTTAGGTACCCATCATCAAAGGTTAGTCCTACCACTTTGCCTTGCTTTTCACCGCGAAGGTAAGGAGCCAACTGCTTCATACTCAGTGCTTTGTAGCCAAGTAACTTAAGCATTTTCATGTGGTTACAAAAACGTTTAGGAGGAACATGTATACTGCGCAGCACTGTGCCTTTTTTCTTTATTGCTAAGCTGTGATACATCAAAATGGGAATAGCTTGGGTCATATTACTTTCGTTCTTGAAGTTGCTTTAGGTGACTGAGTGAGTTTAGCGAACTTTTCTGATAAAAATGCCGCTAACGTTCTACGCAATCGAAGTTTAGGATAATACTGTAATTGAGTGTCAAATTCATAGTGTCCGTAATTGGCAAAAAACGCATCAATATTCGTTTGAGCAAAAGACTTTCTGCCTTTATGAGAATAATGATGTACATCATTTTTTCCTTCAATCAACGCCCCCTCATTGCCTAGCACTTGTGACATGGCAAATTGTTCTACTGTTCTTACCGTCGGTGCCCACTGATGTAAAGCAACCAAAAGTTGATCGGCTTTATCTATTAGCGTACGTTTGCTGGCGGTAATGCCGACCATGAGCGAGCCCCACATATGGTATTGGTGTGATATTTGATAGCTCACGTCCCCTTCAAGTTTAATAGGGGATTGATAGGACTCTCTATATTCGGTAAATTGTTTTTTTGTCAATGGTCCTTCATCCAAAAACATTAATGATAGATTGACGTTGATTTTATCAAACAATTCATTGATATCTTTAGTGAAATAAGTGTCAGTATCTAACGCTAGAATTTTGTCATTGGCACCAAGGTGTAAATTGTCAATCGCATGAGCGAGAGCTCGGTTTTTAATTCGATAATGGTAGCGGTTATTTAGTGACCAATCGAGCTTTAAAGTTGGTGTAATAGTAAAATGTGTCACTGGGTAGTTGGCAAAAAAGTCGGGCTTTTCGCTGACAACAACGACTTCAAGTTGATGACTATTTTTACAATGATGAAGCACCGACAGAATGCTGGTTTTTACTCCTTGGTAATAGAGTAAGTCATCTCCATATGCGACATACAGCAACACCTGTCTTAATTGACTGTGTTGCCTTTCCTTATATTGACTTGACATGGTTATTTGGTTCCTTTTCCTGATCCTTAAATTAGCCCATATATTTTTGACAAAAAAATGACTACTGAAGTGATAAGAGGGCTAACTCTGTGAATAAGCGCTTAGTAGCGCGGCAGAATTTTAAAACTTTGGTATGTATAAAAGTATTTATAAAACGTAAAAAAGTGTAGGGTATAAAAAAGGTACAAAGGAAGCCGCAATCGAATGAGAGTTATTGGTTAAAAGTTAATATGTCTTAAAATACGTTGCTGTTAGCAAGTAGCTGTAGGGTTGTTTGCTAAGTGATTTGGCAGCAGCGTTTTGACGCTACTGCCATTCGCTCGGTTAGAAGCTAAAGGTAACTTTAGCGTAGTAAGTCATGCCATCAAAACCATACGGTAGGGCACGCAGTGGATAACGCATTGCGCCGTTAGTGATAAAGTTAAGCACTTCATCTTCGCCAAGTTCGTCGGGTGTTTCATCAAATAGGTTGTCGATACCGGCAGAGATATTGATGTTATCGTTAAGCTGATAGCCCACGTTTACATCAACCAAAACAGCAGACTCAACCACACTGGTATCTTGCCAGTCATTGGTTGGTGATAGGAAATCAGGTAACACAATGTGTTTACCAGCAAAGTAACTCACTTCAGTTTTACCAAAGTAGTTAAATCTAAGCAATGAGCTCCATTTGTCTTGCTGATAATCAAAAGTAAGCGTAGCACGCTCTTGCGGCTGTCCGTGAGTTAAGAAAGAGCGTCTTTGCTCATCAAGTACGATACTTTCAGGAATACCTTGTGGCGCATTTACTTTATCGATCTCAGTCTTATTTTTGTTTGCAGCAAACGTAATATCAAGCGCGCCGCTTGCAACATCTACAGAATATGACGCGATTAAATCAACCCCTTTGGTAGTGGAGTCAAGCGAGTTTGAGAAGAAGTTACCTTGCACCGCTCCCGTTGCATTGAGTGCCGCATTGGCAGCTGGGAAGTTTTCAAGCTCGTCGCTGTTCACGCCAATAAAGCTACCTAGATTGATACGGTCATAAATCTTGATTTGATAAAAATCTAACGTAACAGACAAATCATTACTCACATCCCAAGCAAAACCTAAGTTGTAGTTATCGGATGATTCTAGTTTAAGTCCATCAACGCCTAGCGCTGCTGGGAATGGAGAACCCGCTGTAGCGGTGTAAGAGGTTGCTAATGAGCCATCGCCACCTAAAGTAGTAGTAAATGCGGTATAGCCAGATTGCTGCAAAGACGGGGCTCTAAAGCCTGTAGAAGCCGCTGCACGTACAGCAAAGTCTTCGGTAACTTCATAGCGAGTTGCAAGCTTCCAAATGGTGTCATCATTAGAGTTCGACACGTCTTCATAACGAAGCGCAGCGCTGACTAGCCAATCTTCATTTAACAGGGTTTCAGCTTCGATATAAATTGCATGGCTTGAGCGGTCAGCTTTGTTTGCTGCATCCGGTCTAAGCCCTTGATAAGCTTGAAAGCCACAGTCGGCAAATACATCTGGATTGATAACCGATGGGAATGAGCTATCGGCATTAGCTGTACCACATGCATAAGAGGCTATTTCACCCGGTACAATTTCGTAGTTCTCTTTACGATACTCGGCACCAATTGACAAATAAATGGGCTCACCACCTGCAACATCAATAATGCCATTGATATCTAAGTTTGTGGTCCATTGGTCGAATCTGAAACCACCCGAATAGCCCCCTTTAGGGCCTGCATTGTTAGCAATATCTTGTGCGGAAGCATTGGGGTTTTGGGCTAAATACTGGGCAGCATACGACGCATTGATGGTGTTTGATGACGAATAATCATATTGGTTTTCACCATACACACTGGAGAAGTCAAAATTCCAATCTGGGCTAATTTCACCTTTAAAACCAACTGCAAAAGATAAGTCTTCTGCTTCATTATCGATTCTCGGTAAAAAACCGTCTGGGTAGACTTGCGGTACGTTTCGTTCCGCGCGGTTGAAGTCACGATAAAAACCGTTACCAAATGCTGTACGATTCGAAAAACCAGCAAATGAGTAAAGCTCATTTTTACCCATAGGTAAGGCTGCGTTATAAAACAGCGAAATAAATTCACTATCTGAGTTACCTTGTCGCCAGCGAACGTCTTGTGATAACTCTCCAGGCTCAACAGTTGAAGAGCCACCAGTATCACGTTGCGCTCGGTTTGTACCATCGGCATCACGGTATTCTAGAGAGAAGTTGATAAAGCCGCCTTCGTTGCCAATATCAAAACCGCGGTTTAAACCAAGTGAGTAAGTGTCGCCATCACCTTCACCTGTTGAACCAGCTTGTACAAAACCGGTAGTAACACCGGTGCTGTCGTTCAGCGATAAGTTGATAACCCCAGCAATGGCGTCTGAGCCATAACGAGCTGCAGCACCATCTCTTAATATCTCAACATTTTTTAGTGCCATTAACGGGATAGAGTTCATGTCAGTACCCGCAGCGCCAGCGCCGACTGTACCAGATAAACCAAAAATGGCTTGTGTGTGACGGCGCTTACCATTGATAAGCACAAGCGTTTGATCTGGTTGTAAGCCTCTTAATGTTGCAGGGCGAAATAAATCTGATCCATCGGAGACTTGTGTACGGCTAAAGTTAAAAGAGGGCGCGATAGACTGCAAGCTTTGCCCAAGTTCAGTAAAGCCACCTTTGTTTAGCTGATCGGTGTCGAGTATGTCAATCGGAGAGGTCGACTCAGTGGCTGTTCGGTTAGAAACTTTTGACCCCAATACCGAGATCGTTTCGATGTTTTTATCATTGGCTTGCTGTGCCATAGCCGCAGAACTGGCTAACAGTGCCAGCGCTATTGGAGAGAGTTTAATAGATCCTGTCATAACTTTTTACTACTCTGTTGATGTTATAATGTAATCGTTTTTAAGTAGGCCAGAAAGTGGCATAAAAAAAATGCCAATGCAATGATTTTGTTGTGAAAAACGATAAGCCATTAGTCATATAAAATACTAATGAGTTTAAGATTGAGCTTTTAATCAATAACATAACGCTTATTTGCGATTGGTCATTTGGAAGGGATATTTGATCTTTCCAGTAAAACCTAGGATACTGTTTGAATGTACAGTATTTGCTTTTAGTCATATGCGTTACGCCGAATTATTTTGTCAAAGTAACTTCTCGTTTTTACAAGGCGCGTCACATCCTGAAGAGCTGGTAAAGCAAGCCGATTTTTTAGCTTACGATGCCATCGCTATTTGTGATGAGTGTTCGGTTGCGGGGGTGGTACGAGCCCATCGCGCTATAAAAGAAAATCAGCTGTCGGTAAAACTCATTGTCGGGAGTGTGTTTGAGTATCAAACATTAAAGTTTGTGCTTTTATGCCCCAATCGACAAGCCTATGCTGAACTTTGCCGCGTTATTAGTAATGCTCGAAAGCGCTGCGAAAAAGGTAAATATGAGTTGGACTTATGGGATCTGATGTCGATAAAACATTGCTTAATTATTTGGTTACCAACTTTAGGGGCGCAGGATAATCATTGGGGAATGTGGTTGAAGCAATATCACCCCCAGCGAGTTTGGCTTGGTTTACAACGACATTTATTAAACAACGATAGGGCTTACATCTCGCACTGTGAGCAACTTGCAAAACAGTATGACTTACCAATTACCGCCTGTGGTGGAGTACTAATGCATGTTGGGGAGCGGCAAAAGCTACAGCATACTTTAACTGCTATTCGCTATAACTGTGCGGTGAGCGAATTAGGCGAAATGTTAATCTCAAATACAGAGCGCTCACTGCGTAGTAAAGCAAAGTTAAGTAAATTGTTTAAGCCTCAGTGGCTAAACGCCACTTTTGAGATTGCAAGTCGATGTACATTTGATTTAGATAGCTTGCAATATGAGTACCCAAGTGAGCTGGTGCCTAAAGGTCACAGTGCTATGAGTTATTTACGTTCCTTGGTTAAAAAGGGCGAGCAAAAGCGTTTTCCTGACGGGGTACCTGACGATATCGCCGCACTGATTGAAAAAGAATTGTCATTAATTGAGTCACTCAACTATCCGTATTTTTTCTTAACGATTCATGATGTGGTGATGTTTGCCAAGCGCCAAGGGATCTTGTATCAAGGGAGGGGATCAGCGGCTAACTCGGTGGTGTGTTATTGCTTAGAAATCACGGCGGTAGATCCACGGCAGATCTCAGTATTATTTGAGCGCTTCATTAGTCAAGAGCGCAATGAGCCCCCCGATATTGATGTGGACTTTGAACACCAACGTCGTGAAGAGGTGATCCAATACATTTATCACAAGTACGGTCGCGAGCGTGCTGCGCTGGCTGCAACGGTGATCACCTATCGCTTTAAAAGTGCAGTACGAGATGTGGGTAAGGCATTGGGTATGGATAGTACTCAGCTAGATTATTACATCAAGCAAGTTAATCGCCGCGACAAAGCGCTGTCGTGGCAAACACAGATCAGCGAATTGGGGCTTGATGCAAGCTCGTATCAGGGGCAACTGTTTATTGAACTAGTTAATGAAATATTAGGGTTTCCGCGACATTTATCTCAACATGTAGGTGGCTTTGTTATTTCGGCTGGTCCGCTGTATGAGCTAGTTCCGATAGAAAATGCAGCAATGGATGCACGAACCGTGATCCAGTGGGATAAAGATGACCTAGAAACCCTATCTTTGCTAAAAGTCGATATTTTGGCTTTGGGCATGCTAAGTGCAATTCGCAAGTCATTTGATTATATTCATCAGCACTTTAATTATACTTGGCGTATTGCTGATATAACCCGCTTAGGCGACGATCCGCAAGTGTATAAAATGCTGCAAAAGGCCGACACTGTAGGGGTGTTTCAAATTGAGTCGCGCGCACAAATGAGTATGCTGCCTAGGTTAAAGCCGAGTTGTTATTACGACCTAGTGATACAAATAGCCATTGTACGACCTGGGCCTATACAAGGTGGCATGGTGCATCCGTTTTTACAGCGCAGAAGTGGTACTGAGCAAATTAGCTATCCATCGGAGCAAGTTAAATCGGTACTTGCTCGCACACTAGGTGTGCCGATTTTTCAAGAGCAAGTGATTAAGCTGGCAATGGTCGCTGCAGGTTTTAGTGGCGGCGAAGCCGATAAATTACGTCGAGCTATGGCATCGTGGAAAAAAACCGGCGAACTTATGCAATTTAAAAGCAAGTTGCTCGATGGTATGCAGCAAAGGGGTTATTCACAAAGCTATGCAGAGCAAATATTTGCACAGATCTGCGGATTTGGTGAATATGGCTTTCCTGAAAGCCATTCTGCGTCATTTGCAGTACTTGCTTATAGCTCTGCGTGGCTAAAGTATTATTTTCCTGCCTTTTTTTACACGGCATTGTTGAATAGCTTACCGATGGGCTTTTACAGTGCATCGCAATTATGCCAAGACGCCCAGCGTCATGGGGTGGCGATTTTGCCTGTATGTATCAATCATTCTAATTATGATCATGAGGTCATTGAGCAACACGGCACGTTTGCTATCCGCTTGGGTTTTAGGCTAGTAAAAGGCCTTAGTAGCGACACAATTAAAACTCTGCTTGCACAGAGACCTCAACAAGGCTACGTCAATATTGAACAGATACGCATGTTTGGTGTAAGTAGTACGAGTTTAGAGAAACTGGCATCGGCTAATGCGCTATCTTGTTTTGCTGGTGGTCGTTATAGCGCCCGCTGGCAAATTATGGATAAAGAGAGCGAACTGCCACTGTTTAGCTATGTTAAGGATGGCGATGATATTCAAGAGGAAATGGCGCCATTTGGCGAAGGAGAAGCACTAGATAACACTCTAGAAGATTATGCTGCGACGGGTCTTACTCTTAATAAACATCCGATCACACTGCTAGATGAAGCAAATCGTTTAGGGCGCTTTACTCGTCAGGTTGAGCTTGCGCATATCAAGAACCAACAGTTAGTTACAGTAATAGGGCTGGTCACTGGCAAACAAGCGCCGGGTACTGCTGCTGGTGTCACCTTTTTTACCCTTGAAGATGATACGGGCAATATTAATGTAGTGGTGTGGACGGCAACCGCTAGAGCACAAAAACAAGCTTATTTAAGTGCCAAAATACTAGAGGTGAAAGGTGTATTAGAGCGCAGTGGCGAAGTGGTTCATGTTATTGCTGGTAGGCTACTGGATCGCAGCGACTTGTTATTAACGCTTAAACCTCGCTCTAGAGAGTTCCATTAGCATGGAATGCTTATTTATTGTGTTTGTGTAAACAGTTGTCTTGCAGAGATATTATGCTTGGATTTATGCACGACGGTATCAACCACTCGCATTAAGGTACACCAGCGTTTTAGAAACCAAATGTAACACTTTTATAGCAAAAATTTTTTATGAAAGTAGACTCTGAAAACGTCCATAATTGTACCTTTTATGGGGTTTTTAGGTTAATAACTTGTTGATTTGAATATTTTATTTTCACAAAACTTGTGCTTATAGCAGTGATAGCGATAAAAAATGTAAGAAAAGTGGCGAATTGTGCGTTGCGAAAATATGTGGTAGAACAATACAGGTTAATTAAAACAATAACTTACACTACAACAGGGAAACGCAAACAATGAAACCAATATTTGCATTAAGTGCATTGTCAGCAGCAATGTTACTAGGTCAAACCCAATCAGCTGTAGCGGCGGATGAAAAAGTAGAACGCATTGAAGTTACCGGTTCACACATCAAACGCACTGACATGGAAGGGCCTTCACCAATCCAATCAATTTCAGCAGGTGATTTAGCAGCTACAGGTTCTACAGACTTGATAGGTGCACTACAAAAACTACCGGTATCAGGTGCTGGTACATTTAGTACTCAAGGTAACTCAAGTGATGACACCGCCAACGGTGGGTCGAGTGTGGCACTCAGAGGCTTAGGTGCATCATCTACATTAGTATTAATCAACGGTCGTCGTGTTGCAGTAAGCCCATTTGCAAAAGACATCGAAACTTCTTTCGTTGACTTAAATACTATTCCAGTTTCGTCAGTTAAACGTATCGACATTCTAAAAGATGGTGCATCAGCAACCTATGGCTCTGATGCAGTAGCAGGTGTAATCAACATTATCTTGCGTAATGATATTGACGGCTTTGAAGTGTCGGGCAAAGTATCTGATACCGCTGATGGTGGTGGTGAAGAGCAAAACTTTACTGTGTTATGGGGCTCGTCGACCGATAAAGGGCAACATAACTTTGCGCTCGATTACTTCAAACGTGGCGATGTATTTTATGGTGACAGAGACTACACAGCCACTGCAGATCAGCGCTTTAGAGGTGGTAACAATTCTTTAAGCTCATCAGGTTTCCCTGGCAGTGTAGAAGTTGTTAGAAGCATGCTAACAGACGAGCAGTGGGCAAGACTTCCTGTAACAGGCACCGCTGATGATGGCACCCCAATCAGACAGACTATTTTTGCCGATGTATGGGGCAACGATAAATGTCCTGAGAATATGATCATTGGCGATATCTGCCGTTATGACTATGCACCTCACATGACGTTAATTCCTTCAACTGAGCGTTTCAGCTTTAGCTATAACGGCGTTCAAGAACTTGCCGATGGCGTTGAAGGTTTTGCGGAATTTGCAGCGCAACACGCATCAACATTCATTCAAGGTGCTGGCAGCCCAAGCTTTACCGAGCTAACAATGAGCGGTGATAATCCAAATCACCCTCTAGCGACTGACCCAACGCACTTCTTACATGGTGTTGATATTTCAATGCGTCGTCGTACCGTTGATATTGGTAACCGTAAAAAAGACGTAGATTCAGAGTACTATCGTGGTGTTTTAGGTGCACGTGGTAACTACAAAGATTGGGATTGGGAAATTGCTTATTCAACAATTCGCTCAAGCGCAGTTGAAAAAGGCTTTGATGGTTTCCCTAATAAGATCCGTGCACAACAAGCGATTGATATGGGTTTATGGAACCCGTTTGAACCAAGCACTAACACAGCGCAAGGGCTAGCATACTTTGAGACTACAACAACGCGTTATGGTGCATCAACCATGCAATCACTCGACGGTACCATTTCTGGTGAGTTGTTTGAGCTAGGTGCGGGCTATGTATCAGCGGCATTTGGTTTTGAAACTCGCCGTGAAAAAATCGAAGATAACCCAGATAGCCAGTACATCCGTGGTGAAATTTTTGGTACAGAAGCAACGCAAGCCAATGGTGACAGAGATAACACGGCAGTGTTTGCTGAGTTCAGCGTACCAGTGCTAGACACGTTAGAGCTACAACTTGCTGTACGTCATGAAGATTACAGTGATTTTGGTACCACGACCGACCCTAAAATTGCATTTCGCTGGGCGCCCATTGATTCGTTAGTTATTCGTGGTTCTTGGGGTACTGCATTTAGAGCACCATCACTGGTACAGCTACATTTAGGCCGCACTGATGAGTCTCCATCAGTTATCGATAAAGAGCGTTGTCGTCAAACAGGCGCCGAGGCAGATTGTGAACCAACAGAATACACAGCAATTGTTGCGGGTAACAAAAAGCTTAAGCCAGAAGAGTCTGAAAACTACAACCTAGGTGTTGTATGGCAGGCAACTGACGACTTTAGCATTGGCGTTGATTACTGGAACTACGACCAAGAAGATCTCATTAAGAAGATTGGTGCACAGAAGCTAGTTGATTGCTGTGGTACCGATCCTAACTTAGTTGTTCGTGCGCCAAGCCAAGGTAGTACACTAGGTCGTATTTTGACTATCAACGACACATTCGTAAACATTGGTGGTCGTGAAACAGATGGTTTTGATGTTAACTTAGCGTATGCACTGACTACACAAAATATGGGTGAATTTAAGTTTAGCTATAACTTAACTTATGCCCTGAACTTTGAAGAGCAATCTTTCCAAAGTGATGACCAAGGTAACACAAGCACTGTACGTGAAGACCTAAACGGTGAGCATGAGCATCCACAATACCGTTGGACTGCGGGTGTTGACTGGGCAAATAATGACTGGTTAGCAACATTCAATGTTAACTTCATTGACTCGTACAACGACTTAGCAGATAGCGCAGGTAAGAAGTTTAAGATTGAATCTTGGACAACTTACGATGCAACACTAAGCTATATCGGCTTTAAAGACTTAACATTAACGTTAGGTGCAGCAAACCTGTTTAATGAAGAAGCGCCACTTGTGCCTTCTGACGCTATGGGTATTGATGCTAAAACGCACACAACACTTGGTCGCCAAGCTTACTTTAAGTTTGACTACAAGTTCTAATCAGTTTGAAAAATTGATTTAGATAAAAGCCCTGCGCAAGTCGCGGGGCTTTTTTATGGCGCATTACTAAAGACATCCACCTTAATTTACATGTTGGGGTGGTTTGTGAAAAATTACAGAGCACTTATGAAGCAAATCATAAGCGCTCTTTGAGTAAAGTAACTCGGTTATATCAGTGCAAGCTACTCAATTATCATTTTGATTTTTAAACTTAATATACTTGTACGCGCCACAGCTCTCGTTGCATCGACGCTTCACTCATAGCCGCGCGTCCATGTAAGGTGTAGTAGTTATCTATAATGACCAAATCTCCCGCTTGCCACTCATATTCCACAAGACAGCGAGGGTCGTATGCTACGTCATGAGCATCGCGTATTGCCGCATTAAATTCTGCCTGTGGCATATCTGAGTTACTCAGTGTGAATGTCTGCATTGCCAACTGAGACCCTTCTTGATAGCGAAATATATCGTCGCCCGTCACAGGATGAGTGTAAACCAAAGGGTAGGTATGAGGTGAGCCGCCATAATAGGTCATTTTTGTGTTGTAGGTTACATCAAGCGCTCGCCATTGTTCAACTTTATCTTGCCCAGCAATTTTCAGTGCGCAGCGACTGTCTACAAGCAAGGTTTGGCCTTCGCCTTTGGCGGGTGGTGTTTTGCAATACAACATAAAAGTATGTGCTGTAAATCTTGGGTTTTCGATAACTTCAGGTGTGTTTGCTGGCAGCATACTTAAATCCCAATGTAGCGGTGTCTTTTCGGTGGACATCACATAACCGGTGGGGTTTTCCTCTGGTTTTACCACTTTTACAGGACCAAAGTTCCAATGATATAGTTGACCATAAGGTTCGCAGAACTTCACCAGATCTTGTGGTTCAAATAAGTTAACTTGTTTCAAAACAACAAAGCCGAACTCCTGTGATAGGCTTTGTAAAAACTCAGACGATAATTGCTCATAACATGTGCCTGATTTTTTGGTGATTTTCAAACCAATTTTGGGTGTTTTAATGAGCTCAAAATCAAACTGTTCGGCATTATTATTCGCAACCTCTAGATATAACCACTTGTGGCCTTGGTAATACACTGGCACAACAAGTGATTCAAGTGCGATAGCGTGGGGCAACTGTACATACTCACCAGATAACTTGCGAACGGGCACGGTATGCCAAGGAGAAGTGCTTTGCTGCTGATGTTTAGTCAAAGCGAAAGTAAATTTAGGCCCGGCATTGTCATACTGATGAACAGACAAACGAATATGATTTGGAAACGCTTTTTCTATACCATAAGAGAGCGCTTTGCCTCTAAACATCATGGTATAGGCTTTGTCGCAAATCGACTGCAAGTATTGGTCTCTATCTGCTTCGGCCATAGGTTCAAGGTTAATATCATGGTACAAGTAACTACACAGTTTATCGTGAGTGCTTGAAAGCGCCTGATTACTTTGTACTTCTTTAGCAAACTTATTAAACGCGTTTTTACCGAGCCCTAGTTGCGCCACCAATTGTTCGCGCAATGTGTTTGAGCACTCAGCATCATCTTGTGTGTTGACAAGTGATTGCAAGTCGGCCCATTGAATATGCTCAGTGATAGTTAATTGGCGTAATGCGTTTTTGTAATGCTCTTTTTGTTCATCAGTAACCTGTACAATATCATTAAATGTTGTGCCATCACTTAAAATAGTGAGCTTACAACCGGGTTTATATACTTGCTTAATTTGTGCGCAAATTTCATCTAGTCGCTCAATTGCAATTACTTCGCCATAATCGGGCATGACAGAAAACGACTTATCTTTTTGATTTGGAGACTTACACGGGAATCCCGGTAAAATCATTTCAATGGGAAGCGATTCCTCAACAAAATAGGCAAGTTGAGTTGCTAACAGGGCTCGCCCAGTTGTTGCAAACTTATCGCCTTCAACGCGAACTAAATAGCGCTCAATGATATTCAATAGGGTATCGTGTAATGACTGCTCTTGTTGTATTTGTGTTTGTGGTTGCTTTTTAATTGCTATGTCAAACTGGGACATGTTCATTCCTTTTAATTTTTCATTCACTAGATTGCCAAGCTGTGTTATTTCGCTGATCTGTAATATAAGAGGGTTAGGTAATTCGCTGATATTACCGTAACCCCAAGCCACCCATACTGGCGTTACACCTGCTGCCAAAGCCGTGTTTATGTCGATAGATGTATCACCAATAAACAAGGTCTGTGATGGATGAAGGTTTAATCTATCCAACACAGTGAGGGTAGAGGTTGGATCTGGCTTTTTAGCAAATTGACTGTTTGCACCTACAATGGCGTCAAATTCAATATCATCGAATAGAGTTTTCAAGACAACTTGCGCATGGGATTGGTGCTTATTGGTCACGACCAAAACTTTAAGCCCAAGAGCTTTAAAATCACGCAAAGCCTGATGCACACCTTGATAAGGACTCGTATGTTGGCAAAGACGTGTTTGATATTCTTCTAAATAATGCTTGTACACTGTGTCGACAGATAAGTGTTCGGGGCATAAATGCTCGACCATATCGCGAGAGCCCCCTCCGATATATTGACGGTATACCGGCTCACCAAGGCGCTCTAAACCAAAGTGAGCAAGTGTGCGGTCCATGGCATAGGCAATATCTTTGAGGGTATCGACTAAGGTGCCATCTAAGTCAAAAATCAGCGCTTTAAGCACGTTGCTCTCCTAGCTCTTGAACAAACTGAGGTTGATAATGACAAGGCTTGCCTTGGTTGAATATCAATCGATACCGATTTTCGTCGACTAAACTTCTACGCTTTAATTGCACTTCGCCATCTACTCTTACTGCAACTGAGTGCCAAGGCGTTCGCCAGCTATCTTCTGCTCGACCGAGTTGGATACCAATTTTTTTAGATACTCTAAATTGAGGGTGTATGGATAAGCGAACAGCATTCGGAAACTTATCTTCAAGTAAAGCACTCCATGCATTACTGCGCTGGATCACTCTCAAAGATGTTTGTTTAGCGAGCTTTTGGATTTGTGTTTTACTTGATTGCGCGAATTCGCTAAGCCCGCAATAGTCTTCAAAAAGAAAGCGCGTGATCCCCGTATACATCGACTTTGTAGCAGGGTCAGTTTTAGCGCATGCAGTCAAAGTAATAAGCGACTCACCATACATGATCATCAGCTCTTCTCGCATTGACGATAAGCACTTCAACTGTGTAAATGCGTCCTTAATATCAAAAAAATCAAAGTGTTGTGGGTAATGCTCTGAATAATAGGCAATGACTTGATCGGTGTAAGCTTGTACGTTTTCATCTGGAATGCGTACTAGATCTGAAAACACATAGCCATCAGAGCATATAATGAGCTTGGCACCAAAAGAATAAACGGTGGAAATTTCTTCACACAGTTCATTAAGCAAGTCAATTGAATGCATCTCTGCTAAGTCTGGTAAATAGCTGAGTGTTTTATCACGATTTGGCGACTTACCGGGATAGGCGGGTAAAATCATAGTGATAGGTTGTTGTTGTTCAATTAAGTTTTTTACAATAGCTACATGGTGTGCGGTTTCTTGCTCATCAAAATGTTCAAACTCATGCAACAAAGGTGCTTCGCTTGCAACTAACTTACGCCTTGCGAAAATAAGCGAAACTATATTTTTTGCAAGCTTAGTGACATGGTCCATATATCCTCCCAGAAATAACCATTTTGTGCACTCGCATCACGGCATTGCTGAGCGTGTGCGCCCAAGCAAAGGATTCAACACCTAGATGAAACAATGGCGAAATCACTATGTGAAGTGAAGGTGCACAATAAACTTGGACCGATAATAGCCTGAGGGATCCCCATAAATAATCATTTAAATTCAAACACATCACTAACATCCAAATTTTGCCAATTCAAGTCAGTGATGGTTTTCTTAAAATGCCGGAGCCCCGCCATATAGTCTTGCTTAT
>NZ_JAAUWV010000005.1 GCF_014694405.1 Pseudoalteromonas sp. S16_S37
CGTCCGCCGCTCGTCATCTTCTAGCAAGCTAGAAATGTTACCGCTCGACTTGCATGTGTTAGGCCTGCCGCCAGCGTTCAATCTGAGCCATGATCAAACTCTTCAATTAAAAGTTTTTTGAAACCGTAGTTTCGTGCTCATTGAATTCTGATTTTGATATCTTTCGATATCGAATTGACTGTGTTGAAACAAGTAAACTTGTTTCCGTTGGTCACTCAGTTCAATTGAGACTCTAAATTTGTTTGCGTCCCTACCTAAGTAGTTCTGCTGTTAGAACTCAATCTGTACGAGTGCCCACACAGATGATTGCTTCATATTTTTAAAGAACAGTGCGATGATTCAGCGCTTGGCTTCATCTCGCTAGGGGTGTGCATTCTAAGCATTCCCTATTTTTTGTCAACACTTAATTTTTAAGATTTCAAAAGAAGTTTAAACATTAAGTTTTACTCGACGCTGACTCGCTGTTGCTTTGCTTAAGTTGCTCAGCGCTCCGTGTCAGTGGGTGCGCATTATAGGCAGCAAAAACTTTTAAGCAAGCACTTTTTTGATAAAACTTAAAAAAAAACGCCAAAACGAACAAAAAAACAAACAAAAGCTACGCAAAACAGTAGCAAAAGTGATTTTCCAGCCTTCGTTTTGTATTATTTTTACCCAGCCGGAGGTTAAGTATTATAGAAAAAAACAAAGATGCAAATTATTTTTTGAAAAATGCATACTCATAATGAGTATGCATTTTATGGAAGGTTAGTACAAAAGGCTATACAGCTTTCTTCTATAGGATGCTGCCAACGCGTCACCATCAGGCAATGAAGTAATTATGTCTAAGAAGTCTTGCTTTGCTGACATAAAATTCATATCGCGTTGCAAAATACTAAGCAATAGTGCCAATGCATCTTCTTTTTTACCTGCCTCAGCAAGAACAGTAGCTAACTTTAACTTTATATCGTTATTATCAGGCTCCGCTTCAAGCGCTTCACTCAGCATTTTTATTTCGGGAGACTCTTGTGCTTGCCTAGCCTGATCTAGTTTTGCCTGTAAGTTTTGAAAATACGCATCCTGTTCAGTTGCTACTATAGAGTTCAGTAATGCTTGTGCATCATCTAGCTTTTGTATCTGAATACAGATGTTTGCTAAAACCAGTTTAACTCGCGTGTTATTCGCGTCGAAGTCGTAAGCTTGCTTAGCAAAGCCAAAAGCGGCATTTAAATCATCATTCGCAAGCGCTTGTTTTGCTTGATCTAACAACAGCAACTCAGGTTTAGGCAAATGTTCAGCCAATGCTTTTTTGATTTCTTCTTCACTTTGAGGACCTGCTAGCATATCAACTGGTGCACCATTTTTAAGCAGCACCAGAGTAGGCAAAGCCTGTAAACCAATTTGCTGTGCAAGCTGCGATGCCAGTGTTTGCTGAGTATCACAATCGACTGTCGCCACAACAATGTAAGACTCATAATTAGTTGCCAAATTACTTAATATAGAAGCCTGTGCTATACAGTCAGGATTTTGAGCACTAAAAAAGGTTAATAGAATTAGCTTGTCTTGATTTTGCTCACCAAGCACTTGTTGTATGTTTTCGCTCGTTAATTGGATTTGGTTACTCATACTTTGCTTTATTTTTTGCGTATTTTGTTTTTATATTGAGGCGAAGGCACTAATTACAAGTCTAATCCTACGACTTCGCGGTATTTTTCCTACGCTTTTTAAATCGGCGTTTGTTATTTGGCTTTGCAAGCCCCTTAAAACTTACATTTTTTGTTAAATGTGCAGTTGAGATAACTTCTCCGATTTGAGCTACGAGTGGCTCCATAAAATTTTGATAGTTACACTCTTTGTTGGCAATTTTAGCGAGATGTGATTCCCACAACGCCGTTCTATCCGGTAAAGTCAAAGCTTCAGGTAACATATTTATCATAGTTCGGCCAACATCACTGCTTTTTATTAGTTTACCTTCGCGCTGTAAAAAGCCCCGTTTAAATAACAATTCAATGATCCCTGCACGTGTTGCTTCAGTGCCTAATCCATCAGTCTCTTTGAGGATTTTTTTTATTTCCGAGTCTTTTACATATCGGCTAATACCTGTCATGGCAGCCAAAAGTGACGCATCGGTATAATATTGTGGAGGTTGAGTATGCTTTTCTTGTATTTGCGCATCGTGACAAAGTAACCGTTGTCCTTCTACTAACGGAGGCAAAAAGGTAGATTCTGATTCCTCATTGAGCCTTTTCTTGCCAAACAATACTTTAAAACCTTCATTTGTTACCTGCTTCGCTTTGGCAATAAACGTCCCACCGGCAATTGAAAATTCAGCCACGGTTTCATTATAACTGTAGGCAGGGTAAAACTGAGCAACATACATGGTACTGATGAGCTCGTAGATCTGCTGTTCATATTGGCCAAGCTGTGCTGATTTTAGTTTTTTACTTGTTGGTATGATTGCATGATGCGCAGCCACTTTTTTATCGTTCCAACATTTAGATTTTATGGATAAGTCGGCATTATCAACGTTGCCTTTATCACAGCCATTGTTGTTGGTTATTGCGGATAAAACTTGCGCGGCTTCATAAAAGTGCTCATCTGGTAAATAGCGATTGTCTGAGCGCGGATAGGTTATCAACTTATGCTTTTCATATAACCCTTGGCATACATCCAACACTTGCTGTGCCGACATGCCATATCGTTTATTCGCGTCTATCTGCAGTGCAGATAAATTGTAAGGCAGTGGTGCAGATTGTGTTTTTGGCTTCTTTGTTAATTTAACAACTTCAGCACGCTGCCCTTTAATACGAGACGCAACGTTTTGTGCAAGCGCTTTTACCAACACTCGTTTTTCTTCATCCATATATGGCTGGCATGCTTCGCTGGGTTGCCACTTAGCAATCACAGGTTGCTTTTCATCGGTGTACAGATGGGCAAACACTTCGTAAAAAGGTTTCGAGACAAATTCTTCTATTTCTTTGTCTCTTTTTACAACCAGCCCAAGCACTGGCGTCTGCACCCTTCCCACAGATAATACGCCTTGATATCCCGCTTTTTGCCCTGTTAATGTGTAAGCTCTGGTAAGATTCATACCGTATAACCAATCTGCCCTAGCTCGAGCTAAAGCTGATACGCTAAGTGGTATAAACAATTGATTAGATTTTATTGCGGCTAAAGCACGTTTAACCGCATCAACATTTAGGTCGCTAACAAGTAAACGTTGTACATTTTGCTTTTGCGACGAATTCAAGCCAACATGCTGAAGTACTTCATCAACAAGTAATTGCCCTTCTCTATCTGGATCTCCTGCATGCACAATAATGCTGGCACGCTTAATTAACTTTGTTAATACGCTCAGTTGTTTTTTAGTTTTAGCTTTTGCTTTAAATTGCCAATGTGAGGGTACTATCGGAAGATCTTCATACTGCCACTTCTTGTACTTTGAGTCGTAATCTTCAGGCTCAGCTTGCTCTAACAAATGGCCAATACACCAAGAAACAATACTGCCATCACCAGCCTCAATAAACCCATCTTGCTTTGTATGTGGCTTAGGAAGCGCCTCTGCAATGGCTCTTCCTAAAGAAGGTTTTTCAGCAATATATAGTTTCATTGAATTGGGTTAACCTGATAACTGTATAAATAAACAGTTATAATAAGCTAAGCAAGAAAATTATTCCAGTATGAATGCTTGGCTGGCTATTGATAAAGGGGTTATGCGCTGCGTACCTAGTTCGGCACGCAGCAGTCAAATTATCTAGTTTTAAGAAGGTTTAATTGAGTATGCTTTTGCTCGACTATTTGTGTCATTTTACTCGCTGCCTGTTCAACGAGATCTGCTAATTGCGAAAGCTCCATCGCCGCATCAGCAATACCCGTTGTGTTGGTATTGATTTCCTCTGTGACCACGCTTTGCTCTTCTGCTGCGGTTGCTATTTGAGTAACCTCATTAGAAATACTAGATAGCATAGCAACCATACTCCCCATGGCGTCGGCCGATTCTTTACAGTAAGACACAGCCTGTTCACCTTGAGCAACTGAGTTTTCAATGATGTTTTCTGACTGATGAACTTCGTGAGTTAAATTATCTATCAACTTACTGATATCGTTGGTTGAGTCATGCGTTTTAGAAGCTAAAGCCCGAACTTCATCAGCGACCACCGCAAAGCCTCTTCCTTGCTCGCCAGCCCGCGCGGCTTCAATTGCCGCGTTAAGTGCAAGTAGATTGGTTTGCTCGGCAATCGCTCTGATCACATCTAATATCTGTGAAATATCTGCACTACGCTCAACTACTTTTGTGATAGCTTGCTTTGCGTCTGAAACTTGAGACGCCATTTTTTGTACCGTATGTGTGGTTTTTACAATACTCGACTCACTCATTTTTACTTGGTTAGCTGCTTCATTCACGCTATGAGCAGCTTGTTCAGATGAGCGAGCAACTTCAGATGCCGTAGCGCTCAGCTCGTTAATGGCAGCCACAACACTATCAATTTCGTTATGCTGATTTGCTACTTTATTTTTGATGTTAATAGCTAATTCTGTGGTTTCAAATGACTGTTGGTAAGATTGCTCTGCAAGCTTCTTCAAATCGTCAATCATGTTGCGCAGCTTATGCGTAAATGAATTAAAGCCTTTGGCGAGCGCGATTAATTCTCCATGATGACTGACTTCCAATTCATGCGTAAGGTCACCTTCGCTACTGGCTAAGTTTTCTATACGCTGCTGAATATGCGTCAAAGGTTTTATGATGGTATTTATCAAAACCACCGCTATCGCTATTCCAATTAATGCAATAACAACACCAACGACTAACATGGTTTGGCTTAACGAGTTAGCCGACTTTTCAAGCTCACTGGCTAAAGAGGTGGCACGCTCAAGCACTACGTCTTTAGGTACCTCAATCAGTAAAGACCAAGTAGTATTTGCCAACTCAATATCAATAGGCACTGCAACTGCGATATCGTCGCCAATTTCAACAACGTCCTTGGAGCTGTGCAGCCCTAACAGCCTTTGCGCTCTTGAGGCTGACATAGACTCCTTTAATGGTCTTGCCAGCTTGGCGTAATGACTAGAGCCAACAACCAAGCCTAGTTCGCTAAGCAAAGTTACCTTGGCTGCCCCTTGGTACAAGGAGCTAGATAGTTCTTCCACTTGTTCCTGAAAAATTGGTAGATTAACATCTACTCCCACTAAGCCAACGAAGCGTCCATTTGCTTGCACAGGCACCGTCAATGAAGTCATCAATGTGCCATCATACAAGTAGGGCTCCATTATGCAGGGTTTATTTTTATCGCGCGCACACAAATACCACTCAGCTTCTCTAAGACCAAACTCATTTCTAGCTGCTAAGTATTTGTCAGCAGCTGCGGCAACCTTTTGCTGATTTATTCCCGATGAATCTCGCGTAAAGTAGATCTCTAAAGTACCATCACCAGAGACAGAGTGACTCGCTCCTGCTCTGTATTGAGCATCTAGGTTGTCATACCCGTTTGCCTCAAATTGTGCATACATAGAAGAGACAAACTTATTTTGCTGTAATGCGCCCGCAACTGCTCTTTGTACCACATCACGAGATAGAGGCTGAGTTTGTGCGCTATTATTTAACACTCCAGCAAACGTATAAGGCACCCTGTAAGCCTCATTTATAAATCCAGCGACCCGCTGTGCATAAAAGCTTCCTTGAGCTATTAGACTACGTTGTGCCTCATCATATATCGCGCTCTGTACTTGCTTATTTTGTTTCTCATTTTGCGCGCCTAAATTAAGCCACATATATAACGTGAGCAACATAACTAAAGAGGTCAGTAAAGCACCGACAAATACAAGTAGCTTGCTTTTTATAGATGTGTGATTCATGAGTTTCCTTCTTTATAAATGCAAACAACCAGCTTGGCGAAAGTACGTCAATTTAAACAGGTCAAATTTGTCTCTGCCAAGCTTGCACATTGGAAAGTTCAAAACGAGACTTACCATGATTTGAATGAGATCAGGTTATTAGACAACTTTTTGATTTTACTCTTATTACACAGCACAACATAAAGCACACTAATGTGCAAGTCCGTACATTGAGTAAAACAAAAAAAGGTACGACTAACGATCGTACCTTTTTTTGTTTGGTGTGAGATATTACACGTCATCTTCTATCTTATCTTTCCCAGAAGTGCGTTCGATGCTTTTGAGCTTATGATGAATTGCCGATTTGATCAGCATGTAACCACTGATAGGAGCGGTCAATAACAAGAAAATTGAAATCAATATTTCTTTGGCACTAACACCATCTTGAAGCTGGCTGAAGTAAATCATTGCCGCTGTTAATAAGCTGGCCATGCCTAATGTTGTAGCCTTTGTAGGCCCATGTAAGCGCATAAAAAAATCGGGCATTTTTACTAAACCTATTGACCCTACTAGCACAAAAAAGCCGCCTATCAGTAATAATATTGAAATTATCCATTCAGACATACTACCCCCTTATTCGATTATATCGCCACGCAGCAAGTACTTGCATACAGCAACGGTACTTACAAATCCTAACATGGCAATCAATAATGCGGCTTCAAAATACAAACCAGTCCCCATGCTCATACCATATAAAATGATTAACGCAATGCTATTAATGTACATGGTATCAAGCGCCAAAATGCGATCAGGCACCGACGGACCCACCACTAAGCGCCATAAATTTAGCAACAATGATAAACCTATCATCGCAAACACAATCAAAATTACAGTCTCTAGCATTGAAAAATCTCCTTAAGCGGCGCTTCATAACGTTGCTTAATGGTTTTAACCAGCTTTTCTTCATCTTCTAAGTTCAGAACATGGATTAACAAGTAGCGTTGCTTTGGTTTATCGCCATCAGGTAAAGACTCTAGCCAAGGATAAACTTCAGCACTAACCGTTCCCGGTGTCAAAGATACGGTGCTGGCCAAAATCGTAATAGGCATACTATGAGATAAGTCTAATGGCACCTTAATAAAACCAGGGTTTAACCTTTTTGTTGGGCCTAAAATCAACAGAGCAACTTGGACATTCGCGGTAATTATGTCATACAAAACCAACAGCAGATGACGTATTGCTAAGCCTGGCTTTAATATCAAGGGTTGTTTTGTACGAAACGGTTGAGTTACTAAAGGGATCACAATCGCTAATATCAAGCCAAGCAAAATATGCCCTGCAGATACACTATTGTTAAGCAGCAACCATACGAAAAACAACATAAGGCTTCTAAACGGAGTAGGTAGCCAAGAAAAACGAGCATCTAAGCGCATTACTGTGCTCCTTCTAAAACAACACTGAGGTTATTTGCAAAATTATGCAGCTCAGTTGCAGTCATCAACGTATATTCAGTTAAAGGGCCAGCAAATATGACCATTACAGGAGATGCAATAAGCAACATCGCTAACGCACAATATTGCGCTGGGTGAACCTGGTTCTGCTCAGCAGCATCGGCCGTTTTCGCCGTTGTATTATGCCAAAATAACGTACTACCCGTTTTTGACAGTGACAGCAAAACTGCAAGACTGGCTAGCAGATACACAGGCCAAAATACAATCGCCTGATCGGTTTCATAAGTCGCTCTTAATAACCAAATCTTTGCTACAAAACCTGATAGAGGGGGCATACCAATAACTGTAATAGCAGCTATTAAAAAGCCTCCCCCCAGTAACAGTGGTTGTGCGACCGGTCGGCCCGCGGTGATCCTATCGCTCACCTTACCTCTTTGGCGGGCAATAAGATCAGCAAGTAAAAATAATGCAGCGCTCACCAAAGTTGAGTGAACTAGATAGTATATCGCAGCGGCACTGGCCTGGATTGACTGTACTGCCACAAGCGCAACCAAAGTACCAACAGATACAATAACCAGATTTGCAGTTAATTTTCGTAAGTCCTGACTTGCCAAAACTCCAATTGAACCCACAAAAATAGTGGCTATGGCGAGCCACCATAACCAGTTTTGAGCCATAAGGCTTAACTCACCAGCATGTTCACCAAACACGAGGGTATATACCCGCATCATTGAGTAAACACCCACTTTAGTCATAATCGCAAACAACGCAGCAACCACAGGCATAGCCGTTGCGTAGGTGTTAGGCAACCAAAGATGAAGTGGCAACAACGCCCCTTTAAGGGCAAAAACAACCAATAATAATAAACCGCCAATTTTGGCCAAATAAATGTCGTCACCTTGTAAAGTAGTCACTTTATTAGCCATATCTGCCATATTAAGTGTGCCTAGTACTCCATAGAGTGTACCTAGCGCTATCAAGAAAACAGCAGAGCCCACTAGGTTCATAATCACATACTGCAATGCAGCGCGCGTGTTATGTTTATCTCCCCCATGCATTAACAAAGCGTACGATGCTATCAACAGCACTTCAAAAAATACAAACAAGTTAAACATGTCACCGGTCAAAAACGCGCCGTTTACACCTAGCAGTAAAAATTGCAGTAATGGATGAAAAAATGCGCCTTTTCCATCATCACCAGCACATGCATAAAGCGCACAGGCCATGCCTAGAAAAGACGTGAGACTCACTAGTAAAACCGACAATGGGTCAGCAACCAGAACAATACCAAATGGTGCTGACCAATTACCTATCGCATATACCTGAGCGCCACTAGATGTGACTTTTGCCATTAACGCAAGTGATGCGATAAGCGTGATTGCTGAGAAAACAACAGATGCAATTCTTCTGATTGGCAAGCTTTTACCACATGGCGGTAAAAGTAGAACAACCCCTGCCAGCATTGGCAGAAGAATTGGTAAAGACGTCAAATGCTGGATCATGCTTTACCCTTTTTGTTATTTTTAACTGTCTCTTGCCCATTAACATGATCGTTGCCCAAGTCTGCACGACCACGAATAGCCAATATCACTACGAATGCCGTCATTGCAAATCCAATTACGATTGCAGTAAGCACCAAAGCTTGCGGCAACGGATCAGCATATTCATTTGAGTAACCAAGAACTGCAGCCTTATTTAGCGCCAATCTACCTGATGAAAACAAGAATAGATTAACTGCATAAGACAACATAGTTAAACCAAGTACCACTGGGAACGTTCTTGCACGCAAGATTAAAAACACGCCGCAGGTTACTAACAACCCAACACAAGATGCATATAACAATTCCATTAAAAGTTTACCTCTTCTTTTGGCGCATCTGCGGTTACTTTACCCAAACTCGCTAATATCATTAATGTTGCACCAACAACCGTTATATAAACGCCTAAATCAAATACCAATGCACTAGCCAATTCAATTTTGCCTATGACAGGTATATCAAAATAGTCAAACCACGATGTTAAGAATGGTCTATCGAATATCCAGCTACCGACACCTGTTAGCAGAGCAATGGCAATGCCAAAGGCAATAATTTTACGATAGTTTATCGTTAGTCGCTCAGCTATCCAGTGAGAACCATGCGCTATGTATTGCAAAATAAAAGCGATTGCCGTTACCAAACCGGCGATAAAACCACCACCAGGAAGATTATGACCACGTAAGAAAATATAAAATGAAACCAGCAATGCCAGTGGTAGTAAACTTTGTGAAATACTTGCAAGGAGCAATGGGTAACGTTCTTTCGCCCATGGACGCCCTTCGCTATCGCTTGCAGGCATAAACAATGGCAAGTTAATAAGTAACTTATAAATACCCAGTGCAGCGATACCCAGAACTGTTATTTCGCCAAGCGTATCAAAACCACGGAAGTCGACTAAGATCACGTTCACCACATTAGTACCACCGCCACCAGTTTTTGCATTTGCTATAAAGAATTCCGAAATTGAATTCAGTGGTCTTGTTATCATCGCATAACAGATACTACCTACAACCACACCAATAGCAGACGAAATACCAATGTCACGCAACACTCTGATTGAACTAGATTCCTTCGGTGTTCTTTGTGGTAAGAAAAATAGCGCTAACATCAGTAAGATGATAGTCACTACCTCAACGGTCAACTGTGTCAGTGCTAAATCTGGCGCCGAGAAACGCGTAAAGGCAACCGATACCATCAGACCTACCACTGATAACATCAACAATGAGACCATACGCATATGGTGCCAAATCACAGTACCAATCGCACCTATCATCAAAAGTGCTGCGCCAATACCATTGTGAATATCAACTTCCGTCGGTTTTTTACCCCCCACTAGTTGGGCCATTTCAAACAACGGCCACCCAGCACTGATAAGCACTACAATAAACATCAGCATCAGATAACGCTGCAATGATCCATTTTCTATCGCTGTTATTTTGTGTTGACTCCACTTCACTATGCCATACACCGTGTTATCAAACACTTTTTTAGCATTCAACGGTGGCAATGAAGCCTGAAATTGAAATAAATAGCGTCGCTGGGTGTAAATAAATAAGCCACCACACACCGCAATCCCACTCATTAGCAAAGGTAAATTAAATCCGTGCCAAATAGATATCTGAAATTCCGGTGGTTGCGTCCCTAATACGGCTGACGACGCCGCATTGAGGATTCCATCAATAACTAAATTCGGGAACATCCCAACGACTAAGCATATTGCCACTAGGATCTCGATAGGAACACGCATATATCTTGGAGGCTCATGAGGCTCTTTGGGCAATCCAATAGGGTCACCGTTAAAGAATACATCATGGATAAACCTTGCTGAATAAGCCACAGAGAAGGCACCTGCGATAGTTGCTAATACGGGGATCAACCAAGACATAGAACCAAGCAGCTGCTGATACAGGGTTTCCGCAAAAAACATTTCTTTTGATAAGAAACCATTAAGCAATGGTACGCCGGCCATTGCGGCAGCCGCTACCATCGCGAGAGTTGCTGTATAAGGCATAAATCGCCACATGCCGTTTAACTTTCGCATATCTCTCGTACCAGTTTCATGATCAATGATACCAGTTGCCATAAACAGCGACGCCTTAAAAGTTGCGTGGTTTATTATGTGAAAAATAGCGGCAACCGTAGCAAGTTCGGTATCAAGTCCCAGTAACAAAGTAATCAAGCCCAAATGGCTAATCGTTGAGTAAGCTAATAAACCTTTTAAATCATGTTTAAATAAAGCGACATAAGCGGCAAACAATAGTGTTGTTAATCCCGTTAAACCGACCAGTACAAACCATAAGTCGGTTCCTGCAAGTGCTGGGTAAAAACGAGCAAGCAAAAATATCCCCGCTTTTACCATAGTTGCGGAGTGTAAATAAGCACTTACCGGAGTTGGTGCAGCCATCGCGTGAGGTAGCCAAAAATGAAAAGGAAACTGTGCTGATTTAGTGAAAGCACCAAGTAAAACTAAGACTAAAATGACTTCATACAAGTCATGAGCCTGAATTAGTGCTTTACTTTGTAATATAACATCTAGGTTATAGCTTCCCACCACATTGCCTAGTATCAATAAGCCAGCCAACAGAGCCAAACCACCGGCCCCCGTCACAGCCAATGCCATACGAGCACCTTTTCGCGCTTCCGATTTATGGCCCCAGTAGCTGATCAGTAAGAATGAGCTAATACTGGTAAGCTCCCAAAATAGCCATAACTGAAGCACATTGTTTGACATCACAATGCCAAGCATTGCCGTCATAAATAACATCAAGTATGAATAGAGCTTCGGCATAGAGTCTTTCTCACTCAAATAATAACGAGCATAGAAAATCACTAAAATACCAATGCCAAGTATCATAAATACAAATAGCAAAGCGAGCCCATCTAAACGAAAGGCAATTTCCAGACCCAACAGCGGGATCCAAGTAGTACTTTCTCTTATTGTATCGCCAGCAAATACCGCAGGAGATAGATAAATCGCTAACGCAAGTGCTACAAGAGGGGCAAGCAGAGTCAACGCGGTTGATTTATTGCGTGACAAATTGCCCAAAAGTGAAGAAAAAATACTGCCGATAAAGGATAACAAGGGTATCCAAAGCAAAGTCATAGATTAAACCTTTTTGTTTCAGCGTCGTAAGCACACGACATACACTGATTGGTTGCACTCTAACATGATTTTAGTCATTCTAAATTACATACTTTGAGCACACAAAACTCTCCCAGTTATACTGTATTAGTGTTTGAGTTGTCTATAGTTATACAGTCTGGCTGATGTCATTTTAGACAACTTTAACAAACAATTCAGATTAAATTCATATCTCGCTTGCACTCTCATTCAACGTCGCCCCTTTTTGGATTTGTTTTCCAGTTAAAAAATATAGGTAACTGGTAACGCCTTGAGTTAATAGCATTTTGCCAAAGCTGTCGATATTTATGCGATAAAGGTAGCTCTTGGTACTGCATAATGCTCCAATGTTCACTCGGTTTGTAGGCAGTAAGCGCTCCATCTCTACACGTTTTGCTTTCATACCACCCCTGAACTGGGGGAGATTGCGCAACAATCAAGTTTGGGGCGTAATGCCCCTCCCTTTGACATAACCACTGAGCTTTTTCAGGTGCGACTGCATACTCATCTTCAAACCCGCTAAAATGCATTAGTTCATGCAAAAATACTTGATAATCGCTACTTAAAGTCAACGTCATCATGCCGTTAGTTACGTTTGCAAGCCCACTTTTGGTCATGACAATGACATAGTCGATATTACCCAAAAACGCCTTATACTGCTCTATCAAACCATCGGCATTACATCTGGCAAACTGTGTCGGCTCTATTTCACATGCCATAATGTCGCCAATATAAAATACCTCTGTAAAACAGTAGCTATTTTCTTCTGGCTCTGGTTTTTTTAGATATTGCGCCTTTAAAGCATTGAGTTTAATCACGCCTCTATAGTGATCACTTACCAATAGCACGCGGTTCTTACATAGCCCTGAAAACTGCACTTCATCAGTTAAAATGTTAAGCCCCCATCTTGTCAATGACTCTCGAGGAAGAGCTTGCGGCAAAGTGCCTCGCTCACTATCCAGTAACACTGATAAGTGTCTGGGTAGAGAGTACATATCTTGTATTCTTTGCAGCTCATCAAACGCATCATGCTTTACAAACGCTTGCGCTAGACGCTCGCGTTGCTGCTCCATTGCATCGAGATAATATTTTTGCCAATACAATCTACTCTCATCAAAGCGCTGTCGTTTAGTAAGTCGTATTGCCCATTCAAACTTAACTTTGGCATCATCTAAAACCAGCAGAGCGCGTATAACATTTGTAGGCAGTGTGGATAGGTTTATTCTACTTTCTATCAAGTAATAAACTTGTGGGGTTTGTATCAACAACGCATTGCGCGCAGATTGTTCATTTAAACGCGGTTGATGATGGCTTTGTACCATCATCAATAGCAAAAAACAGCTAATTACAAAGTACTTAACCGGCCTCATCAGCTGCTAGTAAATCCAGTTCTAAACGAGCGTATTTATGCTCAACAAATTCATAAACATTAGTAGCAAGCACCAACTTAAAAAAGTCGATAGCTACTTGCTGCTCACCTCTAGCTTGGTACGATTTAGCAAGGTAAAAATAAGCTTCACATAGCCTCTCGGCGTATTCTTGCTGACTTGACACCCCTTCCCCGAGTTGCGACAGGAATTGCCCTTCAGTTATTTCACCAAGGTAGAGTTGAACCAGCTGGCTTGCCCATTCTTCGTAGTTCAAAGCTTGGCTATTTTCTTTGAGTTGCCTATCCGCCAGCTGCTTATTAACCTGCGATTGCGCTAAATATAGCCACATCACACGATAAGCATCTTGGGGGGAGCGCGCTAAGAACGCGGAAAAGTCCTGACTTGCTAAACGAGGACGCTCCCCATAGTAAAGCGCAATACCGCGATTTAAGTAAGCATATTCATGTTCTTCGTTTAACTCTAAAACTGTATCAAACATTTCGTAGGCTTGACCGTACTCTTGAGAAAGCGTGTGATGGATACCCAAAAAATTATACACTTCTGCCAAGTCTGGTTTCATTTTCACTGCGCGATTAAAATCAATACGTGCCAAGGTGCTTAAACCTAAGCTGTCGTACAACATACCACGGTTATAATACAACTGAGCTTTTTGCTCTTCCTGCAAGTCACTTGCATTCAACAACTCTGAATAGCGAGCAATGGCAATCTCATTTCTAAAATTGGCAGCCAAAGGTATGCTTAAAGGCACATTCACAACATGCTGTACATTGGTGTTTGGGCTAGATTGGCAGCCAGTCAACCCCAGTATCACTAAGGGTAAAATAAATATGGATTTTAACGTCATATCCTTCCTAATTGTCGCTTAACTGCGCGGTTAGGGTCATTAAAACACAAAAAAGGGGGCCATACAGCCCCCTTTCGTTACTAACTTGGTTTATTCACACAATGTTATTCTGCTGGCGCTTCAGGCGCTTGCTCTGCAGACTGTTCTTGTGCTTCTTTAATGCTCAAGCGCACACGGCCCTGACGGTCAACTTCAAGTACTTTAACTTTAACTTCTTGACCTACCGTTAAGTGATCTGCCACGTTATTAACGCGCTCAGCACTGATCTGAGAAATGTGTACTAAGCCATCTTTACCTGGTAGCACATTTACAAATGCACCAAAATCAACGATACGTACAACTTTACCATTGTAGATAGTACCTACTTCAAGCTCGGCTGTTAGAGCTTCAATGCGTGCAATCGCATCTTTAGCACTCATGCCGTCAGTTGCAGCGATCTTAATTGTACCGTCGTCTTCGATCTCAATTGTTGTGCCAGTTTCTTCAGTTAACTGACGAATAGTTGCACCGCCTTTACCAATAACTTCCGCGATTTTCTTCGGTGGAATGTTCATCGTGTAAATACGAGGAGCAAATTCTGATAGCTCTTCAGATGGTGCTGAGATAGCTTCATCCATTACAGAAAGGATGTGTAAACGTGCAGCTTTTGCTTGCTTAAGCGCAATCTGCATGATTTCTTTGTTGATACCTTCAATTTTGATATCCATTTGAAGTGCAGTCACACCTTCGCTTGTACCTGCTACTTTAAAGTCCATATCACCTAAGTGATCTTCATCACCTAAGATATCTGAAAGAACCACAAAGTTCTCATCTTCTTTAACAAGACCCATAGCAATACCTGCTACAGACGCTTTGATAGGAACACCTGCGTTCATAAGCGCTAATGACGTACCACATACTGAAGCCATTGACGATGAACCATTTGATTCTGTGATTTCAGACACAACACGAATTGAGTACGGGAATTCTGCCAAAGTAGGCAATACCGCTTGAACACCACGCTTAGCAAGGTTACCGTGACCGATTTCACGACGCTTAGGAGAACCAATAAAGCCCGTCTCACCTACACAGTAAGGAGGGAAGTTATAGTTCAACATAAAGTGGTTCTTATGAGTACCTGTTAAGTCATCGATCATTTGTGAATCGCGTTCAGTACCTAATGTAGCGGTAACTAGAGCCTGCGTCTCACCACGAGTGAAGATAGCTGAGCCGTGAGTACGTGGCAATACACCCGTCATCACATCTAATGCACGAACCATGTCTCGTTCACGGCCATCGATACGCTTCTCACCTGCGATGATGCGACCACGTACGATTTTCTTCTCTAATGAACCAAATAGCTTTGACACTTCTTGTGTATCAAGTACTTCGCCTTCAGCAAGCTCAGCTGTTAAAGCTGCAACTACCGCTTCTTTTGCAACTGTTAGTTCTTTTTTACGCGCCACTTTGTCAGTAATGCGGTAAGCTTCGCCGACTTTATCAGATGCAAGTTCTGCAATCTTATCTGCAAGTGACACGTTTTTCTCTGGCGCAGACCATTCCCATGTAGGCTTACCGGCTTGTGCCTTAAACTCTTCAACCGCTTTGATGATTGCTTGAGATTGCTCGTGACCGTATACAACCGCACCTAACATTTCTTCTTCAGAAAGCACTTGAGCTTCTGACTCAACCATAAGTACAGCGTTTCCTGTACCAGCTACAACTAGGTCTAGTTTACTTTCTTCAAGCTCTTTAAGCGTTGGGTTAAGTACGTATTGACCATCGATGTAACCTACGCGAGCTGCACCAATAGGACCATTAAATGGAATACCTGAGATAGCAAGCGCAGCCGAAGTACCGATCATAGCTACCATATCTGGTTGGATTTCAGGGTTCACTGAAACAACTGTCGCGATAACTTGTACTTCGTTTACGAAACCATCAGGGAATAAAGGACGGATTGGGCGGTCAATAAGACGTGCGATAAGTGTTTCGCCATCGTTTGGACGACCTTCACGCTTTAAGAAACCACCAGGAATACGACCTGCAGCGTACATACGCTCTTGATAGTTTACCGTTAGTGGGAAGAAGTCTTGACCTGGTACTGCATCACGCTTACCAACTACAGTCACAAGTACTGATGTATCGCCAATGCTAGCTAGTACAGCGCCGTCTGCTTGACGAGCGATTGCACCTGTTTCTAGAGTCACAGTATGTTGACCTAGTTGAAATTCTTTAATAATTGCTTGCACAAATATTTCCTTCAAAAAACAAAATATAAACGCCAACAACTACCAATCACAGTCTTAAGGCGACTCTTGAATCACCTTAAGCACTACAATTGGCAAATGAAGTCGGCGTAATTTCGGCCCTATGCCGAAGTAGCTTAGTATACTTGGACATCAGCCACAAAAAAAGGGGCGATTAAGCCCCTTTTTTCCTATGTTGACTAAAAAGCCAACAAGTAATCAAATTATTAGCGACGTAGGCCAAGTTCTTTGATTAGTGCTGAGTAACGCTCAACGCTCTTACCTTTAAGGTAGTCAAGCAAGTTACGACGTTGGCTAACTTTACGAAGCAGACCACGACGTGAGTGGAAGTCATGCTTGTGATCAGCAAAGTGACCTTGTAACTTGTTGATGTCAGCAGTAAGAAGTGCAACTTGAACTTCTGGTGAACCAGTGTCGCCTTCAGCACGTGCGAATTTTGCTACGATTTCTGCTTTTTCTTGGTTGCTTAGTGACATAATAACTCCAAAATAGAATTTAAATTATGCTTTAGCCGATCACTAATTCAGCCAAAGCGAGTAAGAGGCGCGCATTGTATCAGCAAGTATTACCTGACGCTAGTAAAACTTATTGATTGGTCGCCAAGGCCCTTTTGGCTTTTAAATGGCCATCTGCATTTCTCTCGCCAATACCAATAAACTGACCATCAGCTACCACCTTAATGATACCGTCAGGTACTTGAGCACAGACAACCACTTGACCATGGCTAAATGCTTTACCTTGTTCTTGAGATATCTCGACAACCGGTAAATCAACCAAGGCCGTATCCATCGGCAGTAATAACTCATCCAAGTAAGTCGATGGTTCAATACCTTCAGACTTAGCTTGTTGCAGTTTTTCTTCCAACTGCTCAATGGTCACCATTTTCTCGCTCGGATAATGTCCGACTTTAGAGCGGTGCAACATGATCACATGCGCGCCACAGCCTAACTTCTCGCCAAGGTCATCAACGATGGTACGAATATAAGTGCCTTTAGAAACATGTGCTGTCATTTGAATTTCTTCATTTTCAGCATCGTATTCGTCAAGGGTCAGGCTATATACGTTGATTTTACGACATTTGCGCGGTACTTCTTTGCCTTCACGCGCATATTTATATAGAGGTTGCCCCTGATATTTCAGCGCTGAATACATAGATGGATACTGATCAGATTCACCCAAAAAGCTGTTTACAGCGCTTTGCAATGTGTCTCTATCAATGTTGACAGATCGCGTTTGCACCACCTCACCATCGGAGTCAGAAGTGGTAGTACGCTCACCCAATTTGGCACGTACTACATAGGTTTTATCCGTGTCTAACAAGAACTGTGTAAACTTGGTTGCTTCCCCAAAACAAATTGGCAACATACCCGTCGCTAATGGATCAAGCGCGCCGGTATGGCCTGCTTTTTGCGCAAAATAAAGACCTTTTGCTTGTTGCAGCGCCTTGTTAGACGAGATCCCTTGTGGCTTGTGCAACAGCACAATACCATCGACTGGACGGCCTTTTGAACGTCTAGCCATTACTTTTTCTCATCTCCAGAAGGATTCTCAGACGAGTCCTCAGCTGACTCAGGGCCACGCTTTTTGTTGTCTTCTCGGATCACCGAGTCAACCAAGTTAGAAATACGCATACCTTCGAGCAATGAGTTGTCTACCACAAAGCGTAATTCTGGCATGATACGAGCGCGAATTCGCTTGCCAAGAACCGAACGAATATATCCCGTTGCATCGTTTAGAATAGCAACACTTTGCTTGGTCTTATCTTCATCCGTGGTATTAAGTACCGTGATAAAGATTTTCGCGTACGATAAATCCCGAGAAACCTCAACAGCTGATACTGTAACGAAGCCCAAGCGGGGGTCTTTAATTTCGCGTTGTAGAATAACAGCAATCTCTTTTTGGATTTGCTGAGCTACTCTGTCTGTGCGAGAAAATTCTCTCATTTTCACCACTTATAAAATTAAAATATTGAAAAATAACAATAAATTATATTTAAACACAATAGACAAATGGGGGCATTTGCCCCCATTTAAATCACACTATCAGTTTAGAATTACAGTGTACGTTGAACTTCTACCGTCTCGAATACTTCGATTTGGTCGCCAACCTTAACATCATTGTAGTTCTTAACACCGATACCACATTCCATACCGTTACGTACTTCTTGTACGTCATCTTTAAAGCGACGTAGTGACTCAAGTTCACCTTCAAAGATTACTACGTTGTCACGAAGTACACGAATAGGCGCGCTGCGCTTAACCATACCTTCAGTAACCATACAACCTGCGATAGCACCAATTTTCGGTGACTTAAACACGTCACGTACTTCAGCAAGACCGATGATCTCTTGCTTGAATTCAGGCGCAAGCATACCAGACATGGCCTGCTTCACTTCTTCAATTAGGCTATAGATAACGCTGTAGTAACGTAGGTCTAAGTTTTCAGCTTCAATCACTTTACGGGCAGATGCATCAGCACGTACGTTAAAGCCAACAATAATCGCATTTGATGCCGCTGCAAGTGTTGCGTCAGTTTCAGTGATACCACCTACACCAGAGCCTACAATCTTCACTTTAACTTCATCAGTAGACAGTTTAGTCAGTGAATCAGCAATTGCTTCGATTGAACCCTGAACGTCCGCTTTCAGTACCACGTTCACTTCAGATACGTTACCTTCTGTCATGTTAGTAAACATGTTTTCAAGTTTCGCTTTTTGCTGACGCGCTAGTTTAACGTCACGGAATTTACCTTGACGATACAAGGCTACTTCACGCGCTTTACGTTCGTCTTTAACAACAGTCGCTTCATCACCTGCCGCAGGTACGCCAGACAAACCTAAGATCTCAACAGGAATTGAAGGACCAGCAGTTTTGATTTCGTTACCATTTTCGTCGCGCATAGCACGTACACGGCCGTATTCTAGACCACACAGTACGATATCGCCTTGGCTTAACTGACCAGACTGAACCAGTACCGTAGCCACTGGACCACGACCTTTATCTAGACGAGATTCGATAACAACACCAGCCGCCATACCTTTAGTTGGTGCTGTTAACTCTAGGATTTCAGCCTGCATTAATACCGCTTCAAGCAGCTCATCAACACCAGAACCCGTTTTAGCTGAGATATGTACGAATTGAGTGTCACCACCCCATTCTTCAGGGATAACATCAAGCTGGGCAAGCTCATTCTTAACGCGATCTGGATCTGCGCCTTCTTTATCCATTTTGTTAACAGCAACGATTAGTGGTACACCAGCCGCTTTCGCGTGCTGTACCGCTTCTTTAGTCTGAGGCATTACACCATCATCAGCTGCAACAACTAGGATTACGATATCAGTAGCTTTCGCACCACGAGCACGCATTGATGTAAACGCGGCGTGTCCAGGCGTATCTAGGAAAGTGATCATGCCACCTTCAGTCTCAACGTGATATGCACCAATGTGCTGGGTAATACCACCCGCTTCGCCAGACGCTACTTTTGCACTGCGGATGTAGTCAAGTGTTGAAGTTTTACCATGGTCAACGTGACCCATTACAGTCACCACTGGTGCGCGTGGCTCAGTTGAATCTATTTCTGAGCGATCACTTAATACTTGCTCTTCTAGCTCATTTTCTTTCACTAGAATAACTTTGTGGCCCATTTCTTCAGCCACTAACTGAGCTGTTTCTTGGTCGATAACTTGGTTAATGGTAACCATATCGCCCATTCTCATCATCGTCTTAACAACTTCAGCGCCTTTCACAGCCATGCGAGATGCAAGTTCTGCAACGGTGATTGTTTCACTAATACGTACTTCTTGTTTTACATCTGCCACAGGCTTTTGGAAGCCATGCTGTAATGATGTTGGCGCTTTAAGCTTACCTTTTTTCCCTTTTAAAGGGATTTCAGCTTTTACAGGGCCTTTTTTCTTTTTCTTGCGACGGGCACTTTTCTCTTCACGTGCATCTGATTCATCTTCCGCTTCACGTGCGTAAGTTGACGTCGTTAAATGGTGGTCTGCCGCTTCTTCACGTTGACGGCGTTCCTCTTCTTCTTTTTTCCAACGAGCTTCATTTTCTTCAGCTAGTTTGCGCGCCTCTTCAGCTTGGCGCTTCGCTTCTTCTTCAGCTTTTCTCAATGCTGCCTCTTCTGCTTCTTTTTGCAGACGCTCAGCTTCTAGGCGGTCTTTTTCAACTTGTGCACTATCCACTTTTTTGCCCTGCGATTCGTTAGCTTTACGCTGTGCTTCTGCTTTGCGTTTAGCTTCCTCTTTGGCTTTACGCTCAGCCTCTTCTTTGGCCTTACGTTCAGCTTCTTCTTTGGCTTTTTGCTGCGCTTCTTGCTGCGCTTTTAACTCAGCTTCTTTACGTGCAGCTTCCTCAGCCGCTAAACGCTCTTGCTCTTTTTGTTGATCAATTGCGCTCTTTTTAACATACGTACGTTTTTTACGTACTTCAACAGAGACCGACTTTTCTTTACCTGTAGAGCCTTTTACACTTAAAGTGCTTTTACTCTTACGTTGTAAAGTCATACGCTCTGGACCTTCAGCGCCTTTACCACCATGCTGCTTGCTTAGATGGTCAAGTAACTGTGCTTTCTCAGATTCAGTTACGCTGTCTTCTTTGCCTTTGGTGATCCCTGCATCATTCAACTGCTGCAGTAATTTATCAACAGTTGTATCAATAGTCTCGGCTAGTTTCTCAATGCTCACTTCTGCCATAGTGTGTGTTACCTCCGTTAATATATTATGCGTCTTCACCAAACCAACAAATGTTACGCGCAGCCATAATCAACTGCCCAGCTTCTTGCTCTGATAATTCTGTAATTTCTACTAGTTCGTCGATTCCCTGCTCAGCTAGGTCTTCAAGAGTAATAACTCCTTTGCTAGCCATAACAAATGCAAGATGACGCTCTAGACCTTCTAAAGCTAGTAAGTCTTCAGCAGGCTCAGCCCCTTCAAGGCTTTCTTCAGTTTTAAGTGCTTTTGTTGTCAAAGCATCTTTAGCACGATTACGCAGCTCTTCAACTGTGTCTTCGTCTAAACCATCAATTTCTAAAAACTCAGCAACTGGTACATACGCAACTTCTTCTAAAGTTGAGAAACCTTCGTTAATGAGCAGCGTTGCAAAATCATCGTCGATATCAAGGTGCTCAGTAAACAAGTTAACCAGTTTATCAGACTCTTCAGCATTTTTTGCTTCCATGTCTTCAACCGTCATTACGTTAAGCTCCCAACCTGTTAGCTGGCTTGCAAGACGGATGTTTTGACCGTTTCGACCAATTGCCTGTGCAAGGTTGTCAGCTTCTACTGCGATATCCATTGAACGAGAATCTTCGTCCATCACAATAGAGGCAACTTCTGCAGGCGCCATTGCATTGATCACAAACTGAGCTGGGTTATCATCATAAAGTACGATATCAACACGCTCACCACCAAGCTCTGTAGATACAGCTTGTACACGTGCACCACGCATACCAACGCAAGCACCAACAGGGTCAATTCGCTTATCGTTAGACTTAACCGCAATCTTTGCACGAGAACCTGGATCACGAGCCGCACCGCGGATTTCAATCATTTCTTCGCCAATTTCTGGCACTTCAATGCGGAACAATTCCATCAGCATCTCAGGCTTAGAACGGGTAACAAATAGTTGTGCACCACGCGCTTCAGGTTTTACATCGTATAGTAAACCACGTACGCGATCTCCTGGACGGAAACTTTCGCGCGGTAACAT
The DNA here is from genome assembly GCF_014694405.1 of Pseudoalteromonas sp. S16_S37. Taxonomy (GTDB): domain Bacteria; phylum Pseudomonadota; class Gammaproteobacteria; order Enterobacterales; family Alteromonadaceae; genus Pseudoalteromonas. Next base: position 22,120 of record NZ_JAAUWV010000005.1, read on the forward strand.
ATCTTCACGATAGATAACTGCTTCAGCATTGTTGCCAAGGTCCATCACTATTGCATCGCGAGTTGCTTTTTTAACAACGCCCGTTACTAGCTCACCTTGTTGATCTTTATACGCTTCTACAACCAGTGCACGCTCAGCTTCACGTACCTTTTGTACAATAACTTGCTTCGCCATCTGGGTAGTGATGCGGTCAAATTTAATTGACTCAATTTGCTCTTCTACATAATCACCTAATTGGATCTCAGGTTCATCAACTTGAGCAGCCTCTAATGTGATCTCAGCATAAGGATTTTCTAACGAACCATTTTCTTGTGGCTCAACAACTCTCCAACGACGGAAAGTATCGTATTCACCTGTTTTACGATCGATTGATACGCGAACTTCAATGTCGCCACTATGTTTTTTCTTTGTTGCAGTCGCTAGTGCGAACTCTAATGCTTCAAAAATCTTTTCTCTTGGGACTGCCTTCTCATTGGAAACGGCCTCTGCCACCAATAATATTTCTTTTGCCATAGGTAATGCCTCGCTTGCCCTTATCCTTCGCACTTAATAGTTAAAACTTTGCGATAATGTTCGCACGTTCGATGTTACTTAGCATGATCAAATGCTCTGTCCCATCAATGCTCAAAGTGATCATGTCACCGCTAACAGCAACTAAGTCGCCCTTGAAGTTTCGACGACCATCTTGCGGAAGCTTAGTACGAACGCGTACTTCTTCTCCTTGCGCCTTCTCATAATGTGCTGGCTTAAAAAGCGGTCTATCAACACCAGGAGAAGACACCTCTAAATCATATTCGTTTGTAATGGGGTCTTCGACATCCAAAATTGCACTGACTTGTCGGCTTACATCTGCACAATTATCTACGGTAATACCATCTTCGTGTTCGATATATACACGTAGCGTAGAGTGACGACCGGCTTGCACAAACTCAAGACCCAATAATTCAAACCCTAGTGCTTCAACCGCGGGCTCTAACATTGCTGTCAATTCTTGCTCGAGTTTTGTCACAAAATTCCTCCATACAAACAAAAAAAGGGCTTAAGCCCCAATAACTTAGATGTTTCATACCAAAGCTTTGGGTTAGAAACCTAAGCTGCAGATACGACAACGCCCCGAACCAAGCGGGGCGTCACACCTAAAGCAAAACTGTGTGGCCAAAGGCCTTGCTTGGTTGCGTAAGACTGCAGCAAAATTAAGCTGATGCTTAAACGCAAAACGCGCATTACAAAGAATGCGCGAAACCATACAAGAGTAGCATACTACTCCAGATTTGGTTGCGGGAGCCGGATTTGAACCGACGACCTTCGGGTTATGAGCCCGACGAGCTACCAGGCTGCTCCATCCCGCGCCAATAAATAACAGTGCAAGCACTGCAAAATATGCGCTGTATTATAAGGACAGTTCCATTAATAAGCAACCTTAGACTGAAATAAATCCCTATTAGTAGAGATATTAGCACTATCGCTCTAGTCGCTTCTAGCGCATGTACCTGCTGAGACGGCCAACTCAACCATAGTAACTTTACATAATTTTAACGTGCGACTTTTCTCACGTTCTTTGATTTTTTCTCACATTTTTTATCACACTTCTCGCATCTTGACTTATTGACACTATACTTAGGTAACTAGACTGCAGTAAATGACCCTTTCGCAGCTGGTAGCAAGTTATGCAGTTGTGCTTGTTTTGGTTTAGTTCGAGCAAACGGATGCGCTCTTAATCGACAGTGAGGCGATTATGAGTATTTCTCCATATCAGTATCAGTTATTAACCCAGTCGTTTTCGACTCTGCAGCCAAACTTTCACTGTTTCTGTGTTAGTTTAAGAACCCAGCTTAGTAGATATGAGATGCAGTTACAGCTGCCAAAAAGCAACGAACAACTCATCACAATCGAGCACAGATTGAGCAAATTTATTCAAGAAGCACTTTACCTATTACCTCAGCAAGAGCAGCTCACACAATTCATACGTGTGAATGCGCACAACTTGGCGTTACTAAAACCAAACGAGAGAGATATTAGTGTCTTGTGTAATGCAATGATAACGACGCTCCAACTTCATCTTGGTGCACAATTTACGCTGGCACTTCGTAATGCATGGCGTAAGGCATTACACATTTTTGCAAATATCATGAAAAGCATATTATTCAACTCGAGTAATGTTGTCTGTTTGGGACAGTTTAGAGCACATAAACAAAAGCTTACATCAACAATTAGATAACCTAATTAGGTGAACTAAAATTGCTAGTAAGGTATTGTTCAGAGAAACATATCTCCTGAGAAGGCTTATGCAAAAAACCTTTTGGCTGTGTACTTTATTGTGTTTTGGCACCGCTGGCTGTGACTTATTTGAGCACTCTAAGTCTCAAGTAGAAGAGCACTATTTAAGCCAGCACCAAGGTTTAAAGACTGCGATTGAAAAAATTCGTGAGCAGGGTCTAGAAAGTACACTTATGACGGCTAAAGAAGGCTCGATGTTAGCATGTGTTGCACGTAACATTGAGCGTGATCCATTTGGTCCGCTGATCACTGTGGAGGGGTCGTTACAAGAAAGCGCTAAACTCATTGATTTTAGTGAAACGATTGATAGTTTAACGGAGCAAGAACTTAGCTTTGAGAGTCTTCCACAAATCATTCGCCTAGAGACTGATACCCTTAACTATTTAAGTACTTTGCTTGATAGCTACGACTTACGCACTTTACAGCACCAAACTTCCGTACTGATGCAAAATGGCCTAGATAAAAGCCAAGATTTAGGCTCTCACTTGCGAGGTCTTGTCGAACAGTGCGAATAATAACAAGGCCCTATTTGGCCTTGTTATCTAATTCAGCTGCTTATCAGCTTAGAAAAGGCGCCAACGGCGCTTTTTGACTTGAACTTTATGGACCCAATTAACTTCAATGGTCGTCACCGCAAGTACGTCTCTATCAGCTTGAGATATTAACTCGTAACTTAGACTTTCTGGCGATCCAAAACTAAGCGTAAAGACAAAAGAACGCGTGTTAGCCCAACATTGTAAAATTTTCTTTGATTGGCTCTGACGTATACAGTAGTCGCCCGAAGTTGGTGTGTTCACTTTCAATGTCACATCGGCATAGCAAGTTCTTCCTTGGTTTAGTGCAACGCACTTATTTGGAGTTGCTTGTAAGATTTGGCTGGGGACTTGTTGTTCCTCAGCAGACAAACCTGACATCGCAAACCCCAGAATTGCTCCTAGCAAATACTTTGCTGACATGGTTCTAGAATACATATTTCACTCCAGCAAAGACAGCAGTAGCATAGCGTGAATCAATCAAAGGACTACGTGTAACGTTGGAGGAGCCAATTAAAACCGATGCGCCCGTACTAAATACCCAATCAACGGCAATGGGATAGTTAGCTTGAGCCTGGACAAAAACTGATGAAGCACCATTCACTTCATATGCAGGCAAATACGATGATTGCTCATCTACATCAACACCGTAAAAATAGTCAATAAAATTGCCGGAATAATAATTGGCGCCAAAATTAAGCCAAAGATCCCAATTTCTCAGCTCAAACGTACGTGTTGCTTCAGCGTGCATCACCCAACCATTACTACCACCAAAGGCATCGTATACTACTTCAAACAAGGCTTCGTACTGACCGATAGTCCTATAATATGCTACACCAAACGATTGATCTTGATGCCGTCTTTTAATTCCTTCTAGCTCTGGCACAACGTTATCATCATCTATATAACCTGTTTGTGAAAATCCCATTTGGTAATGACCGTAAACAATATCTATACCTTGCTTTTCACCGTTCCAAACCTGATAGCCTATATCAGCACCACCGAAAAAATCCCCAGATTTAACTCTTAAATAAAAGTTTTTATACTCTATTCGAGCGTCAGCTAAAATATTAATCCCACCAAAATCAGAGTCAGCTCCTTTTAATTCAGGTAAAGACAGATCAACCCAAAAAGCCCCTACACTCAGTTGCCAAAACAGCTCTTCACTATCATCATTTGACTCAGTCTGTGCACTAACGTATGTCGGGATGCAAAGCAGCAGCGCAGTTAAAAGTAGTTTTATGTTATTTATCATCATTAGGCATGCTTATTGTAAATTGTAGTTGTGCCGAATTTGTTCCCTTATGATACCCGACCTAAACGCCGCCAACAATCATATATTTCCTACCATCAAAAAAACCAAAAATTAACCTAAGTGAAATCAAAAAGTAACAATTCCCATGTCAAATACCGCTTCTTAAACTAGAGTGATTACTTTACCCATAGGATAAATAATGAAAAAAATAATACTCTGCTCACTTTTGAGTGTCGCGGCTCTCAATGCTGAAGCTTTCAGTCAAGAAACTCACAAACGTATTGTAATAGATGCGGTTAATTACATGGCTCAAAACCCAACCACTACCGAGTATCAAAAGTTGGAGCAATATGCTCGGGCAAACAATATGAGTGTTACTGCGTTAGCACAATTATTGGGTCAAGCTGCTTATGATGTAGATGATTTTGAAGATACTTTTTTTTGCGGCGCTATAACAGGTGATTGCGTGCAAGCGCCACTTTGGGGGGCTGCAGAGAGTATCGTAAAATATACCAGCTACTGGCATTTTCAAAACCATACTCAAGGCGCAGATGCACATGGAAATGACTTTGGTGGTTATAACTGGAAGAAGCTAACAGTTTGGGGCACGGTAGATTCTATCGCTTCAACATGGTTAAAAGGTGACTACCTTGATGATGGCCGTGGCGGCGAAACAGGCTGGTTTAGAGCGGACGACACAAAATATAACAGCTATGGTATTACCGAAGCAAATTACCGTATCGACAGTCATTCAACTTACAGTATGTATGATGACTTTGAAGAAATGCCATTTCAACCAATCGATAACCTAGGACAATATTGGTATCAAAAATATCTTCAAAGCGGCAACCCACAAATTCTTGGTTTTGTTTTTCATACCACCGATCTTTTGCAACCTCACCACACTTGGACTACCTCAGATTTAAATCACTCAAGCTGGGAGTCTTGGGTAAAAGATTATTACGATAGAGAAAACTTAAACAATGCTCTGCTAGTTCGTGAAGCATTAGATAATTTTGCTCCATTAGCAGCGAACAGCCAAGATATTCGCCCATTGCTAACGCAAGGTGGCGCATTATCTTATGCTCAAGGTGGCATCGTACTTAATTCAAAAGATCATTATGACCGTTTGAATACTGCAAAACTTGTTATTCCACATGCCATAGCGATGGTTGTACACTTGCTAAACCATGCAATGGTGGCGCGTTAATGCATATTTTAGTACTACTATTGGCAAGCTTGATTAGCTTGCCAATCTTCGCACAGGTTACATTTACACAGGCCGAAACAAAACTGGTTCACCAAATACTTAAAGAAAAAGATGCCAGCATAACGTTAAGCCAAACACGCGCTCGTCTATTGGAAAACGCCTTTTTATTTGAACAAGCAAAACAACACAATTCGACTATTCTGACTAGACAGTCAGCGGTTGGCTTTAGTAGCGATTTTCATGCTCGAAGATACACATTAACCTTACTTAAAAATCAATTTGCTTTGCCGCAAGTGGCAATGCTTGGCGACAAAGTATGGCACCCCTACTCTTCACAATGGCTGCAAACAAGCTTACCACGCTACCCAAACAATAATGTCTATGCAGAATCAGATTTGGCACGCTTAGACAAGATAGATCTAAGTCATTTAGCAGCGGGCAAATTGACACTCGCGACACTGATGTCTGAGCAGTCTATGCAAAACCGCTACAAGCTCCACCAAGGTGATATCGAGTTATTCAAATCACTTGTTGCGGAGCACCGTCGATTTAACCTAATCATGCAGCAGCTTAACGATAAGCTTAACGCACAAGGCCTATCTCAAGACAAGCTAGAGTACATTGCCAAAGCAGAATTGCTAAGGCCAACCATGCTGACTTATTTTGGCGTTACACATAGTTTGCATGGCGAACGCAGTGATTACCTAGACAAGTTGCAACAACGCATAACTGCACAGGCTGTACATAACTATTTTGAGAAAAATAAACAAAATTTTAGATACATAGACAAAGTCCAAGCCAATGCAGTGTTATTCACCGACAAAGCAAAGGCCGAACAATTTCATCGCTATGCGCAAGCACACCCTTTTGAGCAAGCGATAATTCATTTTAAACAAGTAGACTTATTTGCAGCTGAAAAAGGACTGGTAACACGCCAAAAGAATAGCTCGTGGGCACAGCAAGTGGCTTTTAGTTTGCCGCCAAATCAATTATCCAAGCCTATTCGCTCCCCTCAAGGTCAGTGGCTTGTGACAAGCACCAAGCAACGTTTCTATGCTTTTTATGATAAGGATAGTGAAACAGTTAAATATCAGGCAAAACTTGCTTTAACCGAAGTTATGGCTAAAAAAGCCTATACCGAGTTAAAAAATCATTGGTTTGAACAACACAATATAAAACTATGAAAAAAAGATATCTATTACTTGCTGTCGGCACCACATTGACGCTCATTGCAATGTATTATTTGCTCGGTGACTCTAAAGTGCAAGCGGTGGGAGCCGTGGGCACAGCAAAATTATCTAAACATCTCATGGTAGCGCCACCCAATGCGGCTCTACCAACACCTCCAATACCCATACAAAAAGTTACACAGCCAAACGACGAGGCAAAACCAGCGTCCTATGCTCCCTCTGAGCAAGAAGTGGAAGTATATATCCCACCTATCGGCCAATCCGTAACAAGCGATAGCTATCAAGGCGACTTGGATGATTATGAAAGTTATCAAGCATATGGGGATGAACAAGAGAGAAAGCTCAAGCAAGCATTTATTATCGCAGCAAAGGATAAAGTAAAGCGCCTAGAAGCGCTTTTACAACGCGGTCGTGAGGAAGGTATTAGTGAAGAAGAACTCACATTTGCAGAAAATAAAATCGCTGGGATAAAACAGATGAGTGAGCAACTACAGCAAGAACTTAGTGAAGAAAACTAATGCCCATCAAAGCAATCACTCAATTTAAACGGTGACTTAAAACGATCTAGATCAATAAACCTTTAGAAAGTAAAGTTTATGTAAAAATAATGTTTGTTTAAGCTTTTCTGACTCTATAACCTGCAGCCTCGAAGGGTGAGCTATTCACCCAAGGATATAAATGAGCAATAAATTATTCGAGGCAAGTATGAAAAGTTTAAAGCGAACAAAGGATATAACTCCCATTCCTGATAGATCGTTTGATATCACCATCAATCAACACCAAGTTAAAGCCACCCTTGGCGAAACCCTACTCTCAGTATTACTGGCAACTGATCATAAACGCATCATGAGCAATGATCATCAACGTCACTCAGGTGCTTATTGCGGTATGGGAGTTTGTCACTGCTGCCATGTCAAAGTTAATGAGCAGTTCAAACAGCGAGCATGTCAAACCCTCGTGCAACCCAACATGGTCGTCGAAACATTGAGTAACCGCTTTGCTGAGGAGGGGATAAAATGACCACTTCTCAACCGGTCGTGATTGTCGGCGCAGGCCCGTCAGGTACTGCGGCAGCGGCTCAATTAGGTAAATTCGGTATAAAGAGTATTATCATTGATGAAGCGCCAAAAATAGGTGGCGTGATCTATCGTGGCCCGTTTAGAGATAGTGACGATTTACCGCATTTAGACGACAACTTAAAACGCGCCATGAGTGCGCTTAGAACGCGTTTTTCAGCTCAGAAACAACATATTGAACTGCTTACACAAACACGAGTATTGGGCCCTGAAGGACAAAATAAACTGTTACTTAACAAACTAAATAGTCTTTCAAACCTTGCTTATCAGGATTTAATTTTAGCTACTGGTTGTCATGAACGAAGTGTGCCATTCCCTGGCTGGCAACTGCCAGGAGTAATGCTTCTAGGTGGCGTACAACTACAAATAAAAAGTGGTTTGGTTAAGCCTGGTACCCGCATGGCCTTAGTCGGCACAGGACCATTACTTCCGCTGGTTGCATGTCAATTACATAAAGCAGGAGTTGATGTTGTGGGCGTTTATGAAGCGAGTCAGTTTCATAAATTAGCTAAAGAAGCCATTGCCTTGCTAAATAAGCCAAAATTAACACTCTCAGGCCTAAGCATGATGGCCTACCTAGAAAAGCACGATATACCTTTTTATTATGGCTGGGGTATTGTCGATGCCGTTGGCGATGAAACCTTGCAGCAGATAAGTGTCGCACCTTATAACGAGTGTTGGCAGGCTGATGTACAAAATGCAAAAACCATTGATGTTGATGCTATTGGTGTTGGCTATGGTTTTGTTGCCCGTAGCCAACTTGCCATGTTACTCGGCGCACAGCACCAATATAGCCATGTAAGTGGCTACGTGCCAATTTTGGATAATTGGCTGAAAAGCAGCTTGGAAAACACCTACATTGTTGGAGATGCAAATGGTTTGCTCGGTGCCGATGCTGCTATCTGTGAAGGGCAAATCGCAGCTATTCGTATTGCTCAGAAACGCAATAAGATAACCCCGAAAAAAGCCGCGCAACTGGCTGGTAAAGTGCATCGTAAGCTCGCACGAATAAAACGATTTCGCTATGGTTTTGATCGTTTCAGTGCAAGGCAATTTGGACTCCTCGAGCTGCCTAAGGATGATACCGTTGTGTGCCGATGCGAACAGGCAACAAGAAGCCAGATAGATAAAGCCATTGAGCAAGGCGCAAAAGACATAACCACCTTAAAGATGAGAACTCGTATCGGGATGGGTGATTGCCAAGGCAAAACGTGTGCAAGCTATGCCATTGACCGCCTGCAGCAAGCTGGGTTTACACATAATATAGGCACGATTCAACCTCGCTTTCCGCTCGATCCCATCCCATTCACTTTGCTGGAGGACAACCATGAAACAGTATGATGTGGTAATAGCTGGCGGTGGTGCCATAGGTGCAGCTTGTGCATATTTTCTTAGCCGTGATACTGACCTGAGCATCGCACTCATTGATATAAAAAAGCCGGGGAATGCTTCTCGTGCATCTGCTGGAGGTCTTTGGGCGATTGGCGAGTCTGTTGGTCTTGGCTGTGGCGTTATTTTTTTCAAAACACTATCTAAATTACAAAGCGAAGCAAATGGTAAAGATATTCCGGTCATGCGACCCCACCAGCTCCCCGATTGCTTTTTTGAATTTGCCTTAACGTCAAATAATATGTACCCAGAACTACATAAAGAAATGCTGGATCGCCATGGTGTTGATTTTAAGTTTGAGCGCACAGGGCTTAAATTTATTATGTATAACCAAGATGATAAAACCTATGCAGACCAAATACTAAGCGGAATTCCACACCTTGTAGACCAAGTACGGTGGCTAGATGAAGAGCAACTCAAGGCTGAAGAGCCATATATCACTGAAGATGCTATCGGTGCGATAGACTTTACTTGCGATCACCAAGTAAACCCTTATCGTCTAGTCGATGCGTATTTAGAAGGCGCTCGGCAAAACGGCGTAGACCTCATCCTCAATACACAAATTGATGAAGTGTTGCGTGATGGTAACAGAGTATTTGGCGTAACAACTGCTGAGGACACCTATCATTGTAAAACACTTATCAATGCCACAGGTGCTTGGGCCAATGAGTTATTTAACAAAGCAACCGACATGGAAATGCCTGTCTACCCGGTAAAAGGTCAAATTGTTTTATCTGAGCGTTTACCTAAAGTCCTTAGAGGCTGCGTAAGTACCAGTGATTGTTACATTGCGCAAAAGGACAACGGAGAGATTTTAATCGGCTCATCCACTGAAGAGAAAGGGTTTGATACCAGCAACAGCCTAGATAAAATTACCGAACTGTCTCAAGGCGCAACTAAATGCCTGCCGATACTCAAACAAAGTAATATAAAACGTTGTTGGGCGGGACTTCGCCCTGGCACTCCCGACGAGTTACCAATACTTGGAAAAACGCCTGGGATTGAGGGGTATTTAAATGCCTGTGGTCACTTTCGAACTGGCATTTTAACGTCTGCTATTACGGGTAAATTAATGACCGAACTGGTGATGGGAAAACCAACCACTTTGGACCTAACACCTTTTAGTGTTGAGCGTTTCTATTCTTAAAAGTACTTAGTCATGCAAATAACAATGCCGCTTTTTAAGCGGCATTGTTATTACTCAATTGGTTGTTAACAACAGTCAGGGAAATCTGTGTTAAATTACTTACTCTCTAGCACTTTGCCAGAGTTGATTGCAATTTTTCGTGGCTTAAGCGCTTCTGGGATCTCTCGCTCAAGGTTGATAATCAATAATCCATGCTCTAACTCAGCACCAATTACTTTAACATGGTCACCTAGTTGAAACTTGCGTTCAAAGCTTCGTTCTGCAATGCCTTGATGGATAAATTTTCTTTGCGATTGCGCACTTTTTTCAGCTTTCGTTCCCAACACTTTTAATGTGTTGTTTTCAGACTCAATACTTAGCTCTTGCTCGCTAAAACCAGCAACGGCCATGGTGATTTGGTATTTATCTTGGTCTAAAAGTTCGATGTTGTATGGCGGAAAACTAGGTTGCTTGTCTGTACGTGCGGCGGCATCCATTAATGATGCTAGATGGTCAAAACCAATGAAAGAACGATATAGTGGAGATAGGTCTACTGTACGCATAATGATATCCTCAATTTAAGCGATATAAGCCTTTGACTCTTCCTCTGAACCAGTCAAAAAACTATTTTTTATTTTAAAAATCAATTTATTGTGTTTAGTGAAAACCCGTTACGGCGTCCTCACTAAACTATTTATGGTCAACAAAATTGTTTTCAAGTAAAAAATTAAAAAAATTTCAGAGCGCAATCAATTGTTAGCAAAAAACTCAGTTAAAACATTCAGGTAAATTTCTTCAATCGTATGTAAATCAGCAATGGATACATGCTCATTGACCTGATGAATAGTATGGTTTCGCACCCCACACTCGATAACTTGGGTGTGTGAGGAGGCAAAAAAGCGCCCATCAGAGGTGCCACCAGATGTACTCAGCGAGGGATATTGCCCCGTAGCTTGATAAATGGCTTTCTCTGTTAACGATAAAAAACAATTATGTGCTTTTGCACCTGTGTAATAAGGTTCACATGGTCTTTCCCAAACAAACTGTAGATTGGATTGCCACTTCTCTAGCATAGACTCAACTAACTCACACACCGAGTCACTGCGATAAGCATGGCTATAGCGAATATTAAATGTAATTTCACACTCGCTTGGCACTAAGTTATCAACGATATTGGGTACCGTGATCCCCGTCACTTGCAAATGTGTTTTTGAACCTGGCTCATCTTTCCACCACACAAGTTGAGTCAAAGCTGTCACGATTTCACCAGCAATATGTGCCGCATTTACTGTATTTTCAGGATAAGCAACATGACCTGCCTTACCACTTATTTGCACGCGCCCTGACATAGCGCCACGTCGACCATTTTTGATGGTGTCGCCAACATGCTTATCAGAAGTCGGCTCTCCGACTAAGCAGGCATCAAGTGTAATGCCCTGACGAGCTATAAAGTGTGCAATACGCTTAGAGCCATATTCGGCCTCACCTTCTTCATCAGAAGTGATTAGCCAATAAAACGTACCTTTAAATTCCATCTCTTTTGCACACAACCTTTCGGTCGCACTTAGCATCGCTGCAATCCCGCCTTTCATATCCGCAGCACCACGGCCAATAATACAGCCGTCAACAACATCACCGCTAAAAGGCGCAGCTAACCAACCTTTATGGGTTGCTGGTACCACATCGACATGCCCCGCAAAAGCAAAGCTTGGGCCATCAGAAAAGCTGCGTCTCGCAACTAAGTTTTTCACACCTTGCTCTTCTTCAAGCAGCAAAATTTCAAAACCTAGCTCATGTAACCGAGTTGCCAGCCAGCTCACGGTGCCAGCATCTTGCGGTGTAATCGAAGGGGCTTGAATTAGTTTTTGTAGTTTTTCTACTGTTGTTAAGGGATAGTTTGCGATACTCGCGAGGTGTTGCGCCATTTTTATTAGCTCTGTACTGAACATGATAGCTAATTACAGCGATTAGATATTGCGCTTTCATGGCAACAATGCGTCATGTTTATGACATACCACATCAGTTTTCGAGTAAATTCCCCTTCAATACACTGAAAACTTAATCTAAATCAAACTTTCAAAAATTTCTGAAACATCCAATGGTAAATATTGATCTAGGACAGCTTTTTTATTTACGTAACTCTTATTATGAACCCAACAAAAAGATATACCTCGTATAGGTTCAGGAGATGACAATGAAAACACTTAGCACAGCATTACTATCAGCTTTACTCGTGGCAGCACCTTTTGCTCAAGCACAGTTTAGCGTAAACGTTGGTGCAATTAATGTTAATCCAAGCAATACAGCGTCTAACATTGAGCAAAACAAAGCGCTTGGACTAGTAGCAGATTCAGATACTCAGTTAGGCCTTACATTTGACTACCAGTACACAGATAACATTACATTTGAACTTATTGCAGCAACCCCTTTCTCTCACACAGTTAATGGTGCTGGCGGCTTGCAAGGTGCGGAAATAGCCAAAGTTAAGCATTTACCACCAACATTGATGGCGCAATATCACTTTTTCGGTGCAGATTCTGCGTTTCGCCCATTCGTAGGAGCTGGTCTGAACTACACGGTATTTTTTGATGAAGAAGCCACTCAGGCGCTGCGCACTACACTTGGTACAAATGATGTAAAAGTGGACTTAGACAGTTCATTTGGTATTGCTTTACAAGTTGGTTTTAACTACGACTTGAACGAAAAGTGGGGACTACACGCTATGATCTCTAAAATGGATATCAACACTGATGCAACCGTTTATGCTAATGGCGCGAAAGCTCTTACATCTGATGTTGAACTAGACCCTGTTGTTGCTATGTTCGGCGTTAAATACAAGTTCTAATTTTTAAATACAGTTACTTTACTCAGCCCTAAAGGCCGCTATCAGAGCGGCCTTTTATTATTGATTACTATTCTTTTTTTCTTCCAGCATAGCTTTCCAATGCTTAATTTCAGCAGGCAGCGCTGGTGTTTCACCATCAAAATTTGCCACCTTGAGCATCTCTTCAACACTCACAATCCCACCCTTTTTACGAAATACACCGCGTACATAGGCGATAGCGTGAAGTCCTCGTGCCGAGCGAAACTTCTGCTCAATGTAAAAGTACTTGTGATCCCAGCCAACCAAACGCGTGGTTACCGTAAATGACTCAAAAGGTTTTATATCTCTGATATAGGTAATAGCCGTTGCATTGACTATTGGAAACCAGCGCTTTTTCATTACAGCACTAAACAAACCAATGCGCTCTGTCATCCAAGTTCTTGCCAAGTCCATAAACGCTAAGTATCGAGAATTAGTTAGATGTAAATTAATATCACAGTCGCTTGGCAGTACTTTGAAGTCATAGGTAATAGGCTCTAAAAGTGTTTGATACTGCTTGTTCTTTTTTATTTTCCAAAATAACAATAGCAAACGAAAATACAGATTCATGACAATTGGTCCAACCAGTTTATAACTTCCTCAGAGTCTAACATAGAACACTTGATGAACAACAAATACTTGCCATCTAACTTGTGCTCAACTAGGCTTCAGATAAACTCTAACGAATTGATCACAATGAAGAACATGAATAACTTAATACTGCTTTTTAGTAGCTTTTGTCTGATTTTTTCAGCCGCTAGCTTGGCCGATTTCGACTTTTCTGGTGAGGGTAAGTTGCGCTATCCAACTGGCGTAGAAAAAGATTTTAAGTTTGGCTTTGGCTGGCAAGCAAGCACCAAGCAATTTCGTATTGGTGATAAAAGCTATGAGATGTCTGAGTTACCAGAGTCCTATTCAATTGCCATCACCCTAAGTAAAGAAGAAGATAAAGTATGGGTGCAAGAATTCAACAAAGGATTTATTGAAGGATTTGAATGGCAATTGGGCGACCATAAGATTTGGCTCAGAAAACAGGATTATAACGAGAATGTGATCGGCAATTATCTTCTAACATTCAATAAGATAGATTATTTTTTAGCCAGGCCAAACGTCAGTATTGAAGTATCATTTTCAGAAAACGGCATCGAGAACGTGAAACTTGATGGAGTGACAAGAGACATGAGCATTAAGAATTAATGTCATGTCTTTGTATTCTAGATTAAACTTTTACTGTTTTACGGTTAATACCGTATTCTCTTAGCTTGTTGGCAACCGCTGTGTGGCTAAGTCCCAAACGCTTAGCTAACTGTCTAGAGCTTGGATACGCCGGATAGAGCTTTCTCAACAAAGTGGCTTCAAAGCGCTTTACAGCCTGCTCTAAAGACCCTTCGAAATCTGATTCTAAATATCCTAAGTCATGCGTAAACGTTGGTAGTTGCATATGTTCAACTCGCAACTCCTGATCATCAAGTAAAGAGACTGCGCGATAGATTGAGTTTTCTAACTGACGAACATTACCGGGCCACGGATATTGCTCTAAAAACTCTAAACAGTCCTCAGACAGCTTTGGTGCAGGATGCCCGTTTTGTTGCGCATATTTTTGAATAAAGTGTTCCGATAAAGGGCCTATATCTGCTTTTCTATCCCGCAAAGGTGCAATTTCCAACGTTAATACGTTGATACGATAATATAGGTCTTCCCTAAAGCTTCCCTCTTGTACCATCGCAGGTAAGTCTTTTTGCGTTGCGGCAATAATGCGTACATTTACTTTAACTTCATTTTCATCACCTACCTTTCGAAAGGTGCCATCTTGTAAAAATCGCAGCAGCTTAGTTTGCAGCTGCCTAGACATTTCACCTACTTCGTCTAGAAATACAGTACCGCCATCAGCTTGTTCCAATACACCACGTTTTGGCGCCGTGCTTTCCTCATATCCGGCATATCCGAATAATTCAGACTCTGCAACATCATCAGGTAACGAAGCACAAGATAAAGCAATAAACGGTTTCAAAGAACGATTTGAAGCGTAATGGCAAGCTCTCGCTAATAGCTCTTTACCCGTTCCAGTTTCACCTGTGATCAAAATAGGCGCTTCAAGTTGCGCCATTTTTCTCGCTTCTCGAACAACTCGACGCATAGCCGTACTATGATTGTGAATGGTTGCGAAACTCTCCTGACCATAGCGACGAAATGCACTTACTTGCTGCCCTAATCGACTTTGAGATTTGATGTTGATCACCGCACCAGCTAGCACATCTCGCTCATTTCCTTGCGGCACTGAGATAGGCAAAATATCTGCAATATAGTCTTCCCCGCCAACTTCCACTCGGGTTGTTTGACCTAAGACTTCTTTACCTTCAAGCCAGCGCGTAAAATTAAACCCTTTTAGTAAATTATTGATATTTGCACCAATAATTTCAGACTCAGGCTGATTTAGGTCTTTGCTTGCAGCATCGTTGCAATGACGAACCCACCCTTTGGCATCTATCGATATCACCCCATCAGGCAAAGCACTTAACAGGGTATAAAGTTCATTATGTTCTCTCTCAGAAGGTAAGAACGCCGTGGTTCTAACGTCTTCAACGCCATCTATCAATCTGATTTCCGGCATTATTTTTTGAAATTGTTCAAATTCTATCGGTGGGAAACTGACGTACATTCGACAATTCACCGAATCAACTTCAATACCCTTTAAATCAACTTGATAACTAACCAATATGTTAAGTATTTCTTGGGCAATACCGATTCGGTCTGCACAATGAATTTCAAGACGCATTTGTTCCTCAAAAGGGGGTAGCACAACTTAGTAGGATCATACTCTAAGAATAGCTACTGGACTAGAATAATGTAAACTATTTTGCACAAATCAGCCGATTTAATCAGTAAAAATACTGTTTATTTGTAATCTCATAATGAATTAGGATTAATTTTTAAGAAAATAGCGCGTCCAATTTTCATATTTATCGACGCATCTAACGCTATCTTCTCAACGCATCAAAGAACTATTCAGAGCTAAAACAAACTTATTTGTTAGTACTTACATACACGGCATAACTTAATTTGGTGACATTTCTAAAAACTTATTTAAATACTTAGTTAGCACTATGATTTTTTTAACTTTTTATCCTACTCTTAATATCAAGCAAGAATAAATCACAGTCAAAATGTACGCACCTTTTGGCAACGAAATTACCTTTCGTACAATAATATTAAGCATGAGGTAGTGAGTGTCAGTCATACAGCAGCTCAAGTCCATTCAAAAAAGCGCCGCTTTTTGGTCTCTAATTGTGTTAGCTTCGCTCGTACTATTAGCCCAGTACGCTGGCATACTTCAGCCTCTCAATGCAGTGACGTACACCTTATTCAATCACTTTGATAACAATCAGCAAAGCAATATCGTGCTCGTTGAAAGCACTCAATTAAGTCACGAGCACACGCAATTGGTCACACAAATTTCTCACTATCACCCCAAGGCTATTGTGGTTTTTTCTAACGAGCAACTAGATAAACCTGCTGGGATAAATAATGTGTTTTACATTGGCTTTAATAACTCCCCTTGCCAAAAGCCAATTTCGACATGGCTTGGGGCTGATATCGTTTTTGAACCTAAAGGAATGCAATGTAATAGTTGGCTCAACGACCTATTCCAACCACCACTAACACAGCAGCTGATTGACTTCAGTTTACCTATTTCCAGTTTGCCAAAATTTACCAGTAAAAGAGTGTTATCTGATGACCTTTTTAGCACACAAATTAGCGATAAAATTATATTTATTAGCCAACAAACTAACAGCTACGGCCATAACTTAAATGCGCCTGGTCTAGATAGTTTAGCCAACCCTGTATACCTGTATGCCTACTTAGCGCATAGTCTAGATAAACAAACACTGGTGAGCTTAGTACCCAACTATGTTTGTATGCTTGCACAACTGGCTTTACTCTTTCTATTAGTTGCCTTTTATCAAAAATATACGCTTAGTTTTAATCTAAAGCTCGCCGTATTACTGAGTATAACTTGGCTGCTAATGAGTTATTTTGTAGTTCAGTATTTAAAACTCCTCATGCCCACCACCCAACTGCTACTCAGTACATGGCTGGCTTTGTTATGGGTTTTCTTTCACAGTAAATGGTCGGAAGAGCAAAATCTGTCACGGCTTGTTGATGATGTAGAGCAACGTATGTTTGGCCGCTACCTACCCAAGTCAATTATTGAAAATGCCTCCCCATGGGAAGCAATAATCAAATTGGTAAACCAACAACTTAGTCTCGAGAAAAGTATTTTTCTTGCACGTGTAGAAGGCGATCATAGATTACGAGAGATTCATGCCGTTAATTGCCAACTGAGCGATATATTAGAGTTACGCCGTGATTATGAGCGCGCACCTTACAGCGATGCCATAAAAGAGCTTGGTGTTGTTAAAGTGTCGCGTCCGTTTTTTAAAACACTCGGAACAAACGAGCTACAGTACATTACGCCTTTAATGTACGCCGGAGATATTCGCGGCTTTTGGGCTTTAACCATCATCCAAGACAAAAAATTCATCGAACAAGCCTTTAAACGCAATGTAAACCGATTTTCCAGCCAAATCGGTGAGCTGCTATACCACTTTAGAATGTACACAGCGCAGCAAAGTACAAACGAGCAAACGCTAACACGCGCTCTTACACTTAGATTGTCAGAGCCATTGAGTAAAAAGGTTTCTTCCTCAGTAGCTGCCATGGAGCAAAAGCTATCAACACTTGAGCACATCGCTGATAAGCAACATACAGCAAGCGTTGTATTTAATTTGTTCGGTCAAGTTATGCAGCTCAATAGCGCTTTTGAGCGGCTCGCGCAGCAACAAGCGTTACTGATATTCAATATGAATTCGCTAGACCTTTTAATGTCTGTCAGTGAGTTATCTATGAGCGAAGCGAAGGGTAAGTTGCGATATCTGACGCTCAATAAAAGCGAATTTAAATTATTGGTTGTGATGTCTGAGCGTCACTATGTTTTACGCGCATCGAGTATAGATAAAACGGCAAGTAGCAGCGAGTCTGACACCCCCTTTTCAATCTCGGGCATTTTGTTTGAATTTGTAGACATCACAGAGCTACTTAGCGGTTTGCAAATGCCACACATATTGCTCAATCAGCTCACAGATAACTTTGACCAATACCAAGATGACAGTTGGGATACGCCATAATGGACTGGGTGCTTCCTTTATTTCCCACAGGCAGTGGCCTTAGCCAATCTGTGATAACCACCGTTTGGGTTGGTATCGCAATTGTGTGTTTTTTTAATCTGAGATTTGGTTTTCCCTTAACGGGTCTTGTAGTACCTGGATACATAGTGCCGCTGTTAATCGTCAGCCCAACGTCAGCCGTCGTCATTTTTATTGAGGCCATTGTCGTATACTGGATTATGCGATTGAGCGCACAGCTGCTCATGGAAAAGTTTGGCTATGCAGAGATGTTTGGTCGAGATCGATTCTTTGCCATCATCTTAATTAGTATTTTAGTGCGCGTAGCCATGGATAGTATGCTGTGGCCAATGATTGCCAATGAACTCAGGTTGTGGGATATCAGTTTTGATTACGCTTCAGATCTGCACAGCTTAGGGCTGGTGATCATAGCCTTAGCTGCCAACGTGATGTGGAACCATGGTTTTAAATATGGGGTGAAGATCACTACTGTGCAACTACTATGTACTTATCTTATCGTGCGCTATGTACTTATGCCCTTTACCAATTTTAGTATTGCTAACTTGGCGATTATGTACGAAGCCGTTGCGGCCTCAATTGTCGCAGCGCCAAAGGCCTACATTATTTTAGTGCTCACGGCATTTATCGCGTCACGTGCAAATTTGCGTTATGGCTGGGAATTCAACGGAATTTTACTCCCAGCATTACTTGCCCTACAGTTGCTTCAACCCAGCAAATTATTAACATCGTTTATCGAAACCGCCGTTATTTTGCTCATCGGTGGCACGCTATTACACTTTACGCGACTCAAAAGCGCCAATTTGGAAGGGGCAAGGTTACTGCTATTTTTCTTTAATATTGGTTTTGCATACAAGCTAGCACTCAACTACGCGCTCGTGCACTTTTACCCCACCGTTAAAGTGACTGATACCTTTGCATTTGGCTATATGTTATCAACATTATTAGCACTGAAAATATATCAAAAAAGCGCACTGGGTCTTATTATTAGAGCTACATTTCAAACCTCCATTCTTGGCGGTGCGCTGGCCATTGTCATTGGCTTTTTGATTATGTTCTTACCAAGCTTGTTAGACGTAAAAAAAACGACTGACATAACCCAAGCGTCTAAACCTGTATCGATATCAGCACAACTAAGTGATTATAGAAGCGCACTATATACCGCCAGTCAGACACCATTCTCGATAGGTCAATATCAACATAACTTGAATATAAATCAGTTTAAAAGTGCCGTTAACTTGTTGGCTAACAACAGAGAAAACCTCAAAAAAATCAAACAAGCAACTGAGATATTTAATGAAATTGGTTTTGGATTACAACAAGGTAGTAATTATCTATACATTCAAGATTTGACTGAACACACGCCTCGAGGGCTATTTGTTTTAGCAAAAAATCCAACCGCTGCACATATAGTTACAGTGCCCTATCCAACCAGTGAAAGAAGGGCAAGTGACACCGCAGGCATGTTATTTGAATACTTACAAAGTAGTGCTCTGGCGATAGGAACGGCAAAAACATCGTTAGACAATACACTGAGTGTGCCACAAAGTGCTTATTACCAAGCGTTTATAGAGGCAATAAATTTGCCTGAAGTACTACAAATTAGAGAGCTTACCAAGCAAAGTAAAAAAACACTTCCTACGAGCTATACAGACAAAGCGTGCCAAGCCTGGGTTTTTAATCAACTTCCCGACTCGATTAGTCAAAATCAGCTACGGGATCTGCTGTCATGTGATGATTTTTCATTCGGTTTGGTGTTAGCAAGCAATCTACCATACCCAAACTACTCCTCTGATATGCTAGAAGTTTACATTAACAGCGAAAACTATATCCATTTGCTCGCGCAAATGTCACTAAAACAAAGTGGGGATAGGCTCCCTGTAGCACATCATCACCTGTCAGTCGTACAAGCAATCGATGATTATGCGCCACATATAAGTGCCAAAGGTAGTGGCTATTTTACCGAGTTATCACACAAAGATGCTGCCCTGTGGGAATTTGAAATACTCAGACCGCTGTTGCAAATATCGGATGAACTAGCGCAACATCCTTTGGATGTAAATATTGCTAACCAATTGGCCAATATCAATAAAATAGCGCATTTAAAAGGTTATCAGATTACGCGCATTAGTGATGCACAAAATGACTACTTGATGATTTCTCCTCGCCCTGAGCCTCGCTATTTTCAACTTGGTCAAGGCCTATATTTCATTCGCTTAGGACAAGCGAATCTAACCAATATTCAAGTCCCTCGGCCTCTTTTTGAAAGCCATACCTTAAAGTTTTCTGGCGCGTTGTATAGTTCAGCTCACTCTAAATCTCTGATGATAGCAGGCGCTCACCCGCTTGCCTCCCCAGCCGCTAATGTCATGAAACCAACCAATACAACGTCGTTATTCAATGTGTTTCATCAAAGCCTATTGCGTTACTACCAAGCACAACCCGTACTCAATTTACAAATTCGCAGTCATAGTGCGCCCTCGAAGGTGCGACCCACTGCAATATCTTTTATCAATACAACACCGAGTGACAGCCACAACAACTTACTTGCCCAGTTAGATAAGGCCTTAGTTGAACTTGGTGTAGACTATGAGATTGTGACTGGCCAACAAGCAACCCGCGGATTAGAAATAGGCTCATCGGCTCAAACTGGGTATGAAGTTTTTGCCGCTAATAGCGAATTAGCAGCACTGTGGTTAGCGTCTGATTACAAACAGCACTTTGCCACCTCAAGCAAAACCTTACGGCAGCGTTTAACCGCAATATCATCGAGCACATCAATACTGCAAATAAAAATGGGGGACATTGGAGCGAGTACTTGGCTGGATTTATCTACAATGCAGCGTGCTACGCTTAAAGAACTAACAGAGAACTATGCAAAAACACTGCATTTACCTTACCTTAGCAAGCTATGTGAAGCACAACCCAACTGCTACCTTGAGGCCGCTTACATTACAGATCTGAATGAATTTGCCCTACTCGTTAGGAAAAACGACTATCTCATGGCGATGTACTTACCAACCAGAAATACACTGGTAGACAAGCAAAACTATACCAGTAATACACCGGGGGATAACCATGTTTTACATTAGATGGTTCATCCTTTTGAGTGTAATAATGGCGCTTACCATCTTCTCTTTTACGCAAGTAAAACAGCTGGTTATTTGGTTAAACAGTGCAAAACCTTTACTAGAAAAACAAAGCTCTGAAACCCGCTCAAATGTACATTGGCTCACGCAGGATAAACCGCTAATTTATACTTTCACGGCATCTCAAACTGCCTCAATCAGAGTTTTGTCTAATGCCATTTTTAGTCAATCGGATTATCAGCAAACGGCTGACTATGCCACCGAATATACGCTGCTAGATGCTGACCAAGGTGTATTAAGCCAAGCTGTTTATCACCATACCTCTAAATTGGCACGTGATGAGCAACAGCAGCAAGTCAAGCAAATCATAGAAAATCGCCAAAGTTTAGCGGTATCTACAGGGCAGTCTTTTTATCTAAATCATAGCCAATTTAAAAATGCCACTGCAATTGCTTTTAGGTTGATCCCTGACAGCCCGGTACTACAAGGTGTGGTAATAAGGGTGCATAGCAAGGAAAAAACCAGTCCAACAGATATCTACAGCGCTTGGCTTAGATACCCCCTACCTTGGCGCGCACGTATTAGCAACTATCACACATTGGGGGCTAATGCTTTAAGCGAGCAAGAGATATTCAACGCAGTAAAATTTGATTGGCGAAAACTCGCGCCGCAAGGTGTACCCAACGTTGACTTTACAACCGACACACTATACGAAACGCTACCCTATAACATTCAAAGCTATGATTTTTCAGCTTCACAGCTCAGTTTAGACGGGTTTTTCACGGACCAAACTCTGTCAGCCTCCATCGATGTTGCGCAGCAGCAAGACATTTACTTTTCTACAACCGCTCCCGAAGCACTGACAATTAGATGGTATGACCATAATCAATGGCAGCCTGCGCAACAATTAACAGCCATAAAGACCAACACTACAAATCTGTACAAACTGCCTAATGTCCAAAGTGGAATGCTCACTATAAAATCGGATACAGCGGTGCTATCTCAATGGTTTTTAGCTGATAGGCAGCCCATTGATCCATTACATAGCCAGTATTATCAATTGAGCAATCAAGATATTGTCAGATACAGCGTCACATCAGATAGCCATCTTAAATTAGATGTGCGCGCTAAAGGACACACGCGGTTAAAGGTCAATATTTATGATCAACAAGACACCCTTATCAATAGTTACATTGCTGTTCTCGAGGCTCATAATTCCCAGTTTGATAGGGTCATAAACGAAGATACTCAACGCACAACCATTGCCGCTAGCAACCAATTATACCTGCATCGAGTACCACCAAATAGCGCCTATATAACCGTGCAAAGCGACAGCCCAATGGCCTTTAAACTTTATGTACGCAAAGCAACATACCACTATCAGGCTACGTTATGTGACACACCATGCGACGAACAACCCAGTGCTTTTTTTGACATTCCTCCATGGTACCTACAAAAAGCCGACAATGATTACGAACTGGCGTCACAAAACAAAACTGTCACAGTCAGACTATTCTCAGAGCCACCAGCTCAAGACGTTAAACAGACAGCTTATGTCAGCAGAGACTTATCACGTGATTTGGCCATTGCCAACACAGCTTTAATCAATTCGCCAAAGCCCTATTACTTACCAAAAGAAGTATTTAAAAATTATCATTATGCGCAAATTGATGTGCAACTAGCGCATAGCTTACTAAATCGTGAATCTCTCAATGCAGCAGAGTTAATTGTAAAATCGAGTCGCCCTCCATTGGTTTATGAGCTTGATATACAAGCGCCCACTAGTGCAACCAAAGCCGCGATACTCAGCAACGCACAACGATTATTTGCCAATGTTGGCGATAATCGACCTTGGACAAAGCAACGCCTGTATAAACTTGATGCCAACACAACATTGCACCTTAACTACCAAAAGGCCCCGTATAGTGTCGTGGTAAAAGCCTATGCCACTTCTCCCTTTGCAGCTGCAATTGAGTTATCGACTCAAATAAGCGGCCGATTCAGTGAACAACTAAATCAGACATACAGTTTTGAAAAAAAACGTACGCAGTTATACCCAAGCTCAACAACTCAGGCATTTATGCTTCACCCGAGTTTAGGTGAGTTGGTAACTTACCCAAGTATGACAATACCGCTTGGTTCAGATATTAGCGAACTTAATAGCTTGATATTAAAATCAAATAAAGACATATGGATAACTGTTATTGAAGAATTTGCAGAGCACGCACACACGCTCAATTGGTGGTTAAATGAAGATAATTAAGTTAATTTACATTACCGTTTTACTTGCTTGTTGGCCCAGTTATGCAAATGCGCAGCTGCCGTCAGTAGCAGCACTAAAAAGCTGGTTTGATAATCCACATGCGATAGCCCCATGGGTGTATAAAACCCATAACAACCAATACCGCTTAATTGCGCAAAGCAAAGCCTTAGGAGGAGGCCATCTTTGGTATCACCCTGACGCAGAACCTTGTGTTGTTTCTGTCCCGCACCAATTTTTTGACCAATATACGCTCACTATCAGCTCAGCAATTTTCGAGAATTTATGCCAAGTCATGGTAAGCAACTCCCATCATAGGCATAGCGACCAAGTTGATGGGCAAACGATGGATCTGTCTACCAGAGCAAGCAGCCTGCACCACAATGCAATTTTAGCCTATCAAGCACGCTATCCTCTGGCAAAAATATTCCAAATTCATGGTTCTAGTAAAAAAAAGCGTAACTCGCCTACCGGCAAAAATGCTGACTTTATTGTCAGCCAAGGAGCAATCAGCACCGCAGCGATACAGCAATTATCACAGTGTTTACGTCAAATTAGCTCGGCAAGTTACGACTATCCAAGGCAAATCAACGAACTTGGTGGTACAAAAAATGTAATGCATCAATTAGCACTCACCCCAGGCTCTTTTTTTCACATTGAAATTAGCCGTTCAATGCGTCTAAAACTGATAGAAAATAACCAGTTAATGGAACAGCTTACTTTATGCTTGCGCTACGCCTTATAACATTGCTACCGCTTTTATATATTTGTTCGGTATCAGCCTTAACACATAAACTGGCGAGCCCCTCGCAGTGGTTAGAACACAGCAATGGAGAAGTATTGCTGAGCCCTAGCTCGGGCGCAGTAACGTTACAAGCATATGAGCAAAAACAGCTATACCTCAGTGCCCACAGCACACTGACGTTAGCGCCATTTAACCCACAATCGATAAAACTATGGCAAGCGTTCACGTTGCATAGTCAGGTCAATATGTTGCCAAGCCAATTGCGCTGCGAGCAGCAAAGCTGTGAAGTGCTGGCTCATGCTGACAACCGCATTATCATCATTGAAAATCAAAGTGCCTCTGAGCAAGATTTAAAGCTGTGGCAGCATCAATATCAACCGCATCCAGATCCATATCAGAGCCAACTACCACTGCCATTAGATAAAGTGACTTTATATCACTCACATCAATATGAAGACTATTACCACTTGCCCGCAGGCCAACACATTTCTATCCCTATTCTGCAAGCCGCAAAACTGAAAATCTCGGTTAAAAACCATCTCGACGACGCTAATGAGCATAACAAAGTCTATGTATATGAAAATCAACAAGCGGTGAGCATATTGCCTTTGAGTAATATCCAAGCAACCGAGTATCAGCAGCAGAATGTCAGTATTACCCACAACGACTATATTGCAGTCAGTGAAAACAGCCTGCTTACGCTAAAAAGTTACGGTAATGCCTTAATTAAAATAGAGCATGCAGAGCGCGCATTTTTAGACCACGACAGCGGCGAAAAACAACAAGACTCACTGCAAAACCCGTATTGGACCAATAATTTAGACTTTTTACTTGATGATATTTACCGCCATCAAGGCAGACATGCTTTAGCCGCTAAACAACCACCAGTAACACCGCTAACTAGGAAACGCCACCAGCAACTTATTAACATGGTTACGCAACAACGCTTTTTGTTGCCACGCGCCACATCAAACAACCTAGTTTCAAATTACATATTAACACCTATCACACATGGACTGAGAGACGTAAATGGGCACATCTACCAAATGCATACAGAGCAAAGGCTGCATACCCACACGCTTAAAAACGAATTGCAATTTGATATAAGCGCAAACGCTACAACCGAGCCAATCGTCACTCTTTTTATTCAGGCAGCTGATGAAGGCAAGATGACAGCAACTTTAGGCGAGCAAATATTTACCATTTTATTTAGCGCAAGCGACAGCACACAGCGAATTGAGCTCAGTAATATTGATCGCTCAGATTCGCTGACGCTAACTTTGCCAAACGGACAACAGGCGGTTGAAGTGGCGGTGCAAATTCCTGAATTAGCATCTGTGGTGCATGATGAACTGCTTTATATGCAACCAAAAAAATTAGCAGACAAATCAAGAACCATAAGCGCACTACTACAAGGCCACTCTTCACAAATTGCCAAGGATTATATTGATTCATTACCTACTTTTAGTGCAAACAAGGCGGTTGAACTTCAGCAGACATACCATGAACAAGCTTTGTCATTGGCGCAAATAAAAGCGATAGTGGATACTAAGCCAAATGAAACATTAATCACCTTAAAGTTACTCACTGCCAGCTCATACGAAGATATCCGTTTCGCGGCTTGGAAAATGCGCATAGATGCTTTAGACAAACTAGACCAGCAAGCACATAGCCTGCGCTACTTAGAAGGATTACTAAAACAAGGCAATCCACAGTTAGCCAAATATTCGGCCAACGCATTACTCAAGCGTTATAAAGACACTAATTCTCAGTACAAATTGCAAGGACTGTGCGCGTATATGGCTGCGCTATTGAGCGAGTGTAATTCACTGATTCCCACGTTATATGAAGCGCAAAACAAGCGATATCTTGCGCTATGGCAGGGTCATGATAACCAACATTCTTTGTCATCCAACAAAGAATTGTACGGTGCACTGAACTACCAAGCGCTGAGCGATGACAAAGCAAGTGCGCCACCTGCTATCACATTCAGTCACTTTGGTTATGAGCAGCTCACTTCAGCAAGCACACAATATCAAGCGTTTAAGCTTAATCCCAGTCAATTACTCACCATCTCCACATCGCAAGATACAACACTACACATTAATGCCCGAGGTATCGCCAGCAATGAGACACAGCGTCAGACAAATTGGCTCACGCTAGTTGGTAACAAACAACAATACATACTGCCGATTTTTACTGATATTGCAGCAAACACCTTTAACAATGCTCAGCAAGCCCTGTCTGTCGCACAAAGTGGATATATTCATTTAAATGCAAATGAGTCGATCAGTATTAGTAGTGATAACGTAAGCTACATTAGGGTTTCGGAAGCGTCACAAAACCAACAAAGCGTCGCTGACAACGGAATAACACCATACCTCAGTCATCCCTCATTCAAAACAGTGCTCAGTGATAAAGCACAAAGTGGCAAAACTCTTTTAAATAACGCGCTCTATAGATTAGACACTCAAGCCATGAGTGATGAGGATTACATCGCTTTGTTTGGCCTTTTTAACAGCGACTCTTTAACACCTGATGAAGCCACTTTATTCAAGCGAATTAAGCAATTTGGTCATTGGCAGCTCATCGATGAATATACTGACTATCTGGGCACCCAATTGCTTGTGTTGCAAAGTCCCTTGCAATTAAGCCAAGCGGAGCAAATTACTAGGCACACCTCGCAAGTTGCCGAACTACCGGGCTTGCAGATACGTCCATACCAGTCGTTTACGCTCGATATAAGCCAATTTCAAGCACTAAAACATAAACTTCGTATTGCGTTTTCTCCTGCCGAATTGGGTGCAGATCAGAGCGCCAACATTACCCTGACATTCAATCAGCAACAGCGCGAATACACAGTGCAAAGCACAGCAACTATAGAGCACGTTTTTACAGACAAAGAAATTCAACAAGGCCTTGTAAGCGTGTCTTGGCAGCAGCCATTTGTATCTCAGATGGTTAGTGTGCAGCTTTTCGAACACAGCCAACAGCAATGGCAAAGCATACCGTTGACGCCAAAACTACGTTTTTATTTAGCCAATGAGCAGCAGCCTGTGCGAGTAAAATTAGAAAACGATGCTTTGATAAAAATTGAATATATAAAAGATGATAAACGTGAACAAGTAGAGCGCCTTTACCCTGCAGGTACTAACGCCCTATTCATTGAAAATGCACAGTTGCTGCATGCCTTTCGATGGCAGTTTAAGTCTCATAATCGAAAAGTGCCTGTTTTTACTCAAAACAAGCCCAAATACATAGCGGCTGAACAACAAAAACCACTATCCTTTACCAATGCTCAATTGCAAGGCCCCTCTCTTTATACCACGCCCAGCGCAATACATTATGAAGGCTTTGTTAATCACAGCCAGCTTTCGTCTAACGACTTCGATGAACAAATAAAACAGCAAAACGTAACAGATATCGGTGCATGGCTGCGATTTAAAACACAAAACAGCTGGTACAAATTCGGCGTTAGTAAACAACTCAATGATACTTACTACTCAATTTATCAGCTAAGTGGTCGTATTGATTGGTTGTCTGACGATAATGATTGGTTTGCCACTGCTGAGCTACAAGGCTATTGGCAGCCAAAATCAACCGCTCTTTCCAGTCGCGTATCAACCAAGTTAACGGCGACAGTGGGCCACAGATGGCAGCTTAACAATCAACATCGTCATCAATGGTGGTGGCAACCGCACTACTTTGACAGTAGCGCTCAATCTAGTGAACTGACTTTAGCCAAATTAAATCCTGATATATTAAGCCAATACAAAGACAATCATCGTCACGGCTGGCGCACAGGTTATCAATACTGGTATCAAAACCATGTTGATCAGCAACTGAGTGTCAGAGCGCAACTAGCCAGTAACCAAAATTGGCGAACGATTGACAATACACGCCTTACCTTTACAGCACGCCAGTTTTATCAAGGCCATATTTTTGAAGGGCAGCTTGTTGGCAGATATGCATTTAACGATGACCACCGGCGCCAGTCGCAATGGCAGTATTTATCCCGTTTAAAATGGCAAAAGCAATTTGCCATTAATCATAATTTAGCCGCTTCTCTTGCTCTGAGCTGGGAGCAAAATTGGCGTGACAACCAACATAGCATCGCGTTGCAACTGAGCATAGGCAATACGCTTGGTACAGGCTTTACGCCATTTAGCTACGCAGAGCAACCTTTCAAAACATTGTCAGAGCTTGAACTGATGCAGCAGGTGATTCATGAATAAACAGCAACTAAAAGAACATTTACAAGGCCTGCTATTTGCTAACACCGAACGGTTTTGGATAAACCTGTACCACCATAAATATCAGCAGCTGCTTGATGAGTTGAGTGAGTGGCCACTGCTGATGAATAAACCAGAAACAGAAGCTTTATCCCCTTGGTTGTTGTTGCATTCTATTAGCTTTATCCGCCACAAAATCGAGCAGCAGCAAGAAGAGATCTCCGAGCTGCGCAATGCATACCAGCTTTTTGTTACTCGATTATCAAAAAGTGAAGTTGATTATGAAAAGCAACAACATATTTTAAATTATGCTGAAACGCTCGGCGCCACAGATAAGCAGCTCAAAGCAGACAAAGCCGCTTTTGCTCGCTGGTTTGATGAAGGTGCTATGCGTGATAGATATCGCAGCAAGGTGGCAGAAATAGAGCAAAGTATTAAATTCTTAATTGCGCGATTAGGCACGCTGAGTAAAAGCTATCTGGCTATTAACCACACTCAGTTAGAGCAAACTTGGCGCGCCCTTGACTTACAACCTTTCTTTTTGAGCCTGTTAGAGCAAAATCAAACCGCCTTTATTCGCCATAGCATTATCCGCGCACTCGTTAATCAGGTTGCCCTTATTCAAGAGCATAACATTGACACCCAACTCAGTTCTGAGCTTATTGCGCGCTTAGTTGAATTATTAGATGACCAGCAAACACCTTATACCGCCATCATTGATATTCTTGAGATTTTAATTCACCAGCGCCCGACTTTTGTACGTGGCCACATGTGGGCAGCGTTATTTGCTGATGAACAGCAAATTGATAATAACCAATTGTTTATTCTAGCTGCACTGCCAAGGGTTATAACCCAACAACAGCATTTAACAGCAAAGGATATTACCTTATTAGAGCAGCTGTCACAGCATGACTACCCGCGAGTAAGGCAAGCACTCATAGAGCAAACCGCCAGACTCCCTGAAGAAATAGCCAGAACAATCATTTTAACCCGCTTTGCAAACGAGCAAGTTGACGCGGTGCGATTTACACTCATAAAACAACTTACTGCCGAGCGCTATTGCGAAGATTTATTCGCCTTCGAGCTTTGGCAGCAAACCCTATTCGGTCAATATACTTTACCAATCAAACGTATAGCACTAGAACAAAGTGCTAGGATCATGCTAAATATGCAGCTCAACCACGACTCAGAACACGCCGTGTATGAGCGCTTTATTAACGCGCTCAATACAGCGCTTATGCAAACAGAGTCAATTGCAATTAAACGCTATATCACTCGCACCAGAGAGCAGCTTACGAGTTTTTATAACCAAGCATTGATTGCTGATATCAATACGCAACTGAATCATGGCGATACGGTGGAGCTTTCGCAAAACCAAACGGATCAGCATACTTTGGGGCGCGCCTTAAGCTTTTTGGCTCAAAAACGCGTTGGCTTTAATGGCAAGCTATCTAGAGGCAAGTGGCATATTCGCGAAGGCTACAATATAGCAAGACGACTTTGGCGTGTAATTCATGAGTTGCGCCATAGCAGTACCGACAAACGCCAAGGGTTTAGTCACACAACAGCAAGAAAACCCAGTGCACAACTGCATGTTCCAAGCTGTAGTGTGGCAGAAATAAGCGAAACCAATGTCCCCGGAGAGCCGCTATATCATTTGCAAGAACACAGCGCCCGCGCCTATTTGCCGCTACTAGATTACATGCTATCAATATTGAGCCAAGACCAACTTGCAAGTCCGGTTTTTAGTTATTCGCCAGACGGCATTTTAGAGATAACTAAACCTGCGTCATTAACTCGCAGATTTTATGCCTACTGGTATATTAGCCTGCACTTTCAACAGCTAGACAATCTAAGAAAAGGTGGCCAGTTTGAGCAACAAAAATATCTTGATGAACTGGTAAAGCTTGGTTTTAAAATGCAATTTAAAGCTTATGGTAATGTGCTTAATTGTGCGTTTCCTGTTGAGCCGGGGATTGAGAGTCTATTCTCTCACTTGCGCCTTGCGCCAAGTGTTTTAGCAATTTGGTCGAGCTTTAAAGAATACGCTTACTCTGTTTATCAAAATACCCTCTCGCAACTGGTCTTTTTTGTGCTGAGCTTTAGCGCCTACTTTTGGGGCCGACATTTATATATCAGCCGTAAAATCATTCGCAATCGCCAAGCTATTGCTGTGAGTATAGGCGGCTGGGGCACACGCGGAAAATCAGGCACAGAGCGCTTAAAAGCGGCATTATTCAGTGCTTTAGCGCTTCGCTGCATAACCAAAACGACTGGCTGTGAAGCCATGATGATTTATTGCAAAATTTCTGGTGAGCAATATGAAGTCCCCATTTTTAGGCCTTTCAATAAAGCAACCATTTGGGAGCAAAGTGATGTTTTGGAATTTGCAAAATCCGTTAATGCTGATGTGTTCTTATGGGAGTGTATGGGGCTGACTCCTCGCTATGTAAAAATTTTACGCCGCTGGATGAAAGACAACTTTGTAACCATTACCAATGCTTACCCTGATCATGAAGACATTCTTGGCCCTAGCGGCGTTGATGTTGCCAGAGAAATGTCAGCGTTCGTTGGTGAAGACACTCAAGTATTTACCAGCGAACAAACTATGACTCCGGTTTTGGAAAGCGCAGCCAAAGAAAAAAACTCAACATTAATCCAAGTGCATTGGGGGGATGGTTTTCAAATTACGCCAGAAATAAGAGCGTTATACCCATATGATGAGCATCCAGACAACATCGCCCTCGTATGTAAAATGGCGCAATATATCGGTATAAATAAAGATTTTGTATTCAAGGCAACCGCTGAACGTATCGTGCCCGATATTGGTGTGCTCCAACACTTTTTTGCCGCGCAAGTTGGCGAACTGACACAATCTTTTGTCAACAGTATGTCTGCCAATGAGCGTTTGGCAACGATTGAGAATTGGCAGCGTTTAGAGCTTTTTAAAATGAGTGAACAACCGCATGTGCAAACTATAGCACTGATTAATAATCGTGAAGATAGAGTTGCGCGCTCGAAAGTGTTTGCCAATATTATGGCCGAAGACTTGTGTTTTGATTATATCGTGGTGGTCGGCACCAATGTTGGTGGTTTTGCCAGCTACCTCAAAGCAGCCGTAAAGCAACGGATTGAAAAAGCTATCGAAAATAACGACAAAACATCCATCCTCGATTTTATTACCCAAATAAAACTCAATGACGATATAGCGTCTTTGCTGGCTGCAATCAATGTCTCGTTACAAGCATGCCCTTTAACTGCGGCACAACTAAGCTCATATGAGGAGTTTAAGCAAGCGCTCAACAATAACCATGATTTATGTGAGCGCCAAAAGAGCATATTATTAAAACGTTACGCAAACTGGCAAAAAGGGCAAACAATCATCGCCATCGATGATTTAACTGCACATGCAAACAACATATTGCAAACTTGTCTAAGCCTACTCAATAGTAAAATAGTGCTCGTTGAAGATGCCCATATTAGCAGCAACGCCCTAACCCAAACAATTGCCCAATGTGGCTGTAAAAATCAGCATCAGCTGGTTGTTGGAATGCAAAATATTAAAGATGTTGGCATAAACTATGTGCAAAGCTGGCAGCAATGGCAAAAAACCAAAAAAGTCTGTGAGCAGTTACTTAACCCAAAAATCAATAGCACTGAATTTAGACAAGCCCTAAATTTGTTAGCACATCAGAGCAACTTTAATATTCTGGAAGTGAGCTTAATAAAGCAAACGGCCGATGCATTATTAAAAGTAACACATGCGCAAAGTGAGTTAAGCCAAGCAGAATTACAAATTTTACTCACTAAACTGGCAGACAGTAGCCCTGAAAAGCTCACTCACAAGACACAAAAAGCAGAAGGCCCAGTGAAACAATTTATCTATCAAGTCATTGAGTCTTTTTTAGAAGCAGGGGCCGCAGTTAAAAGAAAAAAACTGGCTCAGCAAGTTTATAAAGATATTGCCACACAACACATCACCATTGAACGTGCGACAGATGTACTTTCAAAACTAAGCCAAAGCCAAAAGTCAGGCTGGCTGATAGCAAGGAACAAAAAGCCCTAGCCAGAATGTGCTGCTATATTTCAAAAGTATTTTAAGCAAGCCCCAGAGCATTAATAAATAAAGAAATATCCACCAGAAAAAAGTAAAAAAAACAACAAAGGAATATATTATAAAATATACTTAAATCACCTTTTTTTAACATTTTATACCTTCGTTGGTAGCTAACTACTTCCCCAAACGTTTTCATATGGGTATACTGACGCACTTTAGATGCATAGTTAGTCGCTGTTTAAGCGCTCAATAGTGCGTAATTACTTACTTTGGCCACCCGTTCAAATTACATAACTATTTGCACGTAATGATTATTATAAGGCCTCACAACACATTTGATTTAATTAGGAAGTACATATGAGTTCATTACCTAATTCAGGAGAGTTTTTAGGTCATCCTAAGGGTTTATTCCTGTTGTTCGGCACAGAGATGTGGGAAAGATTTGGCTACTATGGCATGCGCGCCATTTTAGTTTTGTACCTAGTTGCTATGACACAAGATGGTGGTTTTGGCTGGTCTAATGCCGATGCACTTAGCCTTTATGGTACATTCACCATGGCTGTTTACTTGACTCCACTATTTGGTGGCTGGTTAGCAGACAACGTTCTAGGTCAGCGAAAAGCGATTATCATTGGTGGTATTTTAATGGCCGCTGGTCATTTTATCATGGGTGTACCGCATGCTGTGGTTGCTGGCATGGAAGAAAACGTATTTTACTTAGGTTTAACCCTGCTGTGTTTGGGCAACGGTTTATTTAAGCCTAATATCTCAACTATGGTTGGCGACCTTTACCAAGAAGGTGACAAACGTCGTGACGGTGCCTTTACCATTTTCTACATGGGTATCAACTTAGGTGGTGCACTCGGACCTCTAGCTGCAGGTGGTATCGCAGCACTAATTAACTGGCAAGCAGGCTTTATCGTCGCCGGTATTGGTATGATTATCTCAGTTGTAATGCAATTGGTTTTGAGCAAAAAGTATCTAGGTGACATCGGTGTTGTGCCTGCTGCTAAGTTATCAGCTGCTCAGTCAAGTACAGGTAAAAAAGAGCCTCTCACTAAAGTTGAAAAAGACCGCATTAAAGTTATTTTCACGATGAGTGTATTCAGTATCATTTTCTGGATGGGCTTTGAGCAAGCCGGTGGTCTCATGAATATTTTCGCTAATGACTACACTGACCGCATGCTAATGGGCTTTGAAGTTCCGGCTTCTTGGTTCCAATCTCTAAACTCTATTTTCATTATCATCTTTGCTCCACTTGTAGCATTGATCTGGTTAAAGCTAGATAAGCGTGAGCCAAACTCTCCAATAAAGTTTGCTATCGCGTTGGTATTCTTAGCACTTGGCTTTTTAACTATGATGCTTGCATTGGTTACTGAAGGTTCAGGTGAAGGCTCAATGCAAATCAGCATGATGTGGCTAGTTTTGTTTTACCTTTTCCACACACTTGGTGAGCTATGTTTATCACCTATCGGCTTATCAATGGTAAGTAAACTTGCACCACTTCGTCTTGCTTCTTTACTGATGGGTATTTGGTTCCTGTGTACCGCGATTGCGAATAAGATTGCAGGTGTTGTAGGTTCATTCATTGGCGAAGGTCATGAAGCAGTTAACAATGCTATGGGTATCTTTATCGGCCTAGGCGCAACAGCCTTGCTATCAGCTACAGCGATGTATTTATTAAGCGATAAGCTGGTTGATTGGATGCATGGTGCAGAAGGTCCAAGTGAGCCACACACACAAGAGCATATTTTGGCTGAAGAGCTAGAGGTTGCTGCTGTAAAACAGTAATTTCCTTGCTCAATATTTGATAAAAACCGCATGCCTTGGCATGCGGTTTTTTTGTATTTAATCGTCTGTCACTACTCGATTGTAAATTAATATTTACAATCAATTATCCATCTGCGAGAAATCACAAAAGTGCACATTAAAAATATGCTGCCAACACAAACGACTCAACAAAAATAAAAACACAATAAAAATCAAAGGACTTATCTTGTAAACCTTGTTATAACCCCCTCTCAAATTTGGCATTTATTACTATTTTCGCCAGCAAAGCAGTACGCTTTTTATATCTGTCATTACCGTCGTCATCTTTGCATGTGTTTGTGCAACTAAATTTACATATGGCTTGTCAGCTAAATAGAGGCCGACTCTTCCTCTTTGCGTATTTTTGATTAATCATCCACCTACTGAAAAACATAATCTAACAAGCAACCCAATTTGCTTAATTGCGGGAGTATGACAATGAGTGAAGTAAAAAATCCACTAGGTTTAGTTGGTATCGAGTTTACCGAGTACGCAACACCTGACGCGGACTATATGGATAAAGTGTTCACCGATTTTGGTTTCTCAAAACTTAAAAAGTTTAAAGATAAAGACATCGTTTACTACAAGCAGAACGACATTCACTTCTTACTAAATAACGAGCGTGAAGGTTTCTCGGCAGCATTTGCTAAGAGCCACGGCCCAGCAATTTGTTCAATGGGCTGGCGCGTAGAAGACGCTCAAAAAGCGTTTGACGTTGCTGTTGAGCGTGGTGCAAAACCTGCGACTGACTCTGCTAACAAAGACTTACCTTACCCTGCAATTTACGGCATCGGTGACAGCCTTATTTACTTCATCGACGTATTTGGCGACAAAGGTTCAATTTATGACAATGACTTTGTAGATCTGCAAGAGCAAAACATAGTTAAAGACAAAGGCTTTATCCGTATTGACCACTTAACTAACAACGTTTACAAAGGCACCATGGAAACATGGGCTAACTTCTACAAAAACGTATTTGGTTTTGAAGAAGTACGCTACTTTGACATTAAAGGTCAAAAAACAGCGCTACTATCTTATGCACTTAAGTCGCCTTGTGGCACCTTCTCTATTCCAATTAACGAAGGTAAAGACGACAACAACAACCAGATCGATGAGTACCTAGATGAGTACAACGGTCCAGGTGTACAACACTTAGCATTTTTAACTAACGACCTAGTGGGTTCACTAGATCAGTTAGACAAGAGCACTATTGCTACGTTAGACATCGTTGAGCACTACTACGATACAATCTTCGACCGTGTACCTTGGGTTAAAGAAGATAAAGAGAAGATCAAAGAGCATCAAATCTTAGTAGATAGCCAAAGTGAAAATTGTTACCTACTACAGATCTTTACTAAGAATCTATTTGGTCCAATCTTCATTGAAATGATCCAGCGTGTTGACGATGGTGGCTTTGGTGAAGGTAACTTCCAAGCACTTTTCGAGTCAATCGAGCGTGATCAAGAACGTCGCGGCGTAATCTAAGCTTTATTAAAGTTATTATTTTCACAAGCAGCTTTTTTAAAAGCTGCTTTTTCCATTTTAGTTAGGGCAAAATAGCACTAACCAAAAGTAAAAAGGAAAGGCAATGTCTTTTATTAACGAAACTCATGATATTAATCTTAAAAGCTGGGTAGCAAGTGCAAACCAAGCTGGCACAGATTTTCCAATCCAGAACTTACCATTTGCGGTATTTCGTCGTAAAGACAGCAATGAAGAGTTCCGTGGCGGTGTTGCTATCGGTGATCAAGTATTAGATCTTGCTGTTGTTGCAGATGCCGGTATTTTTTCAGGTGAAGCGCAAGTTGCACTTGAAGCTGCCAACGCGCAAGCACTAAATGAGTTTATGGGACTAGGTCAAACTTATTGGTCTGCATTACGTTTAGCGCTATCTCGCGCTCTACGTGAAGGCTCAGAGCATCAAGCGGCACTTGAAAACGCACTGGTTGCACAAGCAGATGTTGAATACTCAATGCCTTGTCATATTGGTGACTACACTGACTTCTATACCTCAATCTACCATGCGACTGCGGTAGGTAAATTATTCCGTCCGGATAACCCACTATTACCAAACTACAAATGGGTACCAATCGGCTATCACGGTCGTTCATCTTCAATAGGTGTATCTGGTCAAGCTTTCCACCGCCCTAAAGGCCAAACTAAAGCGCCAGATGCTGATACCCCTTCATTTGGTCCTTGTAAGCGCCTTGACTATGAACTAGAGCTTGGTATCTATTTAGGTAATGGTAATGAGCTGGGTGAGCAAATCTCAATTGAAGATGCTGAAAGCCATGTATTTGGTTTTTGCCTATTCAATGACTGGTCAGCACGTGATTTACAGGCATGGGAATATCAACCATTAGGTCCATTCCTTGCGAAAAACTTTGCCTCAACAGTTTCTCCTTGGATCGTTACAACTGAAGCGCTAGCTCCTTATCGCACTCAGTGGCACCGTGATGAGAACGATCCGCAGCCGATGGAATACTTAGAGTCATCTCACAACCGTGAAGCTGGTGCTTTTGATATCCAAATGGATGTGTTGCTTGAAACCGCTAAAATGCGCGAAGAACAGCAAAGCCCAGCAAAACTATCTGAGTCTAGCTTCAAACACAGCTACTGGACTGTGGCGCAAATGGTAACGCATCACACAGTAAACGGCTGTAACTTCCTACCTGGCGACATGCTTGGTTCTGGTACTCAATCAGGCCCAGAGCATGAAGAGGCAGGCTCTTTACTTGAGCTTTCTCGCGGTGGTACAGAGAGTATTACGCTTGCAAATGGCGAAGAACGTAAGTTCTTAGAAGACGGCGACAAAGTAATTATGCGTGGTTGGTGTGAAGCCGATGGTTTCAATCGCATTGGCTTTGGCTCTGTCGAAGGCACTGTTCTACCTGCTAAATAATCCCAAATTAAAAGCAGATAAAAATCAAAGGTGTGCATTTGCACACCTTTTTATTATATAAATTAACTGGATTTTTGTATTAATCTTGTTATTGTGAAGTGTTGTTTAAGAATTTTTATAAGTATGTTGAAGCTAATCAATCGCCTATTTAAGACATTATTCCAGCCAAGGCAAATTTTAATCCGCCAAAACGGTGAGATTTATATGTTCACCTTACCAAGCTGGGTTCAACCTTTGCTATTAACAATGGCATCGGGTGCAGTAGCTTGGGCTGTTATAAATGCACAATCTGTGACGCAACAAAAAACGACAATTTCCACTTTGCGCACGCAAACCAATGAAGACAAACAACGTTTTTTAACTGAAAAGCAGCAAATGCAAGCGCAGCTTGCCCAGCAGCAGCAAACTCTCAACGAGCTCACTGAAAAACAAATGATGCTGCAAAGCTTAGTGGATGCTTTACCAAGCTCATTGGTTGAGCCGTTAAATGATGTTGAAAACACTCCTATGCCAACCCCAACTGACAACGTTGACGTTCATTTGGAACGGCTAGATGAGCAGCATCAAACAACAGAGCAGCTTAATTCGGATAACGTGTCTAACCAAGGCGAAGTATCGCAAGGTGAGCAACAAAATAACTTTGGTGCACAAGCACAAAGGTTAGTGTCTAATCAGCAACAATTGCTTAGCCTTATCTCAGAAAACATTCAAAATCGTGCCGCAACATTAAGT
Source organism: Pseudoalteromonas sp. S16_S37 (assembly GCF_014694405.1). GTDB lineage: Bacteria > Pseudomonadota > Gammaproteobacteria > Enterobacterales > Alteromonadaceae > Pseudoalteromonas. The sequence continues at coordinate 60,066 of NZ_JAAUWV010000005.1, forward strand.
AGCGGCTTGGCTGAAGTGGGCATTGCCCCAAAGCACAACTCAGCGCTCGCTCAAGGTGGTCCATATCACCAACTAGAACTAGAAGAGCTGCCTCAGGATTATCTTAACGCGATAGATAACCTAGTTACCTTAAATAATTTAGAGCAAGTGATCACGACCTTGCCTGATTCTATGCCCGTAGCTAAAGATGATTATTATATTTCGAGCCAGTTTGGTTTTCGTAAAGACCCCATTACGGGTCGACGTGCGTACCATAAAGGGGTCGATTTAGCAGGTTGGCATAAAACTGAAATCATAGCTCCTGCTGCTGGTACTGTAATTAGAGCAGGACGTAATGGCGGCTACGGAAAGTTTATCGAAATCCAACATGAGCACGGTTTAGTCTCTCGATTTGGCCATTTGCACACCATCAAAGTAAAAAAAGGGCAACAGATCAAAAAGTCTGAAGTGATTGCTTTGATGGGCAGTACTGGACGAAGCACTAGTACTCACTTACATTATGAAGTATTGCAAAACGGCAAACATATTAACCCTATCAAGTTAACAAAGGTGATCAATCGTGTTCAGTAGTTTATTTGGCAACGATAAAGCGATATCAGGCGTTCCAGCACTGATCTCTCCTAATACAGTAATAGAGGGTCATGTGCGCTGTGAAGGCGAATTGCAAATCGACGGCAAGGTTATTGGTGACTTGGTAGTAAATACCCTCATTGTTGGTCTGCATGGCGTAATTGAAGGTGACGTTAAAGCTCATCGCATCCGCATAAAAGGCACAGTTAATGGTAGCATCGATGCAGATAAAGTGATGTTAGAGCCAACCGCTAAAGTACACGGTGACGTTACGCATGATACCTTGAGTATTGAAGCAGGCGCTTTAATTGAAGGTAAGCTTACCCATAAAACAGAGGTGACAAACATCACCTCATTCAAAGATAAAGCTAGCAGTAAAGATAAAACTAACGCTCAGTAATATACATATTGATATCTGCGTGAAAAACTTTATTACCCTGCTTATCAAAAATCTCAACTGGCACAATTAAATCTTCTTTGTCTTGCCATTGTCTGGGCAAGACAATCTTAGCTTGCGCATTCAAATCTGTTTCAGCTTTTTTTAGGTATTGCACAGTCATACCTTTTGGGATCCAACGGTGTGTTTTATGTGGCACGGTTGCATCCACCATTACGCCTGCACACAATTCTGCTAAATTACACTGCGCTATCGCATGAATAGTACCGATGTGATTAAACACCGCTTTGCGCTTGGGGATTGTGGCGCAACATAACCCAGGTTCAAGCTGCGTAATGGTGGGTTTGATTGAACCAAAATAAGGCGCCTTACGACATACAGCTTTGCTAAAGAGCCACTGTCCAAATGGAAGCCACTGCATTCTTTTATATATTTTTAATAATGGGGCTGACACAGTTCATACCTATGTAAAACGAAATTGTTAAATCAAATTAACACATCCGACCTGTTGAGAAAATACACTCAAGATAGCTTTTACCCGTTTATTTTTTTGATCCGGCGCTTTGTCCTGTTCTTTTTATTTTCGCGCATTAGAATAGCCGCCAAAAGGAGTCCTCATGTCACAATCTGATTTAACTAGCAAAACGCTTATTTTTATCCTCGCTCTATTAGTGATTTTTTGCCCATTGGGTATCGATTTATATCTACCCGCTTTTCAAGCGATGCAACAGGGCTTAGCCGTATCTGAATCGAAAATTCAGCAAACCATTAGTATCTACATGCTCACAGTTGGTTTGGGGCAGTTAATCGCAGGACCTTTGGCTGATAAATACGGCAGAAAGCCTGTTGCGAGCGTAGGCATCATACTATTTATGATAGGCGCTGTTGTAGCTTCACTCGTTGATAGCTGGACATGGATGATGATAGCTCGAGCACTACAAGGCTTTGGGGCATGTGCCACATTTGTCGCCGCTTTTGCGATTGTTAGAGATAGCTTTGGTCATAAAGGAAGTGGCCAAATGATCACTTATCTTAACGGCATTGTGTGCTTTATTCCTGCACTAGCTCCCCTACTTGGCGCTTGGTTAACCTTAGAGTTCGGTTGGCGCAGTAACTTTACCTTTTTGTCAGGCTTTGCCGTCATCGGCTTGCTATTATTAATGTGGTTATATCGTGAAACGAAACCTGCAGATAGTATTTATGAAGGCCATATCCTCAATTTAAGCCGCTTCAAGCCAATGCTAAAAAGCAACGAATTTATGTTTAATGCCAGCATTACTATGCTTGGCATGGCTGCCATGCTGGTTTTTGTGACAACCGCGCCTGGCTGGATCATGAATCAACTACACGGCTCTGTTTCTGTGTTTACGGCGTGGTTTACCGGCAATGCCGTTTTAAGTATCGTTGCCAGTTTTACAGCTCCTATACTAATCAAACGCTATAGCCGACTAGCATTAATCGTTGGATTAAGTTTATTTATTTTAGGTGGTTTGACTATGCTGCTCGCGACACGTTATCAGCATCCTGCCGCTTTTATGCTGCCGATGTATATTGCCTCTATTGGCTTTGCTTTTTCTCTTGGCTCTGCAGCAGGTAAAGCACTGTCAGGATTTGCCAAACAAGCAGGTACCGCCTCTGCGCTTATTGGTGTAATGCAAATGAGTGGAGCGGGAACTTTAGCCCTATTAACACAACAGCTACATTTAGCAGCCCCTTACCAGTTAGCTTTGCACCTATTGTTAGTAACACCGTTCATGCTGGCATTATTAGGTAAACATAAACAAACCCTACACAGTGCGGCTTAGACCGCACTTAGGTACTCAAATAGATATACTTATCATTTCCTTTGTAAATCATGTATCTATAATGGTAAACCATGTAACCTGCTAGACCTCCACTAATACAAAAATCGTATATACACATAATTAAATACTCTAAATTTTTATAAAAAAAGAAATAAATTATTCTTTACGTTACTAGCCCTTTCGATCTACTCTGTCTCCCCGTTAATCAATTGTTATTTATTTAACAATCAAGTTTAACAATCGCTTCACTCATTTTAACGAACTAGAGATAATAATAATGAAACTAAACAAGTTCACTTCAGCACTTATGTTTGCCGGTATGTGTGCAGCTACAAGCGCACAGGCTTCAGATGACCGCTACATCATTCAAGTTGAAAATAATAATAAAGGCGTTGTAAAAGCGTTAGCAAAACAGTTAGGTGCTCAACTGCACGTGGATGGCGACGGATTTATCGCTGCAACATTTTCTGGTAAAGACTTATCTCAAGTAAGAGGTTTACTAAACAACCCACACGTAAAACTAGTTGAGCAAGACTTTAAACGTGTTCCTCTTGGCATCTATAACGATGACGCTGGAGATGCGATGACACAGCAACTTACACCGTATGCTGTTTATCAATCTCAAGCGAACCAGGTTACTTTCAACGCTAACGCGGGTATGAAAGTATGTGTTATCGACTCAGGTCTTGATAGCTCAAATCCTGATTTCATCTGGGGTAACATCACAGGTGATAACGACTCTGGTACTGGCAACTGGTATGAGCATGGTGGTCCTCACGGCACTCACGTAGCAGGCACAATTGGTGCTGCTGACAACAACGTTGGTGTTGTAGGTATGGCACCTGGTGTTGCGATGCATATCATTAAAGTATTTAACGCCGAAGGCTGGGGTTACTCTTCAGACTTAGCGCACGCAGCAAACCTATGTTCGCAAGCTGGTGCTAACATCATCAGCATGAGTTTAGGTGGTGGCGGTTCAAACAGCACTGAATCAAATGCATTCGCTCAATTCTCAGCAGCAGGCGGGCTAGTTGTAGCTGCAGCTGGTAACGATGGTAATGACGTACGTTCATATCCAGCTGGCTACCCTTCAGTAATGATGATCGGCGCTAACGACGCAAACAACCAAATCGCAGACTTCTCGCAATTCCCAAGCTGTGCAAGCGGCCGTGGTAAAAACGCAACTGAAGATGAGACTATCTGTGTTGAAGTGACAGCAGGCGGTGTTGACACACTTTCTACTTACCCAGCAGGCATGGCAACATCAGCTAACCTTTCAGTAGATGGTAATGTTGTAGCAAGCTCTGCAATGGAAAACTCAGGCACAGTTTCAGGTAGCTTGTTCTTCATGGGTACTGCTGAAGCGACAGACGCAGGTGCAGCTGGAAAAGTATGCCTAATCGACCGTGGCAATATCTCTTTCCATGACAAAGTAGCTAACTGTGAAGCATCTGGCGGTATTGGCGCAATCATCGTAAACAATGAAGCGGGTATGCTGTATGGCACATTAGGTGATACTAATGCAACAAGTATCCCAGCAGTAGGTGCTGCGCTTGAAGACCGTGCAACACTGATGTCTGCAAGCAGTGCAACTGTTGATATCGGTACTAGCGATTACGGTTTCATGAGTGGTACTTCAATGGCAACACCTGCGGTCTCAGGTATCGCTGCACTAGTATGGTCAAATCACCCTGAATGTACTGGTCAAGAGATCCGCGCAGCACTTAAGGCAACCGCTGAAGATGCAGGCGCTGCAGGTAAAGATGTTTACTTCGGCTATGGTATCGTTAAAGCCGCTGATGCGGACGCTTACTTAACTGCAAATGGTTGTGCAGGCGGTGACAACGGCACTAACCCAGGCGAAGGCAGCATCAGCCTATCAGTTTCTGGCTATAAGCAAAAAGGTAGCAACTTTGCAGATCTTAACTGGCAAGGTGCTAGCACTAGCCAAGTAGATATTTATCGCAACGGTAGCAATATTGTCACAACTGCAAACGATAATAGCTATACGGACAGCATCAGTGGCAAGGGCGGCGGTAGCTACATCTACCAAGTATGTGAGCAAGGCAGTACAACTGTTTGTTCTGATACTCAAACTGTTGTGTTCTAAAAACCCAACCTAATTTTAAGCGGGCTAGATAGCCCGCTTTTTGTTATCCCTTATATCCGTTTATTTTCCTATCAAAACAGCTTAGACTGGCCGTACTGTTGTTATTTTAATAATTAATAATGCTCAATCCCGAATCAGTAATCTCGTTTTTAATCGCCAGTGCAGTAATCGCTGTAGCGCCTGGCCCTTCAAATGCCTTTTTGATGGCACAGACTTTCACTCATGGGCGACAAGCCGGAATGCAAAGCGCTTTGGGTTTTGCGGTGGGCGGAGTAATACACACCATTTTTGCTGTAGTTGGCCTATCCGCCATTTTAAAAGCCTCAGAAACAGCCTATAACGCCGTTCTTTATATTGGCGCAGCATATTTAGCTTATTTGGGGGTGATGACTCTCAAAGACACCTTTAAAAAACAAATTGCATGTGAAGATAAACCCCATGTAAGTACAAAAAAATCAGGCAACGTCTTTGTCCAGGCTATGATGACCGAAGTCCTCAATCCAAAAGTTGCTTTGTTTTTTATCGCCTTCATTCCTCAGTTTGTGGACCCAAGTCTCTCCTCTGCGACTTTGCAACTGGCAATATTTGGCCTTTTGTACCCAATACTCGCCTTTCCGATAGACTGTGCTTACATTTATGGTGGAGATAAAATTGCCGATTACTTTCGCCGCCATCCAAGCGCCCCGATATGGATAGATAGAATATCAGGGTTCATTTTTATTGCCTTAGCGGTAAATTTAATAGTGTGAGAACGATGCAAACAACGGAACAAACTTTACCAATCACTAAAAACATTGCACTGGTTGCGCATGATGGTAAAAAAGCCGCGCTTAAAAATTGGTGCCTGAATCATAAGTCGATACTGCAAGCCCATAAACTTTATGCCACGGGCACTACAGGACATGTAATCGAAAAAGCAACAGGTTTGAGTGTAGAAAAGCTACTCAGCGGTCCTATGGGTGGCGACCAGCAGATCGGTGCAAAAATTGCCGAACACCAGATCCATATGCTGATATTTTTCTGGGATCCGCTGGCATCTCAGCCCCATGACCCAGATGTCAAAGCGCTATTGAGACTCGCTGCAGTGTGGAATATTCCGGTTGCATGTAATGAAGTCACAGCAGACTTGCTCATCAGCTCCCCTAGCATGAGCCAAGAAATATCGCGAGACTTACCTGACTACCAAGGCTATTTAGCTACTCGGCTTGATTAGACCATCAACCATCTAGGTATTGTTAGCTGTAGATTTGATGCGCCCACTTAGTAAGCCCTGCGGTGACACTGCCAAAGTTGTCACCATTGAGCATTGGAATATCCCCCAACGCCTGAGTAAGCGCAGCTTTTAGCAGTGGCGATTGCGCACTTCCGCCCGTCAAATAAATCACATCCGGTTGCGTTTGTGCACAGGTGATCGCATCTTGTGCAAGATCACATATCTGTTTCAAACTATCGCTAACGGCCTCTTTCAGATCCGCCTGAGTGATCTCCTGAGATAGTTGCGGTTCAATACAGTCAAGCTTTGCTACATGCTGTGTATTACTCGATAATGAGATTTTGCTTAGCTCTGCTTGGCGCACAATTTGATGACTCAATTTGCTATGTTGGATTTTCAATAGTCTGGCTAATTTGCTCGGTTCACTCACATCTCGCAGCATCGCATTCAAGTTACGAGCATTAGCCTGTGAGTAGAACTCACTTTGCAAATGAAGATCATTGATTTTACAAGCTTGCCAATACAATTGATTTGGCATTGGCAAACCAGATTTAAGCGTAGAACCCAAACCACACAGTGGCATAAAGTTACGATAAGCAGTGGCAATATCTAAGTCGTTTCCACCAAGGCGTTTACCTGTATGTGATAAAAAATCCTGATCTCGCATACTTCGGCCACGAAAACTGGGGCCCATCTGTACAAAGGAGCAATCACTGGTACCACCACCGATATCCACCACCAGTACTTTTTGATCTTCATGTAACCTTGACTCATAGTCGATTCCAGCTGCAAGTGGTTCAAATAAGAACTCCACTTCTTTGAACCCGGCACGCTTGGCAGCTTTAGTTAAAATATCAATCGCTTGCTGATTACTCTGCTCTCCACCCACCGCTTGAAAGTTGACAGGTCGCCCTATTACCGTATGTGTAATTGTTTGCTGAAGTTGCTGCTCTGCTCGCGCTTTTATTTGCATGATCATTGCTGTCGCTATATCTTCAAAAAATGCGATTTGCTGAGGCTTAAGCCCTATTGCGCCAAAAAAGGATTTCGGTGACTTAACAAAATAGCCTTCCTCAGGGAAGTCGATGTACTCTTCAATCGCTGCAGTACCAATCTGCAAACCTGTTTCGCCACTGGCTAAATCTAGATCTCGGCGTATGGCAGGCATGCCTTTGAGTAAGCTCGATCGAGAATGCTGATATGATTCAGCAAAATCCGTTCCCTTTAGCTTATTTGCCACAAAATCAACCACTAGCGCATTGTGCTGGGCATAGAGTGTAGAGGGTAAATAACAGCGGCCGGCTTCTAGCTCAACAAGTTGTACTTGTTGTTCCTGCGCCATTGTGCCTATTGCACAATTTGAACTTCCATAATCAAAACCAACAATCATAGCGACCTCATACGACCAAAAAAGGGTCGCGCAGATTATCATAGCCAATTATAAAAACTCAACCTAAATAATCCCTACCCCAGCCTCAGATAAGCGGATTTTCCTATTCGAGTTTATATACCGAGCAAACAGGCAATTTAGAGCTTAGGCCTCACTCTTTGAAAGCGGGCAAACCGAGGTTTACCATATTTTGTAAAGCCTTGATGTCGATACGTTATTTGTGCACCAATTGGAGGTGGGTTATTACGAAGCTCATCACTAAAGCCAGTTCCAATTTTAAACTCAATTCCTTGTTCATTGACTACCTTGAGTGCCCCCATCATACCTGTGTACTTCCCTTGCCCAGGCGAATAGCCCACAACAATAGCTTCAGCATCTTGAAATGGCTTGTACTTTAGAACCCGATCTGAGCGTCCAGCAACATGTAACGCATTCTTTTGATGTAACATAACCCCCTCACCTTGGCGAGAAAGTACCTGTTGGTAGTAATCGTCTAGCTGTTGATCATTATAAAACTGCCATTGTGTTACAGCTTTGATATGCTCAGCATTCATTTTTAACACTTCACCTTTATAATTTTGATAACGCTCCATAAATGTTTGCGTACTATTAGGTGAATCAAAAATGAGATATCGCACGCGTTGCCACTGGGCATCGGTGCTTTGTTTGGAACGCACGACTTTGCTGACAAAGGCAAACTGCCCATAACCTGACCATAATTCACCATCAAGCGGTAATATACCCAACGGCGCTATAAACCAAGCTGGTGCAGCTATTTCATAACCCCCTTTAGTTCTCAGCGATTGGCCATCCCAAATGGCTCTGACGCCATCGAATTTTTCACTGACTAAGTAATCTGAAATTAAGATGTTTTGGTGATATTGATTAGCAAGTTCTATACGCGGTAGCGGCTGCGCGATAACTTGTGATGCAACCCAAAGGGAGGTAAATATTAACGATATCCATATTTTCATTTTAAGGCTCCTTGCACTTATCGTGAGCCTTAAAATGTAGTCTAAAAACGACGTTATGCGAGTTGTTTTATGGTACGCCAAGCCGCTTGTAGGTTTTCTACATTATAAGTAGCTTGAGAGAAATCTTGTTGTTTAGAATGATGATTTGGTACAACGATTGTTTGTAAACCCGCAGAGGTCGCTGAACTTAACCCTGTATGCGTGTCTTCAATCGCTATCGCCTCACTAGTTTTAAGCCCCAATTGGGTAAGCGCTTTGCAGTAAGGTTCAGGATGTGGTTTTGGATGCACAACATCATCTTTACACACGATACATCTAAATAAGTTATCGAGCGCATAGTGCTTAAGTACCGGTAACGCTTCAGCCCTTGTACTTCCTGTTACTAAAGCCACAATATAATGCTCATTTGCTTGTTTAAGCACTTCCTCTGCATAAGGCATCAGTCTGGGCGACATCGTTGTAGCAACATCAACGAACAAACGGTTTTTCTGTTCAGCTAACAAGTGCGCTTGTGAATTCAATATATGCCGTTGATTGAGTATTTCAGCAGTTTTTAGCGTTGGTACACCTGAAAATTCATCACAAAATGCTAACTCGTCATAGCTCACTTGCCAAGGAGCTAAAACTCGCATCCAGCTTTGAAAATGGAGCGCTTCAGAATCCACTAAGGTCCCATCAAAATCAAATAAAATGGCTCGTAAACTCATCACCCGCTCCTTGAACAAATTTAAATTATTGGCTTAGTCCCGCAGGTGGCTCAGCGCTTGCTTCTAGGCCGCTTTCAACTTCAACGAGTTCATAGCCTCTTGGCTTTCTAACAACTTTCAATATCGGTTTTTCAAATGCTGATTTTAAACGTTCAGTATCCGCAAGCAATTCATCAATTGTTCGTCCAAAAGGCGCTGCGCCTGTTTCAGACCAGTTGGTAACTTTTCCATTTAGGTTATATTCAACCTCATGAATTTGATAAAGCGCCTCTTCATCTTTTGTTGCTTCGCAAAAGATCACGCGATAATTCCAAAATCCAGACATAGTTATTCTCTTCATTATATGATTTGTATGACTTTATCAGCTCTCGCTGTGCTTTTCATTACAGGTAATAAAAAACCCGCGTCAAACGCGGGTTTTTTCATCATGTATGATCATTTGGGCTGTTTTTAGAAGAAACGAACTTTGAACTCGGCACCAATGTAGCGCTCTTCATTCAACATACCGGTTAGGTTGTTGAAATCAACACCACCAATAACCACTTGCTCATCAAATAGGTTACGAACAAATGCAGAGACTTCATATTCATTGTCACCCGACGTCCACATGTAACCTGAGCGTAAGCCAGCTTCAAATAACGCATCGCCTTTAAACTCAACCGCTTTGTATAAGAAGAAATCAATTTCACTGCGGTACGAAACGTCTGCGTAAACAAAGAAGTCACCACCTTGCACTTCGGTTGTATAACGAAGCGTTGCGTTAGCAATCCACTCAGGAGCATGCGGTAAACTGTTACCATCGATGTTAGCTATTTCGTCAAAGCCATCTCCGTCAGCTGCAAATGGATTTGCCACTTGGCGGTAAGGATCTGTGATTGTACACGCAGATCCACATGCACCCACTTCCAATCCAGGTGAGTCAAGTTCAGTGTGGTTATAGCTTAAGTTTGCTGTCGCATTTAGCTCATCAGTAAGTACCCACTCTGTATCCAATTCAAAACCGTAGCCAGTTGTTTTGTCGGCATTGATCAAGCGATTGAAGTTTGCACCACCACCAACAGCTGTTAGTTGCTGATCATTCATTTGATAGTAGAATACTGTCGCATTTACACGGCCTTGACCGTTTAATACATCCGATTTAATACCCGCTTCAATTGAGTTGATAGTCTCAGAATCTGCAACTGTCACTACATCACCAAATAGGATACGACCTTGAACACTTGGAGCTCTAAAACCATTCGCAATACGCGCAAAAAGGTTAATATCATCACTGTACTTGTATGCAGCGCTAATATCCCAGCTTACGTGGCTATCACTTGGGTTGGCGGTTTTTTCTAACGTATCAGACGCACCAATAGGGCTCTTAGTACGCTTTGCTGAGAACTCTTTATCATCATCTGAATAACGAAGGCCCGCTGTAATTTTAAGGTCATCTGTTACAGTGAAATCAAATGAACCGAACACAGCCCAAGCTGAGGTATCTTGATTTTGTACTGCGTAACCATTTTGTAGGCCGTAGTTATTAGCCGCTGCGTCGTAACTTAATGTATCGTAAGAGAAGCTTTCAATTGTTAAATCTTCTTCAAACAAGAACACACCAATTTGATAATTGAAGTCCCCAGAGAAGTTGCTTGATAAGCGCAGCTCTTGTGTGTATTGGTCATGATCAGGAATAGCATCCGCTGTTTCTGATGGGAACGGAATGGTACCTGGGCCTTGGAAGCCGATAAACGCAGCGCCGTAGCCACCATCAACATCTGCGCGAGAGTAAATTTCTGCACTTTCCCAAGCAGTAATAGAGGTAACAGTGTGCTCTGCTAAATCCCACTCTAACTTAAGGTTTAGACCTTGAGAGTCAACCTGCTGAGTAGAGCGAGAAGCGGCATCATGATAAACAACATCGTTATCGTAAATCGGGTTGATATTGTTTGTGCCTTTTTCGATTAAATTGGCGCGAAATGCAATTGGACGGCCATCTAAATCACGTACATGGTAATTTAAAAGACCTGTAAAATCCTCGCCTTCGTACAAGAACTGAAGACGTGCCGCTTTTTCATCATAGCCACCTAGTGAATCCTTCTTTTCAAAACCAGGTGCTTTAACATCAATGTAATCTTCTTTATCTTGCCAAAGTACAGAAACACGTGCAGATAAGCGGTCTGTTAAACCAGTACCCGCAGCACCTTCAAAGTCAACGGCGCCTTTGCTACCGTAAGAAACTGCACCGTAAGCATCAAACGACTGACTTGGCTTAACTGAGTCAAATTTCACAAGACCCGCTGGTGTATTACGGCCAAACAACGTGCCTTGTGGACCACGAAGTACCTCAATACGTGCAATGTCAAATACAGGGAAACCTTTTAGAATAGGGTTTTCTTGCACAACTTCGTCAACCACCAGTGATACAGGCTGAGATGCATTTAAATCGAAATCTGTGTTGCCAAGTCCACGAACATAAAAGCGTGGGAATGTACGGCCAAAAGAAGACTCTACAGATAAGCTAGGAATTTTCGCATTCATAAAGCGAATATCCATACCCGCAGAGCTATATGCATCAAGATTGTCACCTTGCAGCGCAGATACACTTACCGGAACTTCCTGTGCATTTTCAACACGTTTACGTGCAGTGATCTGGATCACTTCAAGTTGGTTGCTTTTCGCATCAAGGGTTGGTTCAGCAGCGAGAGTAGAAAATGAAGTACCTGCTACAGCAGAGAACAACGTTGCATTGATTAATGTAGCTAACGTAGATCTTTTCATTGCTTTCATGTTGGGATTTAACCTTTTATGTGCACTCTTTTTGTTCAACGGTAGTATGGTCGCCGTATCACGTTGGCGTGGTACGTTCAATTTTTCGCGTTTGGATTTTATTTTACGCGGACCTTGCAACCGAGAGTGCAAAGCGAACCTGCAAGGCTGAACGTGACGCCCACATTATAGCAGCAAATTAAAATATTACTGCCAAGCCAACAACAAAAAATAGTATTTTTTGAATTTTTAGCAACAAGAAGCCAGACGTTTACAGCTTTTAGCAACAAAAAAAGCAACCAGTAAGGACATATGTCCTTGCAACACCCCACCCATCAATGATTTCAATGACATAACCGTTCCTACCTTTGAAACCTAACTGTTAATAATTTAGAGACACAGTAAAAATTCAGTAAGCCAGAACAAAAACAGCTACAGAGAAGGAGAATTCATACTCTTAAAAGTCCCCTTTTGCGCTACTTCGTCATATTCTATGACAGCAACAGCTGCGGTGTTAAAGATAGGCAAGTGCTCTGGACACAGTTGCTCCACCAAATAGCTCACTATTGGCATATGAGCAACGATAAGCCATACATTTAACTCTGTATTTAGGCTGATCAAGGTTTCAAGATAATCTATCGCAAATGCTGCGTTACCTGTAGGGACGATATCTTTGCATATTTCAACGTAGGTCACATCATTGATAGCCAGCACTTGCTGCGCCGTTTGCTGCGCTCTGGTGTATGGACTAACCAACAACGCTTGCGGTCTATAATGCCCCTTTAACCACCATGCCATCTCTTTTGCCTGGTTTACACCTCGGTCAGTCAGTGGTCGCGATTCATCATTTACCTTCACTGGTGCAGCTTCGCCATGACGCATAATTAGAATAGTTTTCATCGCACTCTCGAATATTCTTGTTAAATTTGCCAGATAACCAGTAGCTAATTACCGTGTTTGTTCGCTATATTAAAACAAACGACTCTTAAACCTAAAGTAAAGTGACACCATATAAATAGTTCACTTATCGTCTCTTTGCTCACATTTTCTATATCGGCGGCAACAATTTGAAAGTTAGTAATAATGATAATCGCACATATCACCAGCTCAAACTCGACAATGGTCTACAAGTTTTACTAGTCAGTGATTATTCGAGCGATAAATCAGCCGCAGCTCTCACTGTTAACGCTGGCCACTTCGACGATCCTATCGCTCGGCAAGGCATGGCGCATTTTCTAGAACATATGTTATTTTTGGGTACTAAGCAACACCCACAGCCAGGTCATTTTTCACAATTTATCAGTCAATCTGGTGGGCAAAGCAACGCTTGGACTGGCACTGAGCATAGTTGCTACTTTTTTGACTGTGCTCAACAACAATTTTTTAGTGCGCTGGCGTTGTTTGCAGAGTTTTTTATTGACCCTCTATTAGATGTTTCACAAACCGAAAATGAGCGAAATGCCATCGATGCCGAATTCAAAATGAAGATAAAAGATGACGGCAGACGGATTTATCAAGTTCATAAAGAAACAGTCAACCCCTTGCATCCGTTTTCCAAGTTTTCGGTGGGCAACCGAGAAACATTAGAAAACCGCGAAGTATGTATAGCCCAAGAAGTAAGAGACTTTTTTGAAAAGCAGTATCAAGCACAATGGATGACGCTCGTTTTAGCTGGCCCCCACTCCTTAGTAGAGTTAGAAACGCAAGCACGAGAGTTATTTAGTGCTATTAAAGGGTCGAAAACTCCCAAAGCGCCTATTCAAGTTCAGCTCTATAGAGACCAAGACTTAGGGTTATTGCTACATATCGCCCCAAGAAAGCACATGCAAAAGCTCATTGTCAGCTTCGCTATGGATGGTATCGACAACTTATATAAACATAAATGTGCCAGCTTTCTAGCACACCTGCTCGGTTACGAAGGAGAAGGCTCCCTTTATTCTATTTTAAAGGAGCAAGGGTGGATCAATGCACTATCTGCAGGTGGTGGGATAAGTGGCAGTAATTTTAAAGACTTTAACATCAGTTTTGCACTAACTGATGAAGGCATTGATTACTATGAAGATATTGTTGAGATGCTGTTTGAATATATCGCATTAATTAAGTCAAACACAGCCTCTCTGCCTCGGCTATATAAAGATAAAAAAACTTTACTGGATATCGCATTTAACAACCAAGAGCCAAGCCGCTTACTAGAGTCGGTTAGCACCATTAGCGTCAATATGCACCACTATGAAAGTGACGATTACTTGTATGGTGACTATATAATGCAAGGCTTTGATGAAACCTTGCATACTCGACTGTGTGGCTATTTAACTCCCAAAAATATGCGTATTGTCCTGATCCATCCTGATGTCAATGCACAACTAAAAGCGAAGTGGTATCACACGCCTTATCAAGTTGAACGACTGAGCAGCGAATGGCTAAATGCTTTGGATAACATTGATACCCCACTGCCAGAGATGCAATTACCTAAGGTCAATCCCTACCTCCAAGTTGAAAACGAACTATATGAAGTTACACAACAAAGCCAAATCCCAGACTTGCTTAAAGATAAGCCGGGGTTTGCTTTTTGGTTTAAACAAGACGCCACCTTTCGCGTCACCAAAGGTCACTTCTACATAGAAATTGATTCTTTGCTGAGCATTAAAAATACCAAACATATGGCACTGACTCGCTTATTTGCTGATTTATTAATGGACAGCATGGCAGAACAGTATTACCCAGCTGAACTTGCAGGACTTAACTACCATATAAACTCGCACCAAGGCGGACTCACCTTACACACAGCAGGGCTCTCAGGAAACCAAATAACCTTAGCTTTGCAACTACTTGAGCATATGCTAAACGCAGTGATCAGTGCGCCTCGTTTTGCAGAGTACAAAAAACAACTTATTAGGCACTGGAAAAACCATAACCACAATAAGCCAGTAAGTGAGCTTTTCAGCGTACTGGGTGCCAAACTGATGCCTTGGAATCCCGAACCAATTGCTTTAGCTAAAGCAATTAAAAACATTAGTTTCAATGAGTTTTGCCAGTTCAGGAGTCAATTTTTTGATTCTGTTCATATCAAAGCTTTTTTACATGGTAACTGGCAACAAGAGCACGCGCACAGCATGCAAAAAAAGCTGCGCAAACTGTTTGCTAAAAGTGAAATACTAGAAGACTTAAAACGGCCACTGATTGTATTGGATAGCTATCAAGAGCATCACATCGAAAAAGCTAACTGCGACCATGCCTTGGTATACTATATTCAAGCACAAACAGAAGATGTCTTCGAAAAAGTAGCACTGATGACCCTCAACCAGCTCGTTAGTCATCAATATTTTGAAACACTACGTACACAGCAACAGTTAGGTTATTTGGTAGGTGCAGGGTACGCGCCTTTCAATACCAGAGCCGGTGTTGCATTTTATATCCAATCACCCGATGTGGACGCTGAGCAGCTTCAAAAAAAGCATGATTTGTTTATCTGTGAGTTCATAGCGCAGCTTGACTCTCTTGATGATGAAGCTTGGCGTGACACCAAACGAGCACTGCGATTGCAAATCGCAGAAAAAGATAAAAACTTAAGGTTACGTGCACAGCGGTTTTGGATAGCAATAACCAATGATGACCATCAATTTAACATGCAAAAAAGGCTGGTTAAGCAACTCGATACCTTGCAAAAAGAGCAACTCATAAGTTATGTAAACAAGGTGTTTTCGCCTTCCCATCCTAAAATTGCGCTACGTTGTAACTAAAGGTGAATTGGCTTGCCGTACACATACAGCACCAGTGAAATCTGAATTTATCTATCAAAATAGCGATAGAAAGCAACACCCTGTTTGAAAATTGCAAAAATATCAATCAAATATCAATTTGGGGACCTAAAAAAGACACAAATATAATAAATCCCTTTGACTCACTCTCTCGCTTCATTTAGATTAGGGCGTGCGAAAAAGAGTTGTGCATCTATGATAAAACAAACAATAAAAGCAATAATCATCATGATGCTGTTGAACTCAGTGCTTAGCGCCCCCTCATTAGCACTTAACCTTAATCAACAGCTACATCACCTAGAACCACTCTGGGCGGGGATCTGTGTAACTTTTATCTTCCTCTCTATTTATTTACTTTACAGCAATAGAAAACTTAAACGTGCGCAAACCGCATTACAACAGTCTGAACAAAGACTAAAAAGCACGGTAGAAGGAAGCGGCGACACACTATGGGATTGGAATATTGCAACTGGTGAAGTAGTGCGGATCAACGATAAGTATATGATGCACAAAAGTGGCAAAAATCACTTTATTCCTAATGCACACCGAATTCACCCTCAGGACTTAGCGCTCGTTGATAAATTACTGAAACAGCACTTCGCTGAAAAAACAGCTTTTTTTGAGGCCAGCTATCGACTCAAAGACAATTTAGATCAGTATCACTGGGTGCTTGATAGAGGCAAGATAATTGAAAAGGACAGTAACTTAAATCCAATAAGAATGACGGGAACTGTTCGCGACATTAGTCACTTGAAAAGTACCGAAGAACGCTTAAATCTATTTGCTAAGTGTGTCGAATCCCTCACTGATGCTATTGCTATTTACGACCATCACTTTCGTCTTGTGGACTTAAATCCCAGTTACTTAGTGTTATTTGGTGGCAATAGAAGCCAATACATTGGCAAAGCGTTTAGCTTACCAGGCTATGACGAGCGTTATATTAATCAAGTCAAAACAAGTCTTAAAGAAACTGATCACTGGCAAGAAGAGCTTCGACTTCGCAATCACAAAGACGTTCTACTACCAATTGAAGTCACAATAGACGAAATAAAAAACTCTCATGGTCAAATAACCAACTATGTCGTTGTTTATTCAGATTTAACGGAGCGAAAAAAGGCCGAGTCGCAATTACATAACTTATCAAACCGAGATAGAACAACCGGCCTGCCCAATCGAAATTTATTTTTTACCAATTTAAAGAAACTTGCGTGCCAAGACACCCATCACGCGCTGTTGGTATTCGACTTAGACAACTTCAAGAAAATTAATGACTCCCTAGGACACCAACTCGGAGACAGTCTGTTGGCGAAGCTGGCCATGCGACTAAATAAATTAGTACGACAAAAAGACACGCTATACCGCCTTGGCGGAGACGAGTTTGCGTTAGTGATGTCTGGCACCAACGACATTCATACCATTACTCGTACTGCGAAACAGTTTCTTGCGGCTATCGCAACCCCCTTTAAAATGGCTAATCATGAGCTAGTAATAACGTCATCCGTAGGCATTGTACTGTTTCCAGAAGATGGTTCTACTCCTGAAATATTGCTAAAAAATGCAGATACAGCGATGTATCACGCCAAGCAAAAAGGTAACCACTACTTGTTCTTCAATGATTCAATGAACGCACAAGCGGTTAAAAGATTACAAATTGAGAACTTAATGCGCTTTGGTCTCAAAGAAGACCATTTTGTTGTATATTACCAACCAAAAATGGATATAAAGACAGGTCGCTTAGTTGGCATGGAGGCATTAGTACGCTTTATAACACCTAAAAAAGGTATCATTAGTCCTGGTGTCTTTATTCCAATTGCTGAAGAAACAGGACAGATCATTGAAATCGGTGAGGTTGTTTTAGATAAAGCATGTAAAGATGTAAAACGTTGGATTGATCAAGACCTGTTTGATGGCCGTGTGGCGGTAAATTTGTCAGCTAAACAATTTAGCCTACCAGACTTAACGACTAGAATTGATATTATCTTGCAAAAAAATCAGCTTCCTTCTTATTTCCTTGAGTTAGAAATCACGGAAGGAACCATAATGGATGATCCCAAAGAAGCAATTTCAATCATGCGCTCTCTCAGCGCTCGTGGAATACATCTGGCCATCGATGACTTTGGTACTGGATATTCCTCACTCGCCTACTTAAAACAATTTCCTCTTAACACGCTAAAGGTAGACAAAGCGTTCGTAGATGACATGGTTTCTGAACGAGGTAGAAATATGGTCGACTCTATTGTGACCATTGCGCATAACTTAGATCTACATGTGGTGGCTGAGGGCGTAGAAAAAGCAGAACAGTTAGCAGCACTAGAACAGTTGAACTGTCAAACTATTCAAGGGTATTTTTACTCTAAACCACTGTCTGCCAGCGAATTTACTGCTTTCCTAAAAGCACAGAAACAGCGCGAAAACAATAACCACCCGCATTTGAAAGTCGTTAACTAGTGCTACGCTCTCCAAACACAATACTTTGTCACTTGGCTGCGCAGCCAAGCTCTGCGATGATGTACGTTAAATAAATACCAAGCGCCGGGGCCACACATAAGGCCAGCAAACACCCAACGTTTAATCGGCATCCCTTTACGAACAGCTTCCACATAGAGAATCACAGCACCTAACAACGACAACAAAAACCACATCATAATTCACGCAAACCTAGGGCAATATTGAAAGGTTGCGGATCATATCAAAAAGGGTGTTTTTTGTACAACCAAACATTAATTGTTGCAAAATATTGCATTATTTAATTTAATAGCACCACAAATCAGTGTTTGATAAGTAAAAAAATTCATACTTATTTGATACTCGCTTGATTATTAAATAATTTATTTAATTGTTGTCTACACTGTGTTGTAAATTGAAACTACGAGGTATGGTTTTTTCTTAGCAGACTGTTTTTTTGCATTAATCAACGTTGTCTGCGTTGATGTGATGCATCATAAAACAAGCTCCGTAATGTTCATATTTAAGAACACATGGAGCGATACGTATCATTAGGACTTTGTACTCTAAAACAAACAAATTGAACTTATCTAAGCTTGATGACCTGTTTTAGGTAAACACTTTGCTTAAAAGTGAGAGTTAGGATGCACTTAAGCTGTGCATTTAAAGCTCGGTGATTATAGTATTTTTACAATAGCTGCTAAAATTAAATCATGTTGTTTTAAATTATTTAGTTACGTCAAGGATACGATCAATGGATCATAAAAGCGTACACGACTATTTGCAGAGTAAACCTGCAACGTTTATTACACAACCATTTGCACAGGATACCGATGTATACAAAGTGCAACATAAGATGTTCGCGACCTTATCAGAAGGTAAAGAAGGTCAGGTTGATGCTAACGGTGAGTTAGTCTGGTGGCTTAATTTGAAGTGCGATCCTGATGAAGCATTGTTACTTCGAGATGAGTTTCCAGCTATTGTGCCCGGTTACCATATGAACAAACGTTTATGGAACACGATTATCTTAGATGGCTCAGTGCCTGAAGATAAAATCAAAGAAATGATTGATAAATCATATGATATCGTTGTTGATAACTTACCAACTGCACAAAAAGAAGAGCTTGCAAAAATTGCAGGTACACTAAACAAATAATTTGGTAAAGTTTGGCCTCCCCCACGCAAAAGTGGGGGCCATTTCCTTATTTTCATATCTATTAACTCTTCTCTTTACACTCTATAAGCATCTTGATATTGATTAAGTTATAAATGACTTTGTCTATAATCAAAGTACATAAACTCAGGTGTGGATAAAGGTTTTGCAATAGCAAATATTTTGGTAATTTGTGTTATCGGCACTGTTGTGTAGTAATGGCTGGCTATTACAAATGCAAGCTACGTAGAGTATGGAAAAGTTCGCCTATTCATAGCTGAGATTACATATCTTAACGAGGGAATATCATGAAGAAAGTCGCAGTACTAACTAGCGGTGGTGACTCACCTGCAATGAATGCAGCAATTCGAGCGATCGTTTTAAGTTGTGACTATCACCAATTGCAATGTGTCGGGTTTTACCATGGATATAATGGACTGATTAATGATCAACATGTCGATATGCATCAATTTGATATTAACTCAGCATTACAACAAGGTGGCACAATTTTAAAAAGCGCGCGTTGCCAAGCAATGCTCTCTGACGAAGGGGTTATGCAAGCATGCAATACCCTAAGAAAGCATGATATCGATGCACTGATAGTTATCGGCGGCGATGGCTCTTTAAAAGGCCTAAAAGAGATCAAACAACATTGGGAAAAGCCTGTTATTGGTCTGCCTGGTACCATTGATAATGATTTAAGCGGAACAGACGCTACAATAGGATTTGCCACCGCCGTGACAACAGCAACACATACCATCGACAAAATTCGCGATACGGCAAATGCATTCGAGCGCATTTTTATTGTTGAAGTAATGGGTAGACACAGTGGCCATATCGCATTTAATGTCGGTATTGCGACAGGTGCAGAAGCCATCATTTCTTTCGAGAACTTCACTCCAAGTCAAGCCAACAGTAAAGTTGCAGAAATACTCAAAGGTGTAGAAAAGCAACAACGCACTCATGGCAGCTTTTTAATTGTACTCGCTGAAAATTTATGGCCTGGTGGTGCGCATGCATTAAAAGCTAGCTTAAGCGAACAAGGTCAAGTCGACAGCGCATTATGTATCTTAGGTCATATTCAACGTGGAGGGAGTCCAGTTCCTGAAGATAGAAATCTCGCTACAGAGCTTGGAATAGCATCTGTTGACGCCATTTTAAATGGCCAAGATAGTGTAATGATTGGTAAATTGTCTGGCACTATTGTTGCCACTTCATTAGATGACGTAATTAACACGCCAAAACCGGTGAGCAGTCACTGGGTGAAAGCTCACCAAGGGCAATTAACCCATTACTTAAAATAACTCAGCGTTTAGCCACAGATGTGTTAGGACACTAGCAGCGTAGCCTAACGCAATCACTGGCGCCCATTTTAAGTGTCCAAAAAACGTATAGTAGCCTCTAGCTTGACCCATCAAAGCGACACCGGCGGCAGAGCCAATAGACAGTAAACTACCGCCAACACCCGCAGTTAGTGTGATCAGTAACCACTGACCGTGCGACATATCGGGCTGCATAGACAATACCGCAAACATGACCGGAATATTATCAATCACTGATGACAAAATACCTAAGAACACATTCGCGCTTGTAGCACTCCATTGCCCATAAAGCACCTCAGATAATAAGCCTAAATAACCTAAAAAGCCCAAACCTCCCACGCACATAACAATCCCGTAAAAAAACAGTAGCGTATCCCACTCTGCGCGAGCAACTTTGTTGAAAATATCAAATGGCACCATACTTCCTAACATGTCGATACGTCGGCGGTCCCCTTCTCTTTGTGCCTTAGTTTGTCGTCTTTTTAAAGTGATCCTGAGGTAATAACCAAAAAACTGCAGGTAACCAAGCCCCATCATCATTCCCATCACTGGAGGCATATGTAACAAGCTATGGCATAAAACTGCGGTCAGTACTGTTAGCAAAAATAAAATGAGAATCCGTCTAGCGCCTCGCTGCATAGCGACAGGAGCGAACACCGCTGAAGGATTTTTCTTTTCTACAAACAAACTCATAATGGCTGCTGGCACCATATAATTTACCAGTGAGGGCACAAATAAAGAAAGAAACTCATTAAACTCTACAAGCCCAGCCTGCCAAACCATAAGCGTGGTAATATCACCAAAAGGGCTAAATGCCCCACCCGCGTTCGCAGCAATAACAACATTAATACAGCTGATGTTAATAAAACGCTTATCACCTTCAGCAACTTTCATTACTACAGCACACATAAGTAATGCGGTGGTTAAATTATCAGCGATTGGAGAGATGAAAAATGCGAGAAAGCCAGTTATCCAAAACAGACTTTGATAGCTAAAGCCTCGTTGGATCATCCACGCCCGTAATTTATCAAATACCTTACGCTCTTCTAATGCGTTGATGTATGTCATTGCCACGAGCAAAAAAAGCATCAGCTCTGCATATTCAAGCAGATTGTGCCTAAATGCTTCTTCGGTAACATGAGAAATATCATGGGTGACATAATAAATACTGATGAGAACCCAGATTATCCCTGCCGCCACTAGCACAGGTTTAGACTTTCTCAGGTGCAGTTTTTCCTCAAGCATAACAAGCGCGTATGCGACAACAAAGATGACAATACAAATTATCCCGATACTAGAAGATGTTAAATCTATTTTTTCTCCACTTGCCCATGCCGGCGCAGTAAACCCCATAAGAAGTAGAATAAACAAGCCAAGCTTGCTGTTAATTGCACCCATACTTTTACCTTAATATTTTATTGTTATAACTCAAGGGTTTTCGTTTCTATAAAAAACATAGCACACTTTGTAAGCATAGAAATTAAAATTTGGTGAGTGCACAACAAAAGCTGATGGACAAATTCATGGGGGTGGCGAGTTGAGTACAAATAAGGGTAGTAAATACTTGATACGCACTAGCATCTTAAGCATAACTTCTTAGACACAAACAAGAAAATAACGATTAGACCGTTAGCGGCTGTTTGCAACTAAGGAGTATACCCCTTAGTTGCAAGTTTAGATTTGTTGGCGTAAAACGCTATTTGTTCTCGGTGAGTTTTTCTACCGCTAAAATGAGTAGTAAACCAGCAACTGCCAAAGCAATACATAAACCAGTCTGAGGTGATATCCCGGTGACACTGGCAAACTCCATTGGAGTAACATTTTGCTGTATTAGCGGTTTTTCAACCCCATGTGAGTTGATATACGTAGAGAGCACGGTTTTCCATGGCCAAAGTAAATTCAAAGACCCTATCAAAAATCCAGCCAACAAAGAAAATGTCACTTGTTCATATTTATCTAATAACCAAGATAAAAAGCGTGAAAAAGCCATCAGACCAACCACACATCCGCCTAAAAACAGCGCTACAAGTGTGATATTTTTGGTTGTCACCGCGTTTAGTACATGTCCATACATTCCCAGTAACAGTAATATAAAGCTGCCAGAGATACCCGGTAAAATCATCGCACAAATGGCGATTGCGCCCGCGACAAAAAACATCCACCAGTGAGGAATCGCTTCAGAAGGTGCAATTGTAGTGATGACAAAAGCTGCTACTGCACCAACGATACAACTAAGTATTGTTTGCCAACGCCACTGCTTTACTTGTTTAGCAACATGAATAAACGAAGCAACGATTAAACCAAAGAAAAATGACCACACCAAAATTTGATGATGTGCTAGTAGGTAGGTGATTAATTTAGCAAGCGATGCAGCGCTAGTCAATAAGCCCGCAAATACAGACAACAAAAAGTATCCGTCAACGTGACGCCAAAAATCTTTGAAACCATTATTTTTTAGAACTGCCAATGCATCCAAATCAAAGCTTTTAAGTGCGTGTAAGAAACGTGAATAGATCCCCGTTATAAATGCTATCGTTCCCCCTGATACTCCGGGCACAACATCAGCTGCTCCCATTCCCGCACCTTTTAAAAAGAACCATATATAGTCTCGCTTTGAATCACGTTGCTGTGTCACATTTGTACTCCATTTTTAATTTGCTGCTAGTTTAACTTAATTGAATTCTCGCCAACAGCATTGCAATCGTCTTCGTTTCCTAGAAGTAAGTTTTTATTAAAAAAAAGTCGCCTGTTGCCGATAACTGAGTATTGTTCCATTTGATGATTAAGTCGCCATGCATTTTTTGAGCGTTGTTCTGTACTGTGTGTTATTCATCTTTAGCCTAAATAGCGTTGCAGCTCCTGCGCCTTTTGTTATGCCACAGCCGCGTACTAAGATAGAGCAGCAAGACTTAGCGAAATACTTTTCTGATAAGTTAATTGAGCTTGAAACGGATAATGGGAAAGTCGTAACACTTTTCTCCCCTTATATGAGTGCCAGTAAAAGAGGCGTTGTGATCTTGCTCCCTGGTGCTGGTGATAGCCCTTTATCAGTACACGGTTTAAGCTATTTATCTCAAGCGCTGACTGACGATGGTTTTGATACTTATGCGTTACAAACACCTGAATTAAATTGGCAAGCAGGCTTATTTAATATCGAACAAGCGACCCCAGATAAAGAAAAGGTTTATGCAGGCCCTTGGTCTGAAGCTATGTTGGATGATTACAAGGAGCAGCTGATCTCAAGTTTTGACGCTTTGTATCAACAATTAGTCATTACCAATCAAGACCAAGTTGTAGTCGTTGCTCACGGTGTCAGTGCTGGTGTATTTTCTGAATATTTAGCTTCTTTACCTAAAACCAATATTGATGCTTTTATTGCCATTAGTGCACAGTTACCAAATATAGACAGAAACAAGCATTTACCCGCTGTTTTATCTTTAGTCAGTCCACCGCTGCTTGACATCATTTACTCGCTAGACAATCCGACTATCCATAACAATGCCAAACAAAGAAAGCGCTGGGTTTTGCGTAATAATAAATATGACTATCGGCAAAGAGAGTTATTTGGTTTAAGTACCGAACCTAGGCAGCATGAACGTTTACGAAAAGAATTAGATGGCTTTTTAAGACAGCTTTAAAATATGAAACTAGGGCATTAAAGCTGCCGTTACTGATGTACAGTGTGATCAGCCGCCTCACAAATATTTGTACACATTCAAGTCCATTAACTGGCCTTCTTTAAAAATTCATAGGCAGATTGAATGTCTTGGCTTTTGCGCTTAGCCACTTCCATCATATGCTCAGGTAGGCCTTGTGACACCAGCTTATCAGGATGGTGCTGCGCCATGAGTTTGCGATAAGCACGTTTGATATCCTTGTCACTGGCATCACTTTGCAACCCCAATACCGCAAGTGCTTGCGTTTTGGAAAATGCGGGTTCAGGCTGTGTTTGCTCTTTACGCTGATAATGGTTTTGCTGACTTTGCTGAAAGCGCTGCTGCTGTTGACGAAAATTAAACTCCGCTTGATAGCGTTTTAAAATAAAACGAAAGTGGGTTGCAGAAATCCCTAAATATTGACTCACTTTTTGCAATAACTGTTTTTCCTGTGCAGCTAAGTGACCGTCAGAAAATGCCATCTGTATTTGAATTTCCAAAAATAACTGCAGCAGATCATAACGACGCGCAAATACTTCTTTAAAATCAGCAATCGCTTCTTTTAACTGAAACTCAGGATCTTTCCCCGCTCGAAACGCGTTTTGAGCTTCTTGTCGATTTTCTCCATGCAAGCCCATTTCGTCCATAAACGCGGTAGCAGCCTGAATATGTATTTCGCTTACTCGACCGTTTGATTTGGCAATATGGCCCATCACCGCAAAGCAACTGGAAAAGAACAATGCTTGGCGTTGATGTAAATCATCTCCGCTAAAAAAGCCTTGAAAACCACCGACCTTATCAAAATTCTGCTTGAGGCTTTTATCGAACATGTGGCCAAGCCAAAAACCTAGTATCGCACCAATCCAGCGGCCAAACATAAACCCAAAACAGGTTCCGAGTAACTTACCCCACATATTTATTGCTCCTGATTGCGGTTTATTTCCGCCAGACGTTCAGGGGTGCCGATATCACTCCACACACCTAAATAAAGTTCGGTTGATACAACACCTTGCTCTAAGCCGGCTCTGAGCATCGGCCCTAAGGGAGTAAACCCCGACTCGAAAGGTGCAAAGAAACTTTTGTGATATAACCCAATTCCAGCAAATGTATAACATTGCTCATTTATCGTTTGATGTGCGAGGCGAAAATCCCCTTGTGGGTTATGAGATGGATTCTCTACCAAAACAATATGCGCCTCACCAGAGTTAAGCATTAATTGAGTTAGCGCACTCACATCATAATCAGTAAAAATATCGCCATTGATGACAATAAATAACTCATCTCTGTCGCACAGTTGCTCTAACGCTTGAATGATGCCACCTGCGGTTTCTAATCCGCCTTCTGGTTCGCGACTATAATAAATATTGACGCCAAATTGAGAGCCATCAGCAAAATACTGTTCTATTTTGTCACCCTGCCATGCAAGGTTAATCACAATATCAACTATCCCAGCTTGTTTGAGTCGCAAAATGTGATATTCAAGCAAAGGACGATCAGCCACTTTGAGCATAGGCTTGGGTAAATGAGTGGTAAGCGGCATCATTCTTTTGCCTCTACCAGCTGCGAGGATCATGGCTTTCATTGTGTACTGCAACTCAACTTAGCTTCAACTTTTGGCATTATGTCATGCCTTAACCAAGTTGCAAGCCACTGAAATGACTCGTAACAATTTGCCACATCGTCAATATACGCAAGTGTTGGCATAATATTATTTAAATACCCTGCCTTGTTATCTCGTAGCAACAATCGACAAAATATCCCTGCGGCTTTTAAATGACGTTGCAACCCAGTTAAATCGAAATAATAACAGTACCGTTCATAAGACATATCCGATAATAACTGAGCATTTTTTAAGATATCAAAGCTTTGCAAACGAAGCTTATCAAACTCTGTGCTGGGTAAATTAAAGTAGCAATCGCGAAGCAACGACACCGCGTCATAAGTAACGGGACCTTGTACAGCATCTTGATAGTCTATGAGTGCCCACTCTCCATCCGCTCGCATGATATTGCGGCTATGAAAATCGCGGTGCATGGTTACTTGAGGCTGAGATGTCATCACATCAACCAGCAATGATTTCATGGTTTGCCATTGCTGCTTAGGCAATTGTGCATCTTCTAGCTCTAGCCAATCAACAATTAACCATTGCCAAAATATGTCCATTTCCATCGCTATAAAATCAGCATCGTAGGGTTTCATATATGGTGATGGAGGTATTTGAGCGATGCTAGGTAACAGTGCTAGTATCTCACTATAGTCTTGATATCGAGACTCTAAACTTAACCTATCTGCCAAATGCTCAGCACCTAAATCTTCTAACAAAATCAAACCTTTTGATGTATTAAATTGTTGAATTTTGGGCACTCGTAAGCTTTGCTTTGCAAAACAGCTATTGAGTTCGATAAAAGGCCGATTATCCAATTTACTTGGATCTGAGTCCATTAAAATATAGCTTTGTTGCGCTACCATCACTCGATAATAGCAACGAAAACTTGCATCGCTTGTGATGGCGCTATAACTGATATCTTCATCACCAAAATATGATCGCAAAAAGTCCTCAAATAAGCTTTGTCTATTTTGCTCGTTTGTCACAAAATTCCACTCTTAATTACTGTATTTCACTAAGTTTTACTTTATCATGTCTTGCTTATATATAAACAACGGCGTTCAAGGTTAATAAATGAGCAAAACATGGGGGGTTATCGCTGCCGCACTGGTCAGTAGTAACGCGATAGCTGCATCAGAGTCTACACCAAAACTATGTAGCCAATATCTACAACCTAAATCGTGGCAACCTCTGAGCTCATTACCTAAAAATGCCATCGACATTAAAGCTGATGATGTTGAGATGCAAGGCAAAGACAGTGCTGAGTTTTCAGGCAATGTCGTTATCAATACCAATAAAATGTCACTGTTTGCCAGCAGCGCTCTAATTGATAAAAAACAAAGTTTACTCAATGCGACTGGACCTTTACGCTACCTAGATCACTTCAGCGATGTCAATGCTAACGCACTATACGCAGATCTAGATAATACTGAAATCAGCTTACTCGGCGCTGACTATCAATTAACTCAGCAGCTGGGTCACGGTGGCGCAGAAAAACTATCTGCTTCAGATAGCGAAATCTCGCTGATAAATTCTAGCTTTACTACTTGCCCAGCAGACCAACCATTTTGGGCACTTGAAGCAGATAATATCACCTTGTCAAAGCATGAAGGATGGGGCGAAACCCATAATGCGGTTTTAAAAATACTTAATACGCCAGTTTTATATATTCCATACTTTACATTTCCCATTGACGACAGACGTAAATCTGGGTTGTTGATGCCAAAAATTGAGCCGTCAAGCCGTTACGGTTTGGAAGTTGTTATTCCTTACTATTGGAATATTGCACCGAATTACGACGCAACCTTATCTCCGCGTTACATGTCGAACCAAGGTTTGCAGCTCATAACTGAGTTTCGCTATTTAACGGAACAACACTTGGGTTTGCTGGGAGTGGAGTTTTTAGAAAAAGACGATTCTGAGCCTCAACTAAAAGAACGATATTTAGTTCACTGGAACCAGCAAAGCTATCTCAATGATAATTGGCGTTTAAGTTTTGATGTAACTAACGTCAGTGATGATAACTACCTAACCGATCTGAACTCTAACTATGCCAATGAAACAGGCACTCAACTTGATAGAACCGCAGTGCTCAGTTACCTAGGCGAATACTGGACATCAGATATCAAACTGCAAAACTTTGAAGTGTTAGGCGACCATACCGAGTCCTATGCTGCGTTACCACAGATCACTTGGCGAAACCGAAAAGCCTACACCGCACTGGGAATTGACTTTAATTTACAAGGTGAGTTTAGCCATTTTAGTAATGACACTTTGGTGATAACCGAAGCTTCTCGCTTCCACATTGAGCCAAAAGCCAGTTTTAGTATTAATAACTACGCATGGTCCTTTCTAAGTGAAGTAAGCTTGTTGCATACACGCTATGAACAAAAAGGTGATTTTACAGGCACTGACTATAAGAGTGACGTATCACGTACCTTGCCCAAAGTACGCTTACATGGACAACTTAACTTTGAACGAGATACGCAATTTTTTGCACTTGGCGGAACACAAACATTAGAGCCTCAAATTCAATATTTGTATACGCCAGAACGTGACCAAAAAAGCATAGGTCTGTTTGACACAACTAAAATGCAAGATGACTTTTACGGACTATTTAGAGAGCAGCGCTTTTCAGGTGTAGACAGAATTGCCCAAGCGAATCAAGTAACATTGGGTGCTACAACTCGGCTTTTTGATAGTAAAAATCAAGAACGCTTTAATTTTAGTGCGGGACAAATTATCTACCTCGAAGATGATGTAAAACCCAGTGCGCAAAGTTTTGATAACAGAACAAACTATAATGCCTTGTTTGCTGCGCAAACCATGGTACATTGGCACAGACGTTGGTACTTCTCTGCAGGCATACAGTATGATGCAGATGCGAAAGAATTGATTGAATCGCACACAACGCTCGATTACAAAGGTGACAACAATAAGCTCGTTCAATTGAACCATCGTTATGCTAACGATGTCTCAGGGTATGAAATCGATCAAGTCGGCTTATTCAGCAGTTTACCAATTAACGATAGTTGGCAAATGGTTGCCAGCTATCACCGTGATTTAACAACAGGGCGCAGCGTAGAGGTATTCGCCGGAGTACGTTATGAAAGTTGCTGTTGGGCTATTCAGTTAACTGGTAAAAGACAGATTGAAACCGACTTAAATCGCACAATACACCAAGATGACGCGCAATTTGATTCAAGCATAGGTATTAGTTTCGTATTGAAAGGCTTAGGCGGAAAATCAAATTATGATATTGAACAAGTGCTGCAACAAGGTTTGTTTAATTATCGTCGACCTTATTTTTTGAATAATTAATAAATATTAGAACATTATGAATTTTAAAAAGCTGTTATGGGTTGCCCTACTAGGGCTGAGTATCCACCAAAATGCCTTCGCTGAGCGTATGCTTATCGACAAAGTTGTCGCGACTGTAAACGACGGCGTTGTTTTGCAAAGTGAAGTTGACCAAATAATTGCTCGTGTAAAAGAGCAAGCTAAACAACAAAATACCGAACTTCCATCTGATCAAACTTTACGTATTCAGGCTATTGACCGCTTAGTTGACCAAACATTAATGCTACAGCTCGCTGGGCGTATGGGCATGGAGATTTCTGATGCTCAGCTAGATCAAACCTTAGCAAGTATTGCTGCGGAGCAAGGCGGTACCATTGCAGATTTGCGAAAGACAATTGAAGCGGGTGGTGAAAATTTCCAAGAATACCGGGAGCAAATTCGCAAAGAAATCACTATCGGCCAAGTGAGACGTGTAAATGTTGATCGCCGCGTATACATCAGCCCTCGTGAAATCGGCAATTTACAAAAAATTCTTGCTGAACAAACAGGCAGTGCTGAAGAATTCGACTTAGGTCATATTTTGGTTAAGATCCCAAGTAAAGCAACGCCAGAAGAAATCGAAGATGCTCGCACAAGAGCCAACAAAGTAATCGAATTTTTAAACGAAGGTAAAGAATTTAAGCGCATCGCAATAGCATCATCAAGTGGTCCTAAAGCCCTAGAAGGTGGACAGCTAGGCTGGATGAGCATTAATGAAATGCCATCGCTTTTTGCCGAAGCTGTAAAAGGCAAGAAAAAAGACGAAATTATTGGTCCTGTGCGCTCTGGTGCTGGCTTCCATATTTTAAAAGTTCAAGATATCCGTGGCCGCCAAGTTGTTGAAACAACTGAAGTTCGCTCAAGACACATTCTAATTAAGCCTTCTATTATTTTAAGTGAAGAGAAAGCTAAAGAAATGCTGGCAGGCTTCGCCAAAGACTTGCGCGATGGCAAAGCTGATTTTGCGGAGTTAGCTAAAGAGCATTCTGAAGACCCAGGCTCCGCATTGAAAGGCGGTGAATACGACTGGACAGACCCTACAACTTATGTACCCGCGTTCAGAGACACATTAATGTCACTTGAAATGAATGAAATTAGTGAACCTTTTAGATCAAGCTTTGGCTGGCATATCGTACAGCTGCTAGGCAAACGTGTTGCAGATAAAACGGAACAGGCGAAGTTAAACCGTGCTCATGGCCTACTATATAATCGCAAATTTAAAGAAGAAGCCTTTAAATGGCAAAGTGAGATCCGAGAGCAGGCCCATATTGATATTTTTGCAGCCGAGTAAGTAGACACATTATGAGTTTAAGAATTGCAATAACTCCCGGTGAACCGGCAGGCATAGGCCCAGATCTTGTTATAAAATTGGCGCAAAAAAGCTGGCCTGTACAGCTCATTGCGGTTGTTGATAAAACAGTGATGGAACAACGCGCCAAAGAACTTGGACTCAGTGTCACTTTGCTAGCGTTTAATCCCGAAGAAGCTCCTCAACCTGCGCCTGCAGGTTGTTTATATTACATGCAAGTGGATAAAGGGGCTGACGTAACACCTGGCGTGCTAGATGAGAAAAACGGTCGATATGTACTAGAAACACTGCGTTTGGCCTCAGAAAAAAATATGGATGGTACCTTCGATGCGGTGGTAACTGGACCTGTGCACAAAGGCATTATTAACCGAGCAGGCATATCCTTTAGCGGTCATACCGAATATTTTGCGCAGCAATCTGGCACATCTGATGTGGTAATGATGTTAGCGACAGAGGGATTACGAGTGGCACTGGTTACCACACATATCCCTCTTGAATATGTATCAAAAGCAATCACTAAAGAACGCTTGCGCAAAGTAGCCTCCATTTTGCATGATGATTTGAAAAACAAGTTTGGGATAGAACACCCTCGAGTTCTAGTTTGTGGGCTCAACCCTCATGCTGGTGAGGATGGACATTTAGGTCGAGAAGAAATCGACACCATTACGCCAACTCTTAATGCACTTAACCAGCAAGGTATGAACTTTATTGGTCCATTGCCTGCCGATACCCTGTTCCAAGCAAAATATTTAGATAATGCCGACGCAGTGCTCGCTATGTATCACGATCAAGGCTTACCTGTGTTAAAATATAAAGGATTTGGTAATTCAGTAAATATAACCCTTGGATTACCCTTTATTCGCACCTCAGTAGATCATGGCACCGCATTAGATTTAGCGGCAAGCAATGATATTGAGGTAGGTAGTTTTGATTTAGCGATACGCGAAGCTATTAAGCTCGCCACTGAAAAAGCACAGAGTTCATGACAGACAAAGTACACTTAGGGCACCGAGCCCGTAAACGTTTTGGCCAAAACTTTTTAAACGATGACATGATCATCGATAAGATTGTCACTGCCATCGATCCAAAACCAAGCGACAATCTAGTTGAGATTGGTCCAGGCCTTGGTGCAATCACAGAACCTGTTGTTGATTTGAGTGGTCATCTAACGGTTGTTGAGCTTGATAAAGATCTTGCTGAGCGCCTTGTTAAGCACCCTTTTATGGGACCAAAACTGACTGTGCATCAAGGAGATGCCATGAAGTTTGACTTCTCAAGTCTTATAAAAGGTGATGAAAAGTTAAAAATATTCGGAAACTTACCATATAACGTCTCAACTCCCCTTCTGTTTCATTTATTTGAGTTTGCAGATCACGTTGAGCATATGCACTTTATGCTTCAAAAAGAAGTGGTTAAGCGTATGGTTGCCGGCCCTGATTCGAAAGCGTTTGGGCGTTTAAGTGTGATGACGCAATATTATTGCCATGCGATGCCGGTGATTGATGTGCCGCCAGAGTGTTTCAAACCAGCTCCAAAGGTTGATTCAGCCGTTATTCGTCTGATCCCTAAAAAGCCTGAGCAACGCACTGCAAAAAGTACTAAAATTTTAAACACAGTTTGTTTAGAAGCCTTCAACCAACGTCGTAAGACTTTGCGTAATAGCCTGTCTAACCTACTCAGTACAGACGAGCTTGCGCAACTTGGTATTGATGCTTCAAAACGCGCTGAAAATTTATCACTTGCCCAATTTATAGAAATAGCTAACTGGATTTATGACAACAAGCAGTAATATAGGCTCCCCAATTAAGGTTTCGGTGGAAACCTTTTATGTTGAAGCCCAATCTCAGCCTGAAAAAGATAAATACGTTTTTGCCTACACTGTGACGATTAAAAACCACAGTTTGTGTAGTGCTAAGCTACAAAGTCGCTATTGGTTAATTACTGATGCTAACGGCAAAGAAACCGAAGTAGAAGGTGAAGGCGTGGTTGGCGAAAAGCCAACCATTGGACCTGGAGAGAGTTATAAATATACCAGTGGTGCTGTACTCGATACGCCACTTGGCACAATGCAAGGCCACTATGTAATGCGAAATGAATTTGGTAATGAATTTAAAGCGCCAATTGAAGTATTTCGCTTAGCTTGCCCTAACATTTTAC
Organism: Pseudoalteromonas sp. S16_S37; assembly: GCF_014694405.1. Classification (GTDB taxonomy): domain Bacteria; phylum Pseudomonadota; class Gammaproteobacteria; order Enterobacterales; family Alteromonadaceae; genus Pseudoalteromonas. Next base: position 92,725 of record NZ_JAAUWV010000005.1, read on the forward strand.
ACTAATTTTTATGGCCCTATACGCAATCGGAGATTTACAAGGCTGCTTTCAACCGTTTATGCGGCTGTTAGACATTGTTGATTTCAACCCCAGCCAAGATCACCTCTATTTAGTTGGGGATGTCATAGCAAGAGGGCCAGACTCCCAAGCCTGCTTAGATTTTCTATGCCAAAATCAGGGCGCCATAAGTGTTTCTTTGGGTAATCATGATTTACATTTTTTAGCCTGTGCGCTGCTCGGTAAATCACCTAATCCAAAAGATAAGCTTGATAGTGTTTTTGCCAGTAATAAGCTCCCGCAATATATTTCTTTACTGCAGCAACAGCCATTAGCTTTCTTTTTACCAAAACTCAGTACATTTATATCTCATGCAGGTATTCACCCGGATTGGGATATTGAGCACGCTTTAGATTATGCACAATTTGCTCAGCAGTGTTATCAATCTGCAGATGCTGTTCACTACTTTGCCAACATGTATGGCCCCAGCCCAACAAAAAAAATAAATAACCTCAACGAGCTAGATAAGTTTAAAACGATTATTAATGTGTTTACTCGGATGCGCTTCTTATATAATCATGGCCAGCTAGATCTTAATCATAAAGGTCCTGCGCAATCATCTAATAATCTCATGCCTTGGTTTGAGCATAAGCGCTTTAAGCAAGATAGTAACCGTTATGTTTTCGGTCACTGGGCAGCCCTTGAAGGCAAAACAAGCTTAAATAATATCATAGCGTTAGATACTGGATGTGTATGGGGCGGTCCAATGACCTTAATGGATTTAACATCAGGTGAGCATTTTTCAAGCAAATAAGGTAAACTTGTCTAGTTTTGCTGAATTATTTACACGCATCTGCTATAAAATACTTAACTTATCCTTAATGTAACCGATAAGTTATTCAATCCTATTAGTAAATTTATGGAAACTGTATGAACTTGACTGTTAGCCAAAGAATTTGGGGTGGTTTTATTTTTATCACTCTTTTACTGCTGTTAATTGGCGGAAACTCATTGCTAAGGATTGCAAATATCGATAGCTCGACACAACAAGTAAATCGACTATCGCTGCCTGCGCTCGATAAAAGCTCTGAGTTACAAGTTGAATTCTCACTAATGAGCAAAATGGCGCAAGGTACATTTTATGCGCAAACTCCTGATGAACTGAGCAGTTTAAAAACACAGTTTGAAAAAAGACGAAAAGCATTTGAAAGTACCTATTCAGAGTTACAGCAAGTTGTACAAAACAGTCCCAAATTAGCAAGCAGTGCACGAGATGTCGGTAAAACATTTGAAACGTTTTCTAAAGCCGTCGAAAGTTTGAAAAAAGACAAGGCGCTTGAGCTTGAGCTTAGAAAAACACTTAAGTCTCAGCTTGAACAAATAGAAATGAGCGCCGAAGATGCCACCACGGTAGTGCTAGACATCATCGACTTGGAAGGTCTAAAAGAGCAAAATGCTAGAGCCTATCAAGCCGCAACAAGTATGGAGAATAACTTTTCTTCTGTCGTGACTAACAGCAATGATATGCTCAATATTGCAAATTTGAACACGCTTTCTATTGTCAAAAAAGACCAGGAATATTTGGTGAGTGAACTTGCCCGTAACATGGAACTCATGCAAGGTCCTGTCAAAGAGCTTGATGAAGGGTTATTTTCAGATTTGCAGTCTTATTATTCAGCGTTAGAAAAGCAAGTAACAGGGTCACAAAGTTTATACGAAAATAAAAAGCGTTTAATCAATGCAATAGATATGACACGCAAAGAGCTGCAAGACGCAGAACGAGCAACTCAAGCGGCATTGAAACAGCTTGACGAGCTATTAGACGAAGCAAATAAAGTTGCCTTTAACCTGCAGCAAGAAGTACGTCAAGATGTTAGCGCCGCAAACCTATGGACTTGGGTTGGTATGATAATCGCCACTCTCATCGCAATTGTGGTGGCTTACATTACCGTTAACTTGATCACCAAGCCTCTATCTGAAGTAAACCGCGTGCTTACTATTGTAGCGCGCGGAGATATGACTCAAAAGCTTGATGATTCAGCGAAAGATGAATTTGGCGAACTATCACGCAGTTGTAACACATTAATTAGTAGCCTGCGTGAATTGATCACAGGTATTGTGTCACGCTCCACTCAACTTGCAGCGGCGTCTGAAGAAACATCAACCATTACCAATGAATCAAGCCAAGCTATTCGCAATCAGCAAGCTCAAGTAGAACAAGCAGCCACTGCTACTACGCAAATGAGTAGTACTTCTCACGGCGTGAGTAATAGTGCGCACCAAGCGCTGCTAGAGATTAAAAACGCTGATAAAGAAGCTGAGCGTGTTAAGGGTATCTCTTATGAGAATAAACATACTATTGAGCAGCTGGCACGGGAGGTTGATGAAGCATCAAGCGTTATCAATAAACTTCACCAAGACAGTGCCTCAATTGGCAGCATCCTAGATGTTATTAGAGGTATTGCGGAGCAAACTAATCTACTTGCTTTGAATGCGGCGATTGAAGCGGCTCGTGCGGGTGAGCAAGGTCGTGGTTTTGCGGTAGTTGCTGACGAAGTTCGTTCATTAGCAAGTAAGACGCAAGAGTCTACGCAAGAGATCCAATCCATGATTGAATCTCTGCAAGCGGGTGCGGAAGAAGCTGTGAGAGCGATGTCTAAAGGTAAGCAGCAAGCTGAGTCTTGTGTTGCACAAAGTGACTTAGCAAATGAAGCCCTAAACTCAATTACTCAGGCAGTATCACAAGCACATGACGTAAGTGAAGAGATCTCTAATGCAGCGAATGAACAACAGCAAGTTGCGCAAGAAATTAGCGAGCGTTTGGAGTCGATTGTTTCGATTGCTGAGCAAACTGCAGAAGGCGCAAATCAAACTTCTATTTCAAGTAGTGAAGTGGCAAAGTTGGCTGAAGAGCTACGCCAATCTGTAGAGCAATTTAAGGTCTAACTTTAAGTTATTAACGCAGATAACATTAAGCGCCCAATGGGCGCTTTTTTGTACCTGAACAAAGGTAAGGATAACCAAGAGACACAAAAAAGCCTGCAATAGCAGGCTTAATTTTGCTTATTATTCGTAATTAAAACAAGCTGTTTGCTTTGGCAACTACATTTTCAACCGTAAAGCCAAAGTGCGCAAATAACTCATCTGCTGGTGCTGATTCACCGAATGTGCTCATACCAACAATCGCACCATTCAGTCCTACATACTTGTACCAGTAGTCTTCAATACCTGCTTCAACAGCAACTCGGCGTGTTACCGAGCTTGGTAATACACTTTCTTTATATTCAGCTGACTGCGCATCGAATACATCCGTCGAAGGCATAGATACAACACGTACTTTTTTGCCTGATGCACGTAATTGAGTTGCTGCATCAACCGCCAACTGGACTTCAGAGCCTGTTGCTATAAGGATAAGCTCAGGATTGCCATCACAGCTCAGTACATAACCGCCCTTTTTGATCGCTTGAACTTGTTGCTCATCACGCGCTTGTTGCTCTAACCCTTGGCGAGTGAAGATCAATGAAGTTGGACCATCTTTGCGCTCAATCGCTTGTTGCCACGCTACCGCAGACTCTACTTGGTCACACGGGCGCCAGTTAACTAGGTTTGGTGTTAAACGCATACTCGCAATTTGCTCTACCGGCTGGTGTGTTGGACCATCTTCACCAAGACCAATTGAGTCATGTGTGTATACAAAAATGCTAGGTTGCTTCATCAGTGCAGCCATACGCACGGCGTTGCGCGCATATTCCATAAACATTAGGAATGTTGCACCGTAAGGCACAAACCCTTTATGCAGTGCAATACCATTCATAATCGCTGACATGCCAAATTCACGCACACCGTAGAAAATATAGTTGCCCGATGCATCTTCAGCAGTTAAGCCTTTAGAACCATCCCATAACGTTAGGTTTGAACCTGCTAAATCCGCAGAGCCGCCCATAAATTCAGGTAGAATAGGACCATACGCATTAAGCGCATTTTGCGATGCTTTACGAGTAGCTGGGTTTGCAGGGTTTGCTTGCAACTGTGCAATGTAAGCTTCTGTGTGCTCTTGCCAGTTCGCTGGTAAATCACCGTTCATGCGACGCTCAAACTCAGCCGCAAGCTTAGGGTATTCCATTTGATACTCAGTAAACTTAATCGTCCACTCGCTTTGCTGCTGCTGACCACGCGCGGTTGCATCCCACTTAGCATAAATATCTTCTGGTACTTCAAAGGCATCGTGCTGCCAGCCTAAAAATTCACGAGCTGCTTTAATTTCATCATCACCTAATGGTGCGCCATGGCAATCGTGACTACCTGATTTATTAGGTGAGCCGTAACCAATTACAGTTTTGCAGCAAATCAATGTAGGCTTGTCTGATTCTGCCCTTGCAGCTTCAATAGCGGCTTTAATCGCTTCGCTATCGTGACCATCAACGTTGGCAATCACATGCCAGCCGTACGACTCAAAACGTTTAGGTGTGTCATCGCTAAACCAGCCTTCAACTTCACCATCAATCGAAATACCGTTGTCGTCCCAAAACGCAATTAACTTGCCTAAGCCAAGTGTACCTGCCAACGAACATGCTTCATGAGAAATACCTTCCATCAAGCAACCGTCACCTAAAAATGCATACGTGTAATGGTCTACGATGTTGTGCTCGCCACGGTTGAATTGCGCAGCTAGTGCCTTTTCAGCAATCGCCATACCTACGGCATTTGTAATACCTTGGCCTAGAGGGCCGGTGGTAGTTTCGATACCAGGGGCATAACCATATTCAGGGTGACCTGGCGTTTTAGAATGCATTTGACGGAAGTTTTTCAAATCGTCAATTGATAAGTCATAACCGCTTAAATGTAGCAAAGAATAAATTAGCATTGAGCCATGGCCATTTGACAGTACAAAACGGTCTCTGTCAGCCCATTGTGGGTTACTTGGATTATGCTTTAGATAATCGCGCCAAAGCACTTCAGCGATGTCCGCCATGCCCATAGGGGCTCCAGGGTGACCAGATTTGGCCTTTTGAACCGCGTCCATTGACAGAACACGGATTGCATTAGCAAGTTCTTTGCGAGATGGCATAATTCTCCTACCTTGTAATAATTTATTTTTGCGCGGGTCTAGAAAGTGCCCATTCTTACTTATTTTTGCTGCAAACTGCAATGATAAATGACAGAAAAACGCCCTTAAAGCCAATATTTTCGGGCCTTCCAACATGACAGGATTAATTTAGACGTCTAGGCGTAAAAAAACTATGCATATGCTTTGCTTTTCGTTAATATATGCCTCTTAATTTTTTAGCGCTATCCCCGTAGTTCGTGAAGCGCAATATTTGTGAGCATAAATTCAATGGCAAAACATTTATTTACTTCTGAATCTGTTTCTGAAGGTCATCCGGATAAAATCGCCGATCAGATCTCTGATGCGGTACTAGATGCAATTTTAGAGCAAGATCCAAAAGCACGTGTTGCGTGTGAAACTTACGTAAAAACCGGTATGGTTATGGTTGGTGGTGAAGTTACTACCAGCGCATGGGTAGATATCGAAGAATTGACACGTAAAACTGTACGTGAAATTGGCTACACACACTCAGATATGGGTTTTGATGCTGATTCATGTGCAATCTTAAATACCATTGGTAAACAGTCTCCTGACATCAACCAAGGTGTTGACCGTGCACGCCCTGAAGATCAAGGCGCCGGTGACCAAGGTCTAATGTTTGGTTACGCTTGTAACGAAACAGACGTATTAATGCCTGCACCAATCACGTATTCACACCGTTTAGTTCAGCGCCAAGCTGAAGTTCGTAAAAGTGGTGAGCTAGCTTGGTTACGTCCAGATGCTAAATCGCAAGTAACTTTTGCCTACGAAAATGGTAAAGCGGTTGGTATTGATGCAGTTGTACTTTCAACTCAACACTGTGACACTATTTCACAAAACGATTTAGTTGAAGCGGTGATGGAAACTATCATCAAACCAGTGCTACCTGCTGAACTAATTACATCAGCAACTAAGTTCTTCATCAACCCAACTGGCCGTTTCGTTATCGGTGGTCCTATGGGTGACTGTGGTTTGACTGGTCGTAAAATCATAGTTGATACATACGGTGGTATGGCACGTCACGGTGGTGGTGCTTTCTCAGGTAAAGATCCTTCAAAAGTTGACCGTTCAGCAGCTTACGCAGCCCGTTACGTTGCTAAGAACATTGTGGCGGCAGGTCTTGCTGACAAATGTGAGATCCAAGTGTCTTACGCAATCGGTGTTGCAGAGCCTACATCAATAAGCGTTGAAACATTTGGCACAGGTAAGTTAGAAGAAGAACGTTTAATCGAAATCATTCGTGAGCACTTTGACCTACGTCCATATGGCATCTTAACTATGCTTGACCTTGAGCGTCCAATTTATCAGCCTACAGCGGCATACGGCCACTTCGGCCGTGATGAATTCCCTTGGGAAAAAACAGACAAAGCAGAAGCATTAAAGGTGTCTGCTGGCCTGTAAGCGAATACGCTTTAAATTTAAAAAAGGTGCCAAGTGCACCTTTTTTAATGCCCTTCTCTTTTTTGTTGCTGGCGAACATATTCACTTGGCGAAACCCCATACCAGCGCTTCACCGCACGGTTTAAAGACGCTTGCTCTGCGTATCCTAATAATTCGCTCAATGCCTGTTTATGTAATACTTGGCAAAATTGTGTAAAACGCCTTTTCCGTTCTTGCTCAAGCAGTTGAGAAAAGCTCACTCCGTGATATTTAAGCTGCCTTTGTAAAGTACGAGTGGAAGTGCCTAATAACTGGGCTAGCCCAGATAAAGACATGTCCTGCAGATCACAGCGGTGCAAACTCGGCTGCAACTTGGCAAACCAGCTTTGGTTGCTCTCGTACGCTCGTTGCAAGTCCTTAATTGCAGGATACAAATTAGCATTCACTAACTCATTACGCGTTAGTATGGGCATATTTAACAGCTCAGCGGCAAAGTGAATGGTATTGCTCGTGGCATTCGCTATCACCTCACAGCCATACCAGCTGCTCAATCTTGCTCTTTGGCTATGCGTCAATACCAGGTTGAATTCAACCCGACGAGGCGATAATTCCTGACCCGTCATATGCCTAACCATCGCCACCCAAGCGGTCATATTGCGTAGAATCGCGTGCTGATTATTCTCATAAGGCTGCCAAGTAATACTGGCCACCTCTTGATCAGCAACAAACTGACAAATGCCAATATCAGCGACCGTTTTGTCAAAAGCCAACAGAGCATCCAATGCCTGCTGCAAAGTGGCTGATGATTCAACCAGATAACCCAACAAACCATATTGTGCGCTATTAATTTGTTTGCCTAGTTCAAACCCCCAAAGAGAATCTTGATTTAACTTTGCACCTTGTTCGAGCGCTGCAAAATAATGCTGCATGGGGATACGGCTCAAACCAGCACTTTCGCTAGGTAAATACTCAGCCAACACTTGGCAATATTGCGGACAGATATCGAACATAATGGCGTGAAAAGACAAAATAATGGCTCATGTGGTCAAGTATGCCGTGCTACTAAACGATATGCTAGTTTAAAAGTGCCATTACACATAGCCTATGCAACTACTCAATTTATTAATTTCATTGCCAAAATCAAGTGGTTTTACACTCGACGTTTTAACAGACTGCGCTCAGCTTAAGCGTATCTTTAAAGCACAATTTAAAGAGCTGCCCGCACAAGAAGGACTTCGCAGACGTCACGTTACGATGCGAGGTCATCAATTTATTGAGGTTATCACGCAGCAATCATCACAATCTTTATGCTATCGCATACAAGGCTCTGGCCCGATTAAAAATCACCGTGGCGAAATTACACTTACTACAACCGCAACCAATTTACAGCTGCAATACCAAATTTTTGGTCATAGCAACACATGGATACCCAGCTGGCTGCTCAAAGTAGTGTTATTTGTGGATTTTAGCTTGGCAGCGCGAAGATTAAGGAAGCTATATAATGGATGTTGAGTTTATTTTACTGGCTTTGAGCCCATTATTCGCACTCGCTATCATCGTTGAGTATAGAAAAGCTAAAAGCAGTTACACAGTGAGAGAGTTTTTACTCAACCTAGGCTTGGCATTGTCTCATCAACTAAGTGACTTGATTGCGCTCAGTTTGCTAATGCCATTCTTTTACTGGTTACACGCCCATTTTGCGCTCGTTGATTTTGAACTTAACTTTGTAAACATCACTTTGGCCTTCATACTTCAGGATTTTTTATACTACTGGTTTCATCGCGCCAGCCATCGCTGCAACTGGCTATGGTGTGCGCATATTGTGCACCACAGCTCGCAGAACATGAACTTTTCAACAGCCATGCGACAAAGCCTCTTTTACCCCATTGTTGGTATGTGGCTATTTTGGCTACCACTTATTATTGTTGGTTATCCACCTGAGCTGGTATTTGCCATCGTTGCCTTGAACTTGGCTTATCAATTTTTTGTACATACCGAACAGGCACCGAAGTTAAAATGGTTTGGCTTGATATTTAATACACCGACGCATCACTGCTTACACCATGCACGTAACGCCGAGTACATCGATAAAAACTATGCTGGCGTATTAATTATTTGGGATAAATTATTTGGCACATTTGTTGAGCCAATCGCATCAAAGCCACCACAATATGGTGTCGCAGAGCGCCATTACCGTGTGTCTTTTTATGATGTGCTTATAACACCATGGCTTATTTTACTGCGCAATCTACGCTTGCAAAATTCTTGGCGAGCAAAATGTCGCATTCTATTTGGCAAGCCCCATAATTTAAAGCAATTTTAGCCACACCACTGGGTGTGGCTAAATACGCCATTAAATTATGGTTTTTCTGGTACGTAGGTGATTGTAATGATCTTTTATGTAAGCTTTTTTGATATCAACTAAGCGTTGATAGTTTTGCTGAAAGTAAACCGGAGTAGGAATAGAGGCATCTTTAAAGCTTATGAATGCTCCATAGGTGCCTTCAATCTGAGCATTTCGGCTGGCTGAAATCCAGTCCATCGCGCGGTTAGTATCTACATAAACCGAATTATTTTGCTGCTCTAACTTATCTTTAATGCTTTCATTCCACCAAGTTTGATATTGAATTGTATAAAGCGCATCACGATAAGGAAAAGAGACACCTAACGCATTCTTACTCTCTTTTAAATTGTGATAATAGTCACCCACAATCGCACCTAAAGTAACATAACTAAACAGCCCTAAACTGGCATTGTCGGCTTGAATTAATGGTGATGTTAGCGTCTCTAAAAGTTGCTTATAGCCTTGTACTTCGAGCCCTTTTTTTGCCACTAACTTAGAGGTAATTTTATGCGGCGCAGGGGCATCATAATCTGGTTTGAATGCGTGTTTTTCTTTATCTAACGCACTATGCAGTGGGATATTTTGATCCGCTAAACTTTCTCTCGCCCAATTACTTAGCAACGTATGATCATAGCTATACTTTGCAAAGGAGTTAGCTTTGCCTTTGAGCTTACCCGCAACCTTGCAAGATGTCAGTTTAGGCTGCTTGCGTTTACCTTGTGTTGAAGCAAATTCTTTTGCAACAAATTCACGTAACGCCTTTTCGCTGCCTTGCCAATAACCGTACATCGTGCAAGGGTGATACAGTTTATCATAAGGCGTATTATCATCGATCATGTCCTTAGCAATAGCGCTAATTTTCAAATTGGTACCTAATAAATTACCTGTATCCGCTGCGCTTATCACTCTTTCCCATGACTGAAGTACATCAATAGTTGGGCATTGAGACTTTGCAATAAAAGTGTTTTTCTTCACTTTGGTTAACGCATTCCAAACTATCTCAAATCGATGTATTTCGTCAGGTAACTCAAAGGTTTTTACCTTAAGCTCTGTAACTAAGCCCCAACTCATACCGCCGCCACCACGTAGTGCCCATAGTATATCGCGATGACATGTTTCACTCACTTCAACCACTTCACCATTGCCTAGCACAACAGTTGCGCCAACAAGGTGTTCACAACACATACCGTACTTTCTGGTCCAAGGACCCCAGCCGCCACCTTGAATAAACCCAGTTAATCCAACTGTTGCACAAGTACCATGGGCAATCATTCGCCCATATTTGGCTAGTTCAGGTGTTAACTGATAAAAACGATATCCAGCCCCAATGGTTGCCACTTCATCCTTTTCGTTATAGCTAAAATGCTTAATACGACTTACATCTATGAGAATGATGTTATCACCGCTGCACTCCCCCTCATGGTCATGACCACCAGCGCGCACTCGAATAGGTAAATTAAATTTTATTGCCAACGAGTAAATAAACTGCACCTCAACCGTTGACTCACATAAAGCGATGACAAAAGGAAATTGCTGAAAACGCGTATTAAATACCATCGCCTCAGTCTGATAATTGTTAAGCCCCGCCACGTCACTTAAGCCATTCAGTTTTTGACTCAAAAGACGAGACTGACTAAACCCAGCCTCAATGGCCGCTTGATAAAATAGATGAAAATTATTAACGGTATTTGCAAATACCGCTTGGACCGCTCGGCGTTGGTTATGTGGATCGGGTGCTTGTTGCGATTCTCTGTTAGAGAGCTGTTCGCTAAGACCTGCAACAACATCATGAATTCGTGCTTGTTCGCTTTGCATGCTTGGTTTCCTTATACTTAGTATGTGTAGCAATCAACCACTAAGTATTATCAATTTTTCAGCGAAGTCACATTACACAGCGTTACATTACTTAGCGACCTTATTATTTATCAAATATACGGCGCAAATAGCTAAAACGGCGCCAAAGGCCACAGGCAAAGACAACGGCTCAGAGAAGTACCAAGCCGATAATCCCATCGCCGATGCCGGCACCACAAATATAAACGAACTAGAACGACTTGAGCCTAACTGTTGATTGGCTAGAAAGAACAAGCTGGTCGCGATACTTACCACCACCACAGATAAAAACAACATATGCTGCCAATAAAAGCTTGGGTATTGAGTTATGCTGCTCAGTGGTGAGTAATCGTACGCAAAGCCGTAGCTCACGACGGTTGCAGATGCATACATTAAGGTACTAAACAGCAGAAAATCAGCAAAGCGCGTCCCTTGTTGACTTACTAACGTCAATACGGCCCAAGTCAGTGCAGCCATAATAAAATACGCATTACCCGTAGCAATTAGCTGAGCATAGTCAAACTGCCAGATTTGTATCATACACATGCCACCAGCTAGCCCCAAAGCTAACCCCAGCATTTGCCTTTTTGCTATTTTTTGTTTGAACAAAATAGTTGCCAGTAAAAAAGTGAACACCGGATTGGTCGTTGTCACTAGCATTCCTCCTTTGCCAGGCAACCCATCATGAAGACCCAAAAAGAACAACTGATTGTAAAGAGCTAAAATCCCCCCAGCTGGCAATGACCATAACAATGCTTTTGTTGAGAAACGCAATGTGACTAACTTAAAGTGGTTCACCAACCACAAAATAGGCAGCATTCCTATTGTTGCTATCGCTAAGCGATAAAATACAGTTACCGGCGCCGGCGCAAGTGAAGCTATCAACTTACCGGATATCCAACTCGCTCCCCAAAGTAGCATGGCCAGTACAAGGGTAATGATCAGGGGTGAGTCGGAAGACCGCTCGGCTTGCGCATAGGTTGTCATAAAGCTCTTTGAAAGTAATAACATGCATAAATAAGCATGTTGAAATGAGACCGAAGATAATGATACCGCTAATTGCAAGAAGAAAAAGCATTTTAAGTTGAATCTTTTACGCCTATTTAATATTCAACTGGTTAAAAACACGACAGTCTCCAGCTGAAAACTGACTGTTAGTATTATGATATTTTGGGTTTTTAATCATTTCTTTGAGAGATTTAAAGCTCTTAATAATGTTTTTCAAAGCCGTGTTATTCACCAACCAAATAGGCAGTGAACCGTTCGGATCTGCATAAATTTGATGCTTTATTTGCAAGCCTTGCGGTGTTTGTGTCAGTAACCAATACCCCTGAACAGGTGATATACGCAGTGCTTTACTCTCGGGTGCTGGATATGCTGACGTGCTTAAGATATCCAACCTGTACTGGTTGGCGCTTAATTGCGACAAACAGGAATGAGTAAGCATGTCTCTATCGCTAACGGGCCAAGGGGAGTCAAAATAAGTATAAACCACGGCTTCTGCTGAATTCGGACGAGCAATCACATCAACAAAACGACTGCTACTAAGCCACTTAGATGCAGCTTGCGTATCGTTCATTACATTGAGCAGTACGTCCACCGTGGCGGCGTCAAAAGATGCCTCGACTTGAATATAATTAATACCGCTTGCGTGGGGTAAAGTAGAGACTTTTATATCGGCGGTTTCTCGCCAGGTTTGCCACTGTGCGGCCAAACCTGACGAAGCGCTCGTTGCTAATAACAACATAACAGCGAGCCTAAACACTCTTTTTAGCGCCAATATGGGAAGCTTTTAAAGGAAACGCTGCGGCTTTGCTCCATCGCCCCAACCAAAAAATCAGCCTTTGCTTGCAGCCAAGATTGAATGCTAGCCAATTCGTCTGAATCTTGCCCCTGACACAACTGCATCAAATAAGCTAAAGTCTCTAGCTCATAAATACCATAAACAATGTCTATCCAAGGGGTTCTAAACTCTTGTCTTGCTTCTTTGTTATAAAGCTCTCCAAGGCAGTTACCGTTTAGTAACGTATTCTCTAAACGCTCTCGCAAGTGTAAATAATCTTCTTTAGTCAACACTTTGCCTTCTGGAAGTAGCTGATGAAGCTCTTCCCAGTCTCTATCAAATAGTTGGCGAGCCACGTCACTTAACGGCATTTGCGCGGCACTAAGCGCACTCTGATCCCAATTTTGCCGCCAACCTTTATCCACTAACCAGCGAGTTAAAGACAGGATAAGTCGGTTGTAGCGCGAGCAGTGGAATAAGTCTTCGATATCAGTTGGTGTAGGTTGTACATCTTTTAAATCATCGATCACCTGAGCAAGTTCTGGCGCATTGTTTATCTTTTTATAATAAGCATGTCGCTTAGAAGTATAGGTTTTCAAGTGAATCGCATTTTCAACCCACTCTAGTTCACTGAGCAACCATTTTAATTCTCCACGCAGGTGTTCGGTGGATGACTTATCAACTATCGCTGAAAACAATCTAAAACTATGGCGGATCAAGGTTACACCATCGATAACACGCTTGAGTGTTTTCAGACTCGGCTTATCGAAATAGCACTGCTCATGCTTTTGCACAAATTGAATGCTGTAGTTCATCGTGGCAATAAACGCTTGCTCTTGGGTGATCCCCGACTGCAATGGTACGAAGCCAATAAATTTATTTGGCTTTAACGGTTGATCATCCGCAAGCCGATAACCTCTAGCCGCTTTTGAATACAAGCCCAATCGCATACCCGATAAGTTGATCAGATGATCAGCTAACAAAAATAAATCGCTACGCTGCCCTTCTACAAGTTCAATCTCAAGCTCAGAAATTGCTTCTACTCGTCCTTGTGAGGTTATTTCACCTTTATCTAATACAACTTCAATTTTACTCCCTTGCTCGGTTTCAATTAACCAAGTACGGCGAATAAAGTTAGTACTGAAGATCGGGAATAAATTCTCATTGATGGCATCAATCTGCATCCCGTGAGGCCAAATACTGGCATCAAAAGCAAGCAAGTTTGGTCTCGCTGAGTCTAGAGGTAAATTGAACTCTGGACGTTGATGCAAACCACCAACTACCTCCCCTGCTAACTTAATCGTCTGCTCACACTCGTCATCACAGCAGCGGGTGCGCAAGCCAATATCTAAAGACCGTAACTCTCGGCTGGGAGTATCAAAATATGCATTTTTAAGGTTTTTTGCAGGTAGGTTTGCAACTGTCTTAGCAAACTGCGTGATAAGTCCTGGGATAAGAGGAACTTCATTGTCTGAAAGTAAAAACTTCAGTTCTATTTCAGTGTCCATTTGGGCAAGTAAATACCTATATAATTATCGAACGCTCAAAATATACAATGATACGTTGGTTTGCAAACTTTTTACTCTAAGATCTGCTAAGTTTTCAGGTTAACTTGCTATTATTAAGTTAAATCCATACTATTTCTAAAAACTATCAAAAACTTGGGTCAACCTATGTTAAACAGAATTGTTTTGCCAACATTGCTTATCCTCTGCTCACAGTTCGCGCTCGCTCAGACTGAGCTGGATAATGAGCAAGTGCCAGCTCCAACAGCTAATGAACAATCAGCCAATTTAGGCTACATCATCGATAATCTATTCATATACATGCACGCAGGCCCTGGTAAAAATTATCGAATTCTCGGCTCTGTTGATGCGGGAACAGCTATAACTATCATCTCAGAGGTGCAAGAGGACTTTATTCAAATCATTGATGATAAAGGCCGAGAGGCATGGGTTGAAGCCAAATTTGTCACCACCCAACCTGGTCTAAACCTACAGCTGCAGCAAGCAAATGAAGCGTTGCAAAATAGTCAAAGTGAAATGGATGCAATCCGTGGCGAATTGCCAATACTTCAGCAAGCAAACAATGACCTACGTGCCGAAAACCAAAACCTACAAGAAACTATTACGGAACTGCAAACTACACTCAACAAACAACAACAAGCAAGTACTGCTAAAAAGCAAAAAGAGCAGCATTTAATGCTCACTTACGGAGGAGGCGTTGCCTTAGCTGGACTGCTGTTTGGCGTAATACTAACGTTGCTTCTATCACGCCGTAAGCGTTACGATGGCTGGTAACACAGAGAGTTAAACAAGGTCGCGCAAGCGGCCTTTTTTTATAAATTTAACACCTCTACGCCCATATCTGATTTAATATGCTCTATCACCATGTAGGTATGGTTCGTTCCTACCCCCGGAATTTCAACGACTTGGCCCAGCACTTCTCGATACTGTCGCATATCTTGAACACGAATTTTAAGCAAATAGTCAAACCCGCCTGCAACCATGTCGCAGGATACAACATTGGGTATTGCCAAAACGTGCTGTTTAAAGGTTTCAAACACCGATTCAGTTGAGCTTTTTAGAGTAATCTCAATGTGCGCAACTAAGTGCTGGCCTAACTTCATCGGGTTTAAGCGCGCGGTGTACCCCTCGATATAGCCCTCAGACTCCAGTTTTTTAACTCTGTCTAGACAAGGACTCGGACTCAAGTTCACCGCCTTTGCTAAATTTACGTTCGAAATTCGGCCATTTTTTTGTAATACATCTAAAATAGCTAAATCAATGCGATCAAGTACACGAGTTTTAATTGAAGTAGTCATTCAGCATTTTATTCTGTGAGAGTTAACAATCTCCCGCTAATTTACCGTAATCAGAAAAAATAAGACAGCATATACTGCTGTATTTTGGATAGAATGCTCTCGAAATTTGATATTAAACCGAATGCGTAGTGATGATATTTTAAACAGCCAAATCGTTATGATATGGTGGTTCAACACACTGCATTTAATTTGTCGTAATTGAAAGAAGGCCTTATGCCTCCTACACATTTACCAAGGGTGTAGGCGATAATTACATGTATTTCTGACTCTACTCTTATTGAGGGTTGCTTATGCTTTATAACGGCGATTTGACAACTAACTGTCCTATCCGACAAAAAATCCGTGACTTCTACCGTATTGATGAAAATGAAGTTATCGATCATATTTTGCCGCTTGCTGAAGTTGGTGTTACGGCTAGAAGCCGAGCATGGGAACGTGCACGTCAATTGGTTTTAAATATTCGTAAAGACCAAGATGGCCAAAATGGTGTTGATGCCCTACTAAACGAATTTTCGCTTTCAACAGAAGAAGGCGTGGTGTTGATGTGTTTAGCTGAAGCCTTATTACGCGTTCCGGATAAAAAAACACAAGATACGCTGATCCGCGATAAATTAGCCAAAGGTGACTGGAGTTCACACTTAGGCAGCAGCGACTCTTTATTTGTTAATGCATCAAGCTGGGGGCTATTAGTCACCGGTAAAATGGTTAACTACACCGATAAAAATAAAGAGCAACAATTTGGCGTTCTGAAAAAAACCATTGGCCGCTTAGGTGAGCCTGTGATCCGCAAATCTGTGAACTTTGCGATGAAGATCATGGGTAAGCAGTTCGTTATGGGTCAAAATATCAATGAAGCCATTGAACGTGCAGCTGATAAAGAGCAAAAAGGCTACGTATACTCTTACGATATGCTTGGTGAAGGTGCGCGCACCATGGCCGATGCAGAGCGTTATTTCAATAGCTACATGACTGCAATCCATGCGATTGGTAAAGCTGCAAATGGCCGTGGTCCAATTAAGAGTCCTGGTATCTCGGTTAAGCTATCTGCAATTCACCCTCGTTACGAATTTAGTCACCGTGACCGCGTGATGAATGAAATCGTACCGAAGCTAAAAGAATTAGCGTTGGCAGCGAAACAATATGACATAGGTTTTACGGTAGATGCTGAAGAAGCTGACCGTTTAGATATCTCTTTAGACATTATCGAAGCGGTATTCTCTGACGACGCGCTTGGCGATTGGCAAGGCTTTGGCTTAGCGGTTCAGGCTTACCAAAAGCGCGCTATTTTTGTTGTTGAGTGGTTGGCTAATCTAGCTCGTCGTGTTGGCCGCAGGCTGATGGTGCGATTGGTTAAGGGTGCTTACTGGGATACTGAAATTAAGACCACACAACAAGATGGTTTAAATCATTTCCCTGTGTTTACACGTAAAGCAACAACAGACGTATCTTACAAAGCTTGTGCAATCAAACTGCTTGAAGCACGTGATGTGATCTTCCCTCAGTTTGCTACACACAATGCCTACACCGCAGCAACTATTTTAGAAGTTGCCAACGGTGATAACCATGGTTTTGAATTTCAACGTCTGCACGGTATGGGTGAGTCACTCTTCGACCAAATCGTTGAGAAAGAAAAGATCCAATGCCGTGTATACGCGCCTGTTGGCCAGCATGAAGACTTGCTTGCATACTTGGTACGTCGTTTGTTAGAAAACGGTGCTAACTCATCATTCGTAAACGCGATTGTTGATACCTCTAAGCCTGTTGAGTCACTATTGCCAGACCCAGTTGAAACCCTGCAAGGTTTACGTAACAAGTTCAATAAGCAAATTAAGTTACCTATCGAGCTTTACGGTGATGAGCGTCCTAACTCAAAAGGTATGGACTTAACCGATATCAATACATTAACGCCGTTTAAAGAAAACCTAGACAATTGGTTTAAAGAACATTTAATCAACGAAAGCCAAGTAAAAGAAGGCCACTTAGCAGTGCGCAACCCAGCTAACCACAAAGAAATTGTTGGTCAGGTTCGTGTACACCAAAGTGATGAAATGAAAACCATGCTGGAAAATGCCGACAGAGCATTTGCAAGCTGGTCACAAACACCTGTAAAAGAGCGTGCTGATTTACTGCGCCGAGTTGCTGACATTCTTGAACGTCATCATGATGAGCTTGTTGCTATCTGTATTAAAGAAGCAGGTAAAGTAACGCAAGACAGCATTGATGAAGTGCGTGAAGCAGTTGATTTTTGTCGTTACTACGCTGCTCGTGCGGAAGAACTTGCGCAAGATGAACGCTTCGAAGCCCGTGGTGTTATCTTATGTATCAGCCCATGGAACTTCCCTCTCGCTATTTTCCTAGGACAAGTAGCTGCAGCAATCGTAACGGGTAACACTGTTATTGCTAAACCGGCTGAACAAACAAGCTATATTGCGCTGCGTTGTATCGAGTTGATGCAAACAGTTGGCTTACCTGAGCATGTTGTGCAACCAGTTATCGCACGTGGTAGTGAAGTAGGCAAGCACATAGTGCCAGATGAGCGTATTCAAGCTGTGATGTTCACAGGCTCAACGGAAACAGGTACTTTGATCTCTCAAATCCTAGCGGAACGTAATGATATTCAAGTACCTTTGATTGCTGAAACAGGCGGTCAAAACTGTATGATCGTAGATTCAACAGCACTCCCTGAGCAGGTTGTGGATGATGTTATTTCATCAGGCTTCCAAAGTGCAGGCCAGCGTTGTTCTGCGCTACGCGTATTGTTCTTACAAGACGATGTTGCTGATGGCATCATCAAAATGCTAAAAGGCGCGCTGCAAGAGCTACATGTTGGCGACCCATCATTATTATCTACGGATGTAGGTCCAGTGATTGATGAAAAAGCACTGAACACATTAAATGCACATGTTGAGTACTTAAAGAGCAATGGCAAGTTGTTGTTTGAATCTAAAATCCCAGACAACAACGCTAATGGCGCTTACTTCTTTGCACCACGCCTATATGAAATTGCAGATTTATCAGTACTTAAGCGTGAAGTATTCGGTCCTATCGTACACATCGTGCGCTACAAAGCCGAAGACCTAGATAAAGTCATCGACCAAGTTAACGCAACAGGTTACGGCTTAACTATGGGTATTCACTCTCGCATCGAGGAACGTTGTCAGTATCTGGCAAAAATGTCGCGTGCGGGTAACGTCTATGTAAACCGCAACATGATCGGCGCAATCGTGGGTGTACAACCATTCGGTGGTCGTGGTTTATCGGGTACGGGTCCAAAAGCAGGTGGTCCAAACTATCTATACCGTTTGGTCAAAGAGAAGGCCTCTCCTGAGAATGTACAAATGACAAATCTAACTTCAGATGAGTTAGAAACGCATGATTTCCCAGGTGCAGCGGAACAAGTAGATCAACTTATGCGCAACTCAATGCGCGATGAGAAGATCTGGCGTGCTACCCCACTTAACGACCGTGTCTCAGCAGTTCGTCAGTTATTAGCTAAAATTGCAACCGTTGAAATTATTGACGACCTTGCCGATGATTTAGCAAAAACACTGGCAGATGCTCGCGCTCAATTGAATCGCCTTGAAAAGCGTATGCGCTCTTACACAACCCTACCAGGTCCTACAGGTGAGTCAAACACATTGCACCTTGAACCTCGTGGTTGTGTTGTGTGTTATGCCGATAAGAGCACATCTTTCAACTTCTGGGCAATTTCAATTATTACTGCACTTGCTGCTGGTAACACGGTTATCACTGTGGCGTCAGAGTTGTTCTATGAAGAAGCAAAAGCGTTTAGAGACAAATTTATCTCTACAGGTATTGCAGAAGGCGTATTCCAAGTTGCTAGACCAAATCAGCTACAAGCTATTTTGGCACATCCTCACCTTGCTGGTGCGGTTGTTGCGGCACGCTCGTCTAGACTCGGCTACTTTAGTCAACAACTTGCCGCTCGTTCTGGCGCGATTTTACCAGTGATCAGCGCAGAGTATTACGACACATTGATCAACCGACTAATCACTGAAAAAACGATTAGTATCGACACCACTGCATCAGGCGGTAACACATCGTTGATGACATTAGTTGAAGATGAAGAGTAATAACTCTAAATAACATATTGAAAAGCCAGCATATGCTGGCTTTTTTATTGTTTATCATCATTAAGTCTTAGAAATTGAGCTAAATTCCTTCCTTTTAAGTGATCCTTTGCTAACCTTAAAATTAACCTTAAGATTGCAAGGGCATTAAATTGAAAATTATAGATATCAATGAGTTAAAGCCAGGGATGTTTGTCGTTGGCGTGACTAAACAAACAGGTCACGTTAAAGTGAAAAATCAAGGCTGGGTTAAAACCCAAGGTGGCATTGATAATCTCCTTAAAGCAGGAGTTATGGCGGTTGAAATTGACCCAGATAAAACACTAAATACAAGCGGGAAAAAGCAATCTGATAGCGCTGAAAAACCAGCACAGCAGGCACCATCACAAAGTAAAGTGGCCCATCGCGAAGAAAAAAAGCAACCTGCTACAAAAAAGCACGACCCTTTTCATAAATCAACCTCAATAGAAAATGAACTCGATAAAGCCAACGCACTCTATCAACAAGCCAAAGCATTACAGCAAAAAACATTTGATGATTTAAAAAATGGCAAACAGCTTGATCTCACGCCATTTCAAGATACCGCCAGTGGTTTAATTGACTCAGTGTTTAGAAACCAAGACGCGCTGGCTTGCATCGCACAAATCAAAGACAAAGATGCCTACTTACTTGAGCATTCTATCAATGTCGCCATTTTGATTGGCATTTTTGCTAAGCATTTAGCTTTTGAACGTGAGCTGATTGAACAAATCACCACAGGCGCGTTACTTCATGACATCGGTAAAATTCAAGTACCCGATGAGATTCTAAATAAACCTGGCACACTCACCGATGAAGAATATGAACTGATGAAGCAACATGCTCGTTTCAGTTATGACATCGTCGCAAATGCCAACCTTGGTGATATTGCAATCGAAATCGCAGGGTTTCATCATGAGCGCTTGGACGGCAGTGGCTACCCTTATGGGAAAAAAGCCGATGAGTTATCCCTATTTGTTCGTATGATTGCCATCGTAGATAGTTACGATGCGATTACGGCTGACAGAGTATACAAAAGTAGCAAAACTCCAGTAGCCACATTTAAGGTGCTACGAGAGCACGTACCGCATCATTACGACGAAACCCTACTCAATGCATTTATTCATTGTATGGGGGTGTATCCTGTTGGCACATTGGTAAAACTAAAAAGTCAGCGTGTGGGTGTTATCAGTCAAAGTAATCCCCAAACACCACTGCAGCCCGTAGTAAAAGTATTCTACCACGCTAAACATATGCACTATACCGAAGTAAAGGACGTTGATTTATCTAGCAAACGTTCAGATGATGAAATTGAAGCGGCAATAAAGCCCGAAGAATTCAGTCTCAACTTGCTGAAGTTCTTTAAACACTCCATGCTGCCATAATGTTATGGCAGCCAGTCTTGCATCGCCTTCATACTAAATTCATAGCCATCATAGTTAAACAGCGCTTGCTCTGGCGTGATCTCCACCAACTGCAACGCACCGATACTGTCACCTTCATAAAGCTCGCGGTTATTGAGCTTTATCCATCGCTTGTCCGCATCAGTGGCGTAAATATGCGCCTGATAACGTAATGGTGGCAAACTGTTTTGCAACGCACTTGGCAGCAGCTCAATCGGTGTGGCGCGAGCAGAATCACGACTACTTGCTGTAACATGGTGAGGCTGTTGAGTCTCTGTTTGCGCAACAGCTTGTGCAAACGCTTCTTTAAGCTCTTCAGATACACCAGCAAGTGCTGGGTCTTCTGACCCTCTCTCTTCTTTTAACGGTGCAGATAAGGGTTTGCCCAGCACTCTATATTGACTCAAGTCTTCTTGCGGTGTTTGTTGATTATTTTGAAACTGCAGATTTTGCTGCCCAGTTTGCTGCGGCATCGTTGGCAGCACATTCATCACCTGATTATTGGTTACTGGTACCAACTGCTGGCGATATAAAGCTTGTCCATTGGCATCAAAACCAACTTGCACTGTCATCCATTGGTACTGAACCGCACTCATCATATTGTTGTTTGTTGCCACTGGCTGGCCTGCCATCACATTCGTAGGTTGTGTTACTGGCTGTGTCATCACATTTTGTGTTTGACTAGTCGCTGCAGACACTTGTGCCGTTAAAGGTTGGCCTTTATCTGGATTTTGTTGCGATTTATTAGTATCAGCCAGCTCAGGGGCTTGTTTCTCACTTTGTGCTTGAGCGGTAGTTGTTGTTTGCGCAATTGATGATTGAAAGTAATGACCAGTCATGAATCCTATAAAAGAAAGCCCACCGATGAGTACTACGCTTGATAATCCCAAGACCAACGTTTTATACAATCTAAGTTGTTTTTCATGTTGATAAGCTAAGTGATCTTGCTCACTATGGGCAGCTTGCTGTGATTGCTTTAAGGCATTAACTAAGTACGACATAACTCACCACTAAAAAACAAATGAAAGTGCAAAACCAAACACAAAACTAGCCAATGCAGCCGATGACAGCCACCAAGCTTTTGACTTTTGTGGCTTGGATTGCATTGGCACTAAATCTAACGGCAATGCTTCTTTAGCTGCTTGCATTGCAATTTTTTTATCAATAACCTGCTGTTGAGCAGAGTATGCGCCGAGCAAGCAACGATCGGCCAGTAAGTTTAACAACCGTGGAATGCCCGCCGTGACCTTATGCATGTAGGCAATCGCATCATGATTAAACAGCATACTCTGACAGCCTGCTTTTTGTAGTCGGTGCTGAATATAGGCATAAACTTGTGACTGAGTCAGTGGCAATAGATGGTAGCGCGCTGTAATACGTTGCGCCAATTGCCGCAATTCGTTGCGCTGTAACAGGTGCTGTAATTCTGGCTGACCAACTAGCACGATTTGCAACAACTTCTTGTGGTCGGTTTCTAGGTTTGTCAGCAGACGCAGCTGCTCCAGCACTTCAGCAGCTAAATGCTGTGCTTCATCGATGATCAGCATAGTGTGACCACCTGAGGCGTGGTTTTCGAGTAACCGCGCTTTGATGAGATCGGTCAGCACCTTTAAGCTTGCCTGCTCGGATGGATAAGCAATTTTTAATTCATCACAGATACTGGCAAGCAGTTCAATTTCAGACAACGCAGGGTTAAGGATAAAAGCCACCTGAGTTGACTCAGAAAGTTGTGCTAGCATGCTGCGAGTAACCGTGGTTTTGCCTGTCCCCACTTCACCTGTTAGCAACACAAAGCCACCAGCATCTCCCAGACCATAGGTTAAGTGTGCCAAAGCCTCTTTGTGCCTGTCACTTAAAAATAGATATTCAGGGTTAGGAGCAATAGAAAACGGTTTTTCGCTCAATCCAAAATAGCGTAAATACACGATGCGTCTCTTTATTGTTATGATGGTGCCTATAATGGCAAAAAAACACGGTAAGTTAAAACCTTGTTTCTAATTTTGCGTAAATTGTTTTGTTGAGGACACTATGCAAGTGTATTTAGTTGGCGGTGCTGTTAGAGATGAATTGCTCAATCGCCCGATAATTGATAAAGACTATGTGGTTGTAGGTGCAACCATAGAGCAAATGCTGTCGCTGGGTTACAGCCAAGTTGGTAAAGATTTCCCAGTCTTTTTGCATCCCAAAAGTAAAGCTGAATATGCCTTGGCCAGAACCGAGCGTAAACAGGGGCAAGGCTATGGCGGCTTCATTTGTGACTTTTCACCAGATATCACCTTAGAGCAAGACCTATATCGTCGAGATCTCACCGTTAATGCCATCGCTAAAAGCGAAAATGGTCAGCTAGTTGACCCGTTTAACGGCCAGCAAGATATCGCAAACAGAATACTTAGACACGTCGGCCCAGCCTTTAGCGAAGATCCTCTGCGTATTTTGCGTGTTGCTCGATTTGCCGCTCGCTATCACTATTTGGGCTTTACGATTGCACCTGAAACACGTGAACTAATGGCTGAAATGGTAAAACAAGGAGAACTTGCAACCTTGACCAAAGAGCGTGTGTGGATGGAGATAGAAAAGTGCTTGGATGATGGCTGCATAGCGATTTTTTGCGATGTATTACAACAGATTGATGCGCTTAAGTTGGTATTCCCCATGTTCCAAACATGGGACAAAGCACAAAGTAACGCGCTAACAGAAAAAGTCAGTCAACTGCAAAATGATAGCCCGAATTTTAAGCTTGTGCAGTTTTGTTTATGGCTGGCACCATGCCAACTTGAAGACTTGCAAAACATTGAGCAAACCTTAAAA
The DNA here is from genome assembly GCF_014694405.1 of Pseudoalteromonas sp. S16_S37. GTDB lineage: Bacteria > Pseudomonadota > Gammaproteobacteria > Enterobacterales > Alteromonadaceae > Pseudoalteromonas. Next base: position 116,292 of record NZ_JAAUWV010000005.1, read on the forward strand.
GTGCCAAATAAATACGCACAGTGCGCTAGAGATTTTTGCCGCTATAAAAGCTTATTGCACGAGGACGCTCTGTGTGCTCAAAGCGTTCTAAAGTTACTTAATGCACTTGATGTATGGCGCAGACCAGAGCGTTTTGAGGTATTTTGCCAAACTGCGCAAGCACATACACCAGAACAATTAGAGGTTATTAATAAAATAAAAAACTCGGCGCAACACGCTATAAAAGTGGATGTGCAAAATATCATTGCCCAAGGCTACAAAGGGGCGCAAATAAAAGAGCAATTGAGTCAAGCTCGTTTAGTGGCCATAAGTTCATCACTTTAAGCGCGCCAAGACAAGCGTGTTTACTTTGTTTGCCAACAAACCTAATTTTAATAGCCTAACAATAAAAGTCACCGCGTAATTTATATAACAGGGCGCAATGTATATAGCCATTGCGCCTCGTCTGTAGCGTATTACCAAAGTAAGAAAGTGAAGAGCGCAGCGCCGAGTAATAATCGATATACCACGAAAGGGAACATTCCCATACGCTCAATGACCTTTAAGAAAAAGTGAATACAAGCATATGCGGCAATAAAGGATAAAGCGGTGCCTAGTAAAATGGCATTCCAATTTATCACTTCACCCGCGCTTATCAGCTTATAGATGTAATAAGACCCCGCAGCCGCGATGACAGGAATCGACATTAAAAATGAAAAACGTGCTGCGCTTTGTTTATTTAAGCCTAGTAACAGTCCAACCGTCATGGTGATCCCTGAACGCGAAGTACCGGGGAAAATCATTGCTACAACCTGCGATAGCCCGATCAATAACGCACTCAGCCAATTAATTTGATAGATTGTTTTGATTTGCTTAGCTTTGGCATCTGCATACCAAAGTAATAAACCAAACACCACTGTTGTGGTTGCAATGATCCAAGCATTGCGTGAATACACCTCTACATAATCTTTAACAAGATAACCTATGATCAACGAAGGCAGCGTTGCGATGATTATCCACCAGCCTAATTGACTATCATCTGTTTTACCTTGTTGGCCAAAAGACTTGAACCACGCGCCTAAGATCTCTCCTACTTCCTTACGAAAATAAATAACCACAGCTAATAAGGTACCTACATGTACCGCCACATCAAAAGCCGTGCCTTGGTCTGCCCACCCCAACACTTGTGAAGGCAAAATTAAATGTGCCGAGCTAGAGATTGGTAAAAACTCTGTTAACCCTTGCACCAGTGCCAGAAAAATCACTTCAATAATACTCATAGTAAAGACAGCTCCACTTTCCATAGTTTTTGTTGAGGGTTGTTATATGCTTGCCAGATACTGGCTATACTTTGTTGACTAACAGGATGGATATAACTTGGGGCAATTTCTGACAAGGGCAATAACACAAATGCATTTTTTGTGATTTCGTCTCTTGGCAACTGCGCAGGTTGTTCACATATGACATCGTCATAAAACAATAAATCTAAATCAAGCGTACGCGGACTAAACTTTTTATCATTACGAGTACGGCCATTTTCCAGCTCGATTTGCTTTAGCAAGCTACACACTTCATGAAGTGGCATCTGTGTCGTTGCACCAAGTACCGAATTATAAAAGTTGCTACCATTGAACCCAACAGCTTCACTTTCATAGATATTCGAATGTTGGTAGTTCGGGAAGTATTTTATAAGCGCATTGAAACCAGCTCTTAAATTGTGCTCACGATTAACATTCGAGCCAAGACTAATGTATATTTGCGCCATAACTAGTGTTTCGCTCTTGTTATCTCAACGCCTACCGTTTTCGCCTGTTGAACCGCTGCTGGTTTGCTAACTCTAATAGTCACCTGTTCAACATTAAACTCGCCAAGGATCATGGCAGCAAGCTGCTCTAACAGCGTCTCTAACAACTCCACCGGCTTAGCAGTAGTATGTTCTATTACTCGTTCACTGACTTTTGAATAATCAACCGCTAAGTTGATATCATCCGTTTGTGCGGCAGCCGAGATATCGGTCAACATATCAATGTCAAAATACAAGCTTTGTTTACTTTCCTTTTCAAAGTCGTAAACTCCTATTATAGTTTCGACGTGTAGTTGTGATATATAAACCTTATCCATTGATACTCCACTGGTTACTAAACACTGCTCTGATGACTGCAGGTCGCGAACCACAGTCGGCATCGAAACGCCGATCATAGCCGAAAACGCCACAAGACAAAATAAGGAAACACGTGTTAGTTAGTTTAATCTGTGTCTGCGCATACTTAATAGGCTCAATCTCTTCAGCAGTTCTGGTCTGTAGGGTATTTGCTTTACCCGATCCCCGCTTTTCTGGTTCTCAAAATCCAGGCGCCACAAATGTGCTTCGCTTAGGTGGAAAACTACCTGCAATTTTAGTGTTAGTGTTTGATATTCTAAAAGGTACCATCCCAGTCTGGGGTGCCTATTTCCTGCAAATCGAGCCCATTTGGCTAGGTGCCGTTGCCGTTGCTGCCTGTTTAGGACATATCTACCCTATTTTCTTCCATTTTAACGGTGGTAAAGCCGTAGCGACTGCATTTGGAGCATTATTGCCCATTGGTTTGTCGTTAGGTGGGTTACTGCTCAGCACATGGTTAGTAATACTATGGCTAACCCGCTATTCATCACTGGCCGCGATTACTACGGTTAGCCTTGCGCCTTTATATACTTGGTGGATAAAACCAATTTATACATTGCCAGTAAGCTTTTTAACCGTGCTGATTATTTTTAGACACAGAGAAAACATCAAAAGGCTCCTTAAAGGTAAAGAGCCAAAGGTAGGTGATAAAAAACGTTAAATTGGCTTAAGGCTATCCAAAGGCCAACGTGGCTGCGTTTTCATATCAAGTGGGGCGTATTGCTTTGCTTTTAAACGCTGCATTCCTGCATAGGCTATCATTGCACCATTATCTGTACAAAACTCTGTTCGAGGGTAATAAACTTTCCCCTGCATACCTTGCATAACACGTTCAAGCTTCGCTCGTAACTCAACATTGGCACTCACACCACCGGCAATAACCAAACGCTTTATTTTGGTTTGCTTTAAAGCACGTTTACATTTAATCGCTAACGTATCGATAACTGCTGTTTGGAAAGCGTGTGCAATATCTGCCTTAGTTTGCATATCATCACCCGCTGAGCGAATCGTATTAGCAGCTGCCGTTTTTAAACCACTAAAACTGAAGTCTAAGCCAGGCCTGTCGGTCATAGGTCTTGGAAAAACAAAACGCTCTGCAACCCCCTGCAGCGCCATTTTCGCAAGTAACGGGCCACCTGGATAATCTAACCCTAAGAGTTTAGCTGTTTTATCAAACGCTTCACCGGCGGCATCATCGACTGACTCACCTAACACTTCATATTCACCAATGCCGTCGACTTTGACCATCATAGTATGGCCTCCCGAAACGAGCAGAGCGATAAAAGGAAAATCAGGGCGTTCATCTTCAAGCATGGGTGCCAACAAATGGCCTTCCATATGGTGAACTGCTACCGCCGGAATATTCCAACCAAAAGCCAATGAACGGCCAATTGAAGTTCCCACCAACAATGCCCCCACAAGTCCAGGTCCCGCCGTATAGGCAACTCCATCTAGTGATTCAGGGCCACACCCAGCTTGCGCAAATGCTGCTTCAATCAACGGAATAGTTTTGCGGACGTGATCGCGAGATGCCAGCTCAGGCACAACACCACCGTAATCGGCATGCACTTTGACTTGGCTATACAGCTGATGAGCCAATAAGCCTTGCTCATCGTCATAAATAGCAATACCGGTTTCATCACACGATGATTCTATGCCTAAAATTCGCACGCACTCACTCCCAAGATGGATGATATAAAAGGCGGGTATTTTACCTTTAGTGACTTTTATTGGGCAAGTAAAAGCCCGTTCTCTGGCTAAATTGCTATGCCTATATTGGTTTGACCATCGGCCAGCGCCTGTTGTTTGAGCGCTTTTACATTGTCAGCTTCAATTCGGCCCATATTTTCAACAAAGTCGATAAGTTCTGACAACACTTCAATTTCGTATTGCATCAAAGGGTGTTCACGGACTGATTTATTATCCGGCTCAATATCTTCACTTTCCAATAAAAACTCAACATAACGCGCAACGGTTGCTTGAGATATTTTGGCAATGCTAACAAACTCTTGCTCGTCTTTGGTCATTAAACCATTCATCAGTCCAAGCAATGCGGTTGCAGCGTCGATAGCAAGGTAAGTACCAAACATATCAAATTGCGACAATTCTGGAACGTTTGGCTCAACCTTTTCAATCTGCTTTTCAAGGCTGATTTTACTTTTTGGAAGTAGTATCTTTTCCCAACATACATTTAACGCGTTTCGCAAAGCAGATTCATCGCCAAATTGGGTAGCTTCACTAAATAGCCCATAGTTAGGCAACATTCTTTCAATAATCGCAGCAGCTAGAACTGCTTGCTGTAAGTAATTAAGCTCTCTAATTCTCTGAAAGTTATTCGCTTTTGTCATTATGTTTTCCACATTGCCAGCAATATTGAAAAGCTGGTCCATTGAGTTCTGTACAATGATTGCAACACCAGTCTGAGCTGGCATGCTGTTGCGCGTAGTCTAGCAATATTTTTTGCGCTGCGCGCTCTTTTATCTCATAAACGAGTAAACTCAGCTTTGCTTGCTCTGCTGGGATCTCGCCAATTCCCCCCTGCAAAGGTTCACCACTAATACGTGTTTCAATCTTTGCTTGTGATAACAAGCCTTGCACAATGTGTGCTTCTAACAAGTTTTCAGTAGTAAATACACATCGCCACTTAAAGCTATTATCTGTCATAATAAAATTGTTCCGCGATTACTAAAGAGATAAAAATGACATTAACCACTCCTGGACTCCTATTTCCTGCTATTTCTTTACTTTTATTGGCCTATACCAATCGCTTTTTGGTGTTAGCGCAACTTATACGTGAGCTAAATGCGCGAGAAGGAGAAAATATTCGCCCGCTCGTCCGTGCCCAAATCAATAATTTGCGCAAACGAATTAAATTAATACGCTTAATGCAAGTTTGGGGAGTTGTTGCCTTTTTATTGTGTACGCTGTCCATGTTTGCACTCTTTATTGAAATCGCTTTGACTGGCATCATTTTGTTCGGGGCCAGTTTATGCTGTTTAATCTTCTCTCTAATTATCTCTTTGTATGAGATCCATATTTCTTGTGATGCAATTGAAATAGAATTGCAAAATATTGAGAAAAAGCCAACTTTATGATTAAGCAGCCCCTCACATTAATGACTATACTGACAAAGTGAATAGTCATTAAAGGGGCGGCGAGTGAGCAGTTTTCTTTTCTCTGATGAATCAATAGAAGAGCCAAATAACCCAAACCTTGCTTCTGAGTATTGGGATATCTTAATCGTTGATGATGAAGAAGATATCCATCAGGTGACCAAATTAGTGCTGTCTGGCTTTGAGTTTGAAAAAAAGCCACTTCGTTTTCATCACGCCTACTCTGCCAAACAAGCCAAAGAAATTCTCGAAAGAGAAGAACTCATATCTGTCGGCTTAGTTGACGTTGTTATGGAAACAAACCATGCAGGCCTAGACCTTATTAAATACATTAGAAACGAATTAGAAAATCATGATGTGCGACTAATCTTGCGTACCGGCCAACCAGGTGAAGCCCCCGAAGAGTCTGTAATAAGAGACTATGACATTAATGATTACAAAAACAAAACAGAACTAACTGCCGTAAAGCTCAAAACTTTGCTCTATTCCGCCTTACGTGCACACCGAGATATTCAAACAATAGAGCGACACAAAAGAGGTTTAGAGCAAATAATCAATGCTTCATCATCTTTTTTGCAATGCAACAGTGTACGCGAATTTGCCTCTACAATTTTAGAACATGTATCCAACGTGATGGGCTTAAATGACAATGACATTTATTGTGCCGCAGCAATAAATCATGCAAACGATTCAGCTGCAAAATTTAGATTATTAGCCGCATCAGGACAAGGAGTTGAACCCAAGTCTTCCTCAATACCTGAGCATGTTAAAGCGCTTTTTATAGAGTCTCATAATGTAAAAGCTTCGCGTTCCACCGAGACTGAATATGTAGGTTATTTCCCTTCCGCCGGTGGGGGAGAAACCATGCTTTATGTCGGAAAAGACTCAAAAATGAAGAGTACTGACAGGCAATTATTGGAGTTTTTTGCAAATAACATTGCGCTTGCCTATGACAATATTAAGCTACGAGAAACAGTGAAAGATTCGCAAAAAGAACTGTCATACATACTTGGTGAAGCCGTTGAGCGTCGCTCTAAAGAAACAGGCTCTCATGTTAAACGTGTCGCGCACTACAGTATGCTTCTAGCACAGTTATATGGGCTTTCAGACTACCGAGCAGAAATCATAAAGCTCGCTTCACCGCTACATGATATTGGGAAAATTAGCATTCCTGACAACATTTTAAATAAACCTGATAAGCTCACAGAAAGTGAATGGGCAATAATGATGACTCACGCACAAACTGGTTACGAAATTTTACAACATTCTTCTAACGAAATATTGCAATGTGGCGCTACAATAGCGCATCAACACCACGAAAAATGGGATGGTACGGGGTACCCGAGAGGCTTAAAAGGTGAGAAAATAGACATAGTCGGGCGAATAACCGCATTGGCCGATGTCTTTGATGCACTAGGCAGTGATAGATGTTATAAGCCTGCTTGGCCTTTAGAAAAAGTACTAGCGCTGATAGAATCTGAGAAGGGAAGGCAATTCGATCCAAAACTCGTTGATTTATTTATAAACAACTTAGATCAGTTTATCGCAATTAGAGACAGCTACCCTGATTGAAACTTGTAAGCAAAATGTAAAATATTCACTTTCAATCTCCTGATACTTGTATTAGTATTAGGAAAACACATTAATGTTATGTGATAAGTAGAAATTAAAAGGAATTTCGAATGAGATTTGAACAACTAGAACAGTTTGTCGCCTTGGGCAATTTACGTCATTTCAGACAAGCTGCAGAACAAACACAAATAAGCACTTCAGCATTGACCAGAAGTATCCAAACACTGGAAGATGAAATTGGCTGCGAACTTGTAAAACGTTCAACCCGCTCAGTAAGGCTCACCGAACAAGGTGAAATGTTTTTGAGTTATTGTAAAACAACGCTGTCAGAGCTTGAACTAACCAAGAAAACTATCAAACAAAGTTTGTTTGGTAGAGACCAACAGAAGCTAGTGATCGGATACACCAGCGAAGCCAGTTCAATTGTGCCCATGTCATGCGGTCAGTTTCTTGCTGATTTTCCGAATATTAAAATTGAGATGCAATTACAAGACGAGCATGAGTTAACGCGCAAACTGCAACTTGGTGAAATTGATATCAGTGTTTACTTACAATCAGCAAGTAATGTGGTTAGCGATATCTACCTTCCTGATCAACTTATATTGTTTGTTGCTAAACACCATCCGCTTGCCAGTAAAGATTCGCTGCGCAAAGAAGAGCTACATGATTTCCCTATGTATGGTTGTTTTTCGCAATCAAAACAAGTTCAATCAATGCTAAATGAAGCAGTTGAGGGACTCAACAAAAGCAGCAGTATGAAGATAGGCAACATCGATCAAGTGATGGATGGCCTTAAGCAATCAAATCATTTTGCTATTGCGAGTATTGAACATGCTAATACCATTGCGCAAGACCCTAGTTTGGTGATTTTGAAAACCAACAAAGACATAAACCATGAACAATTAGTTGTTCAAACCAACCACCATGTCAGCCGTGACAGCCACATCAAACACCTACTTAGTTTGATCGAGACTTCGGCAAAGGCTAAAGCATACACTTCAAATGTGTAGTGATTTATCCACATAAAAAAAGGTGCTTCGCGCACCTTTTTTTTATGAATAATTTTATATCAGGTAATTACAAGCAACCCCGAGGAAAATAACCAAACCAACTCTGTTGTTACTTAAAAAAGCTTTGAAGCAATTATCTCTATCCCTTTTGTGTATTGATACCTGAAGCAAAAGCAACAACAATACTGCAAAAATAAGCCCAAAGAAATAAGGCCAATGCAGACTTTGATTTATTCCGACAAACACCATAATTGCAATGAAAACACTATTGAGAATTGCGATCCAATATCTATCATGCTTACCAAAAAGAATTGCCGTCGATTTAACGCCTATTTTTAAGTCATCATCTCTATCTACCATGGCATACATCGTATCGTAAGCAACAGTCCACAGTACATTGGCTATAAACATAAACCATGCATATTCGGGAACAACTTCCAAACTTGCCATAAACGCCATGGGAATAGAAAAGCTATATGCCATCCCTAACACCACTTGAGGCAAATGCGTATAACGCTTCATAAAGGGGTAACACGCAGCCAACATTAATGCAGCGACTGACAATAATATGGTTTGCCAGTTAAGCATAAGAACAAGCGCAAAAGCTAAACCAATAAGTAAACAAAATAAGCTTAACGCTTCACCTGGTTCAACTTCACCAGTTGCTAAAGGACGTGCAGCGGTACGCTTTACCGCACCATCTATTTTTCTATCTGCAAAGTCATTGATCACGCAGCCAGCACTGCGCATCACAAATACACCACAACTAAAAATGATGAGTAGTTCAATGGGTGGGACACCCGAGTTAGCCAGCCACAACGCCCAGTAAGTAGGCCATAGTAATAATAAGGTGCCTATAGGTCTGTCTGTGCGCATCAAACGCAAGTATGCAGTAAAATGCGATTTATGAAGCAAATTGAGTTGCATAGTTAACCTTTGGCAAAAATACTTCGCAGACCATTATTTTAGCGTCCTGATAAACAAAAACGCGACGCCTTGCATATAAACGCTGCTCCGGTAAGTGTAAATCTTTAAGCAGAGGCGCAAGCGCATTGGGGTAATCGACTTGTGCCACTTCAAGCGGCGTATGTTGCCACGATTTGTCTTGAAACAACACTTCACCTAAGGGTTTGCTACCTAGCTGGCGAACACCTAAATCAGAAGCTTGGGTGCTTATCCAACTTTGTGCATATACTCTTGCGACATCATCACATACTAGCAGCACTTCTCTACATTGCAATTGCGTGCAATATTGCCCCAAAAGCTTTTTGTGCTCTTGTGATGCAGCTATCCACTGCTCTTGCAATACATCCACCCTAAAATCGTTACTTTGCTCTTTCAAACGAGATGTTAAAGAACCGCTGTCTAAAATAATTGCTGCGTCTTCGCTTGATAAATGGGAATACTCTGGTGCTGATTGCCACTCAAAGTCAATGGAAAAAGGTGCCATCAACAAAACTCTATCTGATCTTTGAAAATTCCCCCATATCATAGCACTACCCACAGCTTCAAAAAAGTTTGCTGATATTTTAATAAGATATACATCACAAATGTGTAAAATAATGCAATTTAAGTATACACTTAGCATTGCCAGTTTCACTTTTGAACCAACGGGATTTCAAATTGTTATGAACAAACCATATTACTTCTTTGCGGTTTTTATCCTTGTCATTGCAAGTTTTGGCGCACGTGCAGAATCCAATGTAGGCTACTTTGGTTTTGAGCCAGATATCATTACAAACTACATTGGACAATCAAATAAGAAGCTTGGTTATGTTCGTGTTACTGTTGATTTAATGCTAGAAGACGTCAGTAACATCAGTGTTGTGGAACATCATACCCCACTTCTAAGAGATGCTATTGTACAAATCTTAAGTAAAGAGCCTGAAGAAACCATAAAATCTTTAACTGGCCGAGAAGAGATTAGACGCCGTTGTGCTGATAAGCTTAAAAACCTACTGAAAGAAGAAACGGGTGAAGAGATTATTCGCGACGTATTGTTTACTAAATACTTGTATCACTAGTGCGCTTGTTTGGTTGCAACAGCGCAACAACCACACCTGTAAGTAACCCAAATAGATGAGCCCAATTCGCCATACTAATAAAAAACATATCGGTAAACCCAAATATCATCCATAACAGCATAAAGCCAACAACACCTTTACTCACTATAGAGGGCTGTGCTGGGTTTTTAGCGCTGAATACCCAAGCGTAACCAAGTAGTGCATACACAACACCACTAAGACCACCAAAACGACTGTCAACCATAATAAACTGCGCCCAGTTACTCGCTATAGCACTAAAAATAAACAGTATGTAGATGTACATAGCCCCTGAGCGGCTAACTATCTGCTGACCCAAATGTAACCACCAACTTAGATTAAATACCAAGTGCAATACACCGAAATGCAACAATACAGGTGTAAACCAACTGAGCGGATCGTGTGCTTTAAACTGCAAGTGACTAAAAATGGTATTTGCATCAAACAAATAAAAGCTGAAAAATACACCTATACAAAGAATAAAAATAAGCTTTACGAACCAGTGCAGTGATATAAAACGCTGCGTTAAATTTAAGTCGCTTGATGCATATTTGAGTGGCGATCTTGCTTCACCACTTTGCCATGATGCAGCTAAGTATCTATCGTGATAAGGGTCAGATAAAAACTCTTGCCAAAGAAAACTAGCTTTGCTTTCAAATTCATTGGGTACCCAAACCTCTACACGTGTACCATCATCAGAGCGCAAGCTCACTGGCACACCTTGTGTTTTAAAATAATCCGCAGCACCTTGGACGGCGCGAGGGTTATTAAAAGTACCCAATAAAATCATCTATTTACTTGATCCGGTAATTCAGATGCCCACTGTGTAAAACCGCCATCCATGCTGTAAACATCTTCAAATCCCTGCTCAATTAAATAATTTGCAGCCCCTTGCGAGCTAATACCATGATAGCAAACCACAATTATGGGCTGATCGAACTCTTTTTCTTGCATAAAGTGCGCGATATTGGCATTAGATAGGTGCTCTGAACCAGGAATATGTCCTTGTGCAAAACTATTTTCATCACGAATATCTGCTATTACCACATCGTCACGCCCTAATAGCTCTTTAGTTTGCGCAACAGAGATATGTTTCATTGACATAAAAATACTACTCTTATAATAAAAAAGGCGACCTATGCCGCCTTGATGAATTTACCACTGCGGGTCTAATCCCAGTTTAAGATCACTTTACCCGATTGACCAGAAATCATCGTATCAAAGCCTTTTTGGAACTCATCAATATGGAATCGGTGAGTAATAATTGGCTCAAGATTAAGACCTGATTGGATTAAACTTGCCATTTTATACCAAGTTTCAAACATTTCGCGGCCATAGATCCCCTTGATCACAAGACCTTTAAAAATAACTTGGTTCCAGTCAACGGCCATATCTGACGGTGGAATTCCCAACATCGCAATTTTGCCACCATGGTTCATATTGTTAAGCATGCTGTTAAATGCCACGGGAACGCCCGACATTTCTAAGCCAATATCGAAGCCTTCAGTCATACCTAGCTCTTTCATGGTATCTTCAAGCTTTTCGTTAGCGACATTTACCGCTCTCGTTGCACCCATTTTACGAGCAAGCTCTAAGCGGTAGTCATTCACATCAGTGATCACCACATAACGTGCGCCGACGTGTTTGGCAACTGCTGCCGCCATAATCCCGATTGGACCTGCGCCAGTTATCAAAACATCTTCACCTACCAAATCAAAAGACAGGGCTGTGTGTACTGCGTTACCAAACGGGTCAAAAATCGATGCTAACTCATCAGAGATATTGTCTGGGATTTTGAACGCGTTAAATGCGGGGATCACCAAGTACTCGGCAAATGAACCTTCACGATTTACGCCAACACCCGTAGTGTTACGACACAAATGCACACGTCCTGCTCGACAGTTTCGACAATGACCGCAAGTTATGTGCCCTTCACCAGAGACTCTATCGCCAACTTTAAAGCCGCGTACTTCTTGGCCCATGTCGACCACTTCACCAACGTACTCATGACCTACAACCATAGGAGTTGGGATCGTCTTTTGCGCCCATTCATCCCATTTATAGATATGTACGTCCGTACCACAAATTGCAGTTTTACGGATCTTAATTAACAGATCGTTGTGCCCTACTTCCGGTTTAGGCGCATCTGTCATCCATATCCCTGGTTCTGCTTTTAACTTAGATAAAGCTTTCATACTCGTTACTCAGTGACAAGCAAGCTCGTTGCTTGCTTTGAAATTAAATAATGCCTAGCTCTTTACCAATACGAGTAAAGGCATCAATGGCCTTGTCTAGCTGCTCACGCGTATGAGCAGCAGAAATTTGTGTACGGATCCTCGCTTGCCCTTTTGGTACTACAGGGAAAGAGAAACCAGTCACATAAATACCTTCTGCAAGTAATTTGTCTGCCATCTGCGCGGCAACTTTTGCATCACCCAACATGACAGGAATGATGGCATGATCTTTACCTGCACATGTAAATCCAGCCGCTTCCATTTTTTCACGGAAGTAAGCGGCGTTGCTCCACAAAGTGTCGCGTAACTCTTTGCCGTCTTTTAGCATGTCCAGTACTGCTATTGACGCTGTTACAATCGAAGGAGCCAAAGAGTTAGAGAATAAGTATGGACGAGAACGCTGACGTAGCCAGTCAATGACTTCTTTTTTACCTGATGTGTAACCACCTGATGCGCCCCCCAGCGCTTTACCAAGTGTACCTGTAATGATATCAACTCGGTCCATCACACCACAATACTCAGGTGTGCCACGGCCATTTTCACCTACAAAACCAACCGCATGTGAATCATCCACCATCACTAGCGCATCATACTTATCGGCTAAGTCACATAGCGCTTCTAAGTTACAGATCACGCCATCCATCGAAAATACACCATCGGTAGCGATCAGCTTATTTTTTACACCCGCTTCATCGGCTGCAATTAACTGCTTTTCTAAATCAGCCATGTCGTTGTTTGCATAGCGAAAGCGCTTAGCTTTACATAGACGCACACCATCAATAATCGAAGCATGGTTTAGTGCATCAGAAATAATCGCATCATCAGGGCCAAGAATAGTTTCAAAAAGACCTGCGTTTGCATCAAAACATGAAGAATAGAGAATCGTGTCTTCTGTTTGTAAAAACTCACTGATTTTCGCTTCAAGTGTTTTATGAATATCTTGTGTGCCACAAATAAAACGCACTGAAGCAACACCAAAACCATGAGCATCTAACCCCTGCTTGGCTGCCGCAATCAAAGTTGGATGATTGGCAAGTCCCAAATAGTTGTTAGCACAGAAGTTAATCACTGAATCGCCACTTGAAACTGCAATTTCAGCTTGCTGAGAAGAAGTGATAATACGCTCACTTTTGTATAAACCTTCAGCTTTTACTTCTTCAAGCTGATTTTGAATCTGGCTGTAAAAGGCCGATGCTCTCATTTGGAGTCTCCATTATTTGCACGGGTCCCTATGTACTCAACGCGTTAGCATTAGGTACAGGGCAAATCATATTGGGTCGCTATTGTAAAAGGTTCAAACCGCAATTGCACGAACTGTGATTATCTCGTGCAATCCGCTTGGGTGAAATCTTTATGAGATGAGTTACAACAAATTTGGCACCTGTTTTAAAGATGCGCAGACATGATCAGCTTGGCTTTTTACTGTATCAGAAAACGCTTGCCCAGACTCCACTAAAATAGCCTTGCCAAGCCCTGCTGCACGAGCAGCTTCGATGTCTGATAATTTATCTCCAACCATGACACTTTGGGTCACATCAATATCAAATTCTTCAATCGCCTGAGTCAACATACCAGGGCTTGGTTTGCGACAGTCACACTCTTGTTTAAACTGCGGCAGCGCTTTATGGGGGTGATGAGGACAGTAATAAACCTTGGAAATATTGACTCGATGTTTAGCAAACTCTTCACACATCCAATCACTCAGTTGAGAAAACTGCTGCTCGTTATAATAACCTCGACCAATACCAGATTGGTTGGTCACCACAACAATAATGTAGCCCTTAGCAACAAATTGCTGACATGCTTCAAAAACACCATCGATAAATTCAAAGTCTTCGATTTTATGCACATAGGCGTGATCAACATTGATAACCCCATCTCTATCTAAAAAAATGGCTTTTTGCTTATTGCTCATAGGCTCTCAACCTCCACTACGTGGTTAAACATGTTGATCACTTGCTCTGTGGTTATCTGCGTCATTAAATCATGGCCTTTGACACGCACTCCCCAAGGGAGTTGCTGCGCTGTTTTACCCTTTTGCGTCAACAAGTTTTTATGGTACACCTCAACCACATAATCTTGATACAAATAAGGCCCCGTTCTCGCAGGATTAGAATGTGCATACAAGCCTATTACTGGTGTACCAACCGTTACCGCCATATGGGCGGGGCCAGTGTCAGGCGCTAAAACCAGTGAGGCTCGCTCAAGCACACACAATAAGGTCTTGAGTTGCGTCTTACCAACAAGGTTTTTGATATCACATGCTGCATGTTTGATGATCTCAGCCGCTAAGTTCTCTTCAAACGGAGTTGGTCCCCCTGTGATCACCACAGAAAAGCCCTGCTTTACAGCATGATCAGCAAGTGCCGCGTAACGCTCTGGCAACCAATTACGCTCAGCTTTACTTGCAGCAGGAGAAATCACAAAAATTCGCGCGTTTAAATCAGCTAACAAGGCTTGAGCATGTTGCCTGTCTTGTTCAGTCACCGGCATATTCCACGTTGGCTTATCGCATTTAGCACCAATAGCACGGGCAAAATTTTGGAATCCTTCCAGTACATGCGGGTCACTTTGTGGCTCAATTCTGCGATTAACAAATAGAGAATGCAGCTCTTTACTACGACCTTTATCAAAGCCAATTTTCACTTTTGCAGGAATGCAACGTGCAGCAAGATTCGCTCTGAGCGCAACTTGCATGTGCAGCAGCACATCAAACTTATGACCTTTAAAAGTCTGCTTCAGTGCCTTGTATGCGGCGTTACCTTGCTTTTTATCGAAAACAACGAAATTCACGCCGGGTAAGTCTGCCAATAACATGGCTTCGACTTTACCAATCACCCAAGTGATAGATGCGTCAGGGTATGTCGCTTGTATGGCTTGCACAGCCGCAACCGCATGACACACGTCACCAATCGCTGAAAGCCTGAGGATACAAATAGAACGAGGAGAAAAAGACACCAAATTTCCTGCAATTAAAACTTGTTAGGTGTGCGATCTTAAATTAATCAATATGCTTTGCAAGTTTAAGGCGAATAAAAAACGCGGTACACTTGTGCCATTATTTGCTATCTACATATGTTTGATGAACATTACCAAAATAAATAGCCATTACTTGCTTGCCAGCGAAAAAACCACCAGCGACGTCTCCCTTGAGTGGTTTGACCCTGCTCACTGGCAACGATTAAACGCAATTGTGACAACTAAAGAAGGTCGCGCAACTGCTTGGTTTTATAAGCACAATGCACAAGTCAATGTACTCAAACACTATTGGCGTGGTGGCTTAATAGGTAAGTTGCTTTCAGATCAGTACTTTTTTTGTGGTTTAAAAAAAACGCGCGTATATCAGGAGTTTAAACTGCTGTGTGCACTTGATAAATTGGGTCTACCAGTGCCCACACCTGTAGCAGCCAAAGTCACTGTACAAGGGCTGATATATCGAGGCGATTTGATCACCTCTGCCGTGCCCGGTGCTAAAAGTTTGTGTGAATTGTTACAAACACGCCAAGCCACAGAGCAAGAACTCTCGCTCGTTGGCCGTACTATTGCAAAGTTTCATAAGCAAGGGGTATATCACGCCGATTTAAACATCAACAATATTTTGTTTAGCGATAATAGCAAGGTGTACTTGATTGATTTTGACCGCGGGCAACTGCGTCAACCGCAAGCTACATGGCAACAGGCAAATATAGAGCGTTTAAAACGTTCATGTAATAAAGAGGCCGGCAAGTGGCCGACCTTTTATTTTTCAGAACATGATTGGCAAACACTGCTGAGTGCTTACCAAACAATCATCGGGTAAATCACGACTTTTGCGATTTACCCATTTTTGCTTTTTCGATAATGCCCGAGGTAGAGCAACCATCTAAGAACGCAAGCACTTCAACTTGCCCCCCCTGACTAAGCACATAATCGGCCCCTGCGATGTCTTCTACTTTGTAGTCACCACCTTTGACGAGAATATCAGGGCTCACCTGCTCAATTAACTTAGCAGGCGTATCATTCTCGGCTTCCGAACCAAATGGGATCACCCAATCAACGGATGATAAAGCGCTAAGCACCATAGCACGTTCGCGAAGCGAGTTGATCGGTCTTTCTGGCCCCTTTAGGCGTGAGATTGATTCATCATTATTTAAGCCAACAACCAATCTATCGCCCATACTTTTGGCCTGCGCCAGATAACGCACATGACCAGCATGTAAAATATCGAAACAGCCATTAGTGAATACTATTTTTTCGCCGTTCTTCTTAGCAAATGAAATGTGCTTTAACACGTCATCAAACGGCGTTTGGTAATGCTCACCGGTTTCACGCAGATATTGGCCCATTTTACGGCTAAGCTCTTCAGGTGATACTGTGGCAGCCCCCAGTTTACTCACCGCAATACCTGCAGCAATGTTGGCCACTTCCACCGCATCTTTAGGCTGCATACCCGCACCCAACATCGTGGTGAGCGTTGCAATGACCGTATCTCCGGCCCCTGTTACATCGCTTACCTCTTGAACTTGCGCAGGAAAGTCATGTTTTTCACTCGCTGAGATCAAGGACATTCCCTGTTCAGAGCGCGTGAGTAACATAGCACCAATCCCATTTTCAGAGATCAACTGCCTTGCACTTTGCGTAAGTATTTGTTCATTATCTACTTTACCACCGGCTAATTTGAACTCATTCATATTTGGAGTAATGTAATCTGCACCACGATAAAGAGATAAATCACTTGATTTAGGGTCAATCAGCACTGTTTTGCCAGCAGCTTTAGCTAGACTTATCATCTCTTTGATAGCGCTCAACGCGCCTTTGTTATAATCCGAGAATAAAACAAAGTCGTAATCATCAAGTAATTGTTCTAAACGAGCCAGTAGCAAACGACTGTGTTGCTCAGTAAACGTTTCTTCAAGGTCTAAGCGCACAACTTGCTGATGGCGACTGATCACACGCATTTTGGCAATGGTTGGTAGCTCTTCAATTGTCACTAACTGTGAAGCAATCTTTTCACTTTCTAAAATACGCAGTAGTGATTGACCATTATCATCTTCACCAATTAAACCCAGTAAGCCAACTTGACCATCTAGGTGCGCGATATTTTTAGCTACGTTTGCAGCGCCACCGGCTTTGTCTTCTAGACTACTCACTTTCACAACTGGCACGGGTGCTTCTGGAGAGATTCGTCCAGTATCGCCATGCCAATATCTATCAAGCATTACATCGCCCACAACCAAAACACGCGCTTGGTTTAATTTTTGTAAGCGTGAAAAATCCATTACAGCTGCTCCGCAACCAACATGTCTACTGCTTCACATAGCCAGTGACCAATAAACATATGTGCTTCTTGAATACGAGCCGTTTCATCATTTTTTATGATGATTGGTAACTTGGCGATATTTTTTACCTCACCACCATCACGACCAGTGAGCGCCACTGTATTGGCACCGATATCATTGGCAGCAGCCAAAGCTAAATTGATATTTTTGCTAGTCCCTGATGTGGTTAAGCCAATAACTAAGTCTTCAGGCTTACACAATGCTTGTACTTGACGTTCAAACACGGTATCAAAATGGTAATCATTGCTGTGCGCAGTAAGAATAGAAGTGTCTGTTGTTAAAGCGATTGATGCCAAGGGGCCACGTTCAAGCTTGTAACGTACCACAAATTCTGCGGCTAAATGTTGCGCATCCGCAGCACTGCCACCGTTACCAAACCAAATCACCTTACCGCCTTGCGCTAACGTACTTTGGCACGCCTCTAATAAACTTAAACACTCTTGATGGTAGTTTGCCATAGTGTCAAACAAAGCTTTGTGACGTTCTAAGCTTTCTAAATAGCTTTGCTCGATTTTATCGTTTTGCGACATATTCGTTCCTATATTCCCGAATTTGGGTATGATTTCTTTAATTATATCGTGTAACTACCAGTATACATTGAGCGATAGCCAAGTATAGCTTTGGCCAAAAACATCTTTACCAACCGTCAATGTGGTCTCAACTTGGCGCTTATCAATGATGCGGCTATTACTAATTTGCAATGCTTGTGCTTTTTCGTAATTACTGCCGACTTCGCCAAACTCATTTACATGACCACTTTCGTTATTCACTTGCGTATACTTAGCGCGCCACATTGAATTCACATTGTCACTTAGGGTCATTTCAAGGGTATGAATTTGGCTTGGTGCCGAGTCACCAAATACCCGCATGTCTCCTGCAAAATGACCTACTACAGCACCTTTGATGGTATTCCCTTTTGCGGGGTAAATCTCATTTTCATACCAAAGACTGTGCATATTGGTGTACTCATAACGCAAAGTAGTCGTATTGGTGAGTTGTGGTAAGTACAGGCCAAAACTCGCGACAGTATTACCAAACTGGTAGTTTTTATGCTCTTTGGTATCTTCTCCGCCATACTCAAAATACCATTCAGCGGGCATAAAAAAGTTAGTTTGAAGCGTACTGGTGATTGTTGCCCATTGGTCGCCCAGCTCAGCATCTTGACTCAATTCGGCTGTTTTATTATCAGAACCTGCTGGGTCAAAGTAAGCTTTAATGATATCGCTGGTACTGACTTTTCTTGGCCCACCACCAAATTGCATCATGCGATTTACACCAATAGTCCAACCATCAATCGGCTCTAAGCTAAAGTGTGTACCCGCTAGTTTAGGCTTACCTGAGTGCAATTTACCTTGGTATAAAATGCCATTTTCTACCGATTCTAACTCTGAATAAAATAACTCAAAGTCAAAGTTCCACCAGTTTGTTAAAGGCGCTATCAATCCTAAAGATACTGAAGGTGAAGGTTGAGCATTATTTGAATACACTTGAGCAAAGCTCTTAAAAGGAGAAAACCAGTGCTCCTTGTAGCCCAAGTTTAGCTGAAAGGTATCACCACCGAGCGCATAAAACGTGTTGTAAGGCACCAAATCACCTTGGCGCACACGATAATCCAAGCCTAACTGTAGTAATGAACTTTCACTGCCACGCCAAACCCCTTCCAACGATAATTCCGCATATTCTTGCGAGGTATTGCTTCTATCGTTAGCAAGCTTAACAATCTCGCCAGAATCATAGCGTAACTTGACACCTTGGCGCGTAATATCATCCTTGCTGAAATAAGGCGCTAAACGAGTACGAATGCTGTCATATAAAGGTCGATTCAAGCCATGTAATTTACGCAGTGCCATATTAATTTCACTGATACGGTATGGCTTCGCCATCGGCACACCTTCGGTCAGAGCAAACATGCGATCGATTTGATATTCAAGCAACTTATCCTTACCTATCGGCAAATAAGCGGTAGGCGCACTATAACTGTAACTTGAAAAAAACAGTACGAGACCTGCAATACAGGTTGAAAGTTTTAACGACATAAATATACAAGCATAAATGATAAAAGTGTCGCCATACTAGCAAATAACCGCCTGTGGCGCACACCTACAAATGTGTAATTTTGTTAGTCTATTTCAATTTAACACCCGAACACGCTAAAATAGCATTTTAAATAGCTGTTTGGTGCCATGGCTCGATTATTATACTCACTACTGCTTGCGCTTCTTTCACCATTTATTTTTATTTATTTGTATGGTATTCGTGGCAAAAAAAATGCGGGTTACCGTCAGCACTTTTTAGAGCGGTTGGGCTTTTACAACAAACAACTAGCGCAACATGCGGTCGTATTTCACTGCGCATCTGTCGGTGAGGTTTTAGCTGCAACCCCTCTTATTAAAGCCTTTCAAAAAACGTATCCTAACGAGCATTTAATTGTTACATGTAATACTCCAACGGGCAGAGCACAAATTAAGCAAAGCTTAGGTAGCGAGATAACACTCTGTTATTTGCCCATAGATTTTTACTATGCAACTGCGCGTTTTATCAACCGTTTGCAACCAAAGCTACTTTTGATACTTGAAACAGAGCTTTGGCCAAACTTATTTGCTCATGCAAAAGAGCGAGGTTGTATCGTACAAGTGTTGAATGCGCGTTTGTCAGAAAAGTCATTTCGTGGCTACAAAAAGGTTGCACCTTTGAGCAAATTCATCATGCAAAATATTGATGTATTGGCAAGCCATAACCTGCAAGACGCTGAGCGCTTTATTGCCTTAGGTTTAGCGCCAAACAAAATCACGGTAACAGGCTCTATCAAATTTGATATTCAATTAAGTGATACGGAAAAAGCTGCTGCGAATGAGCTAAAAACACTGTTTGCTAAGCGACCAGTGTGGGTTGCAGGCTCAACTCACCCAGGGGAGCACGAGCAAGTATTCAGCGCCCACCAAAAAGTATTAGCAGTACACCCAAATGCCTTACTGATCATTGCGCCACGTCACCCCGAACAATTTGCAAAAGTAGATGAGCTACTCACCTGCTCTTCATTAAGCCACAGTTGTCGAAGCAAATCCTTTGATAACAAATGCCAGGTATTGCTAGCTGACACGCTTGGCGAATTAAAAATGCTCTTTGGTAGCGCTGATGTTGCTTACATTGGCGGCAGTTTAATTGAACGTGGTGGACATAACCCACTAGAAGCAGCAGCTTTCTCTGTGCCTATTTTAACAGGTCCACATACCTATAATTTTGCTCATGTATACCCCGAGTTACTCGCACTTAAAGGCGCGCTTGTTGTAAACAACAGCGATGAGCTTGCTGCATCTATTATTGAGTTATTCAGTGACGCAACTAAACGTGCAGCTTTAGGGATGAATGCACTTGACTGCCTGACTCGAAATCAAGGCGCAATAGACAAAACCCTGACATTAATTAGCCACCATTTGCAAAGGTAATCATACTTATGAGCACACACACGCCATTAACTGCCAAACAAGTTATGCAAAACTGGGTAAGCTCAGTGATCGTTAAATACAATTTTTGCCCCTTTGCACGCAAAGAAGTTGAACAAAATACTATTCACTATCAGGTCTCAAAAGCAACCAGTCATGATGATGCTGTTATGGATATGCTAGAGGAATGCGCCGCACTAGATAGTTACCCTGAACGCGAAACAACTTTGCTCATGTTTGAAGATGGATTTTGCGATTTTGCCGACTTTTTAGACCTAGTCGACTTAGCCAATGCCATGTTAGCAGTACAAGGCTATGAAGGACGTTACCAAATAGCCAACTTTCACCCTGACTATGTATTTGCCGACAGTGATGATAACGATGCAGCAAATTACACAAACCGCGCACCGTATCCTACGTTACATTTAATTCGCGAGCAAAGTATGGCTGAAGCTATAGAAAGCTATGATGACCCAGAAAGTATCCCAGAAAATAATATTCGTTTGGCACGTAGAAAGGGCGAGGCCTTTTGGCAGCTGCTTTTAATGAAATGTCATAAATGACGATGGGGATGCTAAAGCCTCCCCACCTAATTTGCAGGGTTGAGCTTATCTAACCGCTTTGCACCCTTTAGGGCGTTCATTACTGCACCGAATACTCGTGACTGTCACTCTTCCACCTCGATGTGGTGTCCCGCCGACATACACATCAACACCAGATGCAATCATATGATCAATAATACGCTGTAACGCATCATCGGGGCCATTTGCTTGATAATCTGCATAACTGCTTGATTCGCTCAATGGCACTCCTTTGTCGCGACCTGAGTGATTTATAGGCTCAAACCATAGCGATACTTCCCCATTTACATTTTTAATAGCTCCTTTGAACACAAAGGAGTACGTAGTGCCATCATTAGGAAAATAGACATTAATCGCAAGATTCACCGTTAAAGCTTGATTAACAATAGCCGTCCCCAAACTTACTGAAGCTGAGGTTAACGCACCAGCAATATTTCCAGTAAAGTAGTCCGTGAGCGCTCGACTAATAGCTGCTTTTTGATTCGCAGACTTAGCAACTGTGTGTGCTGTCTGTATATCAGAGTAAGCGCCAAGGTAGGGGCGTAATTGCTCCAAGTTGACATGACCTCTGGCCAAATCCTCTATGGTATTTTTGGCATTTCTAATGTGCTGAACGCCTTCTTTTATCGATTGCTTTACAGGTGCAGACCAGTACATCACCAAACCTTGCTCTCTCTTAGTTTCATAAGCGCGGACTTGATTGCCGATCACATCAATAACGTGTACTTTGCCACCATTAGGGGCATGCTGCACCGCCTTGGTTTCCATTTGCTGCTCAGAACAGTCATTACACAACGCAATAGTATCTGCGGCAAAACTTTTATCGCTAATTGTAAACGCACTAACACATAAAACAATAAACGTTCCTGTTAACCTAAGGTTTTTCATCTTAGTTTCCTTGTAAAGTAAATTAATAAAATAGAGCTTCGCAATGTAAATTCTAAGTTAACTATATATTTCTTTTTACCGCAGCGCAATGTCGTGTTATCCCATTCCTGCGTAAGTGATCACACATATTGAAGTGCAGCCATTCATGGCTAGTTTTGACAATGGGAGGTTGTTCAACTTACGACTTGGCAAAGAACGCGATATATAGACTGGATAGAGAAAAAAGGTGGTAGCGAATTGGCGCCTCACCTCAAGTCTGGTAAGCCACTGACTGTGAAGCGCGTAAAAGCATGGGATACATGGGTACTTGAATGAGCCCCATGTACTGCAATGTATTTAACTTACTTTTTAACCCAACGTCCATTTACCTGCACAAAATGGCCAGCAGATGTTTTCTCAATGGCTTTTTTACCTGCTAACGCCTCAACTTGCGACAAGCTGAGGCCATTTTTTTGAGCCAATTGCTGATATTTTTCTTTACGCTTAGCGTTGATATCTGAAATTAACGCTTGTACTTGTGCATTGCCGTTTACTGGGGCTAAATAACCAGACTCAGTTTCACCTACTAAGCCTTGCTCTTTGGCGCTATCGAGTGTTAACGCCAATGCAGAAAAAGCCATACCTAGCGCCGCCACTGCAATGATTAATTTGTTTGCTTTCATCATATTCTCCTTAAAATAACTCGCTGTCGTCGCTAAATAAATCATCAAGTTCTTTGTCAACTTTGACACGGATCTCATGGTCAACTTTGATATTTAAGTTGATAGTGATCGGCTCTTTAGTCTCAACCTGAACTTTGTGCGTGCAGGCACAAAGTGCCAGCAAGCTTATCAAAATTAGGGGCCATTTCATTGGCTTTGCTCCTGTTTAGTTAAAGCATTTTCTACTTTTTGGGTTATCTCGTCAGTTAAACGCAAAGCCCGAAAAAGCGTAAATATGTTCTCTTGGTGTGTGTAGTTAAAATTCACCGGTTGCGCTTGTTGCTTGTTTTCACCAACTATCTGCACGCCAAGCGTTAACCAGCCATCGGGGGTCAATGCAACATCACTGCTTAGTTGATCAATCGTTAAATCATCTAACACACCAATCACTGATTTCAAGCTAGGTTGTTGTGCCTTCAATGCTTCGATAGAAGCATTCTGCGCAACTTGTAGCTTTCCTTCACCAATACTGAGTAATTTGCCTTGCTCAATACTTACTTTCGCATCCACTATGTTCATGGGAAACACACCAGACACTCTACCATTAAGTTCAATGCCCGCTTCTCTGCCTGCCTGTGCGATTAAGCCTAAATCCAGAGACTGCGCTTTAACTTGCACCTGCTGAGGTTGCAAAGATAAGTTTAACCGCTCAATACTTACGTTACCGTCAAACAAACTGGCATTGATATCACTTAAATATGCATCTCCTTCATCAACATGCAACCAAGTAGATATATTCGACAACACCACACCTGAGCGTACCTGCCCTATGAGCACCTTAGAGCTGGGAATATTAATCTTGCCTGAACTATATTGACCGGCGATGACGGTGTTAATTTGCTCTACATAATGCGTATCATACAAAGCAGATAATTCGTTTATGTGAACAGTAAAGTCAGCGTTTTGTAGATTGATATCCCCTTTTGCTTGCGCGCTGATATCCCCTTTTACTAGTTTTAATTTGGGTTCGAATGCGTTGAGCACAGACTGCAAAGGCACACTCGGTTTAGCCGTTACCACTAACTGATAAGGGTGTGCTAACGGCGAATATTGATGCTTAAACACCGCTTCAACTCCACCACCTTTTATAAAGTGTTCATACACTCCTGTACGACTTTGCTGGCCTTGGCTATCGATGCTGATATTATTAACTTCTAACTTAGGTGTTTTCAGTGAGCCTAATTTTGTTTGCGCTGAAAGCTTAGTAAACACTTCCCCTTTGCCAATATTGCCCGACAAAGCAAATTGAGAACTTATCCCCCGAACTTGCATCGATTGGCTTTGCAATAACTGACTGGCCAGGCTTCCCGATGCCTCTAATTGCTGATTTTTTGAAATATCCACTTCCAGTTGTAGCTGACTTTTTTGAGCGCTCATAAGTTGATAGTTAAGCTCGTCTGTTTGGGCGATAAGTTTGCCCTGCATTGAAACTTGATCTGCGACTGTCACTTGTGTGTTGATGCTTACATTAGCGCTTTGCATGTTAACATCGTCATACTGCACTTGCTTAGCACGTCCCTGCATATCAAGCGCAAATTGCGATTGATGAGCGCCAATTTCAAAGCGAATGCGCCCATCTAACCCAATGTTTTCAGCTTGAACCAGTAACTCTGGCAGCGTGTCACTATAATATTCCAACTCGCCCGTACCATTTATTAGCCCACCCACAATTTCTATCGGAGTCTCAACTTGCAACTTGCCCAAACGCTCACTTTGATGTGCAATAGATATTGCGGCATCTACTTGAGAGGTTTGGCTATCAACACGGATGGTATTGGCTGAAATTGTAGTTTCACCATCATCGCTACTTAATATCAAGCGCTCAGTGGTCAATCTTGTTCCCTGCCACAAAAGTTGACTAGGCATACTTAAATGCCATGGTTGATTTAGCATCGCGCCCAGCACTTCACGATATGGTTCCTTTTGTAAAACGGTACACTCGCTTGGCTTGAATACAATGTCAGCGTTAGATAAATCGGCTATCAAATGCTGTTGGTTGATATCAAAAGAAAACTGTCCACTACCTTGGCTTGTAACTTGGGCACCGCATGTTGGGTGCTCTAAGTTAGCAGCCACAGTGTGATCGATGTGCAAATTCACTCTATCACCAAAGTAGCCTATATGAGCAACACCTTGTAAAGCGCTAATCGGGGTTGGTAACTGGTTTTGTAGCGCTGGGCTGCTGAGCTTGAGCGCAACATTGACTAAGTTGTCTTGCAAAACCACTTCTGAGAGCACATCACCACTGACTGAGAAGTGATTAAGCTTATTCTCTTGCAAAGACACATTTAGCTTTTGAGGCAACAAAGCTGATATCGCCTTATCGCTCGCAATAGTTACATTATCAATACTTAACAGCGGTCTACTCGGTAGGGTTAGCTGTAGAGGTTGCCAAACCGTTTGTTGCTGCTTTTGTGTATCATCACTTGAGAGCACTAACTGAGCTACCAAGTTGACTACATGAATACGCTCCTGAGTGATCTGCGTATTATCGAGGCGTAGTGATACATGCTGATTATCCAAGCAAAGTTGCTGAACATTAATTTGCTTCCAACTGCTGAACGACCAGTTTAAACAGCTCACTGAAATCTGCTGAGGTGCCAAATAATGCTCTGCAATCATCACTGCCAATCGCTCACGAGCTACATAAAGAGCTAAAAAAAGACCGCACAAGATAACGATAAGCCACTTAAAAAACTTAACTATCATATGCTTGATGTCCTTTACCTTGTTGCGCGATAGGCTAATGATAAATTAAAACAAGGCAACTGTGACAACGTAATTGTAATAAGTTGTAGTATTAGGGCGTAAATCGCCTAAGGCGGAATAATGATTTATACTTGCGTGTAAATTAAATTCGTTATCAATCCAGAATAGGTCAATTGTTCACCGTGGTGACCTTTATCATAGCAACAGGCTTTTTACTATGACGTTAATAAAAATAACACTTGCAACAATGCTTTGTGTGACTGCTTTACATGCTTTTGCCAAACAAGAAAAAAAAGAGCCCCCACCACTCAATCCAGCTTATTATGGTGAGCATCCGATGGTCTTGCTAAACCAAGGTGCCAGTATTTACGCAACTAATCTACCTGCCTACGATTTTCCAAATAATGTTCAAGTCGTTTATAAATTAGAAAACCCTGGCGTGGCATTTTTAAGCCTCGTTAGAGATTCTGATCTGGTAACGATAAAGCCTAAAAAATTTAATATTGAACGTTTAATGCGCGGTGAAGAAGTAGAAGTCAAAGCGGATGTTTACGGTGGACATTACGCACAAGGCGGCAGTCTGTTACTTAGCGACGCCCCCATTGTATTTGCCAAGAAACTCTATTCTCGAGCACTCTCGGACTTAACGCCCTCTTCACAATGGCAAGAATATGACATGATCCCAATTTCAAACGACGGGAGAATTTATATCCATAAAATTCAGCAGCGCCCCAGCTTTAGTCATTTAATTTATGTCGACCTAACCAGTGCCTGTATGCAAAAATTTCGCACTTCTAAGCGCGTTCCCCCTGCAAGTGAATTGACCCTCAAATTTGTTAATTGTGGCTCTTTAAAGCCACTGTATTACGATACACAAAACTTAAATTAAGCAGTTTTTATGAAGTGCTTAGCCATCTAAGCGCTTCATTTGTTACCGTTTCAACACGATTAGGCTTGCCCGTTTGTCGATGTGTACAAAGGTAAATAGGCTCGCTAACGGGCACATTTAGGTGGTGCACTTTAATTGCGTCAGGATTATGAAAAGCTGCGACTGCAAACGCTGGTAACACCGTAAACCCAAGTCCCTTACTAACAGGCTCCAATATTAGCCCTATCTGATTTGAAAATCCTTTTTTTGCGAGTAAGTCGCTATGCTGAAATTGCGCAAAATTGGCACTTAATAAAAGCCCGCTGTGATGAGCTGCATCTGGGTGATCAATAAAACCAAGCTCCACTAATATTTGCCATGAGATAGATGGCACATCTTTTGGTGTAACCAATAATAAAGGTTCATATGCCACTAACTCATAATGAATATCCGCTTCAGTGGGTCTAATACTCATAAAACCTAAATGAATTTTTGAGTCACACAAAGCTTGCTGAATATCCTCATTTGGCGCAAAACGATAATCAATAAGTAAATCAGGATGCCTCGTTTGTAACGCTAACAACTTGGGGTATAACTTAAGCCCAACACTCCCCGGTGACATCACTCTAACGCTGCCCTCATAGGGCGGGTCTGACGCTATTTCGTTAGCCATCGAAGACAAAGACCTTAACAGTGGCTTACCTTTTTCATACAAGCGCAGCCCTGCATCTGACAAAGAAAACTGTTTGCCTTGACGTATTAATAACCGAGCCCCAATTTGCTCCTCAAGTTTGCGAACATGCTGACTAACACCCGATTGCGTCATCAAAAGCTTTTGTGCAGTTTGAGTAAAATGCCCAACCTCCACCAAAGTACAAAACGTTTTCAACCACACTGCATTAATCATTACAAAAAATACTCAATTCCATCAATTATAATAATTTTACTTAATAGTTTAAGGTTTGTAATCTGCATTCATACACTAATTAGGAGTGCAGAGTATGAATAACACCTATCCACGCAGTTTTTCGCATATTGGTATTTCAGTGCCAGACTTAGAAAAAGCCGTTCAATTTTATACCCAAGTATTAGGTTGGTATTTAATTATGGCCCCTACTGACATAACTGAAGATGACAGTGCAATAGGTCAAATGTGTACCGACGTTTTTGGTGTAGGTTGGGATAACTTTCGCATCGCGCACTTATCAACGGGTGACAGAATAGGTGTTGAGTTATTTCAATTCAAAAACCAACGTAACCCAGATGATAATTTTGAATACTGGAAAACGGGTATCTTTCACTTTTGCGTGCAAGATCCAAATGTTGAGGAACTTGCAGAGCATATCGTTGCAGCAGGGGGTAAGAAACGTATGGCCGAGCCGCGTTACTACTACCCGGGTAAAAAGCCCTATCGCATGATTTATATGGAAGACCCTTTTGGTAACATCTTGGAAATCTATAGCCACAGCTATGAATTGATTTATAGTGAAGGGGCGTATTAAAAAGACAGATCAGGTGGGTGTCTCAGCACTCACCTTTTGTAATGAAGAACATCAAACACTGCCTTGTGTTTCAATCACTAAAATACGCGCTTCCCCCTTCGGATGCGCAACATGCTCAGTACCCACTGAAGCGTAAAAAATATCACCAACATGCAGCGTTGCTAACTTCTCTACTCCAGCTTCTTTATAGTGCATATCAACAATGCCATCTAAGACCACAAATACTTCTTCACCGTCGTTGATATGCCATTTATACGGCTGATCGGTCCAATGTAAACGCGTGGTAATACCATTCATATTGGCGATGTCTAATGCGCCCCAAGCGCGTTGTGCGGTGAAATCTTTCGCTTTGATGATTTTCATCTGCGGGCTTCCTTAAGTCGCTAACCTTTAATACAAACTATTTATGCAAAGACAAAAAAGGCCACCAATGTGACCTTTTTATCAAACCAAACTCGCGATGCTATTAACCCACGTTTTTACGTGCGTTACGGAACATGCGCATCCATGGGCTATCTTCTTTCCACTCATCTGGGTGCCAAGAGTTAGCCACTGCACGGAATACACGCTCAGGGTGTGGCATCATTACTGTTGCACGACCATCAAGCGATGTAATACCTGTAATCCCTTCTGGCGAACCATTCGGGTTATTTGGATATTGCGTAGTTGTTTTACCGAAGTTATCAACGTATTGAATCGCAACAGTACCAGAATCAAGCGCTGCTTTGATTGCTGCATCATTTGCAAACTCAGCGTGACCTTCACCGTGAGATACCGCAATTGGCATACGAGAGCCAGCCATACCTTGGAAGAATACCGACGGACTTTCTTGCACTTCAACTAAGCTAAAGCGTGCTTCAAAACGCTCTGATTTATTGGTTACAAAACGCGGCCAGTGCTCAGTACCAGGAATAAGCTCTTTGAGTGTCGACATCATTTGACAGCCGTTACATACCCCTAAACTGAACGTGTCTTGGCGCTCAAAGAAGTTTTTAAACTGCTCACGTGCCATATCATTGAACAAGATTGACTTCGCCCAACCTTCACCTGCACCTAATACGTCACCGTACGAGAAACCACCACATGCAACTAACCCTTTAAACTGCTCTAGTGTTAAGCGACCTTCTAAGATGTCACTCATGTGTACGTCAACAGCAGCAAAACCGGCACGGTTGAATGCCGCAGCCATTTCAACATGCGAGTTAACACCTTGCTCACGCAGGATTGCCATCTTCGGCTTAGCACCAGTTGCGATGTAAGGCGCTGCGATATCTTCATTGATATCGAAGCTTAGTTTAACGTTAAGACCTGGGTCTTTTTCGTCAAACTTAGCGTCAAACTCTTGCTGAGCACACAGTGGGTTATCGCGTAAAGATTGCATCTTATACGTGGTTTCTGCCCAGATAGTACGTAGCTCAACACGAGTGTTAGCAAGAACTGCCTTACCCGCACGGTTGAAGATCACTTTATCTTCAGTGTTTAGTGTACCTATTGTATGACTAATTGCCGCAAGACCGTTGTCAGCAAGAACTGCTTCAACTACATTTAAATCTTCATTGCGAACCTGAATAACCGCGCCTAGCTCTTCGTTATAAAGTGCTTCGATGTCAGAACCTGTCAGGCTATCAAGGTTTACAGATACACCAGTACGACCCGCAAATGCCATTTCAGCTACGGTTGTAAATAAACCACCATCTGAGCGGTCGTGGTAAGCAAGTAGTTTTTCGTCTGCTACAAGCGCTTGCATTGCGTTGTAGAAGCCTTTTAGTAACTCAGGGTTATCAACGTCTGGCGTCTTATCACCAAGTTGCTTGTAAACCTGCGCTAAACTTGATGCGCCCATGCGGTTTTGGCCTGCCCCTAAATCAACTAGGATAAGGCTTGAGTCACCTTTGTCAGTACGAAGCTGAGGCGTTACCGTTTTTCGAATATCTTCTACACGACCGAATGCAGAGATGATAAGTGATAATGGCGCAGTCACTTCTTTGCTCTGACCATTTTCTTCCCATTTGGTCTTCATAGACATTGAGTCTTTACCTACTGGGATAGTTAAGCCTAGTGCTGGACATAGCTCTTCACCCACAGCTTTAACCGCTTCGTAAAGACCTGCATCCTCACCTGGGTGACCTGCTGCTGCCATCCAGTTTGCAGAAAGCTTGATGTTCTCAAGACCACCAATGTTCGCACACGCAATGTTAGTTAGTGCCTCACCAACTGCTAAACGTGCAGATGCGCCATAGTTTAGCAGTGCTGCAGGCGTGCGCTCACCCATTGACATTGCTTCGCCGTGGTAAGTGTCAAATGCAGCGGCCGTTACCGCACAGTTTGCCACTGGTACCTGCCAAGGACCAACCATTTGGTCACGAGCAACTAGGCCCGTTACGGTACGATCCCCAATCGTGATAAGGAATGTTTTTTCAGCGATGGTTGGTAAGCGAAGCAAACGCTTTGCCGCTTCTTCTAAATCGATACCGTCTGTGTTTAATGCAGTGCCTTGCGCCTTTTTAGACTCAACGTCACGGTGCATCTTAGGTGCTTTGCCAAGTAATACGTCAAGTGGCAAGTCAACTGGGTTATTATCAAAGTGACTGTCGGCAACAGTTAAGTGGCGCTCTTCAGTTGCTTCACCAATAACTGCATATTGTGCGCGTTCACGCTTACAAATTTCTTCAAAACGAGGGAAGTCTTCAGCGGCTACTGCAAGCACATAACGCTCTTGAGATTCGTTACACCAGATCTCGTGCGGCGCCATGCCTGGTTCATCATTAGGGATGTTACGCAGTTGGAATTTACCACCTCGACCGCCGTCATCAACAAGCTCAGGGAATGCGTTTGAAAGACCACCCGCGCCCACATCATGGATAAACGCGATTGGGTTCTCATCACCTAACTGCCAACATTTGTCGATCACTTCCTGACAGCGACGCTCCATTTCTGGGTTTTCACGCTGTACAGATGCAAAGTCCAAATCTTCATTCGACTGACCTGATGCCATTGAAGATGCCGCACCACCACCAAGACCGATGTTCATCGCAGGGCCACCAAGTGCGATAAGTTTAGCACCTACTGGAATTTCACCTTTTTGCACATGCTCGGTACGAATGTTACCAAGACCACCTGCAATCATAATTGGCTTGTGGTAACCACGTACTTCTTCACCATTGTGGCTATTTACTTTTTCTTCGTAAGTACGGAAGTAACCAAGTAGGTTTGGACGACCAAATTCGTTGTTAAACGCGGCGCCACCTAAAGGACCATCAATCATGATATCTAGTGCGTCGACGATACGACCAGGTTTACCATAGTTGGTTTCCCAAGGCTGCTCGAACCCAGGGATACGAAGGTTAGATACAGTAAAGCCAACTAGGCCCGCTTTTGGTTTTGAGCCTCGACCCGTTGCACCTTCGTCACGAATTTCACCACCTGAGCCCGTTGATGCGCCTGAGAATGGCGCAATGGCTGTTGGGTGGTTGTGAGTTTCAACTTTCATCAAGATTTCAATGTTCTCTTGATTGTAGCTGTACTCACCGTCTTTATTCGGGAAGAAACGACCCGCTTTAGAACCCTTCATTACTGCTGCGTTATCTTTATAAGCAGACAATACGTTTTCTGGGTGCATCTCGTAGGTGTTTTTGATCATTTTGAACAGCGATTTTGACTGCTCTACGCCGTCGATTGTCCAATCAGCGTTAAAAATTTTGTGACGACAGTGCTCAGAGTTTGCCTGTGCAAACATGAACAATTCGATGTCGTTCGGGTTACGACCGAGTTTTTGGAAGTTTTCAACTAGATAATCAATTTCATCATCTGCAAGTGCAAAACCCTGCTCAACGTTTGCCTTTGCTAGCGCTTCACGACCACCACCTAAAATATCAACTGAGGACATTGGACGCGGCTCTTCCACTCTAAATAGCTGTCCTGCGCCTTCAAGCGTGTTATGTACCGATTCAGTCATACGATCGTGCACAAGCTTTGCAACGTCATTCAGTTGCTCTGCACTCAACTGCCCTTCAACATAGTAAGCGATACCGCGCTCAACGCGATGAACCTTATCTAGACCACAGTTTTTTGCAATATCAGTTGCTTTTGACGCCCACCCAGAAATGGTACCGATACGTGGTGTAACTAAAATAAGTGCACCTTGCGGCTCATGTTCGGCAATAGTTGGGCCGTACTTGAGAAGTTTGTTTAGTTTGTCTAGTTCCGAATCGCTTAGCTGTGCAGTTAAGTCTGCAAAGTGCATAAATTCTGCATAAATACCAGTTACAGGTAAATTTGCATCTGCGCAGGTTTTAAGGATTTTTTGAACTTTGAAATCAGAAAGTGCTGGCGCACCACGTAAGATCAACATAGGTATTTTCATCCGGGGTTAGGGATTGAACGATATTTAGGGCCGCTATTATAGTAGAAATGTTGCTTGGGTTTAACACTAATAATGCCAAAACTCGCAAAAATCCCACTTTTTAATTTAAAACCAGAGGATTACGCGTACTAAAAGTACAACAATTGTTTTTATTTTGCGTTCATACGTAAAGTTAGCTACCGTGAAAACAAGCTTATAGCAAAACAGGGGGGTAACATCTAATGACTAAATTTGTTTTTATTGCTGCCTTGTTTTGCCTGTTGCTTGGCTGTGAGCAAGCCTCTGACAACCAACTTCAACGAATAAAACACAAGCAAATAATCAGGGTAGGAACGCTGGCTGGCCCCGGCAATTATTTTCAAGCTCGACATGGCGAACAGGGTTATGAATACGAGCTAAGCGCTGAGTTTGCGGACTTTCTTGGTGTAAGATTACAAATGGTGCCTTTTTTTAGCTTATCAGAATTGTTTGAAAGGCTAGACAATGGTGATTTAGACATGATTGCCTCGGGGATAAGTTATCACCCAAAAAGAACACAAAAATATAAATTTGGCCCAAGTTAC
Organism: Pseudoalteromonas sp. S16_S37; assembly: GCF_014694405.1. Classification (GTDB taxonomy): domain Bacteria; phylum Pseudomonadota; class Gammaproteobacteria; order Enterobacterales; family Alteromonadaceae; genus Pseudoalteromonas. Next base: position 149,339 of record NZ_JAAUWV010000005.1, read on the forward strand.
CGTTCAATCAGTCAAAAACTGGTTTTTAAACAAGGTAAAACAAGACCCAGAAGCATCGAAGATATCGATAAACCTATCACTGTACTAGCCAACTCTAGCCACGTACTCACATTGCAAGCGCTCAAACAGCAATACCCCGCGCTCACTTGGCAGGCGGTGACCGATAAAGATGAAGAAGAATTACTACTGGGTATTATCGACGAGCAAATAGAATACACTGTTGCCGATTCACACACCTTGGCACTGTTTCGCCGCTACCATCCAACCGTCAGCATTGGCTTTTCTATCACCAGAGACGATCCAATTTCTTGGGTATTGCGTAATGATGTCGATGATTCGTTATTTGCGTTACTGTTACCCTTTTTTGCTGAACTAAAACAAACGGACGTGCTCTATACGTTAGAAGAGAAGTATTACGGACATGTATCTTCTTTTAACTATGTTAATGCACTGGCATTTGTGGAAGCGGCTCATGAAGTATTGCCAACTTATTTAGCATGGTTTAAACAATATGCGAAGAACATCGACTGGCGTCTTTTGGCTGCGCTCAGCTACCAAGAATCCATGTGGGATCCTAGAGCAAAATCGCCAACAGGTGTACGTGGCATAATGATGTTAACGCTACCTACGGCCAAGCAGGTAGGTGTAACAAATAGATTAAAACCAGAGCAAAACATTAGAGGAGGCGCGGAATATCTTGCTAAATTACTCAAACGTATTCCTGCTCGTATACCTCAGCCAGACAGAACCTGGTTTGCGCTGGCATCCTACAATGTAGGTTGGGGTCATGTAAACGACGCACGAATAATTACGCAACAACAAGGGGCCGATCCAGACAGTTGGGCAGATGTTAAAAAACGACTACCGCTGCTTATAAAAAAACGCTACTATCGAAAAACCAAATATGGATACGCACGCGGAGATGTTGCTGTTCAGTATGTAGATAACATACGCCGCTACTATGATGCACTGGTCTGGTTAGATGAAAATAATGCACTGAGTGTAAACTCTGGCAAATAGATTGCTTGTTAAATATGTAGTGTCATTAACTTGCAATATAGACCTGTAAAGCTCCACGCGTGCTTTTCTCTCACACATATAAGGAGGTTCTGATGCTTAAAAGACGTCGAACTCATCAATTTAAACGTAATACGCGACATACATCACCTAATAGACGTCGTATTATGCTGAAAAACATACACAAAAAAGTGCTATTACGAAGAAAGTTATTTGCACTACTACAAATGGAAGAAATGGCGGCTCAACCTTGAGCCGCTTTTTGTTTCTTTTTAGCTTCTTTTATTTCTTTGCGGCGGCGTTTAAAAAAAGCAGAGAGTTTTTGTCCGCACTCATCGGCTAATATACCCTCAGTTACTTCTAATTGGTGATTTAGCTTGGGCTCTCTCACTATATTCATGACTGACCCAGCAGCGCCCGTTTTCGCGTCTCTTGCGCCAAATACCACACGACTCAGACGGCTATGAACCAGTAAGCCAGCACACATTGGACAAGGCTCTAACGTCACATATAACGTACAATCCACTAAGCGATAATTTTCGAGCACTTGCCCAGCTTGTCTTATTGCTTGCATTTCAGCATGTGCCGATGGGTCATGATTACAAATAGACTGGTTCCACCCTGCTGCAATGAGTTTGTTATCTTTGACAATTACCGCACCTACCGGGATTTCATTTTGCTGTTCAGCTTTATCAGCATAAATCAACGCTTGGGACATCCAATACTGGTCTTGCTCTAGCTCACTCATGTCTATCTAAATCACTTTTAAAAATCACTATTTATTATATCTTGAACAGAGCAAGTGAGAAACCAACACGTTTTGGCAAAGCCAGAAGAACCTGAAATCGATAGAAACCATAAAAAATTGATGGTTTTTCGCCAATTTAGTGCAATCGTCCTAGAAAATAACAAAATCACGTGGCTCTCAAGGCTACACTTAAGCTATAATTCGCCGCTTTTTTTATTTCTTGAGCTCAACACACACGGGTAAAACATGAAATTTCCGGGACGCCGCAGGCATAAACATTATTTTCCAGTGGAAGATAAAGACCCACTTATCAACCAGTTAGGCAATGATAATGGTTTGAAGCACAGTTATATTTGTGGTATCGATCAAATCGTTGTAGATATAGAAGCAAAAGTTGATCAGGCATTTTTGGATGAGTTTGGTTTGCAACGCGGCATGTCACAAGTGATTGCAAGCGACGTTACCAATGCATTATATGAGCGCCTAAAACGCGACAATATGATCGAATATGAGTTCGCTGGTGGCACTATTGGTAACACCATGCACAACTACTCAGTACTTGCCGATGATCGTTCGGTTTTGCTAGGTGTAATGAGCGAAAATATTACCGTTGGTAGTTATGCATATAAATTTTTGTGTAACACTTCAAGTCGCGTCGACTTAAACCATTTACAACCAGTTGATGGCCCGATCGGTCGATGCTTTACATTAATAGACGACACAGGTGAACGTACCTTTGCGATTAGTGCAGGTTTGATGAACTACCTTCGTCCTGAGTCTATTTCTCAATCGCTCATTGAAAATGCATCGGCTTTAGTGATCAGTGCGTATCTAATGCGTACCAGTGGCGATGAAACAATGACGCAAGCTACCATGCAAGCTGTTCATTATGCCAACCAAGCTGGAGTCCCTGTAGTTTTGACGCTGGGCACCAAGTTCTTAATCGAACAAGACCCAACTTGGTGGGCTGATTTTGTTGAGAAGCACGTTGACATTCTCGCCATGAATGAAGAAGAAGGCGAAGCCATCACTGGTTTTTCCGACCCTCTTCTAGCCGCTGACAAAGCACTAGATTGGGTAGATTTAGTTATTTGTACAGCAGGTCCCAAAGGCCTATTTATGGCGGGCTACGTAGACGAGCAGTTTAAACGTGAGACTGAATATCCTTTGCTGCCTGGGGCAATTGCAGAGTTTAACCGCTATGAATTCTCTCGCGGTATGCGCAAAGCAGATTGTAAAAACCCAATAAGAGCATACAGTCATACTGCGCCTTATATGGGCGGCCCTGACACTATCAAAAACACTAATGGGGCTGGAGACTGCGCACTCGCAGCAGTGCTACATGATTTATCCGCTAACGAATATCACAAATTAAATGTGCCAAATTCAGCTAAGCATGAACAACAAGCTATTACATACTCGTCATTGGCACAAATTAGTAAATATGCGAACCGTGCAAGTTATGAAGTGCTCGTACAACACTCTCCGCGCCTATCTCGTGGTTTACCTGAGCGAGAAGACTCACTAGAGCAATCTTATTGGGATAAATAAATCTCATATAAAGTATAGCTAAAAGCAACGCATCAAAAAGCCCCTATCATGGGGCTTTTTGTTATGTTTACAACTACGTACCTAAAAACGATATTGCAGCCCTAACGCGATTTCACCAATATCATTTTTTGATAAAAAGTAGTGACTATAATCTAACCCAACCGACAAATCAGCTGATACTTCATAGTAAACACCACCACCTAAATAGCCACTAAATCCATCATCTTTGTATGTTAGCAAATTACCACTATCACGCTTACTGTCTATTTCGTACTGCCAACGTAATAAGCCAATAAATACTCTACCACTAAAGCGCTTAGTGATGGCCTGAGAAAAATCAACTTGAGCCGATATGCCGCTGGGCAAAACGGGAGCTTCTTTGGCGAGTAAATTTTGGGTTTGCTCAGCGGAGCTTACATCTCCTGAAAAGCGCACCTCACCTTCTCCGAGATCGATATATCTCAGTCCAACATGCAAACTTGGGAGCACTTCGTAAAATGCTCCGATAGACCAGCTTGTGCCTTTATCATCTACTTTTTCAATTGATAACTGCGTGGCTCGAAGTTTCGTATCGGCAGTAGCTTGACCAATACTTCCTGTAAACTTCCATAGCTCTGTATTTGCCTGAGCAGCACCCATAGCAGTGATACAAAACGCCATTAGCATTGTCGCTAACAACTGGCTACGGCGAATAAATGTTGCTGTTGTTAGTAACACAAGTAACCCTCCTAGTGATCCTGATGAACTATTTGTGATAGTCGTACTTTGTTGCGTATTTACTACCACCGATACAAAACCTTGTGCCGATGCACCATATTCATCACGGACCACATAAGTGATAGTGTCTGTACCTGAGAAGCCAGCTTTTGGCATATAGGTAATGGTATTATCAACATTAATAGTCACACTACCTTGCTCTGCACTGACAGAAACCAGATATAGCGAGGTTTCCTCTGGGTCACTGTCATTCGCTAGCACGTCTATTACCAGCACAGCACCACCATTGCTAACAGCACTATCATTTATAACTACAGGGGCTTTATTCGTTATCACCGACACACTCACAGTACTGCTAGATGTGCCACCTTTGTTATCAGTAATACTGTATTGAATCGTTGCTTGGCCAATAAACAGATTGGGTGGCGTATAGTGAAGCTGCTCATCAAGAACTTCTACAGAACCAAAGTCCACAGTAGCACTGGTTATTGTCAGTGAGTCACCATTTTGGTCCGTGTCATTGACCAACACATTGATTGAGATAGATTGCCCTGACACGATTGTTGCGGTGTCTACATTTGCCTTTGGTAATGCATTATTACTTACAGGCACCGCGATACCACCAGGGTCAACAATTGTGCCGTTAGCAATACCATCATCATCATTAGGTCCACCATCAACAATTCTCAATTGCACACACCAAGCGCCTTCAGCTAGGCCACTCACCCATTGGCTATCACCAGGAGGAGGACAGAATCCAGGTTCACCTTGAGCAGATAAAAGCTGATTGTCGGTATCAACCACAAAATCTGTCCATTGGCCATTTTTCAACTTACGGTAAATGGCACCAAGAGGCACAGGTAATCGCTGAGGGAGTACAATTGAGTAAACATCACCGGCTTGCGGTAGTCCTGTCGCAATGTAGTCAAATAACCCACCGGTATTCGTTGCGCTAGGGTCATTAGGTAACTCTGACTCTAGTAACTGCAAACCACCAGTTTGGTTTTGTGACACAGTGACACCCTTGCGTAGGCAAACCCCAGGGTCACCCTCAACTAGGAATTGCCCTGATTCAAGTGCTTGCTCTTGCATAACATTACATTCAGAGATGGCATCTTGAAAATCAGGAATGCCGTCACCGTCAGAGTCTGTATAACCTTCTTGGTCATCTGGGATCAAGTCTCCATCTGAGTCATTTCCGCCAAGTGCCCCCAACGATTCAATAATTTCAACAAATATATCTTTGGTCGTTGATAAACTCGGCGTCGCATTATCTTGCGCCGTGACACTGACTTTATAGATACCCGTTGCAACGCCTTGTGGGTTAAACACAAATTGAAGCGGATCTGTTGTACTATTTACTAAGCTGGAATCGGCTTGCCAAGAAACAGTAACTTGATCATTCGGGTTAGGATCAAATACCAAGGCGTTAATTTGCACCTCATCATTGGTCGCGGTAATTAAGCTGCGCTCTTCATTATTTTGAGTCACCTTGGTGGTTATTGATGGCGCTGCGTTATCCTCAACTATTGTCACTGTTGATGATGACTTAGTTCCAACATTTAAACTGCTATCTAAGGAGATCACAATAGTTTCGTTACCCTCAACTAAACTATCTGCAAAAATAGTAAACTCGATCTTCGCTTCAGTGCCTGAGCTAATAACTACCTCGCCCGCTTGTAAATCGTGGTCGCTACTATCTGCCGTGCCAGAGACTGTGTAAGGTATCGTAACAGGATAACTAGGCGCTATACCGTTAAGATAAACACTCACTGAATGACTTCTATCTTCGGCAACTCTGCTATTTTTTTGCAACGACACTAGCGGATTAACATTCACCGTCTGACTGGCTGTTGCAACTAAGTTATTACTATCAACCGTTTGCCAGTAAACAATATGTGTACCAGGCGCAAATATTGGTGTATTACGAGTCAGTGAGACCGGTAGAGGGTTGCCTTGACTATCAGTTGCAACCGCCGTTCCTAGGTCTACTTTGGTAAACAAGCCTGTTGCATTGACTGTAATGTCATTAGGCGCTTGGATTGTTGGTGCACTGCCACCGTTAACATTAATAATGGTTAGCGTAGCCACCGCAGAAGCGCGCGCTTTATTACCATCTGTAATCACATATTTTATGGTAACAGGCCCTTGAGCATTACTCACACCTTGGTAAACAAGTGCACTATCTGTAATGCTAACTGTACCTAGTGATGCCTTAGCACCGACAATGGTGATTTTATCTCCATCTACATCTGAGTCGTTATCAAGTACTGGCAGCTCGTATTGATTGGTAGATACAAAGTCAAATACAAAGTTGTCATCAACGGCTATCGGCGCATCATTGATTGGCAATACGCTCACACTGACAGTTGCAACCTGTGAACTTAACTCTCCGTCAGACGCTATAAAGGTAAACCCATCACTGCCGTTAAAGTTAGGCAATGGTGTATAGCTGAAGGTAGTCCCTTGAATCGTTACTTGGCCATTTTGTGGCTGACTTTGCAGTGTTAACGTGAGTGTATCACCATCAGCATCCTCTACCGCAGCGGCAAAACTAGTCGTCCCGTCTTCTCTAACGCTTTGCTGCATATCGGTTGCAACGGGTGCGGCATTTATAGGTTCAACTGTTATGGCAAAAACAGGTAAGCTGGTTTGCAACTCTCCATCGCTTACCGTAATGACGATATTATCGTAAACCCCAACATTTTGCCGCGAAGGAGTACCCGTTAAGCTACCTGTTGCTGAGTCAAAGACTGCCCAACTTGGTAAGCCTGCAATGCTAAATGTGAGAGAAGTAGAATCTACGTCTGCGGCTTGCGGTACAAAGCTATATAGCTCATCTTGCTTAACGGAGCTTGGCGCAATACCTTGTATTGTGGGCGCATCATTGACTGCCACCACCACAATAGTAAAGGCTGCAAGTGAAGCGCTTGTCTGACCATCGCGAACCGTTACCACAATACCTGAGTAGGTGCCATCTTGACCCTCTGTAGGTGTGCCAGTAATCGCCCCTGTGGTATTGTCAAAGCTAGCCCAAACAGGCAAATTACTGACGCTAAATGTTAATGTGTCTTGATCACTATCCACTGCAGTTGGTGTGAAGCTATAGCTCACATCTTCATTTACAGAAGTCGGCGGTGTACCAGAAATTACGGGGGCATCATTGACGGATGAAACCGTAATATTCACTGTCGCCACATTTGAAGTTAACCCCTCGGTATCCTGCACCGTGTAAGTAAAGCTATCATTACCAAAGAAGTTGGCATTTGCAGTATATAAAATAGCGCCTGAGCCTTGCACTTGTGCACTGCCACTTTGTGGGTTAGTGACAACCGTTACACTCGACGTGTTTAGTTGGCTATCTACATCAGTATCATTACCCAATACATTAATTTCGATATTACCATCTTCAAGTATTTGCGCGGTGTTGTCTGCAGCCACCGGTGCATCATTCACCGCTGTGATATTGACTGTTACCGTAGCTGGGTCAGAGCGCAGCCCATCACTATCTTCGATGGTATAAGTAAACGTTAACGTACCATTTTGGTTTAAATTAGGTGTAATTGTAATCACACCGTCAGTGGCAATCGTTACGTTTGCTTGGGTATATACTCCTGCACCATTACCTTTATCCTCAAGTGCTATATCAGCACCAACAAACCCGCTGTCTTCAACGTCTGTGTCGTTAGCTAGAATGGCTAAAGTAGTCGCAGTGTCCTCATTAGTCGTCACTGAGTCATTGCCCGCCACAGGTCTGTCATTCACGGCACCAATATTAATAGACACAGTCGCAACATTTGAGCGACCACCAGCACTGTCTAAAATGGTATAGGTAAAGCTATCAGTGCCAGTCTCATTAGCATTTGGTGTATAAATCAGCGTACCTGCAGTTTGGTCTATATTGACGCTCCCTTTAGTTGGCTGTGTTGCTAGTTCAATATTACCTGTTGGGTTTGTGTCCTCTACATCCGTAGCGCTAGCTCTGACTGTTAACGCCGATGTAGGCGTATCTTCGCTAATGTTTGGCGTGAAATTGGCCGCTACAGGTAAATCATTTACCGGTGTAATGGTTATCGATACCGTTGCCACATTTGATTCAGCCTGAGCTGAATCTTTTACCGTATATGTAAAGGAGTCAGAGCCATTAGCATTGGCATTAGGGGTGTAAGTAACTGTTCCATTATTAATTGATATCTGACCTTTACTTGGAGATGTTTTCACCGTGACAGAAGAGGCGACCAATGCATTCTCTGGGTCATTATCATTACTTAATACATTTAATGAACCCACCGTATCTTCAAGCGTAGTAAGGCTATCGTTACCAGCCGTTGGAGCAACATTGTATTGTTTAGTAACAGTGTCAGTAAATGCAGTACTTTGATTTCCTGCAACATCGGTCACTGTGACAGACAGAGTTAAAGTGCCTTCGGCCAAAGCTGTTACATTAATAGAAGTAACTTGCTGCGAACTGCTTGTTATCGCAGTTGAACTGCCGCTCACCGTACTTGTGCCATCGGATATTTGGTAGGTAAAAGTGCCTGAGCTTTCTAAGTTGGATAGCGTAAAGCTTAGAGCCGATTCATTAGTTGCATTAATTGTACTTTGATCGATTGAAGCGCTGACTCCTGACGGCGCTGTGGCATCTATGGTGACAGACAAACTCGCGCTGTCGGTTGTGTTACCCGCCGTATCAGTTGCTCGGGCAAAGATTGAATGAGCACCAGAGGCAATAGCAGTACTTGGTGTAATACTCCACGCTCCCCCACTTGCCACCACACTACCAATCGAACCATCTACATTAGAAATAAGCGTGATAGTGTCACCCGTCGTAGCTGTCCCCGTAAAGGTTGGGGTTGTATCGTTGGTCAAATTATCTGTGCTTGAACTGCCACTATCGCTTGCTGCTGTTAAATCAGGGGTACTTGGCGTAGTTGGTGCTGTAGTGTCAATTGTCACACTTAATGCACTTGAACTGGCGCTGGTATTATTTGCAGAGTCAGTTGCTTTTGCAGTGATAGAATGAGCCACTCCGGAGGCCAGCGTGCTAGTAGTAATTTGCCAATTTCCGCCCGTTGCCGTTGCGCTTCCGATGGATGTTGCGCCACCACCTACCTGATCGCTGTATAAAGTCACCGTTGAGCCGCTTTCAGCAGTACCGCTAAAGGTCGGTGTTGCATCATTCGTAATGTTATCTGTGCTTGAAGCACCTGAATCAGAACCAGAATCTAAATCAGGTGTTGAAGGTGCATTTGGCGCCACGTTATCGTTTACTGTTATCGTAAACGACTTTTGGAATGTTGTAGTGCCATCACTGGTTTGCACACAAATAACATAATCACCTGGTGATGTTGAACCTTGAGTTTGCAACGTACTGCTGGAAAATTGAAAACTACCATTGCCTGAGTTTGCAGCACAACTGCCATTAGCACTCGCACCGGCTGTCACTAAACTGTAGGTATGACTATCTGCGCTTTCTGCATCTGTGGTACTTGCGGTAGCAACAGTAGCTGCTGCCCCCGTGTTGGACTGGTTGATAGAGGTCGCTGTTAAAGCTATATCCGTTGGCGCATCATTCACAGCGGTAATATTTACCACCGCTTGGTTAGTACCCGTGCTATTAGTTGTGCCATCATTGAATGTGTAATTTAAAGTCACCGATGATGAGGGCTCTTCAGAGCTATTACCATACGCAATTGCTTGTAAAACACCATCAACCAAAGCTGATGTCGCGCTACTGTTAAAGGAAAGTACTAAAGTGCCAGATGAGTTAGTAGTAACCGTGCCGACCGATATAGAGTTATACGCAAACGCGTTACCTTGTACTAAGGTTCCAAGCAAGCCGCTATGACTAAACACATCCTTGCTGCTAGCCCCCCCCGAGCGAGCTATAGTCAATGATGCACCATTATAGTTACCATTACCGCTATTGAGTGCATCTAGCTCTGTATCAGCAACCGTCATATCGCTATCTATCACGACAGGTGAGCCGTTTTCTGTGAACGTGCTACCGCCATTTAAGCTACTAAATGCAGGTACATTATTTGCTGCAGCAAATGTAATTACAGTATCACTGCCTGAATCTGCCACTGTATATACCAAATCATTCGCTGGTGCATTGGTCAATGTGAGTGACACTTCTGGACTTGCAAATGTAGTTGCATCAGTATCAACCTCTAGCGTGCCAGTACCGTTAAAGCGCACATTACTGGTGGTAAGCCCTGTGATTCCTGTAATAGTGATGGTATCGCCCGCTGCAAGGTCGGCAATGGTATCACCATTTAAGTCACTAACTGCACCTGCAAAGTTGTCATTGCCGCCATTCCCAGTCATAGAATCAGTGCCAGCACCAGGGCGAATGGTATCTGCACCACTGCCGCCCGTTATAGTATCTGAACCATCTAAGTCTGTGGCAGTAATTTGCAATACATCTGTTGCAAACGCAGAAGCATTTATCACCAATCCAGCTGTGATAGCGCTGCCTGATGAATTAATAACAGAAACTGTTTGCCCGTCAGCACTAAAGTTGTCTGTTAAAGTGATTGTGGCATTATTATTAGTGCCAATAGAGATACGTTCAATGGCAGAAACAGACGTGCTGCCAAAATTGAATGTGCCACCGTCCATTAACTTGAGTGTTTCAGTTCCACCGCTTCCTGATATCGATGAAAAATTAGATAAATTTGCAACATCAACCGCAACAGTTGCACCACTGCCAACGCTCAACGAGCCAATATTGGTAAAGCTACCACCAGTTATGTCGGCGCCGTCAGTCACTTGCACTTGATCAGCAACCGTTGCATCTCCGGTTAGGGTACCAGTGTAAGTACTTCCCCCAATCGAAAATGTAATCGCATCAGTGTTAGAGCTTGCGGTTACGCTAGTGGTGCCAGTTGAGACAGTAATCGTTCTGGTATTAGTGCTATCATCCCCAACACTATAATTTTCAATACCAGTCAGCGTAGTAATATTCCCATCTCCACTGATAGTTATGGTTTCTGAGCTAGGTGCGGTGATAGTACCGTTAAAGCTACTATGCTGGTTTAGCGTCATTGCTACTGACGCTCCAGAGGCTAAAGTCAAGTTGCTCACGTTTGCTATCGTTGCACTGGTAATATCTGCGCCTGAACTTAACGATAAGGTATCTGCTACCGTATTTTCGCCGGTAATTGTGCCTGTGTAGGTCAATGTACCTACATTAAATGTGATGGCGTCACTACTTGAATTGCCTGTTACAGAATGATTAGCACTAACGATTGTAACCGTTCTTGAGTTAGTCGAATCATCGGACAGCGTGTAATTTTCGATTGCTGAAACTGTTGAAATGTTACCATCCCCCGATATCGTTAGTGTCTCAGTTCCCGTTCCTGATACCGTCCCTGAAAATGCTGAGAGTTGTGAAATTGTGATACTTGCAGAACCACCAGTTGTAACAGATAAGTTTTCAAAACCACTCACTGTTGCACCTGTAATACTGCCGCCGTTGCCAATTGACAAAGTATCTGCGCCACTTCCGCCTGCAAGAGTCCCTGTAGCCGTTAATGCGCCAACATTGACCGTATCATTACCACTACTACCAGTAATATTTTGACTCGCACTACCAAGCGTAAAGGTGTTTGCCGCAGCTAGTACATAATTTTCTACAGCTGAATTACCGGTTAAGCCATTACTCGCAGTACCAATATTGATAGTTTCAGTGCCTGCGGCTGTAATTGTGGAAAAGTTATCATGCTGCGCTTCGGTCATCGTAACCGATGCACCACTTGATAAAGTAAGCGACTCAAAGCTGCTTAGCGTTGCCCCACTAATATTCGCACCAGAACTCAACTGCAATGTGTCAGTGCCAGTGCCACCCGAGAGCACGCCAGTGGCTGTAAAGCTCGTCACGTTCACAGTATCTGCTGCACTACTACCGGTAACATTTTGTGTGGCCGTTGCCATTGTAAAGGTCATGGCGCTGCCCAGCACATACGTTTCAATATCACTATCCCCTGTAAGGGTTTGATCACCATCTCCACTTGAGATAGTGAACTGGTTAATGCCCGCACCGTTAATAGCCGTGGTAAAACTATCATGCTGTAATTCGCTTAACGTCACTGAAGCATCATTTGCAGGCGTGAGCGTTTCAAAACCAGTTAAGCTCGTGAACCCTGTAAGATCAGAACCATTGGGAACAACCAATTCGTCAATGCCAGTACTGCCGTTTGCGGTAGAACCACTAATATGACTCGCAGATGCGATAGTGAGTGTTTCATTATCGCTGGTGAAAGTAATCTCAGGAGATAAGTTAGTGCCATTGGTGGTATTAAACGCCGCTGCTGAACTGCTTGCGGCAGTCACATTAGTCACCGATATCGTAGCTGTACGAGAGACGCTGCTATCAGTACCATCATTGATCAACACCGTCACGGTTCGGCCCGTTTCATTGGGCGCACTTGAGGTGTTGTTATAAGTCACAGCCTTTAGGAAGGTTTGCACTTCAGACGCTGTTGCTGTCGCTCCCGACACAGTAATAGTGTCTTGCAAAGCAATATCTGAAGAACCAGAAATCCCCGTTAACGCATCTTGTGCAGAAGCACTCACATTTAAGCCCTCAGAAGCGCCATCTTGATCATTGGTGAGCGTGACAGTAATGGTGGTAATGGTATCGCCATCCGCTTCTGTCACAGCCGCATTCGGTGCAATATTTACCGCTCCGCCCGCTTCGGTAAAAGTTGCGCTACTGTTATCACTACCTGAGTTTGAATCAAGATCGACAACTGGTGCGGTGTTAGCAGTAGTGAAATTAAAGGTGGTATCGTTGCTTATCCCTGCAAAGCTGTTACCTGCGGCATCATCTACAGCCGTGGTATCAACGCGAATCGCGTAATTACGGTTGCCTGTTAAACTACTGGTAGGGTTGAGATAAATCTTGTCGCTGGTGATACCAACACGACCAGCGCCTGGAGTAGTGGTTGTCCCATCACTCTCTGTAGTCACACTGAATACTTCAAAGTCACTGCTGCCGCTCACATCTCTAATAGTAATGTTACCCGATCCCAACGCAATACTTTCACTAAAGTCGATAACAATATCGTTGCTGGCAGTTACATTAGTTGCATTGTCATTTGGTGTGGAGTTTGCGCCATCAAAAGTAGGAGCTACAGTATCGACCGTAAAAGATGATACGCTTAAGGCGCTATTCGCGTTCCCCGCAGAATCAGTCACTGTAACAGTACAGTTTGTGTACGTACCATCTGCCAATGCTGTCGAGTTATCGGTTTGCGTCAAAGTGATAGTTTGGTTGCCCGTCGAGCCGATTGTAGTCGAGCTTGATGTTCCGCAACTCCCTCCGACAGCCAATATCCCTGTCTCGTTGGTACTAAAAGTATAGTTTGGTGTACTGTCATTGGTTGGGGTTGTTACTGCCGTGACTTGAGTAACCGTAGGTGCCGTTGAGTCTATGGTGATACTTAATGAACTAGAGCTGGTACTTGTATTTATGCCATCCGACGCTTTAGCTGTGATTGCATGGGTGCCCGCACTCAAGACACTAGTAGTAATCTGCCAGTTGCCACCGGTTGCCGTTCCCGAACCAATAGAGGTCGCCCCGCCATTTACCTGATCACTGTAGAGTGTCACCGTGGAGCCGCTTTCGGCCGTACCGCTAAATGTAGGCGTTGTATCATTCGTTGTATTATCGCTTGTGGATGACCCCGTATCCGATGCGCTATCTAAATCAGGCGTTGACGGTGCATTAGGCGCGACATCATCCGCAACCGTGATTGTGATTGATTTTTGGAAAGTCGTTGTCGCGTCGTTGGTTTGTATACACACATTATAACTGCCTGGTGCCAAAGAAGATTGAGTTTGTAATGTGGTGCTAGAAATCGAAAAGCTAGAGTTGTTATCATCACCCGAAGCGGTACAACTACCATTAGCGCTGGCTGCATTCGTCACTAAACTGTATGTGTGTGAGTCACCTCCATCGGCGTCGGTCGTTGACAAAGTACCAACGGCCGCAGATGCACCAGTAGCAGATTGATTAATAGAGGTAGCAGTTAGAGAAATATTAGTCGGTGCAGAATTTGTTATTGGTGTAATAACCACGGTATCAAATGCAAAACGAGTATCATAATTGCCATTTGCTTTATCTTTAAACTCAAAGACCACCGTATCTATATTGTTCCAGCCAGAATTCGTAAAATGATTAGTACTATCCATTGTGAAAGTAGTATTACCATTACCTGCTGGTATATCTATAGTTGTCGTTACCACAGCACTGGTACCCGTACCACCATCATAGCCAGTAATTTTTAGCTCAAAGCCTTGCGATCCTGTTGGGGTGACTGTTTGTACGTTTCGTAAAATAATAAATGAATTTAAGCTGAAGTTGTTTGTGCTGTTACTTGAATAGAATATGTACCCTCGTGCAGATACAGTGGGTGAAGCATTCACCATATCATTTGCATAGGCCCCCATGCCATTTACTATACCAATTGAACTGTCAGACGTGTAGGACGTGCTACTACCTCCGTCAAAAACATAAGTAACAGAATTACTTACATAACTATAACTCGGTTGGCCTGATATGTTTGACTCGGCGGAATAATCTATCGTTGCTGCAAAAACAAGGTAGCTAGGGAGCGCTGCAAATACAACGAGTGCTCTTTTAAAAAAAGTTGAAATTCGACCATCGCTCATGTGCCCCCCCAGCCTGACAACCTAACCTATTGACAAGAAAATAAAAAATTACTAACTATCACTATTTTTAGAAGCAGGCTGTACAAAGCGCCTGCATTGTATGCCTGCTAAGCGTATTACGCTCTAGATGGATAAACACCTTCCAACACCATCTGCCAATTAACAACCTGAAATGGATTCACTATGCTGAAAGGCTCAGAGCTACCTGTTAGCCCAACAGTTACGCTCCCAGAGGTGCTACCTCCGTCAATTGTTAGCCCTGAAATTTGTGTTAAATCAGCAGGAGGCGCAAATCCACCCGCTTTGTAATACATTTGACTTGTTGTATTCGAAGCTAAATAAGCACCTTCGTCAGGAGTCGTGGTATTAGGTGCATTTTTAGACACTTGCAATGTGCCTGCAACTCCGCCACCACTGGGCGTAAATGCCGCATTATGGTTATGCTGTGGCATCTGTGACACATCCAAGGTTCGGTACTCTGAGCCAGCTCGCTGACCAATCGTGTACTGTGCACCTCCAATCATTCTGCCCATTCCCAGCGGACTGCGGCCGCGCATATCAGGTATACCGAAAGAGGTTCTGGCGTCTCCACCATAAAAATCACTAATTAAAGAAAACAACGCAGTGTTCTCTGATATAGCTAGCAATTGCCCCTGACAACTTGTCCAGCTACGGATTGTAAAATTACCACCGAACGGTCTCATAGTACCGATATATGAATCTGCTGACATAATAAGTCCTTATTTTTACAAATTACTCAATGGTGACAAGCGGACTTTAGTACTGCTCTCGAACGCCACACCAACTATGTTACTTACTAATAACGTTCAAACACTGAAGATTAACTGTCTATTCTGATTGCTGAGACTCTTCAGGCTCATACCCCATTGGGTGAACAGAAAATACAGGCGGAATAAACAGCTCAGGTAAGGCAACTTGACGAATACTACCTGCCGATGTTTTACCTACGCACACAGTACCTACATCGTTTACACTCAAAGTCACCTGAGGATTGTCAGATGAGCTAGGAAAACGCCAATACAGCTCTGACGTTTTATAGCGGATCAGCACCATCTGCTCGCATTGATCAAACTCATCAGGGTGTTCACAAAACTTATCGTGATACTCTGACAATTTTTGCTCGCCCATAAACTGCACTAACAGGCTGCCCATACCAGGAATATCAACAATGGCAGACTCTGCACGCCCAACGTTTAAAGCGCCTTTTCCTTCTAACTTGGAAATCACTTCAGCATTATCACTACTTGGAAGTGCTCCATTGTTATATGGGTACACAGCGATGTTGTATCCGTATTGATTGCTTATCTCTATGTTTATCTTCATTCGTTAACTCGCTTCTGAAGTACTATTCACAGCATTGTCTTAACTAAAAAACGATAACACCCACGCACATCTATATACCGCTTTCCTTAACATTGCTTTTCCACTATAAAAGCAGGCAAACCTTGCTTCATTAGTAACTAAGTGCTTCTGTTGTTACTTACTCGGTAAGGTCATACCCGCTTCTAATCCAAATAAAACCGCAAACCGGTATCCGTCAAACAAACCTTGCTGAGTACTAACAACGTCAAAGCGCACGGCACCATCTTTGCTCTTTATAATTAACCCTCTGTTTCTATCTATCTCAACCACAGTCCCAGGGAGTAGTCCCGCTATAGGACAATCAACGTTGCTTGCTTGTAAAAGCTGAAACATATCTTTACCGACGGTAAAAATGGCACAGCCAGTATCTACATTGCCTGCTCTGGCCATATTCATAATTTGCTTTGCTGTTTGTGTACGCCAGTTCACAATAAGTTGGCGATGCTCAAGTAAAGGCGCCAACTTCTCTGACACAGCTGATTGCGGCTGCCATTTTAGTTTTTGCTGCTCATCAGCTTGGCAAAAACGCTCTATAACATGCGGAATAGTCTGCGCTACTTTTTGTTGTAAGCTGCTCATTGTTTCAAATGGGTGGATAGCAATATCCACACCCATGCCTGCGGCGATATCTCCACTATCAATATCCTCACTTACTTGATGTAAAGTTATGTGGGTTGTTTCTTCTGCGTTTCGTAACTGCCAATATAGTGGGAAAGGGCCTCGATAGTCAGGCAATGGACTTGGATGGATATTGATAAGATATCCTGAGAAATACTGTATGAGCGTTGCTTTAATTTTGTGTCTGAACATGTATATCAAACCACGGTTTGCACCCAGCTTGTCTAAACCTGCTAGCAGTTCATTATCATTGCTCTTGCTGAACTGAAGCGTTTGTATGCGGTTTTGCTGTAACCAATATTGCAATTGTGCCAAGTCTGGATTGGGCTCCGCTTCAATCAGCACCACACAAGCCAACTTGTTGGTTTGTAATAAATATTGAACTATCGGTAGACTTTGGCAGCTACCTGTGAACAAGGCGAATCTCTGCATAGTGCTTCCTTCTATACTTTCACTGGCACAAAGCCTGGTAATCCACTGATTTGATAGTAAAACTGCACAGTATCGCCGCTATTTGCCACAAAGTGCGTATGCTCAATATCTTTTGGTTTTATATCGATATAAACGCTGGTATCTGGCCTTGGGTGGGTAATGCCTGAGTCATACTGCCCCACTTCTTCTTGCGCAAACGTTTCTACATGAGCGTATACGGCAAAAATTCGCTGGCTCATATCTGTAATATCTTTGGGTAAAACAATTTGGTTGGCGGGGATCACTTTGATGCCATCTTGCAGTTCTAACTCTTGCATATTAAGCAAAGTCGATTTATTTATATTGATGATTTCACCAAGCTCCACTCTATCTTGAAGTGCATCTTTTGCCATATTGTTGGAGTGACTATAATCCACTTGTTTCCACTGCTGATTAAATTCAGTTTCCCCAATCACCATCATGCCTCTAACCGACACGTTTTGTGGGATCATCCAACCATCTATGTTAAGAAACTTGACCAAGTGCTTAGCAATGCTCAACTGCCCTTCTTTAGTAAAGCCGTGCTGCATCGCTTCAAGCACTAGCAAATCGATTGCCGTGTCAGGCTTAAACTCTGTTGCATCGGCCTCCTCAATCAGCGCTATGTAATCTTCCAGTTGTAAGTCTTTGACTAACTGTCTAAGCGTTATGACTGCACCTGGATGAACATCAACTAACATCACTTGAAGCTGCTTAGCACTATAGGTTTGCATGTCTTTGTAATAGCTCAGTAACGGTAAAAGTAGCGGAGCAAAAGGCCCACAAGCGGGATACAAAATAGTAATAGATGGTTTGTGCTTGAGCTTACCCTGAATGGCTTGATCAACACCTCTTGCATAGCCTTTGATACGATAAACATCTTTAATGGTATGTTTGCAATTATGCGGTGACATAATAAGGCCCGTTGCACTGATGTACTGGCGGGTTAACAGCTCTTGGCTAAGCTTTGCCTGCGCCATTGACTGCACGGCATGCTCATACATTGTCTCAAATGCTTTAATGAGCACTTTATGCTCAACTTTGCTACCACTTAATACCAAAGCCATAGCATCAACAAAACTTTTTTGTAATAGCTTTTGCCTTTGTTCAACAGTAACTTGTGACTTTAATAAAGACTCAAGTTGCGTTCGAATTGAATGTTTAAGCAACTCATCTATTTGAGGATCTGCATATCCTAACGAAACATCATTAAGTACTTGCGATTTTTCCATTATTGCTGCCTAGCTCCAAGGGTCCTTGACTAAAATGTATTACGGCAAGATTCAGTCGGTATTCATTGCTGTGTTCTATTCAGTCTAGACACGCAACAATAAAGTGCTAAGTTTTTAATAAAAAATAGGTTGTTATTACCAATTTAGGGAACATGCATATAAGTAAAAATTGATGTGATTTGCACCACTTGCATAAATGAACATCAAACATTTCTGAACATAAAAAAGAGGGCTGGATAAACATCCAGCCCTCTTCGAGTCAAATAGTAAAATGGTAAACGTTTACTTTTTCTGTGCACGCCCTCTGATTGCAGCCGTACACATCAATATGTACAACCACCATAGTGCCCCACCAGAAGATCTACTGTGATTATTACCGCCTTGACCATCAACATTTGTACCGGTGCGTTGTACGGTAACACTCACACTGCTTGTCACTGGTGCCCCATAACCATCACTTATGGTATAGCTAATGGTATCAGTACCGCTAAAGCCCGCCTTCGCCGTGTAAACCAACAGTGTGCCCTGTTGAATACTCACGCTTCCTTGTAATGCAGATACTTCAATAATGGTCAGTTCATCACCATCGGCGTCGCTGTCATTGGCAAGCACATCAATATTAATGCTTGCACCTGCACTTACCCGTGCAACGTCTGATTGTGCTATCGGTAATCGGTTTGCAGTGACTTGCACCTGTACCATGCCATTACTGGTTGCACCTTGCTCATCACGCACTATGTAACTCACAGTATCAACGCCTGAAAAACCAACGTTAGATATGTAACTAAGCTTGCTGCCATCAATAATACTCACTTCTCCATTATCTGCCACTGCGGTGCTCACAGCTAAGCTATCGCCGTCTGGGTCGCTGTCGTTTGCCAAAACGTCGATGATAGTTTGTTTGTGATGAAGCGCAATTACTTGCTCACCTTGTACCAATGGCGCTCGGTTACCTATTACGTCAACAATAACTTGGCTATGTGCTGTACCACCTTGACCATCGGTAATGCTGTATGTCACAACATCTACCCCCACAAAGTTTTCAGCAGCCGTGTACTTAACTGTTTGTTGCGCCGTGATCTCAACTACGCCAAACTGCGCTGACACATGCGACAAAGTTAAAGCATCGCTGTCTGCGTCACTGTCGTTCGCAAGTACATCAATCTCCAAGCTACTATTCCAAGACAAGATAGCACTGTCTTCGCTTGCTACTGGCTGGGTATTATCACTGAGATAAACTGCAACACCACTTGGGTCAACAACAGTACCATTCGCCTCGCCATCAGCATCATTTGGTCCGCCATCTTGCACTAGCAGCTGCACACACCAATGACCTTCGGTTAGGCCCGCTTGCCACAGAGCATCTCCCGGTGGTGGGCAATAACCAAATTCACCAGCGGCACTGAACACTTGGTTGTTTTCATCTTCAACAAATTCTCCCCAGCCTTTAGCTTGCGTGTATTTGCGATAAACAGCATTAGCAGGAATAGGTAGTTGCTGAGGCAATACTAGGTTGTAGTTTTGCCCGTGCTCGGGAAGACCATACGCAATGTAGTCAAAAATACCACCTATGTTTTTGGCTTGTGTATCACGCACAATACCTTGCTGCTCATCAGACTCTAGCTGCAAACCTCCCGTATTGCTAAGTGCAGCCACCGCACCGCGACGTAAACAGACCCCAGGGTCACCTTCTGCTAAGAACGCGGTTTGGTTACTTACTTGAGCAGGCACTACGTTACATTCGTCAATCGCATCAAGGTAGTCTGCGATACCATCCCCATCAGAGTCTTTGTAACCTTCTTCACTGTCAGGAATTAAATCTCCATCCGTGTCAAATTCACTTAAAGCGGCAAGTTGTTCAATCACTTCTACATACACAGTCTCTGTTGCGCTCAGCACTGGCGAGCCATTATCTGTAACAATCGCTTTAATGGCATGCACACCTATAGAGACTGCAGTTGGGTCAAACACAAAACTCGCTTGCTCGCCACTCATATTGCTTAAATCTGATAACCAACTCACAGTTAGTTTATCGGCTGGGTTGGCATCTTGAGCAACGGCGTTGATAGTCACAGCACCACCAGCTTGGCTCACAGTCAAGCGAGTTTCTGCTTGCTGCTGCACGTTTAAGCTCAACGTAGGCGCAATATTGCTTTCGCGAATACGGATAACCGTTTGCTGTTTGTTGCCAAGGTTTAAAGCCGAACTCAGTGTCACTATCACGGTTTCTTCTTGTTCAGCAATAGCATCTACTAATACCGTAAAGTTGATTGTCGCTTGTGTACCACTATAAATAGTTACGACACCGCTTTGTGCACTGTGATCACTTTGCGAAGCTGTACCACCAATAGTGTAAGGAATATCTAATGGGTAAGTTGGTGAAACTCCATTTAGCATCACTTGTACGGTTACCTCAGACCCTTCCGTAACAACCTGATCTTTACTCAAAGAAACAAGTGGTTTTACATTCAGCAGCTGTGAAGCAATAGTTTCTAACCCAGCACTGTCTTGAGTTTGCCAATATACATTGTGCTTTCCTGGTGCAAATACCGTTTTAGCATCCACTAACGAAACTGGAAGTACATTGCCCTGACTGTCTTTAGCCGATGCAACACCTAAGTTTACTTTCGTAAATAACCCTGTTGCATTAACGGTTAAGTCAGCAGGTAAAGTGAGTGTCGGCGCTTGTGTATTGCGATTACCTTCAATAATTAAGTTAACCTGAGCATTCGCTCGACCCTTGGCACCATCAGTCACAGAGTACGACAACGACACTGCACCAACGTAGCCTGTCGGGGCTTGATAGCTAATTATTGAATCAGTAGCGGTAGCAGTACCGAGACTTGCCGTAACCCCTTCAATGCGCAGTGCATCACCGTCGACATCTGCATCGTTACCTAATACAGCAAGCGTATAGCTATCATTTGCTGTTTTAGTCAGTGTAATGCTGTCATCTTGCGCTGTTGGCGCATCATTGATTGGATTAACCGTTACACTAACCGTTGCAACTTCCGACGTTAGCTCTCCATCGCTGGCAATATAAGCAAAACTATCTTGACCGTTGAAGTTAGTATTTGGGGTATATACCCAACCGCCTTCAGCCGAACTTAACACCCCATTTTGTGGCTGTGTTTGTACGGTTAAAGCTAATTTATCACCTTGCTCATCACTCACTTGAGCTTCGATAACAACGCGGCCATCTTCATCTACTTTTGCTGTTTGTGGACTTGCTTTCGGCGCTGTATTGCGAACACTGACAGTTAAGTTAAATGGTTTTAACGCAGCGGATAGCTGACCATCAGATACAGTGATTGATACGTTGCCTGTTACACCTATATCGTCACCCGTTGGTGTGCCTGATAACTCACCGGTTTGGGTATTAAACGACGCCCAAGTCGGCTTGTTTTCAATATTAAAGGTTAAGTTTTCACTATCAATATCTTGAGCAATAGGTGTAAAGCTATAACTATCACCTTCAAGTACAGAGGTCGCTGGCAGACCCGAAATAGTCGGCGCATCATTAACATTAATTACGGCTAGTGAGAATGCAGGCAAGCTCGCTTGTAATTTGCCATCCGACACCGTTAGTACGATATTATTCGTCGTGCCAACATCACTTTGTACTGGTGTGCCCGACAGCCCCCCTGTTGCAGTATTTAAGCTTAGCCATGCAGGTTTGTTAGCAACGCTATAGGTGAGTTTATCACCATCAATATCAATTGCTTTAGGAGTAAAAGTATAAAGCTGGCGCTCATTTACACTGGTTCTTGGAGAGCCACTTATAGTAGGAGCATCATTAACATTGGTAACGGTCAAATCAAAGGCTGGCAGTTTTGCTGATAATTCACCATCCGATACTGACACCACAATACCTTTTGTAGTACCTACATCAACGTTGCCTGGTGTGCCGCTGAGCTCTCCAGTATTCTTATTGATACTTAACCATTTAGGGTTGTTCTCAAGCGCATACGCAAGTGTTTTAGAGTCAACATCTTTGCCCTCTGGTACAAAGCGATAAGCTTGATCTTGCGCTACAGTTACAGCTGGCGTACCCGTAATAGTTGGCGCGTCATTCACAGCCTTAACCACAATACTAATTGATTCAGATACTGTACCTGCAAGCGTGTCAGTTAGTTGAACTTTAACGTTTCTAGGTGTTGTTGACGGATCCTCTGAACTATTTTCATAGCTAAGCGCTCTTACCAGCGCTTGCACGATCGCGTTGCTGCCCGCAGTTAAGTTAACTGTTAGCGTATCGCTGCCAGTCACAACACCATCATTTGCAGTGCCACTTGTCTCCTCGAGGCTACCAATTACAGTGCTTTGATAACTCAACTTGCCATTGCTAATGCTAAAGTCGCCACTGGTATCAATAGTCAGCGTATCTTCTGCTAAGCCATTCGCGGTAATTGATGCCACAAGTTTTGCACCATTACCTTGCCAGTTTGTATCACCATCCGCATCATTGGCGGTTGCTTGGCTATCAATGATAGTCGCAGCATCGTTCTCGATGTAATTAAGTGTGGTTGCTAAGCTCAAAGTCGGCGCTGTATTCACCGTTAAGTTAATGGTCACATCCGCATTGGCTGATGTGCCGCCCTCACCATCGGCTAACACAAAACGCACCACACGATCACCCGCCGTGCCGGCTGAGTCTTGGCTATTGTCATATTCAATGGCATTGATAACTGCTGCCACAACGGCATTGGTGGCATTGCTGTTGAAGGTAATAATTAGGTTATTGCCATTGCTACCACCGGTGTAACTACCCACACTGGTTTGGTTATATTCAACCTGACCATTGTTCAATGAGATTTCAGCGCTGCTGTCATCAATCGCTAAAACATCTTCCGCAGTTTGTGCACCACTGGCAATCGATACCGTTAACACGCCACCATTGAACGTATCGGTATCTATGTCTGTCACCGTTACTGCACTGTTTTGATTTACAATCACAAAGCTTTGCGCTGAAGCGTTGTAATCAAACTGCTCGCCATTAAGGTTATTGATTATCGGCGCATCGTTTACATCGGTAATATCAATATTCACTGTTGCCAGCTGCCCTGAACTACTACCGTCACTGCCGCTGATAGTGATCAATGCTTGGTCATTACCTTGGCTGTTACTCTCACCTGTGTATGTAAGATTTGAAGCAGTATTGAGGTAGGTATCAATCGCACTTGGTGATCCTGTTAAAGTAATGGTTTTACCGTCTTGCGATAAGCTTGCCGTCACCCCAACACTTGCACCGTCAGCTGGCGTTCCAAACAATCCCTTGTCCACTTTGATCGTTAATGTCACGCTCGCGCTATCAGGGTCAATAAGCGTCAGAGCCGATAAATCCAAGTTTGAGCTGGCATCTTCTATCACCAAAACATTGGCAGGTGGTGTCGTAACAGACACAGCATCATTAACTGGATACACGGTAAAATTGAAGGTTTGCCCAGTCACTGGTGCCGCATTGTCCTCACCGCCATCAGCGAGCGAAAACATAAAGCTGTCTGATTTGGTTTCGCTGCCATCATGCACATAAATTAACATGATGTCGTCGACATTTTTTTGCGTGAAGGTTGCATTGAGCGTTAGCTTTTCGCTGTCAACTGGGTTTCTATCTGTATTTGCATCAATATACAAATGGCCATGTGATGGCAACGTCGTCACTGTATAAGTTAAACCTTCGCTGTCATCGTCTACATCTTCAGCCATGAAGCGATCTTTAAGGATAAAGCCTTTGCTACCTTCGCTTATGCTCAAGCCACGGTTACTTTTGACTGTAGGCGCATCATTAACAGAAGTGATGGTAATTGTTGCTGTATCAGAGGCATTTGAGAATGCGGTCGAGCCACCTTTACTGGTCGCATCCGTTACATCACCTGTGGTGCCAGCAGACTTATCCCATGCCACAAAAGTTATGCTTGATGTACCGTTGTAATTTGCATTTGGTACAAAACGAACTCTATGTGTATTCACACCACTGAGCGACCCATCTAGCAGACGAGCCGCTGTTGTTAAGTCAACATTTTGGCTTGATGTCGTACTGAAATCACTCCAGTTGCTGCCGTTATCCGTGCTGTATTGCCACATGCCGTTGCGGTTATCAATGCCAGTAACCGCAATAGCTTCAACCGCACTACCGTCAACATCACCTATCGAGCTATCAACCACCAAGGTTGCAATGCCACTTCCAGTGTTACTCGTACTCGAAATGTCTTCTGTAATGGTTGTGAATACCGGCGTTTGAGAATCATCTAACGTTGGCGCATCGTTCACTTCCGTAATGCTAACAACAGCTTGGTTTGTACCCGTACTACTTGTTACACCATCGTTAAATGCCCAAGTAAGCGTAGCTGAGGCACCCGGTGCTTCTGAGCTATTTGAGTAGGTGATACTTTGCAATACACCAGCAACGATTGACGTTGTGGCACTGCTGTTGAAGGTCAGTTTCAAGGTACCCGCACTATTGGTGGTAACGGTACCAACGGCAACACTGCTGTACTCAAAACTTTGGCCTTCAACTAACGCCCCTAACGAACCTGTATTAGCAAAAACATCGCTGCCGTTAGCACCACCAGCTCGGACAATGGTAACGCTCGCACCATCATAGTTACCATTGTTGCTATTAAGTGCATCCAGTTCAGTATCCGATACTGTAACGTTGGCATCCAACACCACTGCTGAACCATTTTCAGTAAATATGGGTGTGCCATCAAGGCTTGTAAAGACTGGCGCGTCGTTTTCATCCAACGTAATAGTCACCGTTTGTGTACCAGATTCCACGGCGTTATTGGTTGTAACTGCTGAAATATCGATGATCACAGTTTCGTTGTCATCAATAACACTGTCGTCAACGGCAGTTACTTTAAATGTTTGAGAAGCACTGCCCGCAGCAATCGTCACGCTGTTGCTGATGTTGTCAGATACACTGTAGTCAGTGCCTGAGCCCGTTGCTGTGCCTGTAATATCGATACTCACCGTCACTGCATTGGTAGCATTCACTGCGTTGCCAGCTGCATCTTTCAGAGCAAGCGTCACCGTAGCAATGCCGCCTTTTTCACTGACCGTTGTATTATCAACACTCAGTTCAACATTCGGTGCAACCGTAAAGGCAAAACCTGTATTGTCACTAAAACCAGCAAAAGCATTGCCGTTTTGATCGGTTAAAAAGCCTGAGTCCATGCGCACTGCATAGCTCACACCCGCAGACAAGTTCGCACCGGGGTTCAGTGTTAACGTGTCACCAGATAAACTAGCCGCACCGCCATTACTACCCGTTATAGCACCACCATTAATGGTAAAAGTTTCAATCACATTGCCGTTACTATCTACTAAGGTGATCGTGCCGCTCGTGCCCAACTTCATCGTTTCAGAGAACTTAAGCGTTAAGCCACCACTTGCTGAAACACCAAAACCACTATTGGCGGT
Organism: Pseudoalteromonas sp. S16_S37; assembly: GCF_014694405.1. Taxonomy (GTDB): domain Bacteria; phylum Pseudomonadota; class Gammaproteobacteria; order Enterobacterales; family Alteromonadaceae; genus Pseudoalteromonas. Next base: position 175,157 of record NZ_JAAUWV010000005.1, read on the forward strand.
AGAAGAGCCCGCAGTATCAATGCTAGGTGCAACCCCATCAATAACTAGGGCCTTGTTGGCAGCAATCGAGTTGGCCGCACTCGGTGTTGCTAGTGTCAATGTTGCATCATTACCTGCCGTATCTTTAATTGTGCCACCGTTGAGATTTAGCGCAGTCGTTGAAACATAATCAAGGTCGCCGCTGACATCACCCGTTTGCACTGTGTAGTTAAAGGTCACAACAGAATCAGATGCTGAAGTGAAGTTGACAACTCTATCAACATCACCGGTTTCAAGCGTTAAAGTGGGTGTGCCTGTTACAGCGATATTTTCAGAAAACGTCACCTGAATCGCAATTTCATCACCCACTTTATAAGTACCATCGGCTTTTGAGGAGGAAACACTCGAAACCGTAGGGGCAATGGTATCAACCAGTACGTTGTCAGTATTAACGCTACTTAGCGTGGTATCAAAGGTATTGCCTGCCGTATCGTTCAGCACCGCGTTATTCAGTGCAAAACTGGTGATATTGATTCCATCTAAATCTTCATCGCCTTGCACCACAGTATAAGAGAACTGTAATTCGCTAGTAGGCGATGTGGTTGTGCTGGTATCGAGTGCAACCGTTTTGCTACCAATGGTCAGGTTAAGTTGAGGCTTACCTGCAGAAGTATTGAGCGTCACCGCCTCAGATAACTGCGCGGTAAAATCAAGCGATTCACCCAATATATAGGTTTTATTGCTCGGTGGCGTCAGCGAAGACACTTTGGGTTGCGTGGTATCAACACGTATACCCGTTAAATCAGCCACATTGGCGAGCGATACATTTAAACTATTGCCCGACGCATCTTGGATAGTACCACCATTAGTATCTACCACACTGCCAAGCTCTAGGCCATCTGTATCATTATCGCCAGCCTGTACTGTGTATCTAAAAGTCAGCGCGGTTTTGCTGCTGTCACTACTATGGTAGCTTGCGTAACGCGTTGTGCTCCCCACTTTTAGGGCAATACGCGCAGTACCTGAGGTTGTGGTTACATCCAATGCTTCAGATACATTGACCACAAAATCAATGGTGTCATTTTCTTTATAGCTTGCACTCGTGGACGTAGTAACCGAGCTTACCGTCGGCTTAATTGTATCAACCGTGATGGTAAAGGTTTTTTCAGCAGAGGTATCCACCCCATCGTTGGCCGTACCGCCATTATCTTGTACTTGCACCGCGATAGTGGCAGTACCACTCACATTCACAGCTGGCGTGTAAGACAATTGGCCACTGGTGTTAATTGATATATTTGACACCACATTATTGGCATCACTTTGTTCACTCACCAGGTAACTACTGACCGATTGTACTGCGTTCGCGTCACCATCACTGCTCATCGACGCAAAGTTAGCAACCACTTGTTGATTACCCGCTGCTGCGTCTCCCCCAATTGAAATATTGCTACCCAAGCTCAACGTTGGCGCATCATTCACTTCGGTAATATCAAGGTTAACCGTTGGGTTACTCGCAAGGTTACTGTTGCCATCATAGGCTGTTATGGTGATCAGCGCTTGGTTGTCACCACTGGCATCACTCACTGATTTATAAGTGATATTGCTTGCGGTATCTAAAAAGGCGTTAATATTCGCGGCACTGCCAACGAGGGTGATCATTTTTTTATCACTCGAAAGTGCGCGGCTAGTTAACGTCCCCGCGCTCGATAAGCTTTCAAATGTGCCGTTATTGACCGTTAAAGTCACGGTGAGCGCATCGTTTTCAGCGTCAGCAAATTCAACTGCAGATAGAGTAACGTTACTTGCAGTATCTTCTAACACACTAATATCTGACGGCGCGCCAGATACGGTTGGAGCTGAATTTAATTGCGCATTGACATTGTCAACGATCAAACTGAGGAATGATACGTTAAAAATAAAATTCCCTCGACCGGATTCGAATACTGTAAATTCAATAGAAGAGACGCCAGCAACCGGTTGAAAAGAACCAAAAAGGTCAGCTAAACCGGCCGAAGTACTGTTTGAAAGCCGAGTTTGCTCCGACAATTTAAGCGTTGAAAGCGTATCACCATTGGCATTTTTAAAAACGACTTGAGTAGCTGCAGTCAGTTCGACTAGTGTTGAATCATAAGCATGTATTTTAATATCGGTGACATCAAAGTGTGTCACATTGTTGCCGTCGGCTTTAAATATAAAAGTTTGTGGTGACCCCGCAATATAAGGGTTAATACTTTCAACACCATAATCTTTTAAACTGTTGGGTACTAAATAACCGCTATGACCCGTCACGGTTCTAAATCCAGTGCCGCCGGAGTCGGTTCCATCTATATTATCAAAACTAATTGTTTGCGCAGCGTAGGCCTTACCAACAAGAGAAATTGACGCAAAAATCAAGGCACTTAACACATTAAACATTTGTTTAACGTTCATTGAAAACCTCCTTTTTCATGCATATGTTCAATCAAGCCGAGCTCAAAAGAGCCCACCTTCATCCAGCTGAGATACATATAGATTTCCTCAAAAATCAAAAAATAAAGAAGGCGCTTAGAATTAAGCGCCAAAAAACATTAACTACGTGTTGGGTAAAGCCCTATATTGGCAATGACAAACTTTGTGACTGAGCTCGGTTGACAATTATAAATAGGCATTGCTCCACCAGTATTTTGCACGCCCACTTTCACTTGCACAGCAGTTTGTGCCTGATGAAAAGTCCCAGATATTTCCACAGCATCTTGCGCCATTTTCACATCTGAGGTAGTTGAATAAGCTTTACTGATAGGTGTTTTAGCTAAACCATTTACAACTTCACCAGTAGCCCAATACGCACCCTCTGCATCATCGGTATCACCCAAGCCGTTTTTAGCGTTCACTGTTAAAGTACCAGCAAAACCATCCACTGTAGTTGTAGCTTGTGCTTCTGCTACGGCCAAGTGATAATGTGACGGCATCTGAGAAACCGTTAAAACGTTATATTCAGCGCCAAATAGGTTACCTTGTACTCTAGGCGTTAAGCCTGTTCCGTAACCATCACCCACCGCAGCACGACCACGAAAGTCGGGCAAACCAAAGGTTGAGCGACCGTCACCACCGTACGCCGTCCCCAACAAAGAGAACATAGTCGATTGAGTAGCAATACTTACAAGCCCTCCTGTACACGAAAAATAACCGCGCGGTACAAAGTGGTATGCCACCATTTCGATATCACCAATTTTTGCATCTATACTCATGTTTTTCTTCCTTCTTTATTATTTTAAATTCATACCTGCTTGTAGTTTGGCCTGCATAGCAAAACGATAACCGTCAAATACGCCCTCTGCACTGCTGACTACATCGAGCTTCAGCGTCTGCTCGTTGCGAAGCGCTATGATTAATCCGCCTGATTTTGATAGCGCAACCACGGTACCGGCTTTCACCCCAAAGGTGGGTTGTTCAGTTAAGGAGACTTGCATTAATTGGCAAACGGCTTTACCAATGTGTAAGCGGGCACCACCAAAATATGGATTTGCCGCTCGGGTTAAAATAATAACCTGCTCTGCGCTATCGGTCTGTAAGTTGGTAAATAAGTGTGATTCGTCCAGTGAAGATAAAGTTTCTGGTGCAAACTGCACAAATGACTGAGCGTCATACAAGCTATCGAATTCACTAACAAGCTGCTGTAACAAACTAGGTAACTGCGTGAGCAGCTTTTTATGTAAAGTACCCGCTGTATCCTCACTCTCCACAGCCACGCTGTGACTCAGTAAAACTTGTTGATGCTTAATACTTACAGCGCTAAGAACACAATGAGACTGTTGACTATGAATGGTTTGAAACAAGGCATGCTCAACCGTTGCGTTACTGTATTGTGCAACTTGAACTTGCACCACATCTTGCTCACTTTGTACATTGCGTAACAGTTCATATGGCAAGTGATAGCTAATAAACTCATCACCTTGCCAGTTTTGCTTAGCAGACGCTAATACATCATTATCAATGTGTGCTTGAGAGGCATGAGGTACACCAAAATGCTGTGTAATACCCGCCAATTGCTGTGCGTCTGACTCTGAGCAGTAGGTGATCAACACCCCTGCCAACACGTTCATTTGTACTAAACATTCAATGGCTGGAGCCGCTGCTGCCGAGCAGGCAATTAAAACTATTTTTTTCATGCTATTCCCTTATGCAATGGTAGGTAAAAAGCTCGGCATGCCACACAGCTTGTAGTAAAACTTCAATTTATCTCCACCTTTTACCAATAAGTCACCCGGCTCTGAAGCATGTGGTTTAAAATCAATACATACCGACATATCAGCAAGTGGATGGGTGATCCCCGAGTCATATTGTGCAACTTGCTCTTGCCCATCCACATGCAGTTTAGCGCTCAGTAACAAAATACGTTTCGGCATATCATCCACATTTTGTGGAATAGTCACTTGCCCCGCTTCAATCAAATCAAAACCATTGCCAAGTGGCATGGTCGTTATATGTTTTAGCGTGTCTAAATTAAGCGTAAAAATAGGTCCTAGATTGATGCGCTCAGCTTCAATTTGCTCATTGATAAAACTAGAATGGCTGCGCTCTTGCGCTTGCCACTGCTCAACAAATTCACGTTGTGGCACCGCCAATATCGCTTCAACCACAATTTCCTTTGGCAACAAATAAGCATCCGTTGATAAAAACGGCGCTAGATGGCGCATAAAGCTCAAGTGCCCTTCTTTACTTAAGCCATGTTGCATCGCTTCAATCACCAAAATATCGATTGGCAAGCTGGGCTTATAATCCATCACATCCATACACAACACGTCCACACTGTGCAAGTCTAGCCCCAAACTCTCAACGGTACGCTTAAGCACCTTTTCAGCGCCAGGTTGAATATCGATTAAGGTGATTTTAAGGGGCCGTTGATGAGTATTGTGTTTTTTTACGTAGCACAACAAAGGCAAAACGAGTGGCGCAAATGGGCCGCAGGCTGGATAAACTAAATGTAACGGCTGTAAGCTTAGAGACTCAGCATCATCTAATGTGTTCTTAAGCGCGCGAATAAAAGCTTTAACACGGTAAATATCATTGACCGTCGACACCGCATCTTTAACCGCCATCACTAAACCGGTGGCATTAACGTAAGAGTGCGTGGTTTCTTGTTCGGTGAGCTCTAAGCTTTGGTATAGCTCTATCAGTGATTGTGAAAAATCGGCAAATACACTGACTAATTGCTCATGCGTTTGAGTTTTAGCAAGCAAACACTCAACCAGCTTACAACAATGCTTGATTAATACTTCGGAGCTTGCAAACGCGTCACCTTTTAATTGTCGAGATAGCTGGTCGCGCAATGACTGATTTAATAGTTTTGCAAGACTGGGGTCGATAGAACTCAACTCATGTGTTTTCCCCATTAAACTTTGAGTTTCTCTACTGTTGCTTGCCATGCTCTCAGACCTTAAACAAATAAAAATATCAACCTCTTTGTAAACTCATAAGCTCTATGTATGCGCAGTTATTGTCATCACCTCGTTTACTCTAACGGGCAGTAAATCAGCCCTTCACTACACGCAGCGAAAATAGTGCATAAACTCTAAATAAAGACCATGACAGCACCCAAACAATTAACATAGCTTTAACACTATGAATTGTATGAAAAAAACAGAAATTTTGAGTTGGTTTGAATTTGACCTGATTGTTTAATTAAAGTCAATTACAACGCATTACAAATGCGATAATTTACTTATAAATCATTCCTTAACGGCTCAGATGTAAGATTATTTAACTCATTCATAGAAGGTGAGAGCTACTCTCAGCCAAAAAGTAGCCCTAGTTAGGTTACTAAAAAATGGCAGTGCCTAGTTGTTCAGAAACATATTCAAGTGCCGCTATCCCTGCTACAGAGTTACCAAACTTGTCTAGCCCCGGCGACCAAACAGCCACCGTAAACTGGCCCGGTACCACCGCTATGATCGTACCCGATACGCCTGACTTGCCAGGCATACCCACTCTGTAAGCAAAATCGCCCGCTGCATCATATAAGCCACTGGTAAAAAGTAGAGAGTTTAGCTGTTTAGTTTGTTTGGCACTGAGTAATTGCTGCTGGCTTTGTGTACAAAAACCATGATTTGAAAGATAAGAGAAGGTACGCGCAAGTTCAGTGCAGTTAACCTCAATGGCGCAATAATTAAAGTACGACCAAAGCACCTCTTCAACATCATTAGTAAAGTTACCAAATGATTTCATTAAGTAAGCCATAGCCGCATTTCTGTAACGATGCTCAAATTCTGATTGTGCGACACGCTTGTTAACAACCACTTTATCGTTACCCGATTGACGACGGTATTGTTCCAACATGGTATGGATTGGTGCGCTCAAACGAGAAAATAACGCATCACAAGTAACAATGGCACCAGCATTAATAAACGGATTACGGGGAATACCATTTTCAAACTCTAATTGCGTAAGAGAATTAAATGCAGTCCCTGAAGGTTCTTTGCCTACCCTTTGCCACAATTCATCCTCATAACGTTGTAGTGCCATGGTTAAAGTCATCACTTTCGATACCGATTGTACGGTAAAGCGTGCATTGCAATTGCCCGCAGTAAAAGTTTGCCCATCAATAGTATGCAATGCCATAGCAAACTGCCCCAGCTTTTGTTCAGCTAATGCAGGGATATAATCTGCGACTTTACCTTTTTTAAGCAAAGGTTGAACATAATTAAAAGTGGCATCTAGAACGGCTTGATAATTAGGCATTAAAACGACTTAAAAACAACTGAAATTGTTGCTCAGTCTAGCATAAAAAAAGGGCCTGTTAAGGCCCTTCGTGAGTGTTACAACTAGGCACTATTACCTAGCGTAAATCCATTTCTTGAATAATCTCGTGTGCAATTTCTGGGGTAGTGCTCACTGGCTTATCGTGTAAATTCGCTTTTAGTTGGCCTTTTCTATGTTTTAAAGAGGCATCTAACTTTTTAGCGGCGTTCGCAATTGCGGGGTACATAACTTCTCCCTCACCTTTAACACCTATGCGCACACCTGAATAAGTTGTTGAAATTTCTGCGTTAAACTTTTTGTTATCTTTACTAATAATGATGTCCAGCGACAATAATGACGGAAAGTGTATCGCTGTTTTGGCAAACTTTTCTTGAACGTGAGCTCTTACTGCATCTGTAATATCCACATGGTGGCCCGAAAGATTTATCTTCATATATTTATCCTTTTCTTGTTTACCTCAATTACAGTATTGAGGCCATTTGCTAAAACCTCAAGGATAAAAAGTGAGATTCTTTTCATTAATGTGAAAATAATGCGCCAGATCACAAAAAAGGAACGAGTGCTCAAAAAAGCAAATATAAGATAAGGTTTTGAATAAAAAGTCTAATTAAGAAAAGCGCTGACAAGAAGGATAATAACTCGCCAAACACAAATAAATTCGCGAATGGTTTCTTTCATACAAGTCAAAGACGATTGAAAAAGATCACCAAGGTGCTAGTAGCATCAATAATAGTACTAGTGAATGGATTATCTATGCTTGTTTTGATAACTAAGGAAATGGTGCCGACTATCCGAGTCGAACGGATGACCTACTGATTACAAGTCAGTTGCTCTACCAACTGAGCTAAGTCGGCACATGAATTTTTTAAACCTTTCGCTTTATTAATTTTGAGAGTAAAAAGGATGGTGCCCAGAGGCGGAATCGAACCACCGACACGAGGATTTTCAACCCTTAACGCTTGTGCATCTAACATACTGTTTTTACTACACAAACCCACAAAATATTTCCTATAACTTTCGTCTGGTTTAATATTTATGGTTAATTTAGCTAAAATTACTTTGTTTTTAATAGCTTATAATTTTTAGCTAAACTTACAATTCTCAATTTAAAAATAATGCCTTTTTTATCACTACTTTTCAATGCTTTGTTTTTTCTTATCATCTGGCGACTTAGGCGTGACCGGCGTTACTTGTGAGTAGCCACGTCGATAAACACGCTTTGTTGTTGCCACACTTGAGTGGCCCAATAACTCAAATGCCTGAGTAATCGTCTCACATTCACTTGCTGTTTTAGCTCGTAAGTCTCTATCCTGAAAGCGCTGCTCAGGTTGTAGGTCACCACTTTCGATTGCTGCACGCATCGCTTTGTTCCATGCAGTTCTAAAACCGTCAGGCGTCAGGGCTTGTTCCTTTCTCGCATTAGCGCTTGAAGCAAAGAAATACCAATGCAATAACGGCGCTCGGTGTTTTCTGGCCGTACGGTAGCCATTGATTTGTTTAAGCTCGCTGATGATAAAGCTAAGATGCTCGACAGCTTCGAACTGCAATCGACTACCCGTTTTTGATGCTTGAACTTTTAATCCTTTTTCGTCATCCCAGTCTTTACTGCTGAGTTTAAGCATGTCAGTTTGCCTTAAACCGGTTGCCAGCTTTAATGCCACATAAAGCTGCAACCATCGAGGACAATACTTAATAAACACGGCCAATTCATCATCTGTCACTAATCTATCTCTTGGCTGCTCGGGATTACGTATAATTCCATGAAATGGTGTGTCGTCAATTACGCCCCAACGCACAGCATGAGACATAATGGTACTCAGTAACGCAAACTCACGATTGCCTCTTACCGGTGCCCCCTCTCGATTCCTAAGGTCAAGGTATTGATAAGCATGCTTGGCTCTAAGCACTCTCGGGTTCATATGACCAAAGCGCTTTATCAAATGCTTTGACGCACTAATATTACTCTTGTGGGTCGATTCTGCCTTAGTGGGTGAAATCTCTTTGAGATAGCGGTCAATCAAATCATGCATCGTTTGACATTCAAAGTTAATCGAAGCGTAAGCGTAGTAATTGCGAAAAGCTTCACTCAGCGTTTTACCAAGGCGGATATCTTTCTGACCACTTGCCCTCAAGTAATAGGTATTCCCTTTTTTATTAAAGATCATGCCCTTGGGCAGGTTTGCATTTTCTGCAGAACGTTTTCTTCCCATGACCGCTTACCCTGTGTACAGCTCGTCATCACTAAGCTTAGCCCCGCCACGCTTAATTTGACAGCTATCACCAGCGCCCAGTTCTGCTTCAATCGTTTTACGCAAAACTTTAGGCCAGCCAAAGGCATCGAGAGTGAAAGTGATATGCATTGAGATCAGTTGCTCAACTTGTTTCTGGCGCTGCTTACGGCCAGTTAACTCAGCAACTTCTGTTTTAGATAAGAATGTATTCACAAAGTCCTCCTACGAATAAGTAAACATGACCCCATAAGGTCGTAGTAAATTTGGGATTTAACTTATTCGCGATAATTCGAGGACTTCGCTTCTGCTTATTTTCGCTGATTTCCCAATATTTCAGCGTTTTTCACTCTACTTTATGAGTTTTTGTTTTGCAATAGTGCGAATGAAATTAAAAGGGGCGATTTGTAGTATTTGGAAATCAATAAGTGAGCTACTTAAGAAGAAAATAGCTCATCAATAAACACTTAAATTTTGCCAAGGCTATAACCAACGTTGTTGAATGTATCCTAAGTTGCCAAGTTTTGGAGAGTAAGTTGGATAATACTTTCGCTTAAACTCAGCTACAGCATTTTCTTTACTGATCATATTATTTTCAAGCATATACATGAGAGCTATCGAAGGACTTCGAGATTCTCCTAGACTACAGTATACAAATACAGAGTACCCTTGATCTAAGTTGCTTTTTATGAAATTTAAGGCTGGATCTATCATCGCATCGTTAACATATTTTGGATCTTCACCATCAATCATATTTAAATAAATTGCATCTTCTGTTTCTTTAAATAAGTAGTTTGGGTGATTTGGATCACAACCTCTTCCAGTCCATCCCACTACCGACTGATGAGTGACAAAACCTCCAGCACGATTTAATGCACACACAATTCTCATTCCTTGCGACTTTGCAACAGAGTATTCTTCTTTAGTCCCAACATATAATTCTAAATGACTTATTTTTAACATACACATTCACCTTATAACTTACCTTGCACTTTATATATCAGTTAATTAGTACTTGTTTCGCTTTTACTATCAGATTGCGAACTCAAGAATAAAGAGGTATAAACAAACCTCAAAGTGCGCCACCACCAATAAACACAAGAAGCTGTACTTGAATAATCATCATCCAAAAGACCATGAGCAATATTGTTTCTTAAGTTGGGGCCGTGAGGGTGTGTAAGAAATGCTTTCATCTCAAATAGTAAGTTTTCATCAAAAATCTCTTCCGACTCTGGTTTACTTAATAAAGTAGATAACCCACACTCTGTGGCAATCCCATCCTTGGTATCAATTGTGGTTGTTGATACACCACTTTCATTGAGAATATCTCTCACTAGGTGCTCCCATTGAGGAGCCAATAGATGAATTGCTGTTGTAAAATCTCGTTGGAAACCGAAATATAACCCCTTTGCAAATAGTTTCGAACGCTTTGAAGGAATCACAGGGCTCACCGAACACAAACTTTCAAACATTGAAAGGTTTATATTATATTGAAGGTTCAACTCATCAAGAGCAGGTAACAGATCACTGCACACTATAATATCGGCCATTTGCACAGCAGCCTCTACTGCTTTAGACAAAAGCCGATCATCATGTTTATCTAACTCAACTTCATCAAACGCCTTATCAACTGCAATTTTTCTCCCGTCATGCGAGAAACGAATTGTGTTAAAGAGCGGACTTGTAACGCTTCTAGGTGCATTATTTTCAGATTCCACCAGACGCGATTTATCAAATCCATCAACTAAATGCGCAAAGTAAAGGATTGCTGTTTCTGCGCTGTCTTTCCCTGATACATACTCAATAGCCGACGCTGTCCACTGATCACGCTCCGGAAACGGAACATTAACCTTTGTGGTTACCATTTCAGCCAGAGTTTGCTTGCCAGCCTCACGATGCAAAACTTTAAGTTCGGATAGCTTTGCATGAATATTGAACTTACTTTTAACACTATTAGGTACTTTCCAATATGCTTGTATAGCGTTCTCATAAAGTGAAGCTTTCACAAGCGCTTGTTCCCTAATCGACGCTTCATCTTCCCATGTCTTAGCTATTGTAATTAAAGCTTTGCCCCAATCATCATTGCGTTTAAGCTGATAGTACTTTTTTGATAAAAACTCAAGGTAAAACCTTGCTTCGTAAAACTTGTCATGGCATAGAAAATCATTGATTAATGAGTTAAATTCTTCTTCTATACGTTCAAACTCCGTTGACTCAATCAATTGATAATCTTCCAATAATTCTGTAAGCCATATCTTCATAAACTTACTATTTGGATAGCTATCAAATATCGCATTGAATAACTTTCTTTTGATATATGTGACCTTTTCATATGCACCTTTACCTAGCTGACATGCTAGCCGCAATGCCCTTCGGTAATAATGAGATACACCTAGTGTGATCCAACTATCTCCATCTATTGCATAGCTTGAATAGAGGTCTATTGCCTTTAAAGCATTGCTGAACGGCTTAGGTTTAGAATAAAGCCAACACAAGTCATGAATACGAGCCACAAAAGCAGTGCAATTAATATGAGCAGAAAGCTTACTTAAAACTTCAAGCTCATTTTGAGTATATTCCCAGCCGTCACTTCCCCTAAAGCTAGACTTGTAGTGACCTTACGGCAAGATAGCGCAAATAAGTAAAAACCATCCGGCATACTTGATTGCAACCTAAACAACTAAGGTGTGATCAATGAATACCACAACATCATTAGAGCAAATTAAAGCACAATTTGACCACTGGCGTCACAACAAAGACACGTTAGGCACTTTTACCCCCGTTGAATTGCGCAG